>JAYVHA010000015.1:0-82381 GCA_043771635.1 Candidatus Woesearchaeota archaeon
GCTGCTAAACATGGTTGTACCGTTAGAGAGTGTAGCATTAACTGTTGCGCCTGCTTGTACTGCGCCTGTTCTGTTAGTTGTTTTTACGGTTGTAAACCACTGAACTGTCACAGTGCAGTCAGGTGTACCGTCACAACCAGGTCCGGAAACTCCTCTAAAAGTAGTATTTCTGAAAGTTATATCTGCAGTGTTCGTATACAACTCAATAGTTCCTATGGATGAATTTTCAAATACAACGTTCGAACCACTATTAGAGTAGATATTATCCATATGTACATTGTAGAATCTGGAATTTGTCAATCGAGGATCATTCAATGAGTATCCTGACCCTATGGATAAGTTAACATTCTTCATTGTCACGTTAATTAATGTCCATGTACCAATTCTTTGATTTGCAGTGTAAACACTCATGTTCTCGAAATGCGCATTGTAAAGTTCTGTTCCTGAATATCCATAATTTCCGCTTGGACTGTAAACTGTGGCGTTCACTATTCGCAACTGCGAATCAAAGTTGGCACCGGATAGAATTCCTGCATTGGTAAAGTTAGTTATGGATATGTTGGTGAAGTTGTTGTAGCGTATGGACTGCTGCAAATACACGCCGTTTGTAATGCTTGTGCCGTTTATTACCACATTTTTCCAACTTGTATGATTTGCGTCATCTAGGACGATGGCGGCCCACGACAAATTACCATCGCTGCGCACATCAACTGCAGAAACAGTCGTTGAAGAGTTTAGAACAACTCCGCGCGATCCCGAGCGAGGCCTCAAGGTGATGCTTGCTAGCCTTACTACTGAAGAGTCTTGCACATCAATAAGCGTCTGATTTGCACCCGTACCCTGAATAGTAATATTTTCAATTACTAGATTAGTGGCATTCGCAAAAAGATTTACTATCTTTTGCGTACCTGACGCTACTATTGTCGAATTTGCAAATACTGCCGCTGTGCTTGGACAATCGTATAAGAGTGCGCGGTCGGAGGTAACTATTGATACATTCGTAACAATAGGACTGCTTCCCGAACTACACAAATTCGGATTGTGTTGAATTGCATTTCCATATGACACATTGAACGACACGTTTCGTATTATATCTGAGGCTCCGGAGTGCGCGTCATAACCGTTTGCATCAGAATATACTTTGCTATTTTCGAAAGTAATAGCGGCTCCATCATTGTTGTAAACTCCCGTTCCAGCATAGATAACTTGATCGGTAATTGTCAAATTGGATTTTGATGTGGATGAAATAGCAATGCCAATCCAAATAGTTACGATGGTATTATTGCGTAATTCAACATTCGACAGACCTGTATACAAATTCACCGCACTCGCATAGTGAGTGTTTGTTAATGTCGAGCCCTGCAGCAGAGTTTGCGCACCATAGCCTTCGATTGTTACTGAGGAGTTTACGGAGTTAATAGTTGAATTTACAATTGATACGTTTGCAGAACCCTGTACGCCTACATTTGTGCTATTAATCGTAGCGTTAACTAGACTAAATGTACGGTTTGTTGTAATAATACGTGATTGATTGATAATGCTGTTTCGCACTGTAATGTTGTTTGCAGAGTCTATTATGAATCCCGTTCCCGACGTACTTCCGATTGTAATGACTGAATTATTGACTACTAGTAGTGTGCCTGTTGCCCCAACGGAAATCCAATATTCCTCAGCTGCAGTACTGTTCATGTGCAGAGTCGCATTATCCAAAGTATATGTGCCATTAATTGTCAAGTTGCTATTCTGCCACACGCTTGTCTTAGTATTTCGTATTGTTACATTTCCACCAGCGAGCACTGTTAGTGATTTGAAAGTGTAGTTGCCGCCAGTAATTGTTAAGTTTCCGCGTACGGTAACGTTCTGCGCCGATACCCAATTAGTACACGATACTGTTCCGTTAATGTCGAGGTTTTGTCTACTATCTGGCGTACACGTATCTGCGACTGCTAATGGCATGAGCGTCAGGTTTACTCGTACTGAAGAGGAGATATTGCTCGAAGTCGAATTTACCAAATAGCCACTTGCGCTGACGTTAATAGTGTGGTACGTCTGCGTGGTATTGCGTAGTGCAGTTCCATTCCATCGTTGCGTTAACCACGTTACGGTGTACGGCCCCGCAATCCCAGTTCCGTCAGTTGATGACGAATTAACCGCAGTTCCAGTCACGTTCGAGACAGTTACTGAAGCGCCTGAAATAGCAGCCCCCGAAGTAGTGGATGCGTTAACCGTTACATAATTCTCATACGTAATGTTTACCGCACCGTCAACCGTGAATCCATTAATGTACGAACCAGTCGTGGATACAGTCGAGTTGATGAACCTGATTTTACCAGTTGCGCCTGCATAGTTTTGCTGGATGGATATTGGTGTTGGCGCTCGAATAATTGAATCAATAACGGTAAAGCTAATGAGCACACCGGCGTCAGCATGTCGCAAGGCAACATAATCGGTCTCGAGCGTAGTATTAACAAAAGTGATGTCGTTGCCGAACTGCATAATGTCTGAAGTTGTGTTCCAGAACGAGTTGGAAACGGTAACCTGCGGCCTATTATCGTTTCTAATGAGCTGATCTCCGCCTCCAAGACTGTTGAAATAGATGGTCACATTCGTTAAGTTGGAGTAGCTACCTGGGACCAGTAACTGGCCAGCTATCCCAGAGTTCTGAGATACGTTAATTGTAGTATTTGATAGGATCGTTGGGCCATATCCTAGGTAAATGTTAGTCGAGGAACTTGAAAGAGTCCAATTTCCTCTAATCTGCAGTAGATCGAAATTATTCGTACCATCAATAGTGCCAATTGAGTGACTTGCGTTTGCTGCGCTAATATTAACTCGTTTAATCGAGTTATATGACGGATTACTGGACGCGGAAACTGCGCCCATGTCACTTGGTGCAGTTGTAAGATTAATGCTCGCGTCAACGAGGTTGAACTGGTTTGCGAAGACCGCAGTTCCAGTAGTTCCTGTTGACACGACGTGTACTCGACTGAGGTTTAGCACATACCCAGTACCATTCACAACAGAACCTGCAGCCGTTATAACTGGATAAGCACTGCCATTGCTTGTGATGCGGATTGTCTTGTTTACTATAATCGATTCGCTGTAAGTTCCACCGTCAGTAATAACGACAGCCTGACCTGTAGTTGCGTTGTCAATAGCTTGCTGGATAGTGTTCCAGCAAACACCAGTTTCATTCACGCACACCGAAGTAATTCGAACGGTATTTGTCGTAACATTACTCTTAATGCCTGTGCCATCATTACCGAAGACACGCGCGCGCCAAACGTCTCCACCTGATGTGTCGTTCGCCGAAATGTACCTGTTGCTCTGATTTGTTTCAGCAGCAATAAATGCGATCTGCGCAGTAGAGAGTGCGCGGTCGTATATGCGCACATCATCAATTGAGCCGTTGAAGTGACTATCAAGTCCGCCAACCCAGCCGCTACCATCGTCCGCTCTACCAATCGAGAACCAATTAACTGGGCCGGCAGGGTTTGCTATGTCAGCCGCGCTTGCCACAAGCGTTCCGTTTACATACCCTCTAATTGTTGAGCCGTCGAACGTCAATGCTACGTGAGTCCATACTCCTACTCCTACGTGTCCGCCTCCCACCGTTCCTGGCGTGTCAGGCCACATACCCGTGTACAGCACACCATTTGACAAATACATAGCGCGGTCTGCCGCATCAATGCGGTGCTCAATAATATTGCCTGCGCTAGCGTTATTTGGTTTAATCCAGGCCGCATACGTAAAGGTATCAGGCACTGATTGATTTACAATGTCCATGTAATCATTTACGCCATCAAACACGTATGCGCCGCCGAGTTTTCCAGCACTTGTCCACGTGGGTGTGCTTCCTGCTGACGGTATCGTACCATTGCTGTTTGAACTAGTGTGACCAAAGATCGCTCCTGCAATAGTGCTGGATGTGTTCGTGTCGAACGAAAACAGCGAGCGCGCAATTGATATGTTGTTGATCTGCCAGTCTGCAATGTATGATTCATTCGCAACAAGGTTCGCAAGCCAGAGCGTAAGGTTTGCATTCGTTGAGTTTATTGGGTTGTCTGTTGCGTTGAGAGACGTCGTACCTGTAGTCAGCGAGTAAGTCGCAACACCGACTCCGGTGAGTCCTCCACTTTCGACTTCTGCTGTGAATCTACTGCTATTCAATACTTCAACTACGGTGCTGTAATATCCTGTCGCGTTCGTAGTTACGCCAGACGTAGTGGAGCCGGCTGAAACAAAAGTACTGTTTGGCCTCTGGTTCGCGTATTCTGCCGCAACTCTTGCAGCAGTTCGAGTTCCGTTGAAGATTGCTACCGAATCTAAGTCTCCATTGAACGTACTGCCGCCTGAATTAGGCCAACCAGAACTACCGCGTCCTCCCATGCGCCACCACCCATTATAGATTTCACAATTAAGCGTAGTTGCTGCACCCTCATATACACCATCAATGAATATCATGAGCGTATCATTTGAGCTGTTGTGTACGCCCTGCACATGGTGCCAATTTCCATCATTTACTGTTGTTGTAGAAATCGCCGTGTCTTCTGTTCCGTCAAAGCAACCGAATCGTGCTTTTCCATTTGTATCGACGTATAATGTACGGTCATAACTGCTTGGAGCTGCAACTTGCATATTACCAAATCCGAGGAACCAGTCGCCAGTCGAACTAGTTGTTCGTACCCAAGAGCCCATTGTGAATCCATCTGGATTGGTAAATTGTGTTGTCGTTGTTACTTCTTGAGTGCTCGCTCTTACGAATGACAACCCATTGCCACTAACTCCGTCGACCCGGCTTGCTGAGTTCATTCCTCCTTGCGCAGTACCATTATTTGTTAAAGTTCCATCTCGAACTAGCGTCGTAGAAAGGTTGTCGCCAAGACCCCACATCCCATAATACCCTGGCCAGACGTCGCTGCTGTTTGACTGCGCGCTCACGCTACTATTGCCGAAGTACATGTAGAACGAGTAGTTTGACGTGTTTGCCAGTTCAGGGATACGCACCCACGCTACGAGTTTGCCGTTACTTGTATTGTAGAATTCTATATCGTGGCTAAGTCGGCCGTTGCTTACGTTTGTGAATACTATATCGTCGCCGTCGTTTTGCGCGTATGCTGATAAGTTTGTTTCGTTATCGAGTCTTACTAGTAGCGTGAAGTTTGTATGTGTGCCATTGAATTGGCTCGCGTTTACTGTATAGCTGCGTCGGTATGTCCAGCCTGCCAGCATATTTGACGTGATAATTGTTCCATTTTGTTTAATGGTGACTGCGGTGGATGCAACAGCTGCTCCTTCAGGATTGAGTACTCGACCTGAGAACGTAAGATTTCGTCCTGTGGAACCGCTTGATTCGTTCAGCGCTGCGGTTACTTGCAAGAACCGGATTGTTGCGTTTGCTCCGTACACGCTTCCGTTCGCGTCAGTTGCGTTTACGGTTATGTTCCACTGTCCGTATTGATTGAGTGATATGCTTGAACTGTTCCATATTCCGCCCGCAGCGAGTCCTGAACCGTTTGACTGAGTAAGAGCGTATGTTCCGTCAGGCCTGATCACGGTGAAGTTTACGCTGATGAGGTTTCCGTCACCGTCTGAGGCGTTTGCCTGTATAACTACTGGCTCTGCCGTGCTACCGTTGTACGTTGGCGCGGTCGGCAGAGTTGATATTGACACGATGTACGGTGCGCCATCAGCTATCGTTAAATTAGCAACAATAGAGCTGTTAACGATGTATGAATTACTTGCTGATACGCCCGACTTACTTGCATTTACTGTGTAGTTATAGCTTGACCAGGAAACTGTGCCGTTACGCTGGAACACTGTTACGTTGAGTGCACTTACGCGTCCTGTTGCGCTCGTTGTGCCAGTTCCCCATGTAGTACCACTAGCATTCTTTACTGTAACGCTCGCTGATGCCGACGGCGCGCCACTTGTAGAATTAACCTGCGCATCGATGAAGTACTGTACTGTAATAATTCCGTTACCTGAGTAATTGGCAATTCTGCTGGTATTTAGTGTTGTATTGCGGAAAACAATGCTGCCCGACATACTATTGGACCCGCTAAATGGATCCGTATCTAGCACGAATGAGGAGTTCTCTACTGTTAATCCTGTAACTGAGTCCCAACCACGATAGATTGTTGCACCGCCAATGAAAGAAGTATTTGTTATACTAATATCTAAAGTGGAAGCTAATCCCAAATCGTATATGATTGAAGCATTCCGAACAGATATATTCGACCCGCCTTCGATAGAGATACGACTTGGCCGACCATCCGCAATAGTAACATTTGAGCTGTAGCCTAATGTGATTGCAGGATAGATATTATTCGTCATATTTCGAACAAGCACATTCTCGACGCTATCAAGCATTAGTCCTACTTGGTGCCCTCCACTTCCGTCAATTGTGAAGTTTTGTATCTGTAGGTTATTACAAGCATACACGTATAACATTCCAAAAGTGAGATTTCCAATAAATGCTGGGCACACTGATGTACTGTGCGGTGTGCCGAGTTCATACACTAGCGCTGGATATCCGCCAAGCGTACTATTAATGAACGTAATATTGGTTGGGAAATTATAGTAGTACATCGAGACTTGAGTCATTGTGACGTTGCGGAATACGACGTTCGAGCTGCTTCCGCCGTCAATCATCTTGGCTTGGAACGCAGGAGTCATAGTTACGTTTTCAACAGTTAAGTTATTCGAATTAGATAGTATAATCATACCATCGTCGCTACCAACAAGCCGGTTGAGCAACGTCGAATTTCTAATGAGCGTATTGTTTGAACGTTCAATATACACTGAGTGTTGGCCGTGCGTTGAAGAATTCTCTAGTCTGAAGCCGTTTGAGCGATTTACATAAACTGCACTGGAGCCCATATTTTGAACCGTGCAACCCTTTACGGCGACATTGTCGGCCAAGACGTTGATGCCGTTTACGCTACTTGTTGAGTCTCCCGTAATTGAGTACCCATTGCAATTAAGCACAACATTCGCCGCAGTAATATTGAAACAGTGCCCACTTCCCGAAGACAGATTATTTGTCATTGTTGTGTTCGTAGTGAGTACGCCACATGCGACGTTAGTCGTTTGAATAGTGACACTGTTACTTGTCTGCGCAGTGCCATCGCCTATCGAAGCATTGTTCGGTGTGACCAAAACCGACCAAGCGTCTCCTGCAGTGGTTTCACTTGCTACAAAGGTGCTAGCATTGATGCTATTATTTCCTTCAAGGAATATTTGATAAATTTGTCCGGCTGAAAGCGAGCGATTGTACACGCGCACATCGTCAATACGACCGTCGAAAGCGCGATCAAGCGCTTCCCGGTTACCAATCGATAGTGTTTCGGTTGCATACTGGTTCGGAGTACCGCTGGCAATACCATAGTTACTTGCCGTCACCGCAATTCCATCAATATAGATGGCAGGAGTGTTTGAAGCGCTACTGGCGTCATACACAATGGCCGCATGTTTCCATTGATTTAATGTAATAGATGAGCCGGGCGAGTTCCATGTGCCCCCTCCACCGCTAAATTCGTATACGAAACGCATTGATTCAGCATTTCCATTGCTCTGGTCCAAGTACCAAAGCCAGCGCGTTGCAGTTCCTTTGCTGTCAATAATTCGGCCGAAGGCATTGCCCCCCCAACCAGTTGGATATATCCACGCCGTTACCGTACCGCCGCCGATGAAGGTACTATTGAGCGATGTGGTTGCTGAGGTCGATATAATGTCATTGCTTCCGTCAAATACGTATGCGCCACCGACTTTTCCACTGCTCGACCAAGTAGGTACAGAGCCTGAAGAACCGTTTCCGAGCGTTCCATTGTTTTGGTATGTCGAGTAATCTTCGAGCCCGAGTGTATTGTTTCCTGTATAATTCATATCAAACGGCATGTTGAGCAAGGTAATGCTCGTGCCATTCACGCGCCAGTCGTAGATGAGTGTGGTGTGGTCGATTGCGCCTATTGGGTATGCTGTCAAATTCGCGTTCGTTGAGTTAGTTGGATTATCTGTTGTGTTTAGTGTTACGCTTGTTATCCACGGTACTATTCCTTCTGCGAAGTCTATTACGAAGTAGCTTATGTTTGCTGTTGCTGTGCCTGTTGCTCCTCGTGTTATTGTTAGTCCTGTGTTGTTTGTTAGGTTGAATGCTGCCCATGCTGTTCCTGGGTTGTCGTCTCCTGTGTATGTTGTCTCGCCGCCTCTTTGGAAGAGTCCTCCTGCTACTATGCTTGTTATGTGGTTGTATATTGTTATTGTTATGTTTTCAGTGAGTGTTGTAGTAGACAGGTTTGCGACGCCATGTTGTACGTTTGTTCCGTTTGGTAGTTCTACTAAGTACCAGCTTATGCTGTTGGCTGTTCCTGTTGAACCTCTGTTATATCTTATTTGTGTGGAGTTTACTACTTTTCCATTGAATAGTTTCTGCGCTATGTTTGTTGTTGTTCCTGTTTCTCCTTGTGTGCTGTATATTAGCCATGCTCTTGTTGTATTGATTGTTGCTGTGGTTATGTTTACTTCGCTGTCTGTTGTTCCTGTTGCTACGGTTCCGTTTTGCACTGTTGTTCCTTGCATTTCAATTACTTGCCACTCGCTGACGTGGTTGTTTAGTGATGCTGTTGCCAGTGATAGGTTTAGTGTTGTACTGTTCTGTATTGTTGCTCTGAGTAGATCGTCATTTCCGAATGTGGTGCCTCCGTTGCGGTTGGATATTATTGGGAATGTTTTGTTCGGGTTTATTGCGGTTAGTGTTTGTGTTAAGGAGGTTGATGTTCCCATTGCTGTTGTTCCGCGTTGGACGTTTACTCCGTTTCTGAATTCTGCTACTTGCCATGTAATTGTGGCGGCATTTGCGCATACTCCTCCTTCTCTTCGGAAGCGTAGTGTGGTGCTGTTGGTTATTTGTCCTGCTACGAGGAAGCATTGTGGTTCATTGCTCGATGTGTTCGTTCCGAAGACGAGGAATGAACTGCTTGTATTGATTGATTGTGAGAGTGTGATGTTTGTGTCGTTTGTCGATGCAGCCATTGTTGCTGATCCTGTGTACACTGCTTTGAGTACAACTACGTCACCAAGGCCTCCGTAAACGCTGAAGTGTGGCGCCGTAAACTCGATATATGATCCATAGTCTGTAAACGGTATTCCTGTCTTTACCCATCCGCTGCAATTTCCATCGTATGATGTGTCATCGCAGCGTACAATTGATGTTACGCTGCCGTGCTTTGCGAGGCGTACTGTTCCGCTAGCGTTCTGTGCGCCTTCTACATTGAGGCGATCAGTATTCAAGCCATCGCCCAGTGGTAGAATGTCTATTTTTGATATTTTGTTAATGTTTTCTACGTCTGAGAGTTCAATGCTGTTTACGCCGAGCTCAGCGCGAACAAATGACTTGCCAGAATCAACGTTTTTCCATACGTCAGTGACTGTTGCGCGCACGCGCGATTGGAGTTTATCCTTGCCTTGCAAGTCAGTAACGATTAGTGAATCCGCAGGCAATCGCGCAGTCAAGTGTTGCTCAAAGTCACTGCGAGCAACTGGCTTGCCAGGGCGCGACGGAGTGCCAAGTGCGTACATACCACTTTCATTAACAGTAAAGCGTGCGACGCCGTCACCGGTGCTAACATCTTCAGGCGAGCTAACCCACTTGCTACACAGGCGAGTGCCGCGCATTACTTTATCGCATTTGACGAGCGTTGGCTGCGTCTGCGCTTCACCAATTGCAAGAGTAACGCGAGCACTAGTAAACTCGTCAATATCAACAACAGCAACTGCGGTAGTCAATCCTGAAGGCTCTTGCAGTGGTATGAATCCTATTTGCTTGATACTCGAATCAGACTTAATGCCTTCAACAAACAGTAAATTACTATCGCGATCAATCGTCGCAGAATAGGTACTTGTATCGAGCTCGAACGCGTACTCGCTAACGGTGCCAAAGGCGCGTGTGCCGAGTATTGCTTGGCTTGCCGGTTCAACTTGCTGTAAGTCTGCGCCAACAAGTACTGGCGAAATCGAAATCATAAGAGCGAACGCAAGCACTAGTTGCATGAATAGAGGCGATTTCATGTTCGTACCTCGCGCTTCTTGCAGGCGCTCTTGTAGAGTTGCCAAGTGTTACGTTGATCGCGACCAAGTACAGCTGCAACACTTTTGTTCGTTAGTTTGTAGTAGTCGCGAAGATGCGCAATAACGGCTTCAGCAGGACTGATGCGGGTGTCGCGTAGCACGGAAACAGGAATTGTGTATGCTGAATCCGTAACGGGTGCTGCTGGTTTCTTTCGTGCGCTCTTGAGTGCATTAAGTACGGTACTGTTTGGGCGCGCTATGGCTGCGCCGATCGCTTTAGTGGTAAGAGAACGCTCGGATAAGAAGGAGACGACGGTCTCGAGCGGGGTGCGATCTGTTGCGAATGCCGTCGCAGGAATGCTTGGTCCCTGCGCTGCTGCTGCGGCAAGTAAGTCTGCAGCGGTTAGACCGTGAGCGAGTGCGAACTGTTCGAGCAGCTCGAGCGCTGCCGCTGCAGGTACAGGACGCTTTGCCTTAGGCATTGATTCATTTTCATTATATGATTGGTTTATAAAGAATACTTATTATTGTGTGTTTTTAACATATAATAATGGTTTAATGTATGATTAATATTGGGTACACTGGTCAAATGAGCGCAGAGCATATAAGTCAGAAATGACAGAACAGATCCATGGAATTCGTCCGAGTTTTAGCAGGCGGAAAAATTACACTTCCTGCAGATGTACAAAAGAAGCTACGTATCAAAGCTGGAACGCGACTAGTGCTGCACCGAGATGAAACTAGGATAATCATACAAACTGAAGCAAGCTTGAAAAAAGAAGAACGTCAAGAAACAGAAGGTTGGATGCGTCTGAGCGAAGAAGCACTTAAGGATGCATGGGACCATCCTGAAGAAGATATTTGGAACGTATATGCTAAGAAAAAATAGCGATAATTCCACTCAAATGAAAGCGTAGTCGGACTCTCTTCGTGCAATGCAAGTAATCTCTCCCGTGGCCGTATCATTTCCGATTCCAGTTGCAATACACTATTGAATCTAATTTCTTTAGCAAAATATATGAAGTTCGTACGTAGGATAATCAGTATGCCAACATTGAGTGCGGTAATTGTACGGGGAGAAAGCTATTTCGTAGCTACCTGTCCAGAGCTAGGAACGGTGAGCCAAGGAATGTCGGTGGATGAAGCTATTGCAAACCTCAAAGAAGCCACTGAATTATACCTTGAAGAAGTTCCATTTGAAAAGCCGCTTAGCCGGGCAGTACTTACGACCTTTGAGGTCGAGTATGCCGCCCAATAGAAATGTTTCCGGACAGCGTTGCATTAAGATTCTCGTTAAACATTTTAATTTTTTAATAGTACGTCAGCGAGGGAGCTATGTTGTATTAAGAAATATTTCGATAGTTACTGTTGTGCCACTGCATAGCTCACTCGATATAGGAACATTGAAAGGGATTCTAAAGTTGGCGCATGTTTCAGAGAAAGAATTTTTTGACAACTGCTAGCTCTCACTCAAAGTGTTCTTGTTTTGGTGCATTAAATTTCTTGTACAAGTATTCTAAAAATTCGCGTTGCTGGTGGTAGTAAGCAGTCGCAATGTCGATGTTAACAAGTTCTTCTCGACCATCAATAATTGTGCGCAGTGTTACGTGTCGCCGGAATTCTTGTTCGCGCTGCGGCGAGCATCGATGTAATTTCCGAAGCAAGAAGTACAAGTCAACATTTTGCTGCACGTTCTCTTCTGCATATAATTCCTTAATTGTATTGCCGACCATTAGTGGTGCCGAAGGAATTTCTCCGATGCGGCCTTGATCGAGCATATGTTGAAGCATCGCGTCGAACATTCGATCGTAGCCTTCTATCATGCGGCCAATTAAATTCAAAAGTACATCGACTGTGCGTGTGTACTTGAGCGAGACATATACTTGATGCTCGACGCGTTTCAGTTCTTCAGTGGCATCATGCAGGTAGGATGGTATCATGGACTTTTGTGTAGAGCGATTTCGTTCGCGTCAGGTACGTTTTGATTTTGTCGACTGAAAGAGTTGCGAGTCTATAATCTTCGTGTGCCATTACGAATTGCCCGCGGCGGCTAAACTCTATTGTCGAGTTGCGGTGCGCGTGCAATAATTCTTGCATTTCTGCAATCATTGCAAGGTCTATGTGGCCGAAATTGTAGCGTTTTGCTACGTCTCCGCGAATTAGCGCAAGCTTCGCAACAAAGTTACCTTCGTGGTACGCTGGTATGCGGCCTTCTTCTCGCTCATATTGGAGCATTGCATCAATAAGTTCTTCGGTTGCGCGAAGTACTCCATCGAGCACGTTAACCAGGAGTTTTGGGTCCTGTACGAGTGGATACGTCTGCGTTAGGAAATGGTCAGCAACCTGAATACGCCGCTTTGACTGGATTAGGAGTTCTTCAGGAGGCATACGAGTTCATACCCGGAGTATTGCGGGGAAAATCGATACGTGCCTCGCGTTTAAATTCATTCCGGCGAAAATTAAGGCATATTTTCGGGGGATGTACGAGGCATTATTGCTGTATATAACACAAACACGCCTTATTTTCAAACCGTTTTCCATTTTATGTATAGTTTTTCTTGTGAATAACTCTTACGCGTGCGCTGCAGGTCAATTGAGCTCTCGCAGTAGCGAAATAATGAACGTCATATTCTCGATGCTGCGTTGGAAGTAGGATTAGCGCAAACTATAACTACTATATTCACTATAGTGGCTGTATGGCGACTACAATACAGCTCGATGAAGAAGTTCGCGACAAAGTAAAGTCGTTCGGTGCTAAGGGAGAAACGTATAACGATATTATTAACCGGTTGTACAATACGGCGGTGCAGCAGCAATTGCGTGAGCTGCTTTTCTCTTCAAAAGATGTTCTCACTGTGGCTGAAGCTCGCGCCGAGGATGCGAAGCGATGGCGAAAGTAGAGATTACTCGCAGTCTTTTTGAAGAAATTGAAAAGTAATTCAAAGGACAAGTAACAGAAGTGTTCGACCTTTTAGAGTCGCTCGAAACGAGTCCGCGCAAAGACAAAGAGCTCGGGAGTGTTGGTCGTATTGTCATAAAGGAAGCGCGTTACGAAGGCTTTCGTTTCTACTTCATTGCTGACAGTCACGCGCTCCGATACGCCTCTGAACATGAATTGATCGATTTGCTTCTGCAGTTCGTACGTATGTCTGACAAAAAACAACAACAGCAAACCATTGAGCAAATCAAACACATATTGCGAACAATCGGGCCTGACGGTTTAAAGTAATATCTCGTTAGCTTGAGTAACTGTTGCGAGTTTGTTAACCCAATCATTTATATACCAATTTTTCTAAAAGTTAACTATGGCAGTTGTGTTTGACTTCGATGGAGTGCTTGTAAACACGCTGCAAGAGAATATTAACGCAATTAATGCGTTCAGTAAAAAGTACGATTTTCCCGAAATGGACCGTGCAGCCTATATTGGCATGCTTGACGTGAACTTTACTGAATACTGGCAGATGATGCTGGGAGCGCAAACAAGCGAATTCCTGGCTGACTTACACCACTATCCGCGGCCGCATCCGATACTTATCACCGGCATGCGCGAGGTACTAATTGACTTCAAGCCTCCAATTGTGTCGAGTAACCACAGTTCTCTAATTAATTCAGTGCTTCGAGCAAATGGAGTAACGCTTCCAGTGTATGGTGTCGAGCTCGATCCCAGTAAAGTGCGCAAATTAACTCGGCTAAAAAATCGTCCTGACATTTTTGTTACTGACACCACAGGAGACGTTAAAGAAGGAAAAACCGCAGGCTACACTGTAATTGCTGTCACGTGGGGGTTTACGCCTCGTGAAAGTTTAGAAATTAGTAAGCCGCACGCAATAGTTAACACGCCGCATGAACTACGCGAAGCGATATTATACTTCTCACTCTAAGAGCTTCGGCGTAGTATAGGTTGATTCCAGTCCGGAAAGATATTGCCTTCCACGAAGAGACGGGCCGTCTATACTTGGGCGGCATTTACTGCGGTCAATTTCGTGTGAAATACGTGCGCCTAGTCCTGGAGCAAAGTCTTCTAATATGGGAAACTTCTCTTCGAGCTTACCATTTACAAAACGGGAAAGACTCATTCTTGAAGTGCAAGAATTGCTTCTGCAATGTCACCGCCGGAATTTACAAGTGCCACTCTAGCTTGTTCAACCGACACCTTAGTTTGCGAGATAACAGTGTCTATGTCTGACTGGTCAGGAATGTAAACTAGTGGTGCACGGCGCTCTTCGCGCATCGCGCCTGAGACTTGAAACGTTTGCTGACCCATCATTGTAACGCGCGCAACTTGCGGGTTTTCAATAATAATGTCTTTGTCTGCGCAGCGAATAATTACTTGCTCAGCAGCAACGTCAACTTGCTGCACGCCCATTTGCTTCATCATGGCCTGCATTTGTTTTTGATTTATGCCCGCCATTTGTCCTCAATTATGCGATTAGACGTAGTAGAAGTACTACGGTGACAATAACTATGATGTAGACGAGTACTCCGACTGGCGAAATAGCTAGTTTACTGTGGTGATCTTCTGAGAAATTTGTGATCCCGGCGCCGCTTGACGGCATGCGCGTATTTTTGTCCTGAGCCATGAAGCAGTGAGTTCTGGGCGCTATTTAAAGGTTCTCGGAATGGGTGACTGCCATTCATGAAAGATTTACGGTTATTTGCACGTAAACCATAAATGTACGCTTAGGTTCTTAAGTGCGTGGCGTATCCAAAAATAGTGGCTCCGGACCCAGAACTAGATTTGCGTTGTACTACGCGCTCACCTACAGTCAATTGGAAAACTGCTTCGTATGATCGATTTAGTAGCGCTCACACACTAATTGAAAAATGGGAAAAAGAGTCTTCTGTAAGTGCAAATTCTGTTGTGTTTACTGCGCTCGGCGCAACTAGGGCGCAGGGTCCGGCAACTAGACTTCTCAGTTCATACTATCCTTTAGTTCATGCACATTCAGTTAAGGACGCTTATGGCGTACTCGCGCGTGCGCTTCCGAAAGATGCAGCGATGTACGCACAAAAGTATGATGACTTGACGTCGCAGCTTAGCGCGTGGGAGCGCGCTGGTAGCGAGCGCATCTCACCATCGCAGATTGTCGATCCTCGCGTTGCTGAGGCGTACGCAAAAGCGCTTCCTCGACACGAGTGGCCTGACTAATTTTTGTAAAAATAGTTTGTAGGGTGCGTGTAAGCCGCCTTCTGTCGTACCCGGCTTATCTGACGACAGCCACGACGGTTCGTGATGACATTCAACTTCGCGTGCATACTGCACTTGCACCTGGGAGGGCTCGCCGTTTCATCCTAGCGCATGGCGCGTCACGTGTTCACTTCGCCTCTCGGCTCGTCTGCACGATCATTCGTTTAGTAGCCACGCACGGCATCGTCGCTGGTGCGGTTTAGGCCAAGGCTTGCGCACTTCCGAGTCACCTCGGTCCCATTTTTCCAATCTTTCGATTATATGGTGGACGGACTTTCCTCAGTGGTCGCCTTGAAGCGTCGAGCAGTTGTGTTCATACTGCTAACGCGGACCCCGATGGTCACCCCGCACCCTACAAATTTAGAGTGACTTCATAGACTATAAAGGAGATTATGTTCTATATAGAAAATATAACTACTTCACTTACTAAACGGTTTTTCGTTCGCAAAGTTATTATTTTTCTATATGGACAAGTGTTAAAGTTAACCTAAGGCTTTTAACTGCGGGCACGCAAGTAACAGTATGCCTCCGACCGTCGTCACCGTGCAAAATGCAGGAAAAGTAGCGACAGCGCTAAGTAATGACAAGTGTCAGCGCATTCTGCAGTACCTTGCAAAGCATGAAGACGCGACCGAAACCGGACTTGCAAAAGCGCTTGAAATCCCGCTTTCCACTGTGCACTACAACATGAAACTTCTAGTGGAATCAAAACTTGCGATTCCTGATGCATACACTTATTCAAGTCGCGGCAAAGAAATTATGCATTACCGCGCAAACAAGAATCCAATAATTATTGTGCAAGCTGAAGACCAGTTTTCAATGCTGCGCGCAGTTGTTCCAGCGGTACTCGTTACCGCGGGCGGCGCAATGATCTATCAGCTCGCGCATCGCGCAAACCTCGGAATAGATTTTGCAGGTTCAGCAATGCCTGCGCTTGCGGATGAAGGCGCGCGTATGATGGCAGCAGACGCAGCGCCTGAACTAATGAAGGCCGCGCCAATGATGGCACAGGCTCCGGCAGTCGCGCAAGTTGCAACAAGTAATCCTGTGCCTGCGTTCATTCTCGGCGCACTAAGCGTGCTAATTGTAACGTATCTAGTGATTCTATTCATGCGCTGGCGTAGTAAGAGTGACGAGTAGCGAAGCAAATCTTGCTATTAGAAAAATTTTCGAGATTTTCTAGCAATATTTATGAATTCAGCTTTGGCCGAATGTAAAATGTCTTTGTCTAATTCGAAAATAACCAAGCCTGCAAGCGTTTGGCCGTTGTTTTGGCGTTTTACAAAACCGCACTCGTTACTACTTTTGCTAATTTTTGCGATGATTGCAATTCGCGAAGGAAGTGTGGTGCTTGAGCGGTGGTTCATTTCAATACTCGCGGAGAACACAACTTCCTTCATCGGTGGCGCGCTTACAGAAGCAACGTTTCTTTCCGCTGTGTACTACATTGGTTTTGCTTTCGCTGTTGCTGTGGCAATAGCAGCAATCGCGAGATTTATTCAAAATCGGCTAATTACTGAAATTGAAATGCGTATGTTGGTAAATTTTAAGCAGTATTTCTTTTCGCATATTGTCAGACTTGATCATAGGTTTCACAGCGGACATAAAAGTGGTACACTTATCTCGCGGCTTGGTCGCGGTGCGAGTGCGCTCGAGCGTATCATGGACAACATAGTGTTCAATTTTGCTCCTCTCGTCTTCCAAATGGTTGTGTCTATTGCTGTACTATTAACTATCGGCACATGGTTTGCTATTGTTATCGTAATTACAGTAATTATTTTCATCGGGTACGGCTGGCTATTGACATTACATCAGCAGCAGCTTCGGAAAAATACTAACGACAGAGAAGACGAAGAGAAAGCATCAGTAGCAGATACGTTTACTAACATTGAGACAATCAAATATTTTGGTAAAGAAGACAGGGTACTCAAATCATTTAGCGATAAAACGCATGCGACGCGACTTGCACAGGCAAAGGAGTGGAGCCTATACGGGTACATTGACGCGGGTCATTTGTTCATTGTCGGCCTTGGTCTAGCTGCACTGATTCTACTTTCCATTCGCGGCGTACTGGATGGTACAGTTGGCGTTGCGGGTTTAACCTTTGTGTACACAGCATACTTAGGACTCGCAGGTCCGATGGGCGGGTTTATTCGTGGAATACGTGATCTTGCACGGGCGCAGACAGATTTAGAGAGCTTACAACAATACCTTGTAGAAAGCAACACAATTATCGACGACCCGAAAGCAAAGCCCATTAATGTGAACCGTGGTTCGATAGTATTCAATAAAGTTGAGTTTAGCTATGGCCATCGTAAAGTTTTCGAGCAATTTACGCTGCACATTAAGCCCGGAGAGAAAGTAGCATTAGTTGGCAGCAGCGGCGCAGGAAAGAGCACTATAGTAAAACTGCTGTTTCGATTCTACGATCCAGAAAGTGGTTCTATTTCTGTTGATGGGCGTGATATTCGCTCAGCGCCACAAGAGCAGTATAGAAGTCAACTTGCGATTGTTCCGCAAGAAGGAATTTTGTTCGACAACACGATATACGAAAACGTACGTTTCGGAAACATAGGTGCGTCACACGCTGCGGTGCTTCAAGCAATACGTTATGCACAACTCGATTTAGTAATAGCGCGCCTTCCTAAGGGTCTAGAAACAGTTGTAGGAGAGCGTGGCGTCAAACTCTCTGGCGGAGAGCGGCAACGCGTTGCTGTTGCGCGCGCAATTCTAGCGAACACAAAAATCTTAGTTCTTGATGAAGCCACAAGTAGCCTTGACAGCGAAACAGAGGCTGCAATTCAAATTGCGCTAAAATCCTTGCTACAAAAACGAACTGCCCTAATTGTTGCGCACCGACTTTCGACTATTATGCGATGCGACAGAATTATCGTTTTAGAGAACGGTCGAATCATTGAACAAGGCACACACAAAGAGCTTCTAAAGGCTGGCGGTAGATATACAAAACTTTGGAAGCTCCAAAAAGGCGGTTACATCGCAGGTTAAGCGCGACTAAATGCTGCGGAGTGAATATATATGACTAGTAGCAACCACTTGGTATGGTAATCGTCGTTACAGGAACTCCGGGCACCGGTAAGACAACGTTTGCGAAAGAGCTGGCATTAAAGCATGGCTATCAGTATTTTGATTTGCATGAATTTATCGTCAGTCGAGGTCTATCCGCAGGCACGGATGAAGAGCGCGATAGTTTAATTGTTGATGAGCAAGCACTAGTTGAAGCACTGCTTCCAAAAGTAGTAGCAAACCCGAATCTGGTTATTGACGGGCACATGAGCCATGAAATTCCGCGCGAACACGTCACTAAGTGCTACATTACAAAGTGTCAGTTGCCGGTACTTAAGCAGCGCCTTGAAGCGCGCGGTTACAGTGAGGCGAAAGTGCGAGAGAATCTTGACGCAGAGATTTTTGATATTTGTTTCCACGAGGCGCAGGAGCACCACCACAATATAGAAGTAATCTGGACATGAACTGCGTCACCAAGTTTTCTCTAGGATTACTAGTCATATTAGTATTGTCTGCTTGTGCGCCAGCACCACAGTCGCCGCCGCTTCAAGTTACGCCGCCGCAAGACAACGAAATAACAATTCTTGCGGTTGGCGACAGTCTAACCGAAGGTTTAGGTTTAGCAAAAGCAGACGCCTACCCTGCGCAACTTGAACAAGTACTAAGAAGTAAAGGTTATTCAGTGAAAGTAGTTAATGCAGGAGTATCAGGTGAAACGAGCGCTGGACTCAAGGCAAGGATGGCGTGGCTCGCGCGCAATCCTGCTGACATTATTATTCTTTGTAGCGGCGCAAACGATGGATTACGTGGTTTGTCTGTAGTTCAAACTCGCGAGAATCTTGCATACACAATTGAGTCACTAAAATTAACAAACGCGACAATAATTCTCGCAGGAATGGTTGCGCCACAAAACAATGGTGAAGAATACACTTCGGCGTTTAATAACCTACACTCATCTCTTGCAAAAGAGTACTCATTACCATTTATTCCATTTCTTCTGGACGGTGTAATTGGCGACGCTCAGTTAAATCAACGCGATGAAATTCACCCTACAAGGGAAGGCTACGCTATTGTGATTGAGCGCAATGTTCTTCCTATCTTGGAGCCAATTCTGCAATCACGTTAATCTCCATTCTCGCGCAAGTACTTTAGTGGCTGAGTACTTCTTGCAGGACGAGAAACAAGTAGTCCTGCGCCTACTACTAGAATTGTAGTTATGATTGCTAGGATGAGTGGCTCCTTAATTGCTACAGTAAACGGTAGGTCGAGTGCGAATTTAGCTACAGCGTATACGACACCGTTCGCAAGAAGCGCAGCAACTAGCGACGCGAGTAGACCTACTAGGACATACTCAATTAGTGCGACATTGAATAGGAACTGTCTGCGCGCGCCAATAAGCGCATAGTATACACTCTCCTGCGTGCGTTCAACTGAAGTTGCAAGTACTGCTGACAGCAGCAGTATCACTCCTGCAAAAATGCTGAACAGGCTAAAGAATTGAATCACGTTTGTGAGTTTCTCAAGAAGGTCACCGACTATTTTAGCAATCCTCGATACATCTATTGTTAGCGCAGAAGGATACGCGCGTGCGAGCGAATCTTGTAGCAACGTGATGTTCTCTACGGGCGCGCGTACGGCAATAAATGCTGTTGTTGGCGCATCTGCGAGTGCTGCTGGATTAAATTGGAAATAGAAGAATGGTTCTATTCCGCTACTGGTGCGTTTTCTAATACTCGAAACTCTTGCAGTTATGTCGAACCCTTGAATTCGAAGAGTTATGAGGTCGCCGACTTTAATTTGTAGACGCGTCGCAACTTCATCCATAACAGACACTTGGGGCGTTTGCTCCGGAAGTGAATCGTCAAAAATTCCTCCCGTGGCGCTAGCTGTAATAATTTCTTCATTCTTCATTAGCTCCATGCCATATGTTAGACTAAAGTCGCGAGTCAGGGGATCGCGTCCTTGCTCTTCCGTGTCTGCGGGGTTCGGAGGAGCATTTCTTACCGCTGTGAGTGCTCCACGCACCACTGGAAACAGTAGAGGTTCATCAGTAGTAAACTGCGCGATATTCGCAAATATGTCGGTTTTATTTTTAGGTTCTACGTCTAGAATAAACACATTTGGCGCCTCTGGCGGGTAGGATGAAACAAAGTTATTTTCAATAGTTTGCTGCAGAAGTATTATAGCAAATAGAAGTGTCAGTGATACTCCGAGCGAGGTCATGATGCTGGTCGCGGAGCCTGTTGGCCGTAGAAGACTTCGTGTTGCTAGTCGTAACTCTAAAAATCTTGAGGTCCAACATAGTTTTCGTACTAGGTATAGTGTTACTCGCACTAGAAGCCAAACAATGAATATCAGTGCGATAAACCCGCCCATGAAGTATGCGCCGAGAATTAGATTGTCAAGTTCGAGCGCTATAAGGCCAGTAACCAGAGCCAGTAGAAGTGCTGTCGCTACAATTGATAATTTATCAAGTCGTGGCGCAATGACTTCGCGTCTTAGTATTACATTAGGTCTCACAGCTTTTAGCTGAAGTAGAGGTACTGCGCTAAACAGCACTGTTACAAGTAAACCATATATCGCTCCTTTGCCGATTGCAAGCCAGGACACAACCTGAGGAACGGCTTGAGGAAGTAGTCCTGCAAAAACTATTGGAAGCAATTGTTGCACAAGTAAGCCGAGTATAATTCCAAGTGATGTGCCGGCTACTCCGAGTATTGCTACAAACACCAAGTAATGCGCAAGAACTGCGCCGTCTGTCATTCCAAGTGCTTTAATGACTCCGATAGTTTCTTGTCTTTGACTTAGAATTGCGCGCACGGCGCTCGTCATCGCAAGGCCTGCGAGCATTAGTGTGAAAAGACTAATTATTCTAATGAAGAAAAGTGTGTTTGTTAGGAACCTTTGTGTTCCTGACGAGCGGTTTATTGCGAGTTCGGCTTCCTCTCGGTTTCCAAGCGCCGCCGTGAGAGTAGAAACAATCCTTGATTGCTCTGTCTGCGGCGCTGCGATTTGCGCTAGGTACTCAACTCTACTACGCTCACCGACTAGGCCCGTGGCTTCAAGATCTTCATATCGCATAATGATGCGTCCACTCGAAAATAGACTTACTTGTGCGCTTGACTCGAATAGCACTACGTCGGAGACAGTAAATGAGCTTGAACCAACTGCAACTGTTCCGCCTGCACTCAAATTAAGTCTTGCAGCAGTGCTTTCGTCGATAATTACTGACTTTAACTGCAGAGCTTCGGTAACTGAGCGTCCGCTTTGAAGTGTAACGACGCCTGCTGCAGGATATCCTTGAGTTGCCGCCCGCACCGATACAAATAGTGAAGAGTTGTTGTCGCTGTTAGTTATGATGCTTAGGAAGTCAGCAATTCTAACAATTTGTAGCGACGGATCATTTTCAAGAGAAACAATTGATTCTTCGAGCGTTGTACTAAAGGGTCGGTTTGCTTCGACTATAATGTCTCCGCCTGCAATTCCCCTAGCGTCCGCGCTAATTAATTTACGGACACTCTCAGAGAAACCGCCTATACTAACAATACTAAGAATGGCTAAAGCGACGCAGGCGATAACAATAATGTATTGTGATTTATGCTGCCGAAATTCACTTTGTAGAAGACGGCGGTTCATTGCTTTTTGCGCCGTCCGGTACGGCTTTCATTTGCGATTTTACCATCTAGAAGTGCAATGTGTCGGTCGGCCCTTGCGGCGAGACTTTCTTCGTGCGTTACAACAACAAGAGTAACATTGCGCTCTCGCTGGAGCGCTAGCAGTAAGTCCACTACTAGTTTTCCATTGGTGCTGTCAAGGTTTCCAGTTGGTTCATCCGCAAAAACTATTGAAGGCTCGTGCGCGAGCGCGCGGCAAATCGCAATTCGCTGCTTTTCTCCGCCTGAGAGTTGATTCGGGTAATTATCGCTTCGATGCGTCATTCCTATTCGTTTTAGGAGTGAATCAGTGCGCGTGGCTGCGTCAGAGCGCTTTGCCAGTTCAAGAGGGAAGAGAATGTTCTCGCGCGCTGTTAAACTAGGAATTAGATGGAAGCTTTGGAATACAAATCCTAGTTCTGTGTTTCTAATTGTTGCGAGTTCATCTTCGGTTGCGCTCGCAATGTCTTTATCATTAAGTTTTACGGAGCCTTGGGTTGGCCTCTCAAGGCCTGCAAGCATCCCCATTAATGTAGATTTTCCGGAGCCGCTGGGTCCAGTAATTGCGACAAATTCGCCGCGGTAAATGTTCAGTGTGACTCCGCTAACTACAGTTGTAACTACTGCGCCGTTTGTGAAGCTCTTGGTCAAGCCTTTAGCTGCGAGAACTACATTCGAGTCTTTCTTCTCCTTCATAAGAGGATAAACTAAAATGTTGCTTTTAAAGGTATGGAACCATGGATTAACCTCGCAAGGAAATATAAAGCAGAGTCGGCTTATCGAATTTATGGAGCTCTCCGCCGTAGACTTTGAACACCTTGTTCGTGGTTGGCAGAGCCTTATAGGCGCGCGCGTGCAGAAAGTGTACTTGAAAGATCGTGTGCACGTAATTCACGTTTACAAATCAAGCCAGCAGTTTATGCTGTTCACTGACAGCGCCGCGTTTCTAACAACTGCAAAGTTGCCATGGCCCAAAACGCCGAGCGGTTACTGTATGTTCCTACGCCGACGCCTCGCGAGCGCAAAAATAACGGCAATACGGCTTGCTGGTTGGGAGCGAATTATTATTATTGATTTTGACACGCGCGAAGGCCCTGCGTCACTAGTGTTCGAGCTTCTTGGCGACGTTAACAGTATGTTTCTAAAAGATGGAATAATAGTTAGCTGCCACTCAACGCACAACTATGGCGCACGCGTCATTCGTGGCGGCGTAGAATATGTGCAGCCTGCCGCACGGCCTGACCCGCGCGAGGTACCCGCAACAGAGTTAATAGGCAAGCCTGCGGCAAAAACCATTGCGACTGCATGGAGCCTAGGGGGCAAGTGGGCAGAGGAATTATGTGCGCGTACAGGCATCGACCGGGCAGTAATTCTTAACGAAGAAAATGTTAAGGTTCTGTATCAAGAGCTTGAAGCTATTCGCACTGGCGATACACTTGCAGTTCACGATTCGGTTGACGCATTTTGCGTGCCTTGGAAAACAAAACCACAAGTAGCAACGAGCGCAGCGTCACTCGACTTAGCGATTGAAGCAGTAATGAAACCTGAGTTTGAAACTAAGCAGTTAGCAAAAATAAATCAAAACGTAACAACGCAGCACACAAAACAAGAGCGCATTCTTGAGGCGCAGCGTAAGCAGCTCGAAAAGTTAACAGCTGATTCGGCGCAGTCGCAGCGCGCTGGAGAGCTACTTTATGAGCACTACACTGAACTTACTGCATTGCTAGAAAATCTCAAGGATGACTGGAAGAAAATGACTCTCGGCGAACTTAGAGAAAAATACAAAACGAATCCATTACTTAAGCAACTTAATGAGGATGGAACTCTCGAAGTGGAGCTTGGAGATTGACGATGCGGAGCAGAAGTATACTTTGGAGTGGAGATAACTAGTGGCGTACGCACCTGGTAGACGAGAACCTGCTCGCAAGCGCGATAAAACGCCCCGCGATCATCCATTAACGGAGCGCTATGAAACCATGCTTGGAGAGCAAGTACGTTTCCCACAGAAGCGTGAGTGTTTGCGTATTAACACTCTACTTGCGCCTCAAGATATTGTTAAGCGCATTGAAGCGGTGCCAGCTAAACTAACTCGCGTTCCGTTCTTGCCTGACGCGTACTGGTACGAGTCCGAGCGAAGCCTTGGCGCGACTGCAGAATACCTCATGGGTTACTATTACTTGCAAGAAGCTGCAAGCCAGCTCCCGGCGCTAGTACTCTCGCCACCAAAAGGAGCAACGGTGCTAGACATGGCTGCCGCGCCAGGCAGCAAGACAACGCAGCTCGCGTCCATGCTAGCAAACACTGGCGTAATTGTTGCGCTCGAACTCAAAGACAATCGAATGACGAGTCTCGCGGAGAACCTGGAGCGCAGCGGCGTAACTAACACAATAGTCTATCGCAAGGACGCGCGCTTTGCAAAAGACTTGGGCGTGCGCTTCACCCATATTTTACTCGATGCTCCTTGTTCCGGCAATCCAGTAATTGAATCGGAATTTTTCGATAGGAAGAGTGTCGATGGAATTCGCGAAATGCAAGCGCTGCAGCGAGAATTAATCCGCAGCGCAGTGCAAGCGCTCGCGCCCGAAGGCATTTTAGTTTACAGTACTTGCTCGCTTGAGCCGGAAGAAAACGAGGCCAATGTGGCATGGGCGCTGCAGCAGTATCCTGAACTAGAACTGCTCGACACAGGGCTCACGATTGGTGAATCAGGTTATACAAGCGCGCTCGGTCAAAGCTATGGCGTTGACCTGCGTAGAACGCGCCGTCTATGGCCGCATAAAACCGGAACGCAAGCGTTCTTTGTCGCGAAGCTGCGGAAACGCGCATAGAACTTGCGAAGTATTGATGCATTATTCGAAATCCATCCGAATTATTTCGGCGAGAGTTTTTCTTTATCATTGCCTTTAGCAATTTAGCCATGGAGGAATTGACTATGGGTCTCTCAAACAACAAAGAAGAACAGCTGCGAAAGCAGCCAATTATCGAATCGAAGTATTTTCTAAGCGAAGACAAGAAGTACCTTGTACACAAAACAATCACGACGGATATTAAGCCGCTCGCGTACATGGAAAAGGTGCTAATCGGAAAAGAAGTAGAAGAAGACGAGCTAGAAGTATAGCTTGTAACTGCGGCGCGTGCACTCGTATATCTCGCAAAAGCGTTGCGCGCGCCGCCGTTTACTAATCTGTGACTCTGAGCGCACCTGCAGTCTACAAGAAGTATATAAATGCCTTAACATACACTAAGCCTGAGGTAATACAATGGCATCTGAATCAAATAGTTCAATGGGCTGGATTGTTGTTGCTATCGCGCTTATCGCCGTTCTCGGCGTCGCGGCGGTCGCAATGCTCCGCGCTCCAACACCGATTACGGTACAAACCGGACCGCAAAGTCCGGACCGTAATATTTTATCCGTTACAGGCACGCATGAGTTGCAAGTTGCGCCTGACGAAGCTGCGCTAACTCTTGAAGTAGTTACTCGTGCGGCCACTGCCTCGCAAGCAAGCACTATGAACCGCGAGCTAATGAATAAAGTTGTTTCCGCAATAAAGAGTAGCGGAATTAAAGATGATGAAATCGAAACTACAAATGTCTTCTTGCAAAAAGTCACTGAATGGGACACTAAAGAGCAGAAGTCTGTTGACAAAGGCTATGAACAGCGCACCACTATCCGCGTAACAGTTAAAGACCTTACAAAGGTTGGAAGTGTCCTTGACGCAGCTGTGGAAGCTGGCGCAAACAGCGTACAAGACATTGAATTCAGTCTTACGCCTGAATCGCAAACAAAGTACAAGGCTGAAGCTCTTGCAGTTGCAGCAAAGACTGCAAAGAGTAAGGCTCAAACCCTAGCTGACGCAAGTGGCGCAACCCTTGGTCGCATCACAAGCCTAAGTGAGAACAGCTACAACTACCAACCAATTTTCTATAACTCGCGCGCTATGATGGCTGACGCAGGCATGGAGAAAGTTGAGGCGCCTTCAACTCCGATTAGCCCTGAAAAGGTCTCAATCTCAGTTAGCGTAAGTATTGGCTACGAGCTACAGTAAACAAATCTTTTTTATTTCTAGTTTTTCCTATGCACAATCTAGATAAAGTGAGCGTACCTAAATTCTTTATGAGAGTCGTTGCAGTTTCAGGCGGGTTTGATCCGGTTCACATCGGTCACGTAAGAATGCTTGAAGAGGCGAAAGCTCTTGGCGACAAATTAGTTGTTATAGCAAACAACGATAATTGGCTTAAGCTAAAGAAGGGACATAGCTTCATGCCGGAGCAAGAGCGTGCTGAAATTCTTCGCGCGTTTAGATGCGTGGACGAAGTAATGCTCACGTTTCACGAGCCTGGCACGCAAGACATGAGCGTATGCAAAGAGCTAGAGTTTCTCAAACCAAACGTGTTCTGCAATGGTGGCGACAGAAAAGCCGACAATATTCCAGAATACAAAGTTTGCGAAGAACTGGGCATTGAAATGGCGTTTAATATCGGCCACGGCGGTAAAGTGCAGAGCTCAAGCGAACTTGCTGCAGCCGCATCGAAAGCTAAACAGAAAAGTGTGTAGTGCGAAGCTTCGGCATCACTATGATTAACTTTCTTTGTACAGCGGGTGTACTTCTTTCAAACGCTTGTCAAACGCTTCATCGTTGCCTGTCTCAATGTCTGAGAATTGCTCACGAAAAAGTGCTAGCGAGGCAATTTCAGACACTGCTTGCAGCGATACATACGGTTCCTCGTCCCACTCTGTATGAACAGTTTCGTATTGTAAAATGTACGCCTGTCCTAGAATCTTAGCCGCTAGTGCTCGTGAGCGCGCTTCGTGGAACTCATTTGTAATAATAATTAGCGAGCGCAGGTTTTCAGGTTCCAAAATACTGATTTTACTGAAAAACAATTCGCCTATGGCATCTTTGCCACGAGAGTCATAGCGAATGTGTTCAGGCTTAACGCGACGTCGCAGCAAGTACGCAATCATTAGGTCGCCGACTTGCTCGTTATAGCCACGCTCTGTTATGGTGCCAGTAAACTCGAGCTCCTGAGCGGCTCCAGCAGCCAGCACAATGATTTGTGCTGCGCCGCCACGGTACAAGTCAACTGCGCGCTTCAGACGCGCAGAAGCGTGCTCAGACAGAGTCTGCGGGTTGTCGCAGGGACCGGCGTGTAGTAGAATAGCATCAGCAGTCATAGAGAGAAAGAGGAAAAAAGGTGGACAGCTTACTGTTTTTCCCGCGCAGGAACGCAGTACTCAACAAAACGTAGGCGTTCTTGACTTCCGAGTTCGAAATGGGATCGGGTAGATCAACGCCGCTGTGACCGTCCAGTATACAGGGAACTCCCTCCTCTTTTTAAGCCTTTCGACTCTGACTTTTTTCGACGATTTAAGTGTACTATTTGTGATTTTTAGTGTAAGGATGAGCAATTCTTCTGTAAATTATGGCTATCGGTTAGAATTATTTGTTTTTTTAACTAAATTTATTTCCAGCCTTCGAGTTCCTGATAGTTCCTAATCTTATCAATTGTAAGTTCTTCCATTCCAGTTTGGCGGTTTGCACTAAACCAACCGTCTTCTACAAGTAAGTGTTCTAGCTCTTCGTTTGAGAGTTGATTTGTGTTGTTTGATGCGTACTCTTCACTTAGGCCTGGCTCAAACGAGTGATATGTTCGCGCAATTATATCGATGTGAATGGATGGAAGTATGATGAAGTAGTTTCCTCCGTCTATTGCGCGACTTGCTTCGTACCGCGATACCAATACTTCGTGAACTTTTTCTCCGGAGCGAATTCCAATTGTCTTTATTTTTGAGTGTTCGTTTCCTAGGCGCGCAATCATAACATCTGCAATTTGTTGCACAGTTACTGCTGGCATTTTTAATACCATGATTTCGCCGCCTACAGCCTTACTTACTGCTAGAAAGACTAGAGAAATTGCTTGTGGCAGTCTGAGGAGAAAACGAGTCATGCTAGGTTCAGTGATGGTGACCATATTTCCTTTTACTAGTTGTTCTCGGAATAAGGGAAATACGCTTCCGCTAGTTCCAACAACGTTCCCTGCTCGTACACAGAAAAAAGAAGTGTTCTTGGTGTTATTATTCGCAGCAATAACTAATTTCTCAGCGCATGCTTTTGTAACGCCGTACAAATTAAACGGGTCCACTGCTTTGTCTGTCGAAATTAAAATCATCTTACGAACATTGTTTTCTTCGGCAGAGTAAATTACATTCTGCGTGCCGAGAATATTTGTCTTGACTGCTTCTTGCGGATTTTCCTCGCAAACTGGTACGTGTTTAAGCGCGGCAAGGTGAAAAATAATGTCTACGCCGCGGCCGGCTTCAACTAGGCGATCCCGGTCGCGTACGTCGCCAATTATGAATTTCAATACTCCTGCGGCAAATTCTGCGCTGAACTGCTGCTTCATTTTTACTTGTTGCAGTTCGCCGCGCGAATAAATACGGATTTCTTTAGGCTTGTCGCGCTGGAGCATCTGTTTTGTGAGCTCAACACCCCAAGAACCAGTTCCTCCAGTAATAAGAATAGTTTGTCCTGTAAGCATTTATTAAGTAATTTTAATGAATTTATATAGCTTCTGAACTGATTATTTTACCTTTATTATTCTCTAAAAAACCACTTCTCGAGTCTTGTACTCTTTACTCTATTTATGATGCCATTAAGTGCTCGTACTTCACTAAACCATTGCAAATCGGCACGGGTCAAAATCCCGAGCAGTAGAACACATATTGTGTATACCAATATTGATGCTATAAGTTTAAAGAGCCACGGAGCCGGCAGTGCGGCTAGTACGAGCGCAAAAAAGACATTCGCAAAAATAATTCTTAAGACTGTTAAATCAGCACTAAACTTAATCCCTGCGCGGCGAACATAGTACAGACTTATGGAGAATATTAGAACTTCTGCAATTACTGTTGCTGCGGCGGCGCCGTCAATACCGTACTGGCTAATTAAAAAGTAACTGGCTCCCACTGTAATAAGTGCCACACAACCTATGATTGTTGTAAGGAGTTTCTCAAGGTCCAGTGCAAGTAACATGATTTGCAATACTGCGTTAAGAAATAAAACTGGTAGAGCTGCGCTCATTATTGCAAGCGCTGTACCGGCTACCACGTATTCAGTTCCGAATGTTAGTTGCATAATGTGTTCGCTCAAAAAAATCAGTACTGATACTGCTGGTAAGGACAATAGTAAAAGATACTTAACAATAAATTTCATGGCTTGCTGATTCTTTGGTTGTAGCGCGGCCCTAGTTATTGATGTATAGAATACATAGGTAAACAATGAAACTAGGACTAGAAAAACTGACATGACAGTTAGAGCGCTATTGAACAAACCCACATCACGCGTTGTTTGTAGCGTTGCTAAAAAAAATATGTTGCCGCGAATAATTAGTATGTACAAAAATGCGGGTAATAGAAAAAATATTGAAACCTTGAGAATTTTTGTTAAATATTTTATCGAGGGAAGTTGCCAGGTATTTATTGATGGAAGGCTTATGGTTGACCATTTTAACGCTTTAGCATTAATTAATAGCGCCAAAACTACTAGATTAGTCATTAACATTGTTAATGCAACTACGAGTAAGCCTACGCTTCCCTTTGAAGCATCGCGTAGCCACAAAAGAGCCAATACAAAAGTTATAACAGTAAGAATTGCACCAATTAATTTTACGTACAAAATTGGTTTCGCTTCATCATTTGATCGATAAAACGATATGATGAATGTTGACTGAATTTCAATAAGGCTGGAGAGCGCGAATAGTGCTATAATAATCCCGTATTGGGCAACTGGTGCAAATGCAACAAGAACCAAATATAGTATAAGTACAATTCCTGAAAGTGCGAATCTCGCCGGGAGCAGTAATCGTAAATATTCTGAGCGCTTTTCAGGCCTTATACTTAAGTCTCGAAGAACAAAATTCGTCAGTCCTAAGTCTGCAATAGATGATAGCACTATTCCTGCAGTGATTGCGAATGTATAAATGCCGAATTGATCTACAGAAACTAAACGCGCAAGTACTAAAATTACTGCGAATGCAACTCCGCGTTGAGCGAGATCGGCAAGAAGAAAATAGACAAAATTTCCTGCTAGAGTGTTCGCGCGCGTGCTCATATTAGGCAGTCACTTAAAAATAGTATATAAGTGCTGCGCATTACTTATTCCGCTGTCTCAACTCTGTATATGCGAATATTGTTTTCATTATATAAAAGCTTAAGACAGTTTAATGAGCTTAGCTCGGGTCCGTTCGGGCGTTCATAAATATAATTTACTGGAGAGGGTATATTTGCACAAGAGGGAGTTGCCCAAAATGTGTCGTATGCAGCCTTTTGTGCGCTAAACTCTTCTCCGTAAACCTCTATTGTGAATGCATCAGCTACGTATACTTGTCGCGCTGCAAATACGGACGGATAAACAAAAATATTTCTAACCCCTAAGTCTCCTAAGTTTATTAGTACAACGTCGCTCGGTAATGAATTTTCTTTCAAAAATTTAGACGCTGCAATTTCATCTTGGTTTAGATTATATTTGTAATACGAGTATGTTGCTGTGTTTAGCAGGCTTGACGAAACGCCAACTACTAGAATCGCTGCTAAAACAATACGTATACTCCATTTTGCACTAGTAATTTTTGCAAACTGTGGGCCTGCAAGCAAAGCCAGCGGCAGGAATAAAGACATTGATACGTACAAATATCCTAATTTTAGTGCTAATGCAATTGCTAAGTTGGCTACAATATATGTTGCGAAGAACATAACGGCGGGTTTAGGATATTTCTTCTCTTGAATCTGCAGACCTGCAAGTACTATTAGCGGTGCGTATCCCACAACAAATAATACAAAACCCCAACCTGCCGCAGGACTAAATATATCGAGAGCACTGCTACTAATGTTGCCGAGTTTAGATATTAGCGAAATAAGATATGAGCCACTTACCAGCGCTGCTGCGATGCCTCCAACAGCAATGATTATAGTAGTTTTCCATCCTCGCCAAAATCCATATAACCCTAGTGAAATCGCATAGATAATTCCCATTATAGGGTTAGAAGTAATTATTCCAGCATACGCCATAAAGCACGGCACGTATTCTTCCTTCAGAAAGAAATATGCGCAAATAATCATCAGAAGAAACTGTGATGTGCCGACCATTGCACTTCCGTTAAAAATAACTCCAATACCTGCTGGATTTATGAATTTCATTCCAGCGTGCCACATGTGGGGGCCTGAGCGCGCAAATAGAAATTCAGTGAACCCAGGAATAAGATTGCTCTGTATGGCGTAATGCATGAAATCCCAAACAAATAGGAGTGATCCTATTGATGACACGAGATAAAAGGTAAAGCTCGCCCAAAGTGATTGTACTGGTGTGTAAAACAATCTGGCTATAGCATACATGCCGCATGAAAATACTATCGACACCATACTAATCATAAATATGAATACATACTGTGGTTGTAGATTTGTTTGGCCAAATACGGCTGAAGTCAAAACATGATGTACATATGGATATGCCACTGTTGCACCGTTTAGCCAGGGGTTTGGTGGCGGTAGCGTATTTTGGTTTACCGAATTAAAAACTGAAAAATGCCACCATCCGTCCGATATATAGGCGGTCGCAGGATTAAACAAAAAAATTGGCAGTAGCGGAATTAGTACGAATGCTATAATTATGTATAGCTGCTTTCGTGTCATTGGTAGCGTTTCATTTACGTGATTCTTACGCATAGATATTATTAGAAACGCGACCGCCATGGCTGCAATTATTGTTCGAACAAGAATTGAATTTACTGGATGTAAAAAGCCAAGTACTAAAAATACTGTTGCACTCAGCGGTATGCTTACCAAAATACTAGTAATTATTGATGAGTCGTTTTTTCTTAGTATTAGAGGTTTAGCCCAGGCGCCTATGAAATACCCGTATAGCAGTACGCGAGAGATTTCAGATAGAACAGGAATATATAAAACACTTAAAACAAGCATGAAACTTAAAGATATATAGCTAATATTTTGTTGCGAAAAATACTTCGCTTTCATTTTGAATGGTTCCTCGAAGGCTTTATAAATTTGTTGACTTAACTCGACAGAATGATACAAACGCGCACTACGTGTCGAGGGTGCAACAGCTTTGAGTTGTATGAATTTCTGGATTTAGGGAGCATGCCCCTAGCTGGCGGTTTCATTACTGCTGAACAGATCAGTTTAGAAGAACTTTTTCCATTAAAAGTCCATTATTGTACTAATTGTACGCTGGTGCAAGTGCTTTCAGTCGTCGAACCAAGTACGTTATTCGAGGACTATAAGTATATATCATCAGTAATACCAGCTTTAGCTAAACATTTTAAGGAATATTCTGAATACTTAGTGGAACATTATCTGAGTGAGAAATCTAAGCTATTAGAGTTCGGGTGTAATGACGGAGCGCTGTTGCAGAATTTCAAGGATACAAAAATTAATGCCTACGGTATCGACCCGTCTGTAAACGTTTCCCAATTCGCTCGGGATAAAGGATTAAATGTGCGGACCGGTTATTTTGATCAAGTACAAGCAAAATTACTCGAGAAGGAAATCGGCTTGGTGGACGTGGTAACTGGCAGTAACGTGTTTGCGCATGTAGATGATATTCAGGAAATTCTAAAGAGCGCAAATATAATACTAAAGCCTGATGGAGTGTTTATTGTTGAAGTACACTATTTACTTGATTTAATTAAGCAAAATCAGTATGATACAATATATCATGAACATTTATGTTATTATAGTGTTACCGCTCTAAAGAATATTTTTGCGCGGGCCGGTATGAAAATTATTGATGTAGTGCATCTTCCTATGCACGGGGGTAGCATTAGGGTAGTGGCAGCCAAGCAGAATTCAGTACGAAGAATTAATGCTTCAGTTGCTGAATTCTTAATTGATGAGCGAACCATTACAAAAGAAGGCCTGGATTCGTTTGCAGCTTTCTGCTTGAAGCACCGTAGTGAACTAACTACGCTGCTACGTAAACTGAAAACAGAGGGAAATACTGTCGTAGGATACGGGGCACCAGGTCGAGGCACAATTCTGCTAAACTACTGCGGCATAGAACAAGATTCGTTAGCATACATAGTGGATATATCGCCGCTTCGCGTGGGTAAGCTAATGCCTGGTGTACACATTCCTATACTCTCCTTAGAGGTGGCAAGGAAAAATCCTCCTGATTATTTTCTATTATTGGCCTGGAATTATTGCGAGTCAATTTTAGAGCAAGAACATGTGCTGCGTGCAAACGGTACTAAGTTCATAATACCCTTTCCTAACATACAGGTGAAGTAGTGAAAAAGATATTAGTGTTCGGAGCTACCGGCATGGTGGGCAACGCTGTATTTCGTTATCTTAAGCTGAATCCCGACTTTATAGTAAGCGGAACTGCGCGTACAACGGCTGAATCTGACTTGGCTGAATCTAGCAAGAATAAGTATGTTTTTTTTGACGTTGCGGACTATGATAGTATTGAAAGAATACTGCAAGACACAAAGCCCGATTGGGTCATTAATTGTATTGCGGATACAAGAGTGAAAACTGACAACATACAGCATTACTTCTTCATAAACTCTGTATTCCCTCAGCTGCTCTCACAATACTCGAAAGTACATAAGTTTCGATTAATTCATTTATCAACAAATGGTGTATTTAGTGCAGAGCAGTCAGCACCGTATATTGATTCAGCTGAGTCGGATGCGCGCGACATTTATGGCATTAGTAAATTATTGTCGGAGAATGTAACAGGAATCACTCTTCGAACATCATTTATTGGGCATTCTATATCTGGCAAAGAAGGCCTCATTGATTGGTTTTTGACATCTAAAGGAACTGTGCAAGGATATTCGCACGTCTTGTGGAATGGAATAACTACGCTCACAGCTGCTAAAATAATTGAAGAAATAATTATTCGTGATCTAAGAACTAACGGTACTCCGCTTCAGATTGTTTCTGAAACACTAAGTAAGTATGATCTTATGAACTTAATTCAAGAAATATACGGTACCTCTTTACAAATTGATAATAATAGCACTAAAGATGGGGGCATTTACTTAGCCGAGTCGGACGCTCAAAAAATTTACTTTAAAGACATAATGCAACCCTTAGTAGAACAATTAAAGGAGTTAAAAGAATTTTATGGAAAATAGATTTCTATTTTGTCTTAACGCATAGAATTTCGAATGCGTGATCAGGTTTGTTCCGTACAAAAGGTTGTGTCATGTCTGATACAAGGAGCCATAAGCGTCGTGGCCAAAATCGAATTATTCCCTGTTCTCCGCGCAGTGGTTTATATCCACTAAATCCAATTACTTCGTATCCTTTTTTTCTCATTTCGGTTGCGCTCCAACCGGACCTGTGAATTTGCCACTTATTTCCCCCAACAGGTCCTTGATGAATAAACCCATTTGGCATAGTAAAAATAACTTTCTTCTTTGCAATCTTTTCCATCATAGCAATTAGTTTAAGACCATCTTTTTTTGTTAAGTGTTCAATAAGTCCGCATGCTAATACGCAATCAAATGAATTTTCTTTAAAGTGATCGCCAATATCCATTACAGACATTTTATAGTATTTATCGTGAATTCCTTTTTTCTTGCTTATTGCTATTGCGGGGGCGAAAATTTCAACACCTGCTGTTTGTCTGCGTTTTGAAAAGTACTGCAGCCCCGAATCATCCCCGCATCCCACGTCTAGAACGGTTTTACAATTGCCCACTGCTTTTTCCAGTTCTCTAATGTGGTGGGGAAACACCTTTATCCATACTTTGTGGTATAACTGGTCAAGAAACGACATTCCTCTTGAATTCTCTAAACTATTTATTAAGATTTCGAACCTTGTTCACTAGGTTCTTCACACATTAATAATTGAATTTTTATAGAATTGGAAAGTTCTACCATTATGAGCCGCTTTTTAGGAATTTGGAAGCTTTTGTTTTCAGTTCTAATTTTGGCAATATTGTGGCGACTTATTGATTTTAGTTTAATCGCAACTTACGTACTTAATCCTAATTGGAGTGTTTTAGCGATTATAATCCTTCTAATTCCTGTGTCTATAGGGATTCGGGCGTATAGATTCCATTACATAATTAATGGAAAGAAGAAACTACTCAGATTTCGCGATGCCTTGCGCATTACTCTTGTGGGAGAGACTTTAAACATAATTTTGCCCGCATCAACTGGTGATTTTGCTAAAGTATATTTTGGTTATAAAAAGCACCAAATAAAAGAGGAAATGATTACTGCTGCTTTAATCGACAAAATAGCTGGTTTGATCGGACTTTTTATTATGGGGACTATTGCTGCGGTAATTCATGGATATAATTTGTTAGCATTATTTTTCTGTTCGGGTTTTGTAGTGTTAATGATATTTACGTTTATACCGCGTCTAATTCCTTGGCTGCTACTAAATAAATTACTAATTAGAATAAAACGCTCGATTGTAGATGTTCCAAAATTACGGCGTTCATTCGCTACGTCGAATATGCTAAAGGTAAACGCTATACTTATTTCGATTGCGGCGTGGACTGCATCATTTGCATTACTGTACGCAATAACTCAACTATTCAATTTAGACATTAGTATTCTATTTTTACTCAGCGTAGCTCCTCTAATAACGCTGTCACGGCTATTCCCCTTTGCTTGGGGTGGCCTAGGAGTTCAAGAAGGAGTCACGACTTACTTGTTTAGTTTAGCCGGAATCTCGCCTTCTGTTTCTATTGTGACGTCTCTAATATTTACTCTTACTGCGACTGTAATTCCCGGTCTTATAGGATTAATTCATTTGCTTAGCCTTAAAAAAGGGGTATTGCGCCCAAGTGAGAAGACCTAAGTACAGTAAACATATAAAGCGTTCTGGCCATCCTTCAAAAGTTTTCGAATGAACCGCGTAAAACTATCCGTTGTTATACCTTGCTATAATGAGGAGAAAGGCATTCCAAATCTAAAAAAAGAGTTGGGAGAGCTCCAAAAAAGTCTAACAGAGACATATGATCTTGATTACGTATTTGTAGATGATGGTAGCAAGGACAATACTTCTAAATTACTCAAAAAGCATTTTGGCAATAACCAGAATGTACAAATTATAACGCATAAACAGAATATGAATTTAGGTGCCGCTATCCGTACAGGTTTTGCTCACGCTCACGGCGACATCATAGCAACAATTGATAGCGACTGCACCTATCCGCCTGCTCTGATAAAAAACATGCTCGCATTACTAGATTCTAAAACGGACATAGTAACCGCTTCTCCGTATCATCCTCTAGGGGTGGTTGAAAATGTGCCGCGCTATCGCCTATTTTTAAGCAAGAATCTAAATCTTGTTTATAGTATTATTACTGGACACAGAATATACACCTTTACTGCACTATTTCGTGTACAGCGTCGCAAGGTCGTTCGATCAGTTCATTTCAAATCGAATAATTTTCTAGCTACGGCCGAAATATTAGTGTATGCCCTTTGTAAGGGGTACCGCGTCAAAGAGTTTCCAACCACACTTCACGCAAGAAGATTTGGAGTTTCTAAAATGCGAATTTTAAGCGTAATTTGGAGTCATCTACGTTTTATGCCCAAGGCAATTTTAATCAGAGTAGGTTTAATCACCGTATGAAGAAAGTAGTTCTAACGGTACTAGGTACAAGACCTGAAATAACTAAATTTAGCCCTATTTTACCTCTATTAGACGAGGAGTATCGGAGTATCGTAGTGCACACAGGGCAGCATTATGATATCAACATGGATGAAGTATTTTTCAAAGAATTAAAACTGAAAGAACCTGATTACTCGCTCGCGATAGGCTCCGGTTCATCCACCTATCAAATCGCTGAAGCAATGCTTAAGTTAGACGCAATATTGGTTGCAGAGAAGCCAAGTATGGTGCTGGTTCTTGGAGACACTAACGCGACGCTCAGCGGTGCTATTGCTGCCGTTAAAAATAAAATTCCAGTAGTGCACTTAGAGGCGGGATGCAGGTGTTTTTGCAACATCCCTGAAGAAACTAACAGAATCCTTGTCGATCATTGCGCTGATTTACTCTTAGCTCCTGACACAGTGGCTTATAATAATTTAATACGAGAAGGCATTCCCGCAGAACGAATACGCCTAGTTGGAACCACTGCAATTGAAGCAGCGCTCAGAAATGTTGCTTTAGTTTCGCAGAGCAGTTCAGAGCGACTAGGTATAACCGGCGAATATGTACTATTAACATTTCACAGAGCGGACAATACTGATAATTTAGAATCATTAAGAAATATAGTAGCAGCTGTTAACGCAATTGCAGACAAGATCACCGTAGTGTTTCCCATCCACCCGCGAACAAAGAAGGCGATTGTTGCTGCTAAACTTACTTTTTCGCCCGGGGTTCGCACAATTGAACCACAAGGATATCTGTCGTTTTTGAGTTTACTCCAAGGCGCGCTTTTCGTAATAAGTGATTCTGGTGGCGTCCAAGAAGAAGCCGCTGCACTTGATATTCCTTGCTTGGTGTGTAGGGATCAGACCGAGTGGACTTATCTTATATCCTTAGGGAAGAATATTCTCGTCGGCACGCAGTCACAGAATATAATTAGAAATGCGCAAGTTTTATTAGATAACCGGGAACAATTGGCTTTTATGAAGGCTATACCGCTCGGGCCTAATGCGTGTGCAAGCGAGAAAATCATGCAGGAAATACAAAGATGAAAATTCATCCTACTGCCGATGTTTCCGAAGCTGCTAAAATTGGCGCTGGAACGTCAATCTGGAATAATTGTCAAGTTCGCGAAAACGCGGTTATTGGAACAAATTGTATTCTAAGTAAGAACGTATACGTCGACACTGGTGTACATATAGGAAAAAATGTTAAGATTCAGAATAATGTGTCTGTGTACCACGGCGTTACAATCAGTGATGGAGTGTTTGTGGGGCCGCACGTATGCTTTACCAACGACCGTATACCCCGCGCAATTAATTCAAATAATGCATTAAAGACTGAGGATGACTGGCAAATTAGTAAAACTTTAGTTAAGCATGGCGCTTCAATTGGTGCGAATTCGACTATTCTTCCTGGCATAACAATTGGTGAATTTGCATTAATTGGGGCTGGAAGTGTTGTAACAAAAGATGTCCCGAGCCACGCACTTGTGATGGGAAACCCGGCACGCTTAGCAGGATATGTGTGTGACTGCGGAAATAAGTTACAATCAAAGGGAGATGTGTACTCATGCCCAAAATGTAACAAGGAGATAAAGTTATCATGATTCGAAGATTATTACGCCTGCTGAATAGGCAGCGCGAAGTTAAAGTTACTATGATTCCGCTATCTAAGCCTATTATTGGCAAGGAAGAAAAGAAACTTGTGCTGGAAGTACTAAACTCAGGAATGCTTGCCCAGGGGCAGAAAGTTAAGGAATTTGAAAAGAATTTTGCGCATCTTTGTGGATCAAAGCACGCAGTGGCTATGAATAGTGGAACTGCTGCTATTCATGCTTGCTTGTATGCATTAGGCGTTAAAAATAATGATGAAGTTATAACAACTCCATTTACATTTGTTGCATCTGCAAATCCAATTCTTATGGCGGGAGCAAATGTTATATTCTGCGATATTGACGAAGAAACCTTTAACATTTCACCAGAGCAAATCAAGAGCAAAATAACTGAAAACACTAAAGCCATTATTGCTGTTGATTTATACGGCCAGCTCGCAGACTATGAGGCTATTAAAGATGTAATTGCCGGCACTGATATAAAAATAATTGGGGATGCGTCCCAGTCTGTTTGCGCTGCGTACGGCGAAAATATGGCGGGTAATATGGCGGATGTTTCTGCTTTTTCATTTTATGCCACTAAGAACATGACTACGGGTGAAGGAGGTATGCTAACCACAAATGATGATCATTATGCAGAACTCGCTCGAAGACTTCGCCATCACGGTCAAAGCGAGCAAACTAGATACATGTACTTTGATTTAGGATATAACTATCGTATGACGGATATTCAGGCGGCAATCGGACTTGGTCAATTAGATAGAATTCAAAAGCTTACGGACAAGCGAATATCTAACGCTGCATATTTAACAAAGGGTTTAAGCAAGTTTGAATTCGTTAAAACTCCAATAATCCGGCCTGGTTCAAAACACGTATTTCACCAGTACACTATTCGAATTGAAGCGGCCCATAGAGACGCGTTAATCAAGCACTTAAAGCAAAAGGGTGTGGGGTGCGGTGTTTACTATCCAAAACCACTGCATCTTCATCCTGCCTTTGAAAAAATGGGCTATAAGCAAGGTGATTTCCCGGTTTCAGAAAAAATGGCTAAAGAAGTAATCTCTCTTCCCGTGCATCCGTTGCTAACTCAGCAGGAATTAGATACTATTATTGCGGCAGTAGGGAGTTTTAATGCTTAAAGTTGCTGTTATTGGCGTCGGTTCAATGGGGCAAAATCACGTACGTGTGTATTCTAATTTTGACGGAATAGAACTGGTTGGGGTGTCTGATGCTAGTGTAACGCAAGGTCAGAAAATCGCTAGCAAGTTCAAGACTAAATTCTACTCTGATTATCATGTTATGCTAACGGACGCGAGGCCCGACATCGTGTCAATTGCTGTGCCAAGTCAACTCCACAAGGAAGTTGCTATCGAGGCTATGCGTAGAGGAGTGAATGTGCTTTTAGAGAAACCAATAGCGCTAAATGAAATGGAATCTGAGGAGATAATAGCTGCGGCCAAGAAGTATAATGTGAAGCTAATGATAGGTCATATAGAACGATTTAATCCTGCTATTATAGAGTTAAAAAAGCACCTAGCTAAAAATGAAATTGGAAGTATATACAAAATAGATGTACAAAGAATTGGTCCATTTCCCGATAGAATAAATGATGTTGGGGTAATTCTAGACCTCGCGGTACACGATATTGACATCATAGAGTACGTAACAGGTCTCAGTGTAGAAGGAATATATGCTCAAACTCAGCAAAAAATACATTCGAGTTGCGAAGACTCATTATGCGCCATAATAAAATACTCTGGTGATGTTATTGCTAGTCTAAACATAAATTATCTGTCTCCGAGAAAAATTAGAACAATATCTTTTTTCGGTGAAAAAGGAATGTTCGAAGTCAATTATCTAGAGCAAAATCTAACTTTGTATAAGAATGGCACCTACAAAGATACGGACAACATGGTTGAGAAATTTCGCGGTATAGCAATTGGCGATTGTATTCATTTATCTATCCCTAAGGAAGAGCCTTTGTTTGCAGAAATAAAATCTTTCATTAATTGTGTTCGCAACGATGAAGAACCAATGGTAACTGGAAAGCAAGGATTACATGCGCTCCATATAGCAAATCTGCTTATAGAATCGGCACAAAAAAATAAAGCAATTCAGCGATGAAGCAACCCGTAGAATTTAGGAATTATAAACCTGTATCAAAAGTTAGTATAGTTATTCTAAACTTTAATGGTAAAGATTTGTTATCCATGCCCTTAGATTCAATAGAAAAACTAAACTACCCCAAGGAACTTTTGGAAGTTATTATAGTTGACAACGGTTCAACAGACGGTTCGATAGAATTCTTAAAAATTAAAAATGTTCGTGTTGTAGCGCTAAAAGATAACAAGGGCTACTCTAGTATGAACGCTGGAATTGCAAAAGCCACCGGTGAATTCCTATTTTTACTTAACAACGACTTAGCACTAGAAAAAAATTGTATAACTGAGCTTGTAAGAACTTATACTACAAATCCAGGCATCGGTATCTTAAGTCCCCTAATTCTCGATACGAAATATCGAGTTATGGCAACGAGATACATATCTCGTTCATATTATTGTGGAGGTACACACATACCCTATAAAAAAAGTAAACTTCTACCTGTACAGGATGCCGCGTTTGTTGGATTAATTTTCTTCCATAAGAGTTTAATCAAGAAATTAGGCGGTCAAGTATGGGATCCTGATTATTTCTTATACGCTGAAGATCTGGATATATCGCTAAGAACTCACATGTTGGGACTTAATATTAAACAGGTAAATACTGCTATTGTAAGTCATGTTTGGGATGGGACCATTAGTAAGTATTTTTCTTCTCCTACGAGAGCCTACTTGTCAGAGCGAAATCTGCTGGTTACTTTTTTGAAGGATGCTGATATGCGATCAATTGTATTGTATTCTCCACTTGTTATTTTAGCGCGTACTGCTTCGATTATTCGGCAGCTTATAGTAATGGACTTTCCGGTCGTGCGAGCAAAGCTTAGAGCTTACACGTATGCATTCGTTCATATCAGGCAGATACTGAAGAAGCGTCGCGCAGTACAATCCAGAAGAGTTGTTGCTGATAGCAAATTTTTCCCGAAACTATGCAATGAAAAGGCATTTATTAAGAATATTTTAGGGATAAATTGATAGCTATTTTTTAGTCTTATATTCGGAAATGTAGTATTTCAGCCGCCGCCAATCTAATAACAATGCTTTAAAAGTGTGTCAATATAACTACTGATTGATGGAGCGATACGAAGACATCTACAAGACGCAGTTTAGTTTTGGCAAGAATTGGCAAAAGTATCTTGCAGGACTTACTGAGGAGCGAATTGTCCTTGCCGAGCGCTCGCTTCAAAAGCTGCTTGCAGTTAAGGATCTTAAAGGCAAAACATTTATTGATATTGGCTGCGGCAGCGGCTTGTTTTCGCTCGCAGCAATCCGCCTCGGTGCAGCGCAGGTAACTAGTATAGATGTGGACACTTCAAGCGTTGCCGCTGCGCAGCATGTTCGCAAAACTATGAAGATTTCAGACGCGAAGTGGATAATTAAGCGAGGCTCAGCGCTTGACAAGAAGTTTCTCTTATCCCTTCCGAAAGCGGACATAGTGTACAGCTGGGGTGTACTCCATCATACAGGAGACATGTGGAATGCAATTACAAATGTGGCAACTATTGTGCCGCCTGGCAAAACATTCGTAATCGCAATTTATAACCGCCATACTGGTTTCCCAACTTCTGAAACTTGGCTGCGCATAAAGCGTTTTTACTCGAAGCGCGGCGCAGTACTACGTTGGTGCATGCGCGCTGCGTACTTAGGCTATCATACGCTTGGCATGTTCGCGCACCGTCGCAATCCGTTTACCTACATCAAGAATTATGGCAAGGGTTCGGCGCGCGGCATGGATTTTTATCGCGATGTTGAAGATTGGCTCGGAGGATATCCTTATGAGTATGCGTCGCCAAAGGAAATGCGCTCTTGTTTTGGTAAACTCGGTTATACTAAAGTGCGTGAAGTTTTAACTCCGCGTGAAGGTTGCAATGAATTCGTGTTTAAGCGCAGTTAAATTTCTAAACCTAGCTAAACTTGCTAACATGCGGGCTTAAAATTGTACTTTAGCATCACTAAGTAGTTTGGTGTATTTGCGAACTGTATTAGGCACTGAATAATTTTGCATAATATGTTTAGCTGCGTTTTCTCCCATAATTCTAATTCGTTCATGATTGAGTGATTGTAGAGCGCGGGCTAAGGATTTCGGGTCTCCTGTGATAAATTGTAATCCTGTTTCAGCGGTTAAGTATATGGTGGCTCCTGCTGAATCGCATACTACTGGAACTACGCCGCAAGCCATTGACTCTGGTACTACCATGCCTATCGCTTCGTTACGTCCAGAGAGTAGGAGTACATCAAATTCTTTGTACAATAACGGCATGTCTGTATATGTACGTTGGGGAATGAATGTTACAACCGAGTCTAGATTTAGTTGTTTTACAAGAGTTCTTACTGACTGTTCTTCCGGTCCGAACCCCAGAATTCCAAGCGTGTAGTCTGCTCCTGCGTCGATGGCTATTCTAAATCCGTAAAGAAGAGTAGGATAATCTTTGTAAGTAACGAATCGCTGGACTGTAAGACAGCGTATAGGTTTTTTAGCAGATTTACTTGTAACTTTTGGAATTGGCGTTTTACTGTTATTTGTTATCTTTTGTTGTCGAAAAATATTTGTATCGACGCTTGCTGCCAACAAAGCTATTTTACTTTCAGATATATTAAATTCGTTTCGCACGAAGGACTGGCTTTGACTTGTCCAGGGCAATACAAGAGTTGCTGTTTGCACTACTATTTTTTCTTTGATTAATATTGCTTTTAGTGCAATACGTTGTAGAAGCCCATTAGGTGTGCGTTCTTCAGTTCTGAGTATAAATGGTATTTTATTTTTATGTGCGTAGCGTGCGGCGTCCCATGTGTATGGCATAACAAGCAAATTTGACTGAATTACTTGTGGAGCAATTTTTTCTAATTCTAAAGTTAATTTTGGAAATGAGTGGAGATATAGTGTCTGCAAGTATTTTGTGCGTAGTCGTGACGATAAGGCGCCACCTATCCATAAAGGTGCAAAAGTAATTCGTCGTGGCCATTTATTATTTTTTAAGGGCACTAAATGAACTTTATCACTAAGAGTGTCAAGTGATGCACCTGCTACCGAATCATTGCCTATGACGATATTAGATTTACCCACTGAATCAGAGTCTGTAATATAGTAAACGCTCAAATTAGGGTGTTGCTTCGCAAATTCATTAACGAACCTTACTGATATAGGATTAATCCATGCCTCGATAAAAACAAATCCTTTTTCCTTAACTGTATAATCATTTTTTTTGTTTATTAATTTATTATTTTTAATTTGAAAGTTTTTCAGTGTGCTGCTTTTACTCTCTTTATTATTTACAGGTTTCACATGTTTCATTTCTTATTCCTAGTGTTTTTATGATCTAGTTCATTTTTTGCAAATTGGGGTTTATTTCTAGCAACCAAATATATGTCTGGAGTAGTCTGCGAATTACGGAAAGTATATTCAGTTAACAAAAGTAATAGTTTTTGAAATTGGTCGATTGTAACGCGTTGAATACTGTACGCTATTTTTCTTAGAAATTCTTGTGGTTCTTTTTTGAAGTAAATTAAACCGATGTTGAACAGTCCTCCATAATAGTCGGTTTCAATTTCCACAAGACTTGTTGGCAAAGCTGCACGCAAAGCGGCAGGACTCATTATACTTCTATTGTGTACTGCAAGTACATCTGCAGGAACCCATCGCGCCAGTAATTTAAGATTAGGAATAGTAACTATTGCAATTCCTCCTGGTTTTACGAATTTCCTATGTTGCTCTAGTACGGCTTTTACGTCATCAAAATGTTCAATAAAGCCTGCTGAATATACTATGTCGAACTTACCAAAATTATTTTTTTGTATTTTATCATCAAAAAAATCCGATTTAAATACTTGGCTTGGATTGTAGCCAGCGGCTTCAAAATTTTTCTTGGTTGCACGAACTCCTTCAGCGCTATAATCAAGGCCATACGGTTCGAGTGAAAATTTCTTTGCTATGTCGATTAAGTGTAGGCCAGGAGCAACACCTATTTCTAGTATTGAATTACCCGGTTTTACAAATTTATTCAAAATGTGATGAAGGTGTGTCGCTGAGAAACTTTGAGGAATTAAGTTACTTATCGTAAACATCGACTGATTGTAGTAATTATTAACTTTCCAATGGGAGATATTTGCGAGATGCTTCATACGGGTCTTATATTTCCTCAATTATCGTATTTTTTCGATGTGCTTGTGCCCAGTCAGCAAGCACGTACTCGCGATAGGTCTTCGCCTGCGTTGGAGCTTTCGGTCGTCCAAGTGCTTCCCAATCAATAGTTCGCGCACCTAGCTCAGTAAGTAATTCAGGCTCGGGTATTGAGAAGCCTTGTTTTGGGCGGTCGAAAATTACGGACGGTAACTCGGTTCTGTATGCGTCCTTGAGAATGCGCTTATTTACGAATTTAAGTAGGGGCACTGGTTGCGTAATTTTGAATTTTGCAGGCAGCGATAGTCCAAAGCGTGCCACATCATGGTCTAGAAATGGACAGCGCACTTCTAGCGCGTGCGCCATAGAAGCGCGATCGACTTTGGTTAAAATGTCTGCTGGTAAATAGTGTGCGATGTCTGCGCGCGCAAGTTTCTGTACCCAATCGCCTGATGCTTGCGCATGCAGCGCTCCATTAAATGTTAGGCTACTTCGCGATGCCCCGAGTAGTCCTGCATAACTTTGTGCTGCAACGCCGCGTAAATGCTTTGGTAATAGTGGTCGCAGCGGACTTTTATTTATAATCTGTAATCTTCGTGCATGATTGTACGTTCGGTAGCCGCCAAAAAGTTCATCAGCGCCGTCACCTGATAAAGATACTGTTACGTGCTCGCGTGCTAATTTACTAACTAAATATGTTGGAAGCGCAGAACTATCCGCGAAGGGTTCACTGTAAATTTGGGGAAGTTTTGTAAATACTTGTGCAAGTTCTTTGACGCTGGCTTCGCGATGATGGTGCGTGGTACCTATTGCATCAGCAACAGGCTTACTGTACTTTGATTCGTCATACTTCAGGTCTGCAAATCCTATTGAGAAGGTATGTAATTTTTCTCCGTGTGCGGCGCGTTGTGCGTGCGCAATAGCGGAAATAACTGAGGAGTCAACGCCACCAGATAGAAAGCAGCCCACTGGTACGTCTGCGATCATGCGGTAGCGAACGCTTGCGTCGAGAAGACCGCGAAGTTCCTCAACTGCTGATTCGTACGAGCGCGTAAAATTTGTTGTGTATGGTGTCCAGTGAATGCCGTCGGTGCGAGCTCCTGTTTTTAGTGAAAACCTCATCCAGCGTGCAGGTTCCAGTTTTCGAATTTCATTCCAAATAGAATGTGGTGCGGCAATTACGCCTAATTCCAAGTAAGTGTCTAGTGCTTGTTGATTTATGGTTTCGGTACCGCGTAAAAGTGCGCGTGCTTCTGACGCAAAGCGAAAGACTGGATGCCCTGGTGTGCCGCGGTTAGATTTCGCAGTACGTGAACTTTTTACAATATTTCCTGGTGCTTGATACTCGTAATATACTGGTTTTTTTCCAAAGCGGTCAGTTGCGAGGAACAGTTCTTGTTTTTTTTCATCATAAATTGCGAATGCCCACATGCCGCGAAGTAGTGGAAGACATGCCTCGCCGTACTTAGCATAAAGTCTGATCAGTACTTCCGTGTCACAGCCTTTCTCCAGTTTCTCACCCGGAAAGTGGCTTGCTGCAAGTTCACGGTAATTGTAAATTTCGCCGTTGTAAGTAATTGTCAGATGCTTGTGGCGCAGCGGCTGCTTGCCACGCGCAGATAAGTCAATAATACTCAGGCGTCGGTGGCACAAGGAAATGCTTGGAGTTGCTCGCAAGCCTTGCATATCAGGGCCGCGGCGCTTTATGCGCGCACTGATGCGTTTTGCATCAGTTTCACCTTCAGTTGTCCCGCCGATGCCGCACATATTGAGTCAGCAGAGTGGGGGTTTTAAGAAGTTTATGGGCTTGTGCACCTATTTTTGATTTGCCCGTGCGTACAGGGTGTATAGCGCTTCGTGTGCGTGTACCATGCTGCTCAGCGCAAAGCGTTCCTGCGCCCAAATTTGTGCTGCTCGGGTGGTGCTTTGATTTGGGCGCGAGGCAATTGCTTGCAGTGCTGTGGCGAGGCGTTGTGGCGAACCATTAGGTATTAGCGTGCCACGCGAACCCACAAGTTCACGTAGTGCGGGAATGTCGCTTGTAATTACTGGTGTAGCGAGCAGCAGTGCTTCAATAACTGCGTTCGGTGAACTTTCTTCAAACGCCAAATGAATTAGGCAGCTTGCGCGAGCTACTAGTGCCGGCACGTCTTTGCGGTATCCGAGGAATTCTACATTGGTGAGGCCGAGTTCTGCTACTAGCGTACGCAGCTCTGGCTCGCGCGGTCCTGTTGATACAATCGAGAGTTTCCAATCGGACGCTATTTTCATCGCGTGAATCATTGTTGTTAGATCCTTCTCAATAACTAGGCGCGAAACTGCTATGGCATGTTTTTTCCTTCTTGTTCCATACTTTTGTGTCCACATTTGCGGCGGCCACCCATTTGGGATTATGGTAACTTTAGAGCCACGCAGCGAGTAGTAGTTAGCAATATATTCAGAATTAGCTGTGTAGTGGGATACCAGCGGTCGCGTTATTCGCTCAACCCAGTAGCGCGGCCTTGTTGGTTCCTGTCCTCGCATAGCTCCAATAAGCGGCACGTCAAGACCGATGCAAGCAAGTCGCGCAGTAATGCTCGCGTGCCACAGCCACGCGTGCACAACATCAGGTTTGAATTTTTTTATGGCTGCGCGAGTATTGCTGATAAGATTGAGCGGATTCTTCGAGTTTAGTGATTGTACTGCTACTCCTGCTTTGCGAAGCGTTTCACGGTGCACGCCCCCTGGAGTCAGAGACATTACGACTACTTCGTGTGTTTTATTCAAGCCGCGAGCTAGGTGCATTAGTTGAATCTCGCTTCCGCCAGACTCTAAGCCTGTAATAATTAACATGATGCGTAGGCGGTGCGGTGCTTTTGCAATTACTGGATAAGTTTTACGCGTAACTTGGGTACGCGTCATTTCAGTTAATGACCTCGCTGCTGCGTTTTAGGTTTACCTATCACTGCCGTACTGCGGCGGCCTTTGATATCGATAATTACTGGCACTTGGCTTAGATCAATGTTAGTAAATTCGGTGTGAGGCACGGTAATAATAATAGCATCTGGTTTAAGTTTAGATAATTCACTAAGCGTTCCCGGCTCTGCGTGGAATCCGGAAATTTCAGAAGCAGTGAGCCACGGGTCAATGCCAACAATGCGAGGTCCATAATTATGTAGTTCGTGAATAAGATGTTCCGTGCGAGAGTTTCGCGCGTCCGAGCAATTTTCTTTGAATGTGAGTCCTAATATGGCTATTGTTGCATTGTTAGTTGGAATCCCTTTTTTGTTTAGTTCTTGAACAACCTTCTTCACATAGAAGCTGTGCATTCGATCGTTGATTCTGCGGCCTGCAAGAATAATGTTCGGATGGTAGTTTACTTCAATTGCTTTGTAAGTGAGGTAGTAAGGATCGACTCCGATGCAGTGTCCCCCGACAAGGCCTGGTGTGTAATTATGAAAATTCCATTTGGTGCCGGCGGCGGCCAGTACATCGTGTACGTTAATACCTAGCCGCTCAAAGAGCATTGCAAGTTCGTTAACAAGTGCTATGTTAATGTCACGCTGTACGTTCTCGATTACTTTTGCTGCCTCTGCAACGCGAATGGATGGCGCTACGTGAATGCCTGCATGCACTATTGAGCCGTATACTTCTTTTAGTTTCTGCGCGACTTCCGGAGTGCTTCCGCTGACAATTTTGATGATGCGCTCGATTGTGTGCTCTTTGTCGCCTGGGTTTACGCGCTCCGGGCTGTAACCTAGGAAAAATGTTTCATTAAACTTTAGAGGACGCTCAGTAGTGCTGGCTTTTTCAATAAGAGGCGCGCAAATGTCTTCAGTGACGCCCGGGTATACAGTACTCTCGAACACAATTATTACTCCGCTTTTACAGTGCTTAGCAACTGATTCGGTTGCTTTAATTACGGGCGTTAGGTCTGGAATATTATGATCATCGACTGGCGTCGGTACTGCAACGATAATTATGTCTGCATCGCGAAGCTTGGTTGCGTCTGTTGTATATTCCAGGTTTGATTCTGCAAGTTCTTCACTTGTTACTTCGCGCATACTGTCGTGTCCTACTTTGAGTTCCGCTATTTTCTTCGCATTATTGTCGAGGCCAATTGTGTGGTATACTTTGCTAAATCGAACTGCAAGCGGTAATCCAACATAGCCCAGCCCCACAATACCAATTATTGGTTTAGCGTTGGATTGCAATTTGACTGTTGATTCATCGCTAGGCTGGTGAGTTGTGTGATTAGTTGTGAGATGAGTTTTAGTTAGAGTCGAATTCTGTGTTCGAGTCGAGTTATTGGTTTGTGGAGTGGGAGTCACGGGTTAGTGTTTACTCCTTGCCTGCGAGTCGTACCACGCAACAGTTTGCGCTATGCCGCTCTCAAGCGACACTTGTGGCACGTATTCGAGTAACTCTCGCGCACGAGTAACATCAGCAGGATTACGCGCAGGATCGCCTTTCAGGGCGGCTTCATGCGCTATTTCTGATTGAGTTTTTGTTGCGCTTGCAATTGCTTTTGCGAGTTCTAATACGCTTACTTCGTGCGGGTTTGCAATATTGATAATTTTTCCGTTTGCTTTGTCTGAATTAGCTGCTAAAATTAATGAACGCACAACATCGCTCACATATGTGAAATTGCGTAGTTGTTGTCCTTCGCCGTATACGGGTAGTTTTGCTCCTGTACGTGCGTTGTGAATATATTTTGCAACAACGCCAGCTTTGTCAATAGTGCCTAATTGATAGGGTCCATAAACTGAAAATAGTCTTAATGTCGCAACTGGTAATCCAAAGAGCTCATGGTACACGCGGGCGTAGTGCTCTCCCGCAAGTTTGCCAACGCCGTACGGGTGTAGTGGCGCGAGTGCTGAATCTTCTTGAAGTAAACCATCGCGACCAGCGTACACGCTTGACGAGCTAACAAAAACGACGCGCGCCTTAAATCGCCGCGCAGCTTCAAGCACGTGCAAAGTACCCGTAATGTTTGCGTGGTGAGCAATAATCGGTTGGTCTATGGAGCGCTGCGCGCGGTTCATCGCAGCAAGGTGGAATATTACTGCGTTGTCCTTGGCTACTGTCAACACTTCTTCAAAATTACTTACGTCTCCAACTACTATTGAGACGCCTAGTGATTCTAGTAAGGCTACGTTCGCGTTCGAAACAGACAGGTTATCGAATGCGGTGACTTCGTGACCTGCACTGCGTAGCGTGGCGCAAAGGTTTGTTCCGATAAAGCCCGCGCCTCCTGTTACTAATATTTTCGTCGGCTTGCTAAGACTCCAATTATCTTCAGGATGCAAAGCTGTTCCAGGCATTGTTGCCATCATACTTGTCGGCGCCAGAGTGTTTTTATAACGCTATCGAAGCGCTCGACCTGACTTATACTTCCTAATCGCAGGCACCGGTTTGCGCGCTTTTAAATTAGATTTAAGTCGAGTTTTCAAAGCGCCCGTTACTGCGTCCTCGTTGTTTCTGGCAAGTTTCGGAGTTTGTTCAGAATTAAGCACGCTTGCTACTAGCGTGCGCCAGGAAGCGCGCATAGCGCTCAAAGTGAATCTTTCTTGCAGCGGGACTGCTGGTAGTTTATTTAGTTCCTCGAGGGATTTGCGCAGCTCACTTGGGGCTTTGGCGCGCACGAGCGACGCGCGCGGCAATATTTCAGCTGTGCCTCCAACTGCGGTCGCAATAACTTTCGTTCCTGAGGTCAGCGCTTCAAGTACAGTGGTGGGTAGGCCTTCCGCCCAGCTCGGGTTTACGAACACGTCTGCCGCCTTATAGTAGGGTGGCAATTGCTCTGGAGGAATCTCTCCAAGGAACAGTGCGCGCACGCCTGACCTAGCAGCTTGTGTCTCAAACCGCTCTCGCATGGGTCCTGCGCCTATTATTACAAGCGTCCAGCCTTCTGCCTTTTGAGGCATATCAGAGAGCGCAGTAATGAGGTCTTGAACTCCCTTCTCCTTCACTAGTCGACCAACCGACAATACCATCCGTCCATTTGCCTTGATGCCGAGTTCCTGTCGGCACAGTGCAGCTGCAGTCGGCGCTACTTTGAATTTTTGCGCGTCAATGCCGTTTGGAATTAGCGCAACTTTACGCGCACCTAGTTTGCGAGCGAAGGGAAGTCCGGCGCGCGCTATGCACACCACTATGTTCGCGCGAGATATTACTGCGCGGCCAATACTATGATCGTAGCCCCAGGCTCCAAAGCGAACGATTGGATTGTGGTGCGGTACATGCCGGTTACCATGCTCAAGATGAATTCTTGGTACGTGCCATTTCTTAGCGAGGCTCATTCCTACTGCGCTCAGCGTAAAAAAACGAGTGTTCGTTATTACAAGATCATGTTTTGGAAGCTTTGCACTCTCTCTTGGAACGCGTAGTGTGTCGCCTAGTAGGCGCCGAGCGGCTATGCGCACTGTTGTAATATGGCCATTTGTTTCTCGCTCTGGCGCACCAGGCTGCGCATAGGTAAGAATAGTTACGTCATAGTCACTAAGTGAATTTGCTATTTGCGTGACTACTTGAGCGACTCCATTGCGATGCGGCGCTGCAAAGTCTGTTGTGATTAGTATTTTTTGTCGCTTAGCTTTCATGATTGCCTCGCTTCAATTATTTTTCATTATGCTATTGAATTTACTCGCTAACTAAAAAATTAATTTTCTGGCCAGTCTACTGTCCAGACAGTTATGACGCCACCGCCGATTTCTGTTGACCTTGACGCTGCGGTAAAGTGTTGCGTAAACTCGCCATTCAAGTAGAACAGCTTGGTGAACATGCTGTCGAGCTGGCGTGGGTCTGCGATAAGCGCTTCATATACTGCTGTTTTGTTATCAGGGCCCTTTGTAACGTGTACTAAGATTCCAACTCCAATTTCAGTTGCGTTTGTCTCCGTGCTCTTGATGCTTCCTTTTTCAGAGTCTGCAACAACTACGCGTGGTAGACGTACAACCGTACTTCCGACTTTTTGTCCGCCGCGTACTAGGCCGATTTGGGCTGCAACGTCGCCTGGACGATCAGGCCTAAAGCCTACGCTTTCAAGCACATACGTGCCTTCATTACTTTGCGCTACGTTTGCATTGAATGGACATGTTACTAACGTAGTTGTGTTTGTCGTCGTAGGCGTGCATCGAGCAAGTCCTGTAAGGTAACTTGGCCACGCGCTAATCCAAGTATTTGCTTCGTCTTCGCGCTTAAGTTTTCGCACTTCGTAGTACAAATTAGTAGCCTCAATGCTTGAAAGTCCAGTTGCTTCAAGCTTTGCAATTGCTTCAGCTTGTGGTAACTGCTTGCTCCATACCCATGCCATACTTCGCTGGAAGTCCCAGCCACCGAAGTGTCCCCATACGCCAGCTTTGCCAACCATGTCGGCGCTTGTGATGAACACCTGATTGCCTGGTTTACAGTGGGTTTTCTCTAGTATTGAGGCCTGGTCTTCAGCGCTTAAGCTTGTTTTAGCTAGTATTTTCTTTGCATCTGCTCGGTCCACAACAATTATACTGTCAATAAGCTGCTTCGCTTGTACGACTTCAAGATTACCCTGTTTTACGGCCACATCGAAGGCGCCGTTTTGTCCACAATTAAGCATGCGAAGTATTCCGATTGCTTCGTCTTCGTCGTTAGTAAGCAGAATTCGTCCAACCCAGTGACCTGGTTCAGGGTTTTGTGAGCCGCCGTCAAACGTTACTGCGCGCTCACCAACGTTGCGGAACCAGTGCCCGAAGTCCCACCAGCTAGTCACTATAGTGTCTGCAGGAGTGTCTTCGCGCAGGAACCTATTAGTTTCCCACCAAGCGTCGTTCATTCCTGGCGCTTGTTGGCGGCTTACTGTTTGCGCTGTTTGGAGTGGGCTATATGCGCCAACCGGGTTGAATACAATAATTATTGCGATAGCGCATATTGCGCCGTGAATAAGTAGGCTTGCACGTGGCCACGGCTTGCTAAGTTGCGTTGAGAGTGCGATAGTTATCCAACCAATTGCAATTCCGAATCCAATTGCGAATGGCGCGACGCCAAGAAGTACGAATCGAATTCCTTGTGTGGATGCAAACAGCGTAGCAATAAGCCAACCAAGAACAAGTACGCTTGCGTGTAAGTCTAATTCGCGGTTCATTATTAGGTGGTACAGGATAACTAATAGGAGCGGAAGTGCAAATAGTCCAAGGAAGACGAAGCGACTTAGTCCAAGTCCCGATGTTAATAGGAATGAATAGTAAACTAGGGCCGCTATTGATACAAGTGCGCCTTGCCATGAAAGCGTGCGTGGGTTAATTAGAAGTGCGAACAGACCGAACGCTGCCAAAATTGCAATGAATGTGAAGCCCCCGCTTAGGTTGCCAATAATTCCTGCAATTGATGGTATGTTTAGTTCAGCTACTGTTGTCAGAATGTTTGGCCAACCGATTGCGCCGATGTTCGTTGCTGATTGTAGTCCGCTTGCGAGCGCGAACGGTTGGAGGAATGCGCCGAAGAATGCGCTTGGCGAGGCTATTACGCTTACTGCGATGCCCGTAGCAACTAGGAATACGCCTAGTACTGTTGCGGCTGGGAGAAGGGTTAGTAAGGACGATTTCTTACGGATTTCACCGCGACGTGCAAGCTCAATTATTCTGTATGCTAGGAATCCTACAAGGCACGCTGTTCCAAGGAACAACATGAACCACCAGCCTGCCCATGCGAAGCTGTACACGCCTGTTGCTATGCCTGCTAGCGTTGCAAGTGTCACGCGGCTCCACCAGCGCTTTGCTTCTACTGCCTCAATTGCAAACCACATTATTAGTAGTGGGAACAGTAGTGCATATGCGTCGGTGTCGGCCCAACCTGCTACGGTTCGGTTTAGTACTACTGGGTGCAACACTAATGTCATTGCAGCTACAAAGCCTGCGGTGTTGCCTCCGAAGCGTCGGCCGATAAAGAATGTAGGAATAGCTGCTATTGCCATTACTATTATTGGAAGAAGGAATACTGCCGTATTTGGATCAGTTACGCCTCGCATTTTACCTATTTTGATGAGCCAGCTCTCAAGTAAAACGTGCAAGTCGAGCCGCTCTGTAGTGCCGACCGGAGCTAGGCGCTTAGTACCTAGGCAAGATCCATCAGGGAGAACTGCAGAGCCAACATCGCATACAGAGCCGTGGCTCGCATAGTTTTTTGCTTTGTGCAAAAAGTAGTACGGGTCCATTTCAAAGACGTAAGTTTGTTGATACTCGTTGCCGTTTACGTCTTTGGCTGTATACTGGTAGTTGTCTTTTAGACTAGCGGAGAGTTGCGCTTCTTGCTGCTTGAGTAAAGTCGCTGTTTCAGCATTGGTGCTGTACTTGCTCCAAAGCTCTGCGGCGCGCGCATTAATTTGCTCATCGCCAAGAAGTGGAAACTCTTGTTTGACTTGTCCGCGGAAATAGTTTATTCCTTGCTGCTGGATGGAGTTTGCCGCCCACTCATCAGTAATTTCCATAGTTACAGGCGAGAGGCGCACTGTAATTGCTGAAAAAATTGCGATCCCGAGAAGGATCACCGTAAAGAATATGCCCCAGAACTTCTCAGAAAGATAGAACTGTTGCCATGTAAAAGGCACTGACGCTGACGTTGTAGATTTCTCTCGTGCTTGACGTGTGCCCTTCATGTAACCCGAAGGCAGTGCTGACGCTTCGCTCTAAAAAGGTTGTGTTCGTAATTTCTGATTAATTTTTCTATATTTACTATATAGAAAATTAAGAATTCTAAGTCGGAAAATGGGTATTTTTCGCGTGTTTATCGGATGCACTCATAAAGTAACTGAATCATTAGTAATCACTACTCAGTAACTACTATTGCGAAAGGATTATATAGTTGGAATACTATCAAATCAGTATGAAGACCTCATTCCGTAACACACTTACAGGTATCACCGCGGCAGCAGCTCTTGCTCTAGGCTCCCAGAACGCACAGGCGCAGCGCGTAACTACAACGCAGCCTGACACTGCGGCTGTTACTACATACGAGCAAATGCTTAAGAGATCGCATGCATCAGACGGTGCTGCTCAATATCCTACTGGGTACCGATTTGAAACAGGTTCTGCGAACGCAGCTTTACCAAAACCGTCCTACACTAAGCCATCTATTGCTCAGCCACCTATTAAGAAGTTAGTGTTGCCTTCAGTACAAGCTCAGGCTCCATATTGCGATCCTAGCTCAACCATTATTGCAAACGTAACTCGCACCGCGCCAAACGCAACAAGCCCTTTCCGTACTCAGTTTCGCGCTCTTTCGAACTATGATGGTGATAAAGCTGTAGAAGCTGCAGTGCGCGTACAGGATGGCGAGAAGTGGATTATTGTATCTGGTGACGACCACCACCCTCGTATTGTTCCAAGTTCGGCGTCCGCAAAGTACCTCGGCACCGATCTAAATGGTCGTGGCTTAATTAACCTCGATGTTATGCGCAAGGACAATGTAAACCACCGCACGCTTGAAGGCGACGCTTACTTCGATAATAACGGTGTTGTTTGCAAGCAACCATATCAGCTTCACGTTGAATTCGCTGGTGCTAACAAAGGCGCAATTGCACCTGCAAATTACCAGCGTATCGCTCAGCGTCAAACAGCAGACTCACTTCGTCTTGTCGCGCTCGAAACTAAAACTGATAGAACTAACCACGTGCTAGACAGCCTTGCAGGAGTAGCTGACAGTCGCTACCAAGCGCAAACTGGTCGCGATAACGTTCAGGATGAGCGCATCAGTCGCGACAGTGTTCGTATTAATCGCGTTGAAAAAGCAGTTGAAGCTATTGCAACTCAACCTAAAGCAGCGCCAACAGCACAGTCGTCAAAGCCTTCAATTGATTACCGCGCACCAGCAGTAAGTCCAGTTGTTTCCACAAAGGAATCAAAGCCATACCAGCCGCAGAACACATCAACTCGCGCAACCACTGGTTATATTGCACTTGGCGGTATTCGCAACCAGGAAACAACAACGCATAACGCAAGCGTAGGCACCATCGCTGGCACTGACGCAACCTGCCTTACTGGTTACCGCTTAGAAGCTGGAATTGCAGGCAACAACCGCTGGCTAATTCACGGTCTTGCTCAAGGCGGCTCAATCTCAGGCGCAAGCAAGAGTCAAGTAAATCCTCGCACTGGCGTAGCAGTAAACGAAAAGCTTACTGGTAACGATCACATCTATGTAGTGGGTATAGATGGTACGCTCAAGTACGTAGGCGCAGGCGTAGGAATAAGTATGCGCAGCACTGAAACAAACGGAGGCCAAGTTGGTCAGAGCGCATGGAATGCCGGTGGAAACCGTGTAGAAGTATCAGGTCAATTAACAGCGGGTCCGCAGCGCTTCCACGCGCTTGTTGGTGCAAGTAAGCAAATTAACGATGCAGAAGGCCGCAGTGAAGTAACTGTGGGACAAGAAAAGCCTACTAGTGTCTTTGCTGGCGCTGAGTACAAGGGCCTAACTCTTGCTGAAAAGATTCCAGTAGACTTTCGAGTTGTTGGCTACCGTGTAAACGGCGGCTCTAGCGCAAGTACTGGTGTTCCTGGTACAACTGGCGTCAACTATGTGCGCTCAGGAATCAGCGGCGACTTAAGCGCACGCGTACTAAAGATTGGTAACCTCGGCTTAGTTGTTGGCGGATCTGCTTTCTCTGAAAAGGATCAGTTCGGATCAAACAACACTCGCACTAACGTGCAGGGTTATGTAGCTGGTTCGTACCACTTCAAGTAATTTTTTCATTTTTTTATCTAATTTTCAGTGTCTTTTGTTCAATATTTGCCATTTAAAGTAAAGAACAATATTTTTAAGGAGCTTAAAGCCAGGCCACTTCATTGATGAGGGTTTCGTACTGGGTATTCTTGCTTGCAGCGGCTCTAGCGCTTGCGCTCCCCCTCGTACAAGCCGCTGACTTCTGCGGTGGCGTCACGTGCAACGTACTAAGTGGTCAGACTTACGTTCCTGATGTTGACTGTGACGGAAACGATGATCGTTATGATATTCTTCTTTGCAGGCCTGGTCTGTCAACGGTAGATTCCGACCGCGACTATACTTGTGACGCGTGTGAAACAACTTCGGCGCAAGTATGTGGCAATGGCGTTCGTGAAGGCACAGAAGTGTGTGACATGGGAAGCAGCAATGGTGCGTGTCCAGCGTCTTGCAGTCCATCTTGCACTACAAATTCTTGCTCCGCTGGCCCAATCACCTATCTTATCACGCGCACTTCAGTAAATGATCGCATTTGGTTAAATGGTGACATTATCACCTACGAAATCACGGTGCGTGCAAATCAAGAAATTGATTCAGCAGTAGGTTTGTATGACAGTTTCGGGACAAACCCTCGTCAAGGTGGCTTCGGTGTTGAGCTTGTGTATGTGCCAGGCAGTATGGCTGTACAAGCCGCAAGCGGAGTGACTGTTACCGGTGACATCAGTACAAATATCATAATTAGTGGCATTAAGCAGTCGCGCGGTCCAGTAATTATTCGCTTCCAAGCGCGCGTTGACGCACCTAGTGCGCCGGCAGCAGGAACTTCAATTACAACGCTCGCGCGTCTTGTAACTGGTGAGCAAGCCTCAACATCAGTAAACGTTCGCGGGTCAACCACGCCAATTCCGCTGCCTGCTTGTGCTCGCGGAGTAACAGTCACGAGTAACTGCATGTGTGGCCAACAAGAAATTAATGTATGGCAAGTTTGTTGCGCAAGCGGCGCGATAACAAGTAGTGTTGCTGCTTGTACTGCTCCGACTCAGGTTTGTGGTAATGGTGTTCGTGAGGGCTCCGAGGTTTGTGATTCTGGCGCAAGTAATGGTGCTTGTCCTTCTGCTTGTAGCAGTAGTTGTTCAGTAAACAGTTGTTCATCGACTGGTACATTCTGCGGTGGCGCCACCTGCACCGTGCTTAGCGGCCAAACGTATGTTCCTGATGTTGATTGTGATGGTAATGATGATCGTTATGATACTTTACTCTGTCGTCCTGGTCGCTCTACTGTTGACGCGAATAATGATTATACTTGTGACTCTTGTCAAACAACTGCTCCGCCCGCAGCGTGCGTTCGCAACACTGTAACAAGTAGCAGTTGTGTGTGTGGTTCCAATACTATTTCTGCCGGTCAAGTTTGTTGCACTAGTGGTGCAATAACTAGTAGTGTTGCTGCTTGTACTGTTTCTACTCAGGTTTGTGGTAATGGTGTTCGTGAGGGTTCTGAGTCTTGTGATAATGGTGCTAGTAATGGTGCTTGTCCTTCTGCTTGTAGCAGTAGTTGTTCAGTGAATAGTTGTGGTGGTTCTGGTTCTTTCTGCGGTGGAATTGCTTGCACTGTGCTTAGTGGTCAGGCTTATGTTTCTGATGTTGATTGTGATGGTAATGATGATCGTTATGATACTTTATTGTGTCGTCCTGGTCGCTCAACTGTTGATTCAAATAACGACGGGACTTGCGACTCATGTCAATCCATTACTCCGCCACCAGTATGCGTTCGTGGTACTGTAACAAGCACTGCGTGTCTTTGCGGATCAGCAACTATTAGTCCAGGTCAAGTGTGTTGCGCAAGCGGCGCGATAACAAGTAGTGTTGCTGCTTGTACTTCTCCAACTCAGGTTTGTGGTAATGGTGTTCGTGAGGGTTCTGAGCAGTGTGATAATGGTGTTGCTCGTGGCGTTTGTCCTTCTGTTTGTAGCGCGTCGTGTACTTTCAATAGTTGCGGAGCGACTCAGGTTTGTGGTAATAATATTGTTGAAGGAAATGAACAGTGTGACACAGGTTACAATCGCGGCGCCTGTCCAGCTACGTGCAGTCAAACTTGCGCAGTAAACTCTTGTACGCCCACACTAAACACCTATTCAATTAGCAAACAAATTACAAATTCAAGACAATTCGGAAATAACGAGCTTGTGCTTTACAGAATTACGGTAACTGCAGCAAACAATGCTGATGGAAATATCGTTCTAACAGACAGCTTCACAGGTCAACCAACAATATCTCGTGACGGTGCTCGCCTCACATTCGAGGGTCGCGAGACCATTGGTGGCGGCGTCGGTGCGTCAGTTACTGGTTCAATAAGTTCAACAGGATTAACTATTCGTAATCTCAAAGCCAGTAGTCCGCTTATTATCACTTATGCTGCGCGCACTTCGTCAACTCAGATGCTCAGTAGTTCGACTGCAATAAGCAATATTGCGCAGCTCTCAACTGGTGTAAGTAGCAGTTCAACTGCTGAACTAGTTTCATCCAACACTGTATCGCAACTTGACATTACTAAGCAAGTATCAAACCCGCAACCTGCAGACAATGAACTCGTAACATATACAGTGACGCTGCGCAACACAGGATCAAGTACGGTTGGTACAACTGTGCGAGACACATTCGGAGATAATTACGGAGTAATTCGAGGTTCGAGCGGCGGATCACTCACGTTTGTTGGTCCAGAATCAGTGTCAGCAACTCAAAATGGAGTGCAGTACTCACAGCAATTCAGCGGAAGTCTCGCAACGCGCACTGGGCTTATGCTGTCTAACATTCCTGCTAACGGAATAGTTGCCATTACTTACCGTGCGCGCACTAGTGTTGCAGGTATTGCAAGCTCCGGAACAAGTCTCATTACAAATGTTGCAAGCATTACAGGATTTGCGCCGTCCAGCGCAAGCGTAACGCTGCGTGGCTCTACTGTTGTGCCTCCGCCACCAGGTCAAAACCGCTACAGCGTAACTAAGCAAATTATCAACCCTGGTGCGTTCAAGTCGGGCAGCGTTGTACAATACCGCATCTTAATCACTGCGGCAAACGACGCCGATGGAACTGTAGGTCTTGTTGACAGTTTAACAGGTATCAGCACTATTGGCTCAAACGGCGCAACACTTACCTTTATTCCAAATGAGGTTATTTCAGGACTTAGTGGCGAAACAGAAGTATCAGGAAGTTTAGTTGAAAATGGTCTCACCGTAAAGAATTTACGCGCGCGCCACGGTCCACTCTCAATTGTGTATTCTATGCGCGCCGCAACGCCAACGCTCACGAGTGGTAGCGCAACTGTGACTAATACTGCGCGTCTGTCTACTGGCGCGCAAGCCAGTACTAGCGCAGTAATTCTTGGCGAAGGCATAACTAGTCGCGTAGCACTAACTAAGCGCGTATCGAACCCACAGCCGGCTGACGGGGAAATAGTAACTTACGCTGCTACTATCAGTAATCTCGGAGACGCGCTCCCAAGTTTAACTGTACGCGACACATTCGGTGACCGCGCAGGAATTCTTACAGGAAACCGTGGAGGCACTGTAACATTCCTCGGCGGCGAAGTTGTTAGTGGAACTGTAAACAACCAGCCATTCGCGCCAACCTACGGCGGCAGTGTGGCAAGTCGCACCGGATTAATTTTTACGAACGTACCTGCAAACGGAGTAATTACTGTTTCATACCAGGCGCGCGTCAGTACACTTGGAATTGGCTACTCTCTGAATAGCGCCGCACTCAACAGTCTTACTGTCCCGGGTTTGCCCGGTGCGAGCGTGCAAGTAACGCTTTCTGGCGCAGCGCGTCCGCCTACGCCGCCTGTCGGCACTGCATCAACGCCTTTTATTCTTCCAATTCCAACGCAAGTGCAAACTTGTGGTGCAAGTTTTGAAGACGTAGATCTTAAGCAATACGTAGGCGCGCCAGGGTATACAGCAGATCAATTACAAATCAGTGTTGATGGCAACCGCGTATTCCAAGCCACACTAAACCCTGTAACTAAAGTGCTGAGTGTGCGAGACCCTAATGGTGTACAAAATAACTTGAATGAGAACATCCGCATAACGGTTCGGGACCCAACGGGACGCACAATCACTCGTACAATTACATACAGCATTTTGCGTGATACTTTCGGCAAGCCTATCATCAGTGGTATTCCGGATCAAGTTGTGCGCCTAAGTAAAGACTTTGACGAGTTCGATCTTGACCAATACACGCAAGTGCTAGGAGTTGCGCTCGAGAACCGTACAGTTGACTTTTACACAACTGGTTCTACAATTTTTGATGTAACGGTAAACCAGGACAATCGCGTTGAAGTAGAATATGATGACGATATTTTCAAAGTTGCGGACATCGACCAGATCAGTGAAGAAATTACGTTCCACATCCGCGGCTGCTCAGACGCTAAGGACAGTGCAGTATTCACTGTTGTGCGCAACTATCCTGACAGCAGCGGCCCAGTTATTGTAAACAGGCCGAAGACTTGCACTGTCACTGTACGTGGCGTGCCAATTCCAGACGCAGACTGCGACGGCGTGCCTGACACAGAAGACAACTGTCCAACAGTTCAGAATCCAGAACAACGCGACACTAATGGTGATGGCATCGGCGACTCGTGTGACTTAGTAGTTGCTTGTACTGCGCTTGCACAAACTTCGCTCACTGCTGGCAAGGGCGTGCAGCTACGTATCGAGGCAACAAACAACATGCCATCCGAATCCACAACTATTCGCTACTCGGCGCGTATTGCGGCGCTAGGTGTATTCGATGAGAAAGTAACTGGTGGCTTAAGACGTGGCCAGAGTGGTCAAGAAACTTTAAACGTGCGCGTGCCTGAATGCGCGCCTGCTGGCAAATATACTATTGAATGCTCTGCGCGCTCCGGCTCTGTTGTTCAAACTGCAAAGATACCAATTACGGTTGCGCCAAGTCCAACGTGTGGGCGGGGTGATGGAGGCGCAAACGCAACCATCTTTGAAATGCAGGACGTTGTTGCAGGCAGCCCAACGGGCGCAAGCTTCCCTGTCGTAATTAGTAATGATGGACCTACCACGCGCACCTTCATTTTGGACGTAGACGGCATATTGCCTTGGGGCGACTACGTCTTTGAAGAAGGCGGTGTTGCAGTAATTCCTGCTGGTGAGAGTCGCACTACGAACTTACGCGTGTATGCTGGCGTTGGCGTGACACCGGCAGTTTATCCTTTCAAAGTCTTGATTAAAGCCGGCGACGACCAAAGCGAGAGTATATTGCGTGCGAACGTGCAGCCAGCGTCAGTACTAAAGCCGGGCACGCAAGGTGTGAGTGCAATGATGGTATTCTGGTTCGGCTTTATCGTGCTTGTCTTCGGCATGATCTTGTATCTTGCGTTCAAAGCAGCACAAGGCAAGCGACGCTAGGTTCTGAATTGACGTTTAGATTTCAAATACATTTATTCGCAATCTATTTAAAGTAACAAAATGTTACTGATGTAACAAAATGAATCTTCGAGTAACATTATGAAACTATTCTTGGTAGATAAGAAGTATCGCGCTTTGCTTGTCGGCAGTTCACAGCAGAAAGTTGTGGAAACGCTGCTAAAAAATCCTGAAAAGGAATTTAGTTTAAGCGAGCTTGCTTTGGTCGCAGGAGTTGCGAAGCAGCACCTTGCTGGTATGGTTGAGAGCTTACAAAAGCAGGACTTGATTGTCACATCTCGAATTGGAAGAATCTGGCGTATCCGTCCAAACCAATCAAACTGGAAGTATCAAAAAGCGAAAATTGTGCACAATCTTAATTTTATTTATCAAAGCGGTATAGTCGAGCATCTTAGTGCAAAATTTAACAGGCCGAAGGCGATTATATTGTTTGGAAGTTACAGAACAGGACAAGATACAGCTAGTTCGGACATCGACATTGCGATTGAAACAATAGAAAATATTGAACAAAAAACAGTCTATCTTCCGGAACTGGCGAATTTTGAGCGAGAAGTAAGTAGAAAAATACAAGTACATGTATTTAATCGAAAGACTGTCGATCCTAACGTTTTTGCGAGCATTGCAAACGGCATTGTACTGCTTGGGTTCCTCGAAGCTCGGCCATGAACAAAACCTACGTTGACGTCTTGATGCGTGAGAAGAGAATAAAACAAAAAACGACTGACATAACAAAAGTGCGGTCACTTCTAGAAAGCATAGAGCTGAACGCAGATGTCACACTTGAAATCCCGCTTACGTCAAGAAGTGCAACTGTCATTTTTAGAGAACTTTACGAGGCTGTGAGGGAAATCGGAGATGCCCTTTGGTGGCTTGAGGGATACGAACCACTCGACCACGGAGTAAGCATTGAAATGCTCGAAACGCAGCAAGTGAAGAATCTTACTTCGCTTCGGCACTTAGAGAACTATAGAAAACTACGCCACGACATACAATACCGAGGCTTCCGCTCAAGCGAAGCGCAAGCGCGGGAACTTATTGACTTCTGGAACACCAGCGGAAAAGAGATACTTGATCAACTTAAACTGAAAGTATAAGGAATTTGAACTATTTGATAGGTGTTATTGTTGAGTTATGGACAAAAGTTGCTATCCTTGTTTTTTTTTGCGAGAGAGCTGCTTGGTGCATAGACAGCTATAAAAGTGCGTGGATACATGGGAACTTGTGGTATATCCTTGGAAAACAATACTGCTCGCGCTCTTAGCAGCGTGGGTTATATGGAAGCTCTATGATGGGCCTGCTTTAGAAAAATACTATCGCACCAAAAAAACAAGTGAAAGGTCGCGATGTGTTGAAAACAATAACCTTGCTCGCAAGTACAGAAAATACTATCTTAAGAAAACTGGAAATAGCCAATACTCTCTTATCAATACGACATCCGGAAATGAACTGACGCCATACGTGAACGGACGAAAAGTAAAATTTTGGCTACTCGTTCAAGGTAGATTAAACGACGATTTAGATGCAGCATACTTCCCCATATTCTATAAAAAGAAGGTGAGACAAAAACGTGGCTAGGATTCTAAAGCAAATTAAGGAGTTCGAGAAGTCATGGTCGATAGTATCAGGATTCGGCGCGGTAGTGGGTGCTGTTATTGCTATGCGGCCATTGTTTTTTTGGGGAATCAGATACTACTACACTAATGACGCTAATACGGAACATGAGCGAAGATGCTTTTGTAGGCGCAGTCACTGGGTTAATTTTACTTATCGCAAACCTAGTGTACGATGCTAAGAAATCACGTTAATGTATTAGATAGGGGATTAGAACTATTTGATAGATACTTCCGCCGTCATTAGCATAATTGCTCAAATTAACAGCTCCTAATCACTAGTACCACTTATCAATGGTTATTATGCCTAAAGGTTTATAAAACTGGCAAAGTTTCTCCTGAGTAAGGGGAATCATGACCGCACGCACTATCTTCCTAGTCGTTATTGCAAGTCTAGCTATGCTTACGGGAGCCTTCGCGGCTGAAGTTACTGTCATTAAAGGCGACGTCTTAACAATCACGGGCGACACGGGCGTTAAAGGTGCTGTGAACAGTGCAAGCGCTACGTTCTCAATTCCAGCAATTGGCTACCTAAGGGATTTAACAACAGGCAGCACGCGCGACCCAGTCTTTACTGACTCAGTTCGAATGAACATTGAGCCAGGAACTTATCCGCTCAGCGTTCGCCTCGGCGTCAACGGCGAAACAGTATCGTTTGAGCGTATTGATGTGCGCGTAGTAGCGCGCTCGCAAGCAACGATTAGCGCTGTGCCAAGCAAGCCAACTGTTGCAAGCGCAGCGTCAAGCCGCGTCCTTGAAGCTATTAGTGTGCCTGCGATGCCGGACATGACGGCTGGAGAATTGTTCATTCTATCAGTAAAGGTGCGCGGCGAGGGAGTTTATGTTATCGAAATTCCTGATATGCCGTTCGGCACTTATGAAATTCCAAATCCAGTAACTGTTTCGGGCGAGCGCGTTGTACCAATTCTTATCCGTGTACGCGACGACGCACAGCCAGGAACATACACTATTCCAATTCACCTGGCGGGCGTGCAAACGAATGCACGAGTTCGCATTCTACAGTATACTTCGCGGCCTGTCTACACAAATATCTTCATCATTGCCGGTATTGCACTACTAATTATAGCAATTATTTTGGCCCTTGTGCTAGGAAGCAAGCCGCGCGAACCACGTGCTCCGCCACGCGCGCCTCCACGTGCTCCGCCACGCAACGATACTGAGGAGCCTGTTATCTCCTACTACTAACTGCCATGAACGCCTCTCGATTCTTACTAGCATTGTTTCTAACGCTCACAACATTTACTGGCGTGCTTGCTGACTTAGATATAGCGGTTGTTACGCACGATACGGATGTACAGAGCACATACAACCGTCTTAAGGCTTGTAGTTGCGGCGGCACTATAGACTCGGTAACCGTAAAGAATCTAGGAATGCTAGAGAGCAGTTACGCGTTTGAGTTAGTAGCTGATCAGCCCTGGTTTACAATTAGTCCGGAAGGAGCCTATCTCAGGCCGGGCGAGTCACGCGAAGTTTACATCTTTACCTCGGCGCCTTGCGACGCTGTTGGGGCCGCCACATACACAGTGTATGCAGCAAGTGAATACGGCCGATATCGCGCAGTAGAAAAAACTGTGCAGGTCGGTGTATGTGAAAACATTCTAGCGTCGGTTTCTCCCATGCGCGCAACTATTGAGCCGTGTAGCACACAAACTTTCGATCTAAAGCTCTCGAATGTCGCTACTTTCACTGAAACTTATGAAATTGATTACCTTGGTTTTCCCGCAACAACAATTCTGCCCGGCGAAAGTAAAACCATCCAGGGTGCATACACTGCGGCCTGTGATGAGTGGGGTAACCGTACAATTCCAGTAACTGTACGCAGCCTTCGTAATGGTCTCACTCGTGAAGTCCCTGTTACAATTGAAGTTCCTCGTTCATATGACTTCTCTCTCTCCCTAGGCGACGTTATGCTGCCTGTTTGCGCCGATGCAAAAACTACAATTCCAGTATACTTACGCAACCTTGAGAGTCGCGCAAATACTATAGCACTAACAGCTACAGGTAGCTCGGGAATGAACGTTACGGTTCCAGCAAAAACCACTATGGTGGTTGATTTGCCATTCTCTCCGATTAAAGCTGGCGATCGCGTATTCACAGTAGTTGGAACGGGACTCAACGGCTCAATCGAAAAACAAGCAGACCTAACAGTTCCAGTTGAAGCCTGCTTCGGTTATGAAATTAACGCGCCGAAAACTATCACTTCATGCCCTGGTAGTGTATCGGTGCCGTTCACAATAACTAGTGATGGTTCACGCAATCAAGCACTTTCAATTAGTGTGCTAAGTAACACAACCACATCAATTGATTCACTCAGTGCAAAACTATTGCCGAGCGCAGCAATAACAAAGACTGTGGAAGCAATTATTCCCGACGCGAACCGTGCATGGTATGTTACACTCAAAGCAGAAACTCTCTATCGCTCAGAGGAGCAGACAGTAAAGATTAACGGTATAAGTACTGAATCCTGCTACGAAGCTGCGCCAACTAGCGACAAGTTCACAGTATGGACTGATGAAAACATAGTTCCTTTTATCGTTACTCAAACAGGAGTAGAACCAGCAACTTACACACTAAAATACAACGGAACATATGCGACACTTATGGAGCGCGAGGTAACGCTTGCACCCGGAGAGAGTGCTGTACTGCACCTCGCAATTAACGCCACAGGATACAGTACTGGCCGCTCAATTAACCGCCTAATGCTAAGTGCAAATGGTGTTGACTACGTAACTGACTTTGAACTAAAGCTTCGTAACAAAGGCTTCTGGCAGAATTTTAGCGACGTTTGCAGTGCAGATAAGGGTTTTGCAATTTGCAGTGGAGCCAGCGTTATTGCGTTACTATTCCTAATTGGAATAATTCTATTCATCGCCGCAGTACTAGCGCGCATCGTTGTGTTTGAGAACCCTCGTGGTCGCTCTAAAGAGCGCTGGGGAATCGTTGGCGGTCTTGTGCTGCTTGTACTTCTCGCTATGCTTGTATGGTCTGCGCCAAACATTCCGCGCTCATATGATAGGCCAGTAGGTCCTAGCAGTCCGTCTGACTTAGCGTTCGAAATCGGACAGGGTCAATCCATTACCGTCGACCTTGGAGCACATTTCCTAGATGCTGATAACGACAGCTTACGGTTCCTTGCGAATCAACCTCAACACTTAACTGTGCGAGTACAAGGTCGCAGTGCAACAATTAGTGCAGACGGCGACTGGGCAGGAACGGAGTATCTTGTGTTCACGGCAGACGACAATCGCGGCGGTCACACGGATAGCGACCTTTTCATGGTGAGTGTTGTGCCTTATCGTCCAGTCACATTCCTCGAATACTGGCTGCGCTCTTGCTGGTTCCTAACCTACTTGTTCCTCTTTATTGCCTTCGCACTTATACTTCTATTGGTGCTCCTAAGTCGCAGTCCGGAAGACGCAGAAGTTACGCGTAGAGAAGCGCGCACTTTGCATCGACAGGAAGTACAAGAATCCAAAGCAAGTGCGCAAGTTATTATCGAAGACGACGCAGGATCGGATCGCCCCCTAACAGTGCTTGAGCGAGACGTGTTACGCCAGGCTCAAACCATTGTTAATGCGGAGAAACTCATCGTTAACCAAGGTACAGAAAGTGAAACAGTTTATGTTGCGTCCGCTGAAGGAAAAAGATTCCATAAAATGACTTGTCCTGTAGTGCGTAACATGCCTAAAACTAAGCGTGTAACATTCAACACCAAAGAAGATGCAATTAAAGGTGGATTCTCGCCATGCAAAACTTGCGGCAGCCATCAGTAGTTAGTATGACAAATACTCACACAATAGTTCATAATAGCATACAGCTAAAACTTTGCGTAACCAAACCTACAGTGCCTGGGCACGGGTTTCAAGTTACGGCTCAGCGTCATGATGGGGCTATTTTGCGGCCTTTCGGATATCAGAAAACGCACCAAATTGGAAGCATTATTGTACAAGCATTTGATGAACAGGATGTTGGTGTGGGTGCGCATTTTATGGATGGTATTGAAATCGATGCAAGATTCCGCGGTCAAGGATTCGCAAAGTACCTTATTCACAGTACTGTTGAAACATTCGAGAGTGTGGGTGGAATTCATCTTGCTGGTTTGAACGCAAATGAAGTTAAGCTCGCACAGCACTATGTGCGCTGCGGGTATAGGTCCCTTGAGCCACAGCGCCCTATTGGTACTGATTCTGTAAACATGATTCAGCAATGGCTAGTGCGTGATTATGGTCCGTTATGGAAGCGGAATACATAAGAGGTAGCCGTCGAAGCACGTATCATGAAAAAAGCAATCCCTGCAGTATCTCTCTGGTGGCTTTGGCTCGGCGCTTGCGCGTACATAGCTTTGTTTGCATACAGCTTGTACAAGGGGGGCGTCACGCTTGACAAATACGCGCCGCTGGACGCGCTTGATTGGCTCGCTGCTTGCGTGCCTTACTTCTTTATCGGTGCGCTGCTAGGTTGGTGCGTTGATTGGACGCTTGCATGGCATCACAATCGAAAACTAACATTTCCTGATTGGGCATGGGGAACTGCCTGGTTTATGATTATCAGCGTCGCTGCTGCTGTGCTTTTGGCAACCAGTAAACCTCTAGTTGTTCGATTACTATTCCCTATTGTTTATGGAGTGTTTTTCGTTGTGTATGCAGGCGAGGCGATTCTTCGCGGATATGCTGACACACTTGCGGGTCGCGCTGCTATCGATATAGTTGTTCTCGGTGCTTTCGGTTCGTGGCTCTGGCTACAAACGCGAACGCCTGAAAGCAGCGTAGTACTCAAACGCGCTATTGTTTTTACTTTACTATTATTCATTACAATTGGCGCAGTTAGTTGCGCTGCGCAGCTAGGATGATTGAGCTGGATTATCCTTCGCGTTAAATGCCTTGGAAGTCAGAATGAGTATTGCGACTAGAACTGCTCCGAATACTCCAGAGCTCCAGTCCAGTAGAGAAATGTTCCATGTCGATTCTGAAATTAGCGACGGAGCAAGTGATTCAATTCGCATCTGAGTAATTTTAAGCACAATAACTGTGGTCAAAGCTGCGATGAACATTTGTGCGCCCACAAGCATTCCTGCCCAGCGCGCAGCTGGCGTGCGAAAGACAAGAAATATTGCAACTGCGCACTGCGCAACACCAAATAATAGTTGGTACCAGGAAATTGTTTCTAATTGAAGTTCACGAATAATTCGGTACATGCCAAATAATCCTAGGACTATTGCTGCGCCATTGACAAAATACTTTTGCTGAAATTGCACAGTATATTTCAGAATAAGCAGTTTTTATTCTTAATGTTATAAGAAAACTGAAGCTACTGGGATTCACATAAGGGTTGCACCCGCTCAGAAACAGAGTTCCTGGCGCGCCAGAAGCTGAGCTTCTGAGCGCTTATCATCCCGCACTAACGTATGGAGCTACTGGGATTTGAACCCAGATCGACCGCTCTGGAGGCGGTTATACTAGCCAGGTTGTACGATAGCTCCCTGATAATAGTAGTGGGAAAGCCTGCGTTTTTAAAGCTTCGGACAGGATTAGCCTTATAATGGCTGTCATGCTAACTGAGCCATGCGAATAATTGCTGCCTCATTCGTGATGCTGCTCCTAGCTGTAGCGTGTGCTCAGGCGGAGTATGCTGACCTCGCGTTTGTCGTTGACGAGGCAGGAATTGTAATGACGGATGGCATAACGGACGTCTCAAGTTTACCTCTTGGTGCGAGCGAGAATTACACCACCAAAATCAAAGGGTTTTGGCTAGTAAACATTACTACAACGCAGAACTTAGAAACTTTTGTATATTCATTAAAGCTGCCGCAGGGCGCAATTATTAACTTTGTCGGCGGCAAAAATGCGCGAATTACTACAGACGGCGATCACGTTGTGATTCGCGGTTCTGGTCAAGACGCGCCTTTATCAGCAGTTGTTCAGTACAGCCTCGGCGCTCCTAAGAAGGAGTATTCGTGGATGCCGCTAATTGCAGCAGTTATTGTGCTAGCCTTGCTTTGGAGCGTAGTGCGCGCTCGCAAAAATAGGTTGCTAAAAGCGACGAATACGCAGATGAAAGACTTAACTGCGAAAAATTCTAGGCCTGCAAGTCTAATTGAAGGCTTACCAGAGCGTCAACAGCAAATAATCCATCTGTTGCGGCGTGCAAATGGAGCACTTACGCAGCGCCAAGTTGAGCTTGCATTAAAACTTCCAAAGTCATCTATTTCACGAAATGTTGAGGCTTTGCGCCGGCGCGACATTATAAAAAAGGCTCAAACTGGCATGAGCAATACTTTAGTGCTTGACGAAAAATACAAGTAATCTGTGCTCTGTTCCGCCTATGTTCCGCGTGTTCCGGGGAATACTTATAACTCCTTCCCCTCTAAATAATTGTATTCGCCAACAATTAATGTTGGTGGAGGCCCACATGAAGTACGCAATTACTGCACTTCTGATCGCGGCGCTCGCACTAGTAGCTTTTCCAGCTGCTTATGCGGACAGCGATTCAGAGACCCTCACGGCAACAACAGTTGACGCAGAAACGCAAGTCGAGATTGAAAGTATGGATGGCACGCACGGCGCGCTAGTTCGTCTACTACAGCTCGAGCGTGAACTACAACGAAAAGTTATCGAAGCGAACGCACTTATCGCGGTCCTTGACAACCGAACCAATAGCACAAACATTACAGACCTCAAAGACATTGTAGCGGAGCTAGAGATTATGATTGACCAAGTTCAAGCGGCGCAAGCAAGCGTAGGCACCGATAATCAAATTGACGTTGAAACTTTCGTAACTATAAAGAAAGACGCACGGGGACTAATTAAGCAGTTCCGCGAAGCAGCTAAGGACATTGTTACTAAAGAAGACCGTGAAGCAATTAAACGGGCTCGCGAGAACGCAGACAAGTCTGAATTAACTGATATTTCAGAACGCATCGAAACTGAGCGTAAAGAACACCGCGCAAATCGCCTTGCAGATTCACTTGAGCGCACTGGCGTAGCGGACGCTGAACTTATTGAAAAGGTTCGTGCTGGCACTATCAGCATTGAAGACGCACGCAAGGAAATCCGTGCAAAGATTAATGCGCTTGAACCAGAGCAGCGCCGCAACGCCGTTTCTTCAATTGAAGAGGAAACAGCACGCCGACGCGTTCAAATGCTCGCTCACATCGACAAAGTTGAAGACAAGCTTGGCGATGTTAAAGTGCGAATGGAAGAGCGTATTAAGAAAATGGAAGACAAGGGCAACACTAAAGTTGCTGACCGTATTCGCATTCGTAGTGAAAATCGCGTAGAAAAGACGGAAGACCGCCTTGACGACCGACGTGGCAAGATTGAAGATCGCATGGACCGAGCAGAGGACCGTGTTGAACGCCGTGACAACCGCACTAACCAAACGAACCGAACAGATACTCGTGGTTTGCGTCCAGAAATGCGCATTCGAGGCTCCTACGACTCGGGCGAGGACAGCGAAAGTGATTTGAATGAAGAAAGCAGGAGTTCACCATGAACCGCGCATTCGCTTTATTCGGATTACTTTTAGCACTAGGCCTATTGGTTACAGCGTGCTCCTCAAAGAGCGAAACTGTTCCAGCTAAGCCGACAACCCCTGCTACAACGCCAACTGGCGCGTCTGACGCGCCGTCACCTGCAGCAGCTGATGCAGTTGCGGACAGCATAGTTGTCGCTGACGACTCCGAAGTAACTCTCGGAGAGCTAGTTTAAGGATATTTTTTTTAATTTTTTATTCTACTTCTATGACTCGTAAAAGCACAAGAACTATGGAAAATAAATCTCCAAATCACGAATTTGTTCTCACTGGCCAGGAAACCTTTATATACGCACTCTCGTGCAAAGGACAACGATGAGTCGCGGAGAATTCAACCGAGATATGGACGACTACCTGCGCCGCAGGAAAGTATCCGAAAGAACGAATCCTCTGCTAGCAGCAAAGCAGTTTTTCACCAAGAACTTTACGTTCGGAACCGTGAAAAAGGCAGAACCTGAGCAGCTATCCCAAGATGTTCCACAAGATCAAATTGACGCGGTACTATCGGGACAAGGCGTGCCTAAAGCAGCAGCACGCGTCACGATGACGCGCCCGGCAAGCATGCCCGGAGCAGGCGCAGGAGCGCGCACAACGCAAACACAACGAATGCCTGCGCAACCGCTAAAAGCGGCGCCTGCGCAACAAAAGGAGAGTACTACAATGGGTTGGTTTACTAAGAAGAAAGAACAAGATGAAGACTACGACATGGCAGAGCTGGCGCCTGCAACTCCTGTTATCGACGAAGAAGTCAAGGAAGTACTGAAAATTACTTTCAAGTGGCTTAAGATGATGGATGCAGAAACCGTTGAGGAAATCAAGAACTCGCCTGATTTTGAGAAATACAAGGCAGTACTCGGCAAGTACGGTCTAATCAAGAAATAATTTTTTTTACATAACTTTGAGCAAGCCGCTACTTAGTATGCATTATAGAAAATGTGTTATTATGTTAGACGTATCTATAAACTAGCAATGACATAAACTGCTTTTGTTGCGAGTCAAGTATACGTAAAGAGAGCATACGCTTAACGCAAGGCTTTTAATGCGTATTTGGCTCCACCTATAATGTACGAACTAATAATCGTCAGTGCGCTCGCAATTCTTGCGCTTCTCGTAGCAACGATCACTGCTTTCAGTATAAGTCGCCTTCCAGCAGGAACTGACAAGGTACAGGAAATTTCTGCTGCTATTCGCGTAGGCGCAATGGCTTTTCTTAAACGCGAATATCAAGTCATTAGTATATTCGTAGTTATTGTTGCCGGCCTCCTAGGATTTTTCATCTCATGGTACACGGCTATTGCATTTGTGTTTGGCGCGTTTCTTTCGGCGCTCGCAGGCCTTATTGGAATGCGCACTGCAACAAACGCTAACTGTCGCGCTGCAACTGCTGTAAGTAAAAGTCTCGATGCTGGACTTCGCATTTCCTTCCGTGCAGGAACAGTAATGGGTCTCACTATCATGGGGCTAGGTCTACTCGGCATTGTACTTGTAACTTGGCTGTTCGGTCTTGCAGGCCAGTCAATGGAAGAAGTACTAGTCATACTATTCGGCTTTGGATTTGGTGCATCCTCGATTGGTCTATTCATGCGCGTTGGTGGAGGCATCTACACAAAGGCGGCTGACGTTGGAGCTGACCTTGTTGGTAAAGTCGAAGCGGGAATTCCGGAAGACGACCCACGTAACCCGGCAGTAATTGCTGACAACGTAGGAGATAATGTTGGTGACGTAACTGGAATGGGCGCAGACCTGTTCGAGAGTTTCGTCGGAAGCCTGGTTGCCGCAATGGCAATTGGCTTTACTAAGTTCGGAATGGCGGGAGTATATTTCCCTCTAACACTTGCCGCAGCAGGAATTGTAGCATCACTACTTGCATCATTTGTAGTACGTGGAAACACAGTACAAAAAGCGCAAGCTGCGCTTCGAAACGTTATATTGATCTCGAGCTTGCTTGCCTTAGTTGCTTCCGCGGCGTTAAGCTGGCACTTCTTTCAGTCATTCAACGCGTTCTATGCTGCCGCAACAGGAATAATTGCAGGTATCTTGGTTGGCGTTATTACTGAGTACTATACTAGTAGCAAATACAGTCCGACCCAAAAAATCGCAGAAGCTGCGCAAACTGGCGCGGGCACAAACCTAATCGAAGGCCTGGCTGTTGGAATGCAGAGTGCAATTCTACCAGGACTTGTTATAGTGGCAGCGCTTCTTATTAGCGTGTGGACCGCAGGTCCATACGGGATTACACTTGCTGCGGTAGGCATGCTCGCAACTGTTGCAATTACTATGGCAATTGACACTTACGGCGCAGTTGCAGACAATGCTGGCGGCATTGCAGAAATGGCAGGTCTTCCTCCTAACGTGCGAAAGCGCACTGACGCCCTCGACACGTTAGGCAATACAACTGCAGCTATTGGCAAAGGCTTCTCTATTGCTGCAAGTGCGTTTGTCGCGCTCGCACTATTCAGCGACTTTACAGTACTTGCAAATTTAGGTGCCACAAGCATCACTAATCCTTACGTTATTGCAGGGCTGCTCATTGGCGCCATGGTTCCATTTTTATTCAGTAGCTTCTGCATGCGCGCAGTTAGCCGCGCGGCATTCGTAATTATCGAAGAAGTACGTCGTCAGTTCCGCACGAAAAAGATTCTCGAAGGTAAGGACAAGCCAGACTATGGTGCGTGTGTTGACATCGCAACTCGTGGCGCGCTTCGTGAAATGATAGCTCCTGGACTGCTTGTAGTAGTCACGCCAGTAGTAGTTGGTTTTCTACTTGGTCCTGCTGCTCTTGCTGGAATGCTCCTTGGTGCGACTGCGACAGGTGTACTATTAGCGCTTATGATGGCGAACGCTGGTGGCGCTTGGGACAATGCGAAGAAATACATTGAATCTGGTAAGTATGGTGGTAAAGGTAGTGCTGCGCACAAAGCTGCAGTAGTCGGAGACACTGTTGGTGACCCGTTCAAGGACACTGCAGGCGGAAGCTTGAACATCCTTGTTAAACTAATGGGAATCGTTGCGATACTGATTCTTCCATTACTATTAGTTTAGTTAGAATTGTTAATTTGAATTTAGAAAATAATTTTTTTTTATAGTTATATTTTAGCTAGTGCGCGCGCATCTTATCATCATAGAGTGTGAAGCTCTTTTGTATAATGCGCTCCGCGTCTTCACGCCCTAGGAAGCGCTCAACCGTTACTTTTTTCTTCTGTAGATCCTTGTATACTTCGAAGAAATGTTTAATCTCGAGAAGGAGATGCTCAGGTAGGTCTTGTAAATTGTTGAATGAGTTATAATTAGGGTCGCTTGAAACGACAGCGATAATTTTATCGTCTTCCTCTCCGTCGTCAATCATCTGCATTACGCCAATTGGACGGCAAGGTACAATTGTAAGTGGTTGAATGGGATACCTGCTGAGGATAAGAACGTCAAGAGGGTCGCCGTCTTCCCAGTGTGTCTGCGGAATAAAACCATAGTCTGCCGGGTACATTACGCTTGAGAAAATAACTCGGTCAAGCATTAACATGCCCGTTTCTTTGTCAACTTCATACTTGTTACGAGTACCTGCAGAAATTTCAACAATAGCGTTAAATGCCTGTGGGGTACCGCGGGGTACGTCGTGGACTGGGTTCATAAGTAAGCAGAGAGGTAAATAGTATTTAAAGGCTTCTTTAGAGCGTATTACTCTATATTTAGCGATTCAAAGATAGGATTAAAAGCCCAAAAGGGTTCCCTGGTTAATGGGTTTCCCGCCAGTTAAACAGCATAATATGGCTGAGATATTTCCGTTACTTGTACTTGATCCTGCGTTGACGATGCGAGACAGTGTATGTATTGATCAAAATTCATTACAGCAACTTATAAGAGTTCCAAACCGAGACAAAGGTTGTAATATTCGCGAATATATTGCTGAGTACGGGAGTACGCGTACAAATGCTGAGTGGCGATTACTAAAAGAGCGAAGCGATGAATTTGCAGATATCCTAATTAGAATATCTCCAAAAGCTACAATACCTCATCAAGCATATGGTGAGTATAAAAAATTAAGTCAAATTTTTTTTGGCGTATCATATAATTATTCGGGTGTACCTCGCTCAATTCTACGAACACAAAGTAAGGCAATAGATTCGCTGCTCGTTAATGGAAATAAAATAAGCTATCAGGATAACAAGAAACAGTTTGATATAATTATGAAGTCGCACCCGTATCTAAAACCAGCGCCCGCAAGCCTTCTTGCTGCATCAATCGGCAATGCAATCAAAGGAGACATGGTTTCTGTTGTTGCACTAAGCGGTGGACTTAGTCAAGCTGCTCAAGAATGGACTGAGACTTGGGGAAAGCAAATGTTTGTAACTAGATATCTCAGCATATACTCCGAAAAAAATTCACCAGTATTTAAACCGAAGAATATTAACTCTAATTTTCCTTAGCGTCCCGCAACAATTTCTAATATATCTAGGTGCTTGACAAGATAGTCTTTACCGCGAGGAAGTTTAGTACGGCAATCAATTGCGCGAATAAATTTTTCTCCGAAGTCTGTGTGAAGTTTAAACGCGAAGTCCAGTGCCGTAGTGTTCGGTGGCATTAGAAAACAGTCTGGGAGCGTGCGGCCTTGCGAGTCTTCAAGCTTCGACGCGCCGCCAGGATGCACTGCAATACACTTTAGGACGTCAAAAACGGCAGAATTCAGAATTTCTTGAACTCCCGTTGCATGCTGCGCAAGAAAGGCTTGCATGAATCCAACAGCCTTCGCCTGCGCTGGCGATAGAGAGTCAGGATTCTTCACAGTGAATGCTCGCTCGCCAGGTAAATACTCAATTAATCCGTGTTTACTAGCTTCTCGTAATGCTAGTTCAACTTCTGCTGAAACGCCAATAATAGTAGTGTGCGGAAACTGCTTTCTTAGTCGCTCGAGTGTTTCTTCTGCGCCTGGTTTGTCAATTTTGTTTGCTGCTACAAGCATTGGTTTAGTGCGCATGCGCAAGTAGCGTGAGAAGCGATATCTATCTTCATCAGTCCAGGATAGTAGCGCAGGGTTAAGACTGAGTTCTTTTATTGCGTCTTTAACTAAGTCTTCAGTAACGCGCACACCAGCCATTTGTTTTGCAATTGCTTTCGGCACTTGCTCGTGGCTTTGTTGGACCATGCGCGCAAAGCGCTCCCAGCCATTTGTTAGAATGCGCATGTACCAATAGTCCAGCTCTACTTCTAGGAACTTAATATCTTCAGCAGGGTCTGTAGTGCCTATGTTTGCAGGTTCTCCTTCAATTGTAACAGAGCCTGATACGTCGATAACCTGGATTAAGGCGTCAGCTTGGTTTAGGTCATCGAGAAACTGGTTTCCTTTGCCTTTTCCTTCGTGTGCGCCTGGGACAAGGCCTGCAACGTCAAGAAGTTCAACCGGAACAAAGCGAAAACCAGCTTGCACATATCCTGTGCGAGGACTTGCGTTTTTGCCAAAATCCTTTGCAGCGTCATGGACTCGAACAAAGCCGAAACCTTTGTTCGGCGCAATAGTTGCGAATGGATAGTTTGCAATAAGTACATTTGCAAGCGTCGCGGCTTTGAATAACGTACTCTTGCCACGGTTAGGTCCGCCAACAATTCCTATTAACATGGGTGTAGGCTTATATTGTATTTGATAAGCGTTTCGGCGATCTTGAATCAGACGCGCTTTTGTCTAGTTTTATTTGCTACGAATAGTGAGCGAGCCCGGCACAGTTTGTGCTATTGGGTCGGCGCGCGTCGAGTAAGAAACAATTATGTCTGCCGTGACAGCGTCGAGCGCGGGAGCGCATACAAAGCGTGCACTGTTCTGCGCTCCGCCGGGGAATCGACCTAACGCAATTGACTTGGGGCTAACTGCACACTCTTTTGACATAACTTGTACTTTCACATTTTCGAGGTCGGTGCCTGCGGTATTGCGCAAATTAAACAAAATTACTCCTGTGGGTGCTGCTTCAACAAAGCAGGAGAACCCCTGAACGGCGCACACCCTGACAGGGGCTTGTGATTTAACGACATTGCCTGTTGGTGAGAGTTTCTCGCATCCGGCTAATACTATTGAGAGTCCGATAATTACTGCGAGCATATAACCTGACATCCGCATTTTGGACTTATTTAATATCATAGCGTCTTGCCGTAGTCGTAATTCATAATAGTTTCGCAGCGATTGATATCGGTGAACCAAGAAGCTAATATCTGTCGAAAGCCTTTAAACCAGTCACACTCTTCCCTATTTATGGATTTGACTGGCGCGGTAGTACTCGTAACCGGAGGAGGACGCGGCATCGGAGCTGCTATCGGTCGCTCTTTTGCCGAGGCTGGAGCAAAGGTAGCGTTAGTCGCTCGCACCGCAAGCGAGGTTGAGGCTATTGCCTCTGAAATTGGCGCGCTCGCAATTGTAGGCGATGTACGTATAGAGGCTGACGCGCAGCGCGCAGTCCTGCAAACTGTGGAGGAATTCGGTGCGCTTACTGTCCTTGTGAACTGTGCAGGTTCTGCAGTATATAAGTCGTTCCCGGAGCATTCCGTTGCGGACTATGACGCTGTAATGGATACTAACGTTAAGGGAGTATTTTTAATTACGCGCGAGAGCCTTGTTCACCGGCCGCGTATAATAATTACTATTTCTAGCGCCGCAGGCAAAATTGGCATGCCATTGTTTTCAGTATATTGTGCGAGCAAGTTCGCTGTCCGTGGTCTTATGGAGAGTCTCGCGCAAGAAACACACGCTAAAGTATATACGGTGTTTCCAGGCCCAGTTGACACTCGCATGTTCCAGGAACTTATGAACGAGCAGGCTCGGATGCGCCCCGAAGACGTGGCGAATGCCATAGTTTCCTTGTGTCAGGAAGAGCCGCCAACGGGCTACGAGCTAGATTTGTACAAAAATGACTAGCTTGCAGCGGGGCTGTACATTTATAAATTAAGAATTTCTTGAATTGGTTATGGGAGAGAAGTCCTGGACTGACCTAAAAATAGACTACTCGAGTGGAGAAGAGATTGCATCCTTCGAAGTAGAAACTGACAGTTTACACAACTTCAAGGAGCTCTATAAGCGAATTTTTGATTGGCTATCATTCGAAGACTATCTTAATACTCAAAATGATGAAGCTGATAAGTATGAAATCTTGTATTGGGAAAAGCAACATCCTGCACATAAAGAACACCAGATTTGGTGGCGAGCATACAAGCGTCCAGTAAAAGACATAGGTAGCGATTATTTCTTCTACTTTCTAAAAATAAATTACCAGACAATTCGTGTTTCCAAAGCAGATGTGATGTTTAAAGGTAAAAAATGGGGAACGAACGACGCAAACGTAATTGTAAGAATTACTGCCTATCTTATTATTAATGATAAGGATTGGGAGGATACTAGTCAACCATTTGGGGCTTTTTTAAAAGTAATAAAACCTAGGTTTAGAAGTTGGATATATAAAGATAAAATTTGGTTCCATCGTAAATACTTGTATGACAAATCATTTGAACTTCAAAATGTAATTAAGGAGTTCCTAGGTGAGCGCTTAAGCCAAGAAGTCCCTCCAAACATTTACAAGGAGAAAGGACTCGGTTAAAAATGGTAAATTGGCCTTTCGGCAAAAAAGAGCTCGCAGGAAATTTTACTGAATTACTTAGTAAGCTTACTTCTGATGAAAACGTTGCAAGCGCGCAACTTCAGCAAGTCAAAAGCTTGTCAAGTGAACTTCCGAATCTTGCGGAGGGCATAGCTGTGCTAAATGATCGAGTTAGAGTTGCGGCAGAGTATCAGCGTTTGTTATCTAGCGGAGTTGCATCTATTTCCGCGGATCGCAAAAGTCTAAGTGGTTCATTTGTGGGAGAAGACAGCAAACCGGTGTCTATTGCTAATAAGGAACTAGCAGCGATCATCACGGAATTAGAAAACTCGAAAAAAATAGTGTTAGCTCACGTCGAGCAAAGCAATAAAGTGCGAGCTGCGCTTATTATTAATTTAAAATCACTTCCTGAGGACATAGAAACTGCAGAGCTTGCCGCAGCTCACTTGATGGAATTACTTCGCAATTATGATATTGCAAGTAGTATATTGTCCGAAACCGATCGCAAAGGTATTCTAAATAAAGGCCGCTCGATTGAAACTGATGATTATAGAAAGTCTTCGTTTACGCATGCGCTTCATGATACGGAAAATTTAATGAAAATTTTCGCTGAACTTCGGCTGTTAAGATCGCAGGAAGCAAGAGAAGCTGAAGTAGCGGATGCAATAAACAAGGTTCTAACAGTGTTTCACCGTGCATATGGTGCGTCTACGTTTAAAGCGGGTCCGTTGTTCGACCCGAATAGTGATTTGAATGAAGCAACTTGGCGAAGTGGCAATGTTAATTTAGAGCATATAGCACTTCTAAACAAAAATATTTTCGAATTACTAAAGAATTGTATAATCACACTTGAAAGACTGCTTCGCTGGGCGAACACAGCAGCTCAAGGAAGTGAGCGTGGCTCCGAAATAAAAAGTATAGTCATCGAACTGTACACCTTAATTGCTAACAAATTCATGCCGCATAATGAGGAAACAGAAATTTTCGTTGCGGAAAATCGCAATGCTGTTGCTGCCTTAGAAGCTGAAGCAGGGTCGTTTTTAACGCACCCGCCCGAAGACCTAAGTCCTCTGCTCGGTCAACTCCGAAAACAGCGTGGAGGCTTTAAGCCTAGTAATGAGTCTCATAATAACGAGTCTCATAGTACTGATTAAATACTGGCTTCTGAGGTTCGGAAAGCATTATATTTGCGTTGAACTATCTAATTTTATGCGCTCGCTACTTGCAAAAATCCCTGAGCCTGACGGACGAGCTGATATTTGGTGTGGCGCTGCACTGCCTCCAAGATACTCGCTTCTTAGCAGCGCTCCAGGTGAGGCTTGGTTTGTCGATGGTGGAAATGCTGGTATTATTGATGCACCTCACTTTACGCTTCAGAAGCTTCGCGCAGTTGCGGTGCACTATCCAACCAAACAGGTAATTAAGCGCGAGTGCATCGTGCTTCTAACAACTGCTGGTAAAGAGTGGACAATTCATCGTGAAGACGGTACAAGTGAAGTACTGCGCACAGATGAATTTATGGAGGCAGTTACTCTTGCGCGTCAGCAGCTCGAGCACGCGGTTGCGCGTGAAGCACTTGCGGCCTGCAGCGGAGCTGTTGTACTGGACGGCGATGTTGCGCCGGAGAGCTGCTACGCGCTGCAAAAGTCGATTACGGTGCTTACAAGCAATGGATTTCCACTGAGCAGCGTGTTAACGGCGACCGGGCCATGGGCTGCGCCCCTTGGTACAGTGCTTGCAGTCAAACTTGACAATCGCGCGAGGCACGTATTTCTACTGCACGGAGCTGATAACGTCAATCATGAACTTCTGCCAATTCTAGTTTATTACAGTCGCGATTTGCTGTTTCCAGGATACCCGGGTGGCCTAATTCTCGCGGATAAATTAGCGCGCGTCTCAAACGACGAGGCGGAAGCGCTCAAGATCACGGCGCGCTCCTTGCAGCGCGACCTGCGTGGCCGAATAGATCGAGCGCAGGCTTCAACTGACAGCCACACCATTTTAGACAGTATGTGAACTAGAACGCAGGTAATAATTTTTCAGGGCTCATTCGTACGATATCCATAAATACCGCAAGTACTAAAGTTAATAAGAAAAACTGGTGATTCTGTGCACGATGTAATTACTATGGGTAGCGCGACGGTTGACGTCTTCGTCGAAACGGAGAAACAAACTGCTGCAATGCAAACAGTGGACGGTAAAGAAGTTCCGTTCATTACTTATCGCTCCGGTGAAAAAGTCATTATAGACAAACTTATTTTTGAAATTGGCGGCGGCGGAACTAACAGCGCGGCAGCCTTTGTAAAATTAGGTTTTACTACGGCCTATTTTGGTGCCATTGGAAATGATAGCAATGGTGACTTAGTGGTAAAAGGACTTAAGGAGCACGGAGTTGATTTTATCGGTGCTCGGGTAGATCAGCTAACAAACTACTCGGTAGTTTTAGAGAGTGCGCTACTCAAAGATCGTACCATTCTAGTATATAAAGGCGCGTCTGAACATTTGCTGTCCACTACCGTGCCTAGAATTAGCTGTAAACTGCTCTATGTATCGAGTCTTGCTGGAGACAGTTTCCGCACTGCACTCAAAGTAATGGAGGACCGTAAAGCAAGCGGTACACGTATTGCATGCAATCCTTCAAACTATCAAATTGAGCATAACCGTGAAGACGTTATCGCGATGCTCAAGCTCTCAAGCATTGTAGCGCTGAACCGGGAAGAGGCTGTGCTGCTTGTTGGCGACGGTACTGACAGGTTCTTATGCGAGAAACTGCGTGCGCTAGGGCCTGAAATCGCTGTTGTTACGATGGGTTCCAAAGGCGTGCTTGTTCACGACGGCACGCAGTGCCTGCGCGCATATCCTATTCCCGGATTGCAAGTGCGCGAAACAACTGGCGCTGGCGACTGCTTCGCCTCAACATTTTCGGCTGCGTTGCAACATGGCCAGGCGCTTCCTGATGCGCTACGCTGGGCGCTCTGTAATGTCGAAAACCACATTCAACATGTTGGCGCAAAGGCAGGCCTACTAACAAAGAGCGAACTGCAATTTGCCGTGCTGCGCGACAGCCGCCCAATAATGTTCGAGCCATAGGTTAGGGCAGATTATGCTTCAAAAAAGCATTAGGTGTTATGCTCAGCATTGCCTGGTTCGTTAAAATTAAGGTAAGGTTAGTTATCTTTATATCGTCTCTTCATCCGTTGCAACCGCTTATCCTCGGTGCTCTATAGTCTATAGACTGTAGCAACATATTTATACTTCCAACACTTTCTCCGCGTATGGTTACGTCAGTCCAGTTGTCCGACAGCACTAAACGTCTTTTGAATCGAATCAGGATAAAAGAAAAGAAGACTTATGATGCTGTAATTCGCGATCTAGTGCTTACCCGTGAAGGAGTTTCAAAGTCATTTTTCGGTAAAACTCCTGACATTCCTGCTTGGTCGAAAGCAGATCGTGCTCGAACACGCGATGACTAAATACTGCATAGATACTTCAGTTTGGATAGCCTACTTTCGAGGGGAAATCGTGGCGAGAGCTATTATAGAAGAACAAACGTTAGTAACATCTGCTCTGGCTCTCGTAGAAGTTGCTGACAAATACGAAACAGCTGCTAGAAATAGTGAAATTCCTGCATTGCTAAAGTTTATTACAGCTAATGCTGAAATTATTCCAGTAACAATCGAAATAAGTCTTGCGGCAGCCGTCATAAAAAAGCGTGAACGAAAGCTAAAACCAAAATTCGGTATTATTGATGCGGTACATATTGCAACTGCTGGTCAGGAAGAGGCAGTGTTTGTTACGCGCGACAATGATTTTAGGGCTATGTCACACTGTAAAATTATCTAGTAACCGCTCTTTTGTCACATCAAAATTTTTCATTAATAGTAACTGTAATTCTGCCTCATTGTTCCGTAGCTGCCGAACAATACAATACAAAAAATAATGCATAATGGTGTTAAGTAACTAAAATAAAGTGTCGAATAACCTCAATAATCTGTCCTGACCTAAACCGCATTAATGTTACTTTTGTACCTCTCGAGTGGTACCTTGTATCCTATTCCTTGATGTAGGCGTTCTTCGTTATAAAATGTTAGGAA
>JAYVHA010000016.1:0-47607 GCA_043771635.1 Candidatus Woesearchaeota archaeon
CCATTACAGACAGCCGTATAGAATCAGACTATGTAGGAGTACTAACTTGGGGAGGCGGCGAAGGATTCCGCGCAGTTAACCTTACGGTAGCAAGTGGAAGTACGCTAATGAATCTTAACGAAGGTGGATCAAACATATCGATGACGTTGCTAAACACAAGTATTGGCCCTGAGAATGTATCATCCGGATTAGGAATAGGTTACCGAGCAAACATCACTTTCCAAAGGTTCATTGAAGTTACAGTGACGAACCCGGCTGGTATGCCATTGGCGAGTACAACCGTTACGGTAAAGAACACAACAAACGCAAGTATAGCTAACGCAACAACAATTGCAAACGGCTCTATCGCTCGCCAGAATATAACTTGGTACTCCCTAAACTGGAATGGCTCAGTCATGAGTAACTGGACTCAAACTAACCACACCATAAATGTCACTCGTGGTGGACCGTCGAATAGTACAAGTGTGAACATGAGTGTTTCACGCGTGGTAAGTTTAACGCTTCCGAACCCAGTTTGTGTCAACGAAACGGGTAATTGCTTCGCAACAATACAGGCAGCTGTCGACAACGCGACAAACGGACAGACGGTGGTGATTACTGATGGCGCAGTTTATTATGAATCTGTACGTCTCAATAAATCAGTAATACTTACTAGTAATAGCACAACACACCCTACGATTTCCGCTTCAGGAATAGTCCTTAACGGTACAGGTCAATCAATTAATGTATCTAAACTGTCAATTGAGGGCACTGGTACAGCCGGGCAATCAGTTATTAGGGCGGACAATGTTGACTTGGCAGATATCGCACTAAATATGAGTACGAATAGCAGTGCATTAAATGGCATCGCAATTGACGCTTATTCAGGATACAGTTACGTTAGACGAGTTAACATTAGCGCGGTAAATTCAACCTCGGCACTGTCTACAGGAACACACCCTATTGTACTATCGAACATCCGTGTACTAGGTACATACACTAACTACATAGCCTATTTCTCTTACTCCGCAATCAACATGTCGAACAGTTTCTTCAATGTCTCAATGCAGACGGGCATAGGACTTAACGTATTATTCCCCGGATATAATTCTGAATTGCGTAACGTGACAGTATATCTTAACGCAAATGGCGGCCCAGACCATATCCTTAGAGGAGACACGCGCTTCGAAATTACAGTATACGATTCGCTATGGAACTCTACTGGTAGCTTGATGACATTCGCTCCACCGCAATTAACCTTTAGAAATTGTGTCTTAGAAAGCACTACTGCTGCAATACAGCACGCATACTCTGGTGCCGGAGAGAACGTCACACTTATCGACACTAGAGTGAGGGCGCCTGCGTTACTATCTTTCGTTATTGGAAACGCACAGGCTAATGGTGTATTCCGTTTCATAAACGTGACGGCCGACAGCAATAGAGTCGATGTGGGCAGCGGCTTTAACGTATCCGCAGTCAACGTTACATTTGAGAATTATTTGAATGTAAACGTGACTACTTCTATTGGTCTTCCACTTTCGAGTTCAAGTGTAACAGTTACTAATGTCTCAGGAGGTACAGTCGCTACTACTACTACAAACGCGTCCGGAGACGCAACTAGACAAACACTTGTGTGGTATACGCAGCAGTGGAACGGAACCTCCTTGATTAACAATTCGCATACTAATCACACAGTTAATGTTAGTCGCGGCGGACCGTCGAACAGTACGAGCGTAAACATGAGTGTTTCACGCGTGGTAAGTTTAACGCTTCCGAACCCAGTTTGTGTCAACGAAACAGGCAACTGCTTCGCAACAATACAGGAAGCTGTGAATAACGCGACAAACGGACAGACTGTAATTATTACTGACAATGGAACTTATACTGAGAGTGTAAGCGTCAATAAATCTTTGTCCATTACAAGTAATAGTACTGTTTGGCCAACTGTGCAGGCAGCTAATAACACAAGTTTCACTGTTAATAGTTCGTATTTCGCGCTGAGCCGCCTAAACTTAGTAGTACTCTACAACGGTACGAACGCAGCGTCCGTGTACACGGAAAATGCCGGCGTAGTATTAACTGACCTAAGTATTAACTCGAACATAACAGCAATTGTAGTAGGTATTTCAGCAGGCGACATGAATGTGTCTCGGGTTAACTACACCGTACGTGGCGAAGCGTATGCATTCTATCTGCCGTACCTAAGAAATACAGTAATTAACAACACTCAGTTCTATGGAACTTCTGCCGAGTCATATGCTGCCGTCTATCACTCGTACGCAGACTTCATACGAATTGAGAATACGGTTGCGTATTCTAACAGCACGCGTTTCATACTATATGATAATGTACAAATGAGAAACGTAACTGTTATTGGTGGATACATTAGCTGCAGATCGAACTGTCTGCTAAACAATATTTCAATTACTAATTCGACAACAGGAGTAATCCTTGGCGGCACAAATGCTACGTTGCGAAATAGCGTCTTGACTAATGGGTATTATGGAGTTTCTTTTATTTCGGGGATAGGAGAGTCAGACGATACAGTAGAAAACGTCGTTGTTACTGGTTTCACGCAACCAGCTCGGTTCTACACTGATGATGGTTCAACAAATGTAACTGTTCGACTTGTGAATACGTCATTCGAGCCAGGCGACATAACCTTCAACTACGTTGGCGCGGACGACCTAATAGCCGTAGCATACGAGCGTTACCTTGATGTGTACGTAAACACGTCAGGCGGTTCTCCCGTGTCTGGCGCCACTGTTTCAGTAACAAATGTTACGGGTGCCACAGTATATTCGGGAATAAGCGCTGGTAATGGTTCCATTACTCGACAGAATGTAACGTGGTATACTCAGTACTGGAATGGTTCGGTGGTGCAGAATCGCACGCAAACAAACCACACAGTCTCTGCAACCAAAGCATTCCTCGGAAGCGCGAACACTACAGCGAATATGAGCATCAGTCGCAGTATTACGCTGACCCTCGCAAACACTGCTCCGTCAGCACCAACACTCACGCGCCCGCTCAACAATAACTACACAGTAACTGAGCGATACCCGACATTCAACTGGACAACAAGTACTGACGGAGAAGGCGACGCAATAACGTACCAGTGGAACATCACGCCGGCGAGTGGTTGCGCAGCAATACCGCTCAAGAACACGTCAAGCATATTCTATACAAGCACCGACAAGCTCTGCGTTGACAGAGTATACAACTGGTCAGTAAGAGCGTGTGACAACAATAGCGCGTGTAGCGTGTACGCGACACAGTTCAACTTCACCATAGCGAGCGTCGTAGGAGTAACATTCACAAACGGAAGTGTAAGCTTCGGCTCGCTCATACCAAGTCTACCCGATCAAAACACAACAAACAACACACTAACAAATAGCCCGAGCCCACTGCGATACAACAACACAGGCAACGTAGACATAATAACAACAATGAGAGCAAACGCAGCACTATGGACAGCGCAAGCGCTCAGCACAAACTACTTCCAATACGCAGATGAAAACAGTAGCAGTTGGAACAACATAACAAGCGGGTACACAGCGCTAACCGCAAACTTAACAACAAGCGCGATAAGAGAACTTGAACTCAATATCTGGGTACCGCAAGGAGAGCCAGGAGGAGCAAAGAACACAACAATAACAGTACTCGGCGCAAGCATCGAATAGCTATCTAAAAATCGTTTTTCTATCTAATAACTAGGTTACTTGCGCGTTCGAGTAAAGCGCGAACATTTGGTTCAGTATCAATAACATAGTTCAGATTATTGGTATCGGCATTATACCCTCTATACGGTATGCCCGCGACGACACCACTCGTCCAAAGCGAAATTCGCCCAAACTGCGGACCTAATTCTAAATGAAATAATTTACTGCGGTGAGGAAGTTCGTATGCAGCACATACAATATCACTTTTACTTTCTATAGCCACATATCCTGGAGGCGCTTGTAAAATCACCCCATTAAAAGAGCGCCACCGCTCGATTGAATCAATTCTATTCTCAAGAAAAGAAGTCAAACAAGCATCACGAGATAAGCTTGATTCCGCAGCACATATTGATTTATTCATGATGGCCTGTACTTCCGAAACCGCCGCGACTACCGTCGCGTAAGCTTCCACTCATAACAGTAAACTGCGCTTGGTCGCAACGGACAAAAAATCCTTGTCCAATTCGCTCGCCTTTAGCAACTGTTACTTGCTCGTCAGTAAAATTATAGAATTGCAAATATATTTGATCTGCGTCGCCGTGATAATCCTGATCTATTAATCCGAAGCCGTGCGGCGACAATAATCCGCACTTCTTTGCAGTACTTGAGCGACTTCCAACTAACAACGCATAACCAATCGGAACTTCTACAATAAGCCCGGTTGGAACCAAGCCAATAGCTTTAGATGCAATTACTGTTGTTTCATTCGCAGCAATATCAAAGCCGCAAGCGCCGCTAGTTTGGTACTTAGGAACTGCGGCTCCGTTAATTGCTCTAATGCGCACGTTCATTTAATCTTTCCTGAATTCAAGAAACGTCTCAAACGACTTGTGCAAGTGTTCAACAATGTCTTCGGTTTCATACAGGTCAGGATCGAACCATTTCGCTCTCGTTTCGTCAAGCGTTGTTTCTGTGCCACCTGCTGTCGCCGTCACAAAGATTTCAAGGAAGCGCTCGCCACGAATAGTAGAGTCGCGAAGGAAGAACGGTTTCTCAATGAAAATAGTGAGGCCTGTTGTGTAATGCACATGCTTGATGATAGCTTCGTCATAAGGATCTGCAGACAAAATTGCAGTTGCGGGAACAAAGAATTCTTTGCCATCGGTTGACTGCACAAACACCTTGGTGCCGTGAGTGATAAAGACGTGGAAATATGCTTTCATGGGATCAGAAGCACGTTAGCGTTCAAAATAGTATCTACTGTTCGAACCGCTTGTCCCAGAGCAATTTCGCACCGTATAGCGCTACGCCACCAATAGCTAACAGAACCAGAGACACCAAATCCGGAGCGCGAAGGCACATGCCTGCGCTGGGAGGACAATCCCCACCAATAAGTTGTAGCACGAAGAGAACGAACAAACCCCCTATGCCGAGAACTACCGCGCCAACTGTATGCAGCAGAGATAGTTGTGCGAAGGTATGTGGCTTGGGCTTCTTCATAGGTAGTTTGAGGTTCGAGACCTATTTAAATAATATATATTTACTATATAGTAAATTATGTTTTTCCAGCTATAATGCCGCAAAGCATATGAAGAATGTCATACATGTCATACAAATGATTACTAGCATTCGAAACTTGGACCCGAAAGTCTACAAGCGACTGAAACTAGAAGCGGCTAGGAAAAACATTGCCGTCGGCGACGCACTATCAGAAGCGATCGAGCTATATTTGACGCAGCCTAACCGTAAGTTTGACGCGAGTAAAATTATTCCGTTTGACTGGGGACCAGGTAATGAACGTGTAAGTGAAGAAATAGACGAGATTCTCTATGGTAAAAGTACTAATTGACGCAAATGTACTCATAGCAGCAGTAAACCCTACTGAACTGCATTTCGCGAGAGCTTGCGAAATACTGGCTGAAACAACCGATGCCGCCGTCACTGAACTTGTGGCCAATGAAACAGCGAACGTGATAGTTCGACGACGAAGCAAGAAACAGTCAATTGAGAGTATGGCCCAATTAGTATCAAGTGGAATAGAGATTATTTATCTTGACGACCAAACATTCATGCAAACACTGCAGCTTTTCAAAGCTTGGAACAAAAGTAGTTTTGCTGACGCTGCGAACATAATTATGATGCGCAAACTCGGAATCACACGCATTGCAACGTTCGACCAAGCATTCAAGCAAATTCCTGGAATCGAAGTCGTTTGCTAAAACTCAATTCCCTTCCGCGGCAAAAAGCCAGCGTCAAACGGATGCTTTACTTGCGCCATTTCAGTAACATAATGCGCCCGCGCCCGTACTAGGTCAGGAAAGTCACGACCCGTCATAACAAGTTCAACTGTTGCAGGCTTTGTATCTAGGAACGCAAGAAAATTATTCTCACTAATAACGTTCGATGAAATAGTATATACAACTTCATCCATTACAACAAGATCATAATCATTCCACTCAGCCGTCAAAGTAGCCAAAAAAAGCTTTAGCGCTTCGCGTTGCTCTTCCATTTCCTCGGGAGTATATTTCTTGAAAAAATTACCTCTGAAAAGAAAGCGACGCACTTCAACGCCTAGATCACTAAGCGCTTCGTGCTCACTACTACCATCCGGTTTAAAGAAGCTGCAAAAAAGCACGCGCCAACCTGCGCCACGTGCGCGCACAGCTAAACCCACGGACGCAGTAGTCTTACCTTTCGACGGACCCGTATAAATGTGAATTAAACGTTGAGAGTCCATTTTATTTACGTCGCACCTTTACTGACTTACCTACTGCAGCAACTTTAGGAGCATGCTTGCGCCTGAAGGGGACAGTATAGTGGCCTTCCGCAAGGCCACCTGCGTTGCGACAGCGATCACCGCAAAAGAAATTATCGATTGCAACGCCGCACGCAAGAATAAGGATCATCGATACCAATAAGCGAGTTTGCATAAATGTAACGTACGCAAGTATTGCTGTAACAATCGCAACTGCTCCATAGGAAGCAGTACTAATCAGATAGTTTCTATACATTTCGGACATCAGATCTCCTTTGCTAGTTCGCGCAGCGCGGCTTCAACTTTCAAATACTCTGGTGCAAGCGTGTTATATAATGACGGTAAGTCAAGGAATTCACCTTGGAAAGGGTCTTCATACGCACCATTCTGCTGCCACAAATGTGAGCGCATAAGAAACACATCGAGCAGCACCGCGACGCGCTCAGTTTGCGTAAAGTCAAAACCCTTGCGAGCAGCTTTGCACGCACTCTTTACTAGAATAATCTTTTGTAGCAATGATACTATTGAACCGTGTAAAACAACATCCGTAAAGAACTGCTTGTTCTGTGGATTCACATGCGCAACTAATACGCTATCAAGGCAGTATTCTAGCTCTTTGCGCTTAAGAACAGCGTCACCTGTCGCATTCATCACATTAAATGGAATTATCATGAGCAATTAAATAAAAAAGAGATAAAAAAGGTTTCGCATTTACAGGTCACACTTTCCTCCAGCGCAAGCAATAACTTCCTTGAGTGATGTGTAGTCTGCGAGCTCGCTCATTTCACTATAGTCCACTGGCTTGTACTGACTCGCGTTCCAGCGCGCAATGTCAGCCGGAGTAGTTACTTCTTCAAGAGGCGCTTGAGGGTAATCTTTGTCGCCGCTTGCAGGCAGTATGGAAATGCCTGTAAAGTAGCTTCGATTGTTCCAAATGTAATTTGCAACAGTGTCCCACTCGTTCGGCCGTACAGTAACTGTGTTTGACACGTTGTGCCTTAGGCCAACATTAAAATGCTCGTGCGCAGTCCCTGGTTGCACCCAATTTTCCTGAACTAGCTTCACTATTTCAAGAAAGCGTTTGGCTGTTAAATCACGCTTAACTATGGCAGCCTCCGGAGCCTCAACTAAGAACGTAATAACATCAGTCGTGTCAGCCTTCATACCATACGGCTCAACCATACTAGCATTTTGCGCTTTGAAAAACTGATACACTGGCTCAGTTCTCGCGGCTTGAACGCGACGGAAGTAACGCTTTGCGTGATGAGGGTGAATGCCTGACGCGGTTCCGAGTAAGAGCGACGCAGTTCCTTCTGGCTTAACGCAAGTAACGCGAGCTGCAGGATTTATCCCTATAGCTTTAGCGAGAGCATCGTTTGTTTCAATAACAACTCGTGCACCCTCACGTAGTACGGCAGGATCGAGTAGTACCTCAGGGCGATCCATAATTCCACAAATTGAAACACCGAGCAATGCTTCTCGCTCGTTAATAACCTGAGTTACAGCTCCTAAATAAGGCATTTTGGTGTAAGCCGCTTGTAAGGTACCAATTACGCTTGCACTTTTACATAAATCATAAAAGACTTCAGGAGTTTCACAGGCACGACCATTAATTGTAGATAGATTGCAGTGCTGCCAACCGGAAATAGTGTCGCCAGCAGAAATTAACTCATCATAACCAAGCGCTCGAAGTCGGTTCACCATCGGTTGATCCACTGTAACCAAAGGCATTAAACCGATTTCCACACAAGGGTTCGCGCCATAGTCTGCGTTCTCCGTAAAGTAAAATCCAGGTTCTCCATACTGTTTGATTGCATTAAAGAGTGCATCGAACTCGGCACGCGTTGCCTCACCACGAACAAGGACTGCGGAATTGTTCGAGAATTGACGCTGCGGCTCAGTAATATACCACTCTCCAGTTTTTGCGTTGGTCATTTCTTCGTCGTCTACGCTAAACAGAGCTATGGTGGCAGAGCGACGTATACCGCCTGAAATAACAGCTCCTGCAGTGTACATTACAATATCATATGCCTCGATTGGCTTCAACTTACGACCCGCTGATCGATCTAGAATTGTACGCACCTTCTCAAGCGCTTTCTTGAGCGGAAGGTGACCTGGCGCGCGTCCACCTGAAGTGCGAAGTACTGCGCCCTTAGAGCGAATCGCAGAGTAATCAAACTCGACATGCACTCCATCGTAATAACTCATAATTAGTTGATCAAGCGCGTCTGCCCAGCCCTCGATACTATCAGGAATACGGAAGTGCACAATAGGTAAATCGTCAACTGGCTTTCTTAAGGGGAGAGGGTGTAGCTTTGCTACGTGCTGCTTTTGAACAGAGAACCCAACTCCAGTTCCTGAGAGTAGAAGCCACATCGCTTCGGCAAACTTATGCGAGTGGTCAATGTGCGAGAATGAACAATTGTACATGCGCGCATTATTACTAAGAATGGCAGTGCCTCCAAATTGTAACGATCGCATAGAAGGTAGCACTAGCCTTGCAGTAACATCATCTTGCGCTTTAGTTATGAGATCATTCACAGTTGCGCTCAAAGGCTTAACTTTTGTATGAAGCTGGGAGCTGAATCGCTCACGATGCATATCAAACACGCGAGCTGCAGCTTCGTGCCAAAGTTCTCGGCGCGATAGGTCTTCACGATAGCGCGCATACTTTGACATTGCGATATAATCGCTGATTCCACTGTCACCATGCTTTGCTATTCGTGCTTCGGCTTTCTTCGCACGATAGAGAACATAACTTTTAGCTATATCAAAATGGCCTGCGCCCGCAATCATCATTTCTACAACATCTTGCACTTGCTCGACCGTCGGACTTTCTCCGCGAGTGAAGCGCAAGTCAATGTAATTAATAACCATGGAAGCAATTCTTAGGACTTCTGTATGATCAGTTTCAGTTAATCCGTATTTGTCCGACTCGTCCTCTGAGTCTTCATTTCGATTGCCGCCATTACGATATGCATTGAACGCTAGCGCGATTGCGCGTACGATTCGATCAGGTTGCCACAGAACATTACGCCCGTCGCGCTTGATAATTTCGCGCTTAGGTACTTGTGATGTTTGGTTAGTGTGAAGGAGAGTCGTTGTTTGCATTGTTATTTCCTCAGTATTAGTTTGTTTTCTGTAATATCTTTACTTCGCGCTCAAAGTCATCTAAGTCTGCGAATTCGCGGTACACGCTTGCGAAGCGGATGTACGCGACCTTGTCGAGTTTCTTGAGCTTGCGCATCACAAGTTCGCCAATCTGCTTTGACTGTACTTCTTCGCTGTCGCCAACTCGCAGGCGGTGCTCGATGTCCGAGACTGCGTCTTCGATTTGCTCGTCAGTTACGGGGCGCTTCTCACATGCTACAATAAAACCACGCTTGAGCTTGACGCGGTCGAATAGAGATCTGCTTCCGTCTTTCTTGACTACGCGCAGCGGCTTTAGTTCAACACGCTCGTACGTAGTAAAGCGCCGCTCACAGCTCGCGCATTCGCGGCGGCGGCGCGTCGTGTCTTCACCAGTTTCACGAGTTTCGATGACTGCAGTGTCTGGCGCATCACAAAATGGACACTTCATTGTCCGCCCTCGGAAAAGTGCGCAGAAGATTTAGGCACTACTCCTAGTGTGTTGGTTAAGTCAGTACACCACATATAGTGTGTACTTGTTTTGCTCAGTTTATATGCATGTATGTTGGCTCGCAACTGTTTTGCAGAACTGGTGTTGCGAATATGCTATTTTGAATGTAGTGTTTGTAGAAGTGAGAAGGAATTGTTCTGATGATTAGGAGCGCTCAGGAAGCCAGAATTCAATAGGACATAGAAAAGAATTCGATAAAAAAAATTAATTACTTAAGATCACTAGAAACTAAAAGTTATCCGCGCTTCAAGCTTTTCTTTGCAACTTTCTTCGCAGCCTTGTTGACAGTTTTCTTGACTGCCTTCTTAACTGATTTTTTTGCTACTGCTTTAGCGGTTTTCTTGACTGGAAGCTTAGACTGGCGTTTTGCCACATTCACGCTCCCTGAAGCAATAATAGGTTGCTCCGTTACTGCCGGCGCAGCGTCTGCAGTCAGCATCATCACTTCAGTTGGTTGAACTGATTCGGTGCCTCCAATAACGGCCGGCACGAACTGAGTGCGAATGTCGTCGTTAAACTGGAATACGTACAGCATTAACGCGGACAGTGCGAACATAACAAGACCTATTAATATGCTCGGCACATCCTGACCTTCAGCAAGGTTGGACGCAATAATTAGTACTGAAAGTGCGAGCCCAAGCCATACTCCAGTTAAGTAAATTATGCGCGCCCAGTTGCGCATACGCCATAAACCTACGCCAATAAGTGCGCTTACGACAGCAAGTGCAAAGAAAACCATAGCCAACACCGCTAATATAGGTGCCGCTGCGGCTTGGTCAACGTTTGGATCAGGCAGAATTCCTGCCGCAGCTAATGAGTTTAGATAGGCAAATAGGCTCCCTAGCAAAACAAGACCAATAGACCCTATAATTTTTAGGATGGCGATGACTTTGATTACAATTCGAGCACGAGATGCTTCCATAACTAATTTGCTAGCACTCGAGAATAAAAATCTACGCTCTAACTTGCAGTAAAGATGAATACTTGCGCCAGCTACTCAGGCACACACACAACTACCGGCCAAGGCAGGAGCCTGAACAAGCACACGTAGCAATAAACCAGATAAGTAATTTTATCGCTAATTACTAGTGACATGACGGTAGCTTTAAATAACACCTCCCGCGGGCGTGACATATGCGCAAGTCCTGGACAGAAGTGACAGAATCAGACGGGTCGGCAGCCTTCATGACTGCTGAACTCGCAAAAGAAAACCCTATCGTTCCCGGCGCCGTTCTCTCGGCGCAATCAATGATTGACAGTCTTGCAGAGCGCCAAGAGCAGCTAAGCAACCTTCTCAAAGTTCATAATCCTGAAAATCAAGAGCGCGTTGCGGCAGAACTACGCCGAGTAATTATTACGGTTCACGTACCTAAAAGTACTCAAGAAGCTCTCGCAGACATTATTCAACCACTTAATGCGCCAGTGTTAATGCGTCTTTCAAACGTTAGCGCAGTAACTAATCCGCTTGCACCTACTATGATCCTGGGCCTCTCTGACGGCAAGCTCATGCTCGATGCGCTCCGAATGCTATTCGCTGAAATGTACTCGGCAGAAAACCTTGATGTCGATTCTAGCACAAGAACAGCATCCATCGTCATTCAGGAGCAGCCTGAACTCACCGCAACATGGAGAATTCTGCGCACAGGCAACCACGTAATTGTTGAAGGCACTAAAGGCCTCGGCTGCTGGGTTGGCGTAGGAGAGCCTGACCGCTTTCTGTTTGAAGGCGAAGAGTTCCAGCACGCTGAGAACGGCGACGCAGAAGGAATTGCCTGGGACAACGGCATTGTAGATCATGAACGCCTACCACTTGGCGGCGAAGAAGCGCAAGCACTAATCGCATTTGCAAAGCCGTACATGGCAAAGACCATGCAACCACTCTTCTTTGCAAGTACTGCAAAAGGCTTTGTTTGCCTTGGCGCCGGCGCGCGAGTGCCGCCACGAATGTAGCACAAAAGTCAAATAGGCGACTACCTAAAAGTTACTCATGCTAAATAAGTCTCTGAAAACACTTAGTCCAGTTCAAGAGCGCATCCGCACAATTGCACTTGCTAGCATTTTAATAACTGGCGGCATGGCTGGAGTTCTAGTTCCGTGGAGCACTCTATTCACGAGCGACATAACGCTACGCATAGCACTATGGTGGATAATTATTTTTCTGCTCGGCGCAATTATAGCCACTATCGCAAATGGTCTGTGGCGACTTCAAACCTGGTCTCGACCGATTGCAGTAATCAGTTACGGCTTTGCGAGCATACTCTTTGCTGCAAGTTTAGCATGGAGTGTGCAGCTCGGCGCAGTAAATTCTCTAAGCACAATTTGCTCAGCGCTCGGATTAGTTGCTAGCATCGGCGCCACTTGGTTTCTTGCGCTAGGCGCAGGAGTAGCTGAGGCCTTCGAACTCCACCCCTTACTACCGCCGAAGAAGCCTGAAACCAACAAAACTAGAGTTAAATCCGGATTGAAACTCACTGCTTCGCGCAAAAAATAACGAAGAATAATATGAAATAAATCCGCTTCACTCACACTGTAAGTATGATTCTATCGAGATAAAATTTTAGTTCAACTACTGTAATTTTCAATAACCTTTTTAAACATACCATAGGGAAAAGAATTCACATGAAGCGCGGCAGACCACTGCAATCCGACATCCGTCAGAACATGATAGAGATTCTCGGTGCACTCGGTGAAGCATACGGATACCAGATCTATAAGGTCTACAAAGAAGTGTTCCCCGTAGTCACGCTACGCAGTATGTATTACCATCTTAAGAAGGGCAAGAAGCTCGGAGAATTTGAAGTTGTCAAAGTCGAAAAAGACCAAGGAAGTTTCTCGTGGGGTCCGTCGACCGAACGTATCATCTACAAGCTCGGCCCTGCGGCAAAGCCGAAAGCCGACCCGCGCGTCAAAGAGTTCCTCAACTCAAAGCACACCAAGCAGTGAATTAAGCGTACTGCAAGCAGCAAAAAATGCTGCGCAATTCACGTTTACAAAACCCTTGTGGCTTGTACCAGCTTTACTTTTTATCATCCTAGCAATAGCAGTTAGTATTATCTCAGCAATTAGTTTAGCAGCTTACATTTCCGCAAGCGCCGCAACTAATCAAGCATACGGCGACCTTGCGTACTCCGCATACTACATCATCGAACTTGGCAATAGCGGTCAACCTCCGCAAGGACCTCCGCCAAACATGTTCATGAGCGCAGAGGGACTGAGCAGCACAATTAATGGCGTGTGGACGATGCAATACTTCGGCCTCGCCGCGATTCTACTATTAATTACATTAATCCTTGTTGCGGCGTACGCATATGCGCGCGCACTAACTCTTGGACTTGCTACCGACGTAATGGCCGGCAAACCGCAGAATTTATTTAGCATGTTTCGGCATGCGCGCACGCTTTGGCTTCCATGCATCTGGTATGTACTACCATTTGCGCTGATAGTGTGGGCAACAATTGTTGCAGCGATACCACTATGGCTTCGCGACCTCGCACTAGACGTTATTGGTACGCCAAGCGTAGTATCGCTCTTCGATGTGCTGCTGATCTTTTCATTCGTGTTACTCATTCTGCTTGCAGCAATAACTGTGTTTGCAGAAGGCGTCATTGCCTCAGGTTCTCGCAAGCCACTACGTGAGAGCGCAGTCGCTGCAGCACTACGGCCACTACGCGCACTAGGCGCAATCGCACTATGCACGCTGATAGCGGCATCATTCATTGGCCTAGACTATCTTCGCACGCTACTAATCTACGCCTCGTCAAACTTCGCACTAAGTATCGCGCTACTTATTTTGTTCGTGATACTGGTCGCGGCTTGGCGGATGTGGGCGGCAGCTTTTGCGATGAATCTATGGCCCGCAAAAAGCCAAACAAAGCAAACGCCTCGCGGCGAGTAAGCATCGCGCGACCTACAATCGATCGCCATAGCCTGCGCTGGGTTTCACGCATGTGCTCTGTCGCAAATGGCAAGCGCGCGAACAGGGTTTCGAATTGGCCGAGCAGAATACTCTTTTCGTTTGCCGGTATTGGCGCAAAGCGCTCCATGGGCCTTTGCTGCGACAATACGTAGAGCATTACCGTCACCGATTGACTTAAGTTCATGCTCGGGTAGCGCTTCGCAGTAGGAATCGTAATGACGAAGTCGGCCAAAGCTATTTCATCGTTTTTTAGTCCAATACTTTCTCGACCAAACAGTAGCGCCGCACCCTTATGCTTCGCTGAAGCTTTGACTGCAGCAAGCTTCTGCGCGCCCTCCTCTGGCGAGAGCGGACTGCGGCGTAAGTTGTAATCGGTTGCTGGCACGCCCGCAGTCGCGGCGACTGTGCTATAATCCCTGAGCACGTCCCAATCTGTAACGCGCGCGTTTTCAAGCACTTTCTGTGCGTGCTTCGCTAAGTTTTTTGCTTCCTGCGAGAGATGATCGCACTTTGGATTAATTAGAATTAATTCAGTGAAGCCAAAGTTTGCCATGGCGCGGCAGACACTGCCGATGTTACCTGGATGCTCCGGCTCTGCGAGAATTATTGCGACCATCGCTAAAAGATTGCGCGGAGGATTGGAATGAACACAAGCACTAGAACGATAGCTAGTACGAAGAAGCCGCCGCGAGTCCAGATCATTTTAGCTTTTTCTTCTTTGAAGAAGTGCTGCAGCGCCATGAGCGCCATGCGTCCACCATCTACCATGAACAATGGTAGCAGGTTTGCAATACCTATTCCTAGTGAGATAACAAACGTCCACGAGAACAACGCGACTACAACCAGCAGAATTTGGTATAGCCAGTTCATGCCGTCGTTCTTCAAGTGCGTCTTTGTTTGCACGCCGAGAACACCCATGAATGCTTTGCCCTTAGCATCAGGGTTTTCGCCGAGGGACACGCGGAAATTCTGCTCGCTTGCAGTAACTAGTATATCCTGTCCAGGCTGCTTTGCATCGAGGAACTTTGACAAGTCCGCAACATCAGTAATTGTTTGACCGTCAATAGCAGTAATCGTCATATTCGGCTGCATACCCGCAATCTTTGCGGCAGACAAGTTCTGCACTTCAGAATAAGACACGCCGTCGCTTACCAGTAGCTGACCGCCGAGCGCAGAGAGTCCCATAACAAGCCCAATCATAATTATTGCAAGTACTACATTTGCAAACGGTCCTGCAGCAATAATTCCTAGCTGTTGGCGCCTTGAGCGCTTGTTCATCGTTTCTTCATCAGGCTCAACGAACGCGCCAGGGATTGGACCGAGGAACGCGAAGCCACTACTCTTAATTTTGACTCCGTAAGCCGACGACATTATGCCGTGCATTGCCTCGTGCACAATTATTGCGAAGAACAGCGCGCCAAGTGTGTACCATAGTGGGAACGTGAACGGCACGCCAGGGATTTTAACGCCTGGAATTACAGGTGAGAGCGCAGGCGGCGCGTCTGGAACGAATGCAAGTGTGTACAAGCCATAGAATAGGTAGCCAATAATAAACGCCATGCCGATAAAGCCAGCTATAATCGCAATAAGACCAATTACGTGCCAAAAACGAGGATATTTCTTACCTGTTTCCGTCATGAACTTAACGCCGAACTGCGTTTTGTAGAGAGCAACTATGCCTTGGAACTCAAGCCTACTTCGGAACGCATATAGCAGTACACCGACGAGCATATAGAAGCCGAGCACTTGCCAGTGCTTTGCAATGAACGCGCCGGCCGGGCCGAGTCCTATAAGTGCTTCAAACATAGAAGTATGGGCCGCTCAGAGACTTATAAACGTACCGGACGAGTTGTTGCTAACCGTAAACCGCAACAGAGGAGCGGTTAATTGAACCGAGCGCGTACTTCGTGAGTGGTTCGTCGCCACGACGATATTCAATGCGAATATTGTTTGATATAAGACTTGCGTTAAAGAAACTTGTATCGTCAGCGCACGTAAAGTTCATTTCTTGCGACCCGCCTGCGGGGAACAAACGCAGCGACTGAGCGCCGTCGAATTCACAGTTTCCTGTATTGCTTGTGAGCGACACTACTCCTTCGACTATATCCCACTTGTTAGTGTTCAGCAGGACAAGTTTTACTTTGGTACTGGTTAAAGTTGATTCATTACAGCTTATTCCGTCCGTCAAACCACACAGCGTAGTAATTCGGTAACCAATAGGCACGGGCTCAACTATTGCGCGCGCAGGCGTTGTTGTTACGGTCACACCATACTGCCAATAAAGTAATCCTAATGCCGCGAACATGGCAAGTCCCACATAAATAAGCCATGTACCTAGCGGCATTGAATCGGGCACGTCCGACTTTGGAGCCGTGTTTTTGTAATCATCAGGATCACCCCACATTAGAATAACCCACTAATTAACGGCTTCAAAGTTTCAACTCCGACTACAAGCCCCCAAGCTGCGAGCCCAGTCAGTAATATCAAGAATAGCACAAATAGAATTGCTAATGGCACAATCAAAGCAATTGCTGCGCGCACCCATGGTAATGAATAGGTTACGCGCACAACAAACAGCTGCACTGCAAGCGTATACAAAGCAACAAGCAACTGAATAACTGCAGCGCCCGGTACAAAAATTGTGAACAGCGCAAGTAAACTAATAATTTGCAGCGGCACGCTCGTCCACACGAACGCTGCATGGTACTCGCCGATAGTTGCACTGCCGCCAAGCCACTGCGCGATTAAATGTGTGGCGCCAATTGAGACAGCAAATGCAAGAAGCGCAAGAACAAGGCCTACGCCGGCGCCAACCCGAAACCAACCCGCAGGCGAGAAAGCGCTGAACAGATTCGGAAGCCACTTGCCAAGTAATGCCAAGGCCGCGCCAAGACATACTGCCGCAAGAATTGACGCCACAGCAGTACCGATTAGTTCGCGCCGAACTACGCTTTTATCGCTATAAATCGCATGCACAGCGTCAGCATTAAACGCGAGAACTTGAAACGCACTAGTCAGAGGCGAAGACATAGTTGTTTTATGCAAGGCACAGATAAAAAAGGTTTGTAAAAAATTATTAGAATTTTACTTCTTACGTGCTGGGCGAAGCGCGTGGCCTGCGCAGTTGCGGCATGAAATCTTGCCAGCGATTACCTTAAGCATTGGAGCGCGACGCTTAGTCTTGCAGCGGCGACAAACGAAGATGTTCTTTTGAATACGTGCTGCTGCTTCGTCGAATTTTACCATGTGTTTATTCCTCGTCCTCTGCTGCGCTCTTGAGTGACTTCATGACACGGTCGTCAAGAATAACCCAGAAAACAACGGTTGCGCCTGCAACTGCTTCTGCTTTCATCTCGTCTGCAATCTTCATGTCGAAGGTTTCGAAGCTCTCCATGTCCATAACGTTTGCCATGTCGCCCGAAACTGAAAGAATCTGCGCGTTCTTCTTCTCAATTAGCGGAACTTCAATCATTGAAGCGGCAGGACCGACAACGTTTCGCTTCTTGCCGTCAAGCATGCCAACAGCTGTTAGGTTACTCTTTGCACTGCCGTGTTTACCAGGCTTGCTGTGCGTATTGTCCACGACAATGGATGCAACACCATCAACGACCACGTAGCGGCCTTTGACGAGTGAGCCCATCGGGACTAGCTTGATTTCTCCCATACTATGGCGGAAAAGGAAGGCGTTTATAAGCCTTTCCTGGCACTATAGTAATTCGAACTTTAATTATTTTCTATATAGTATTATCTATATGGAAAATATAGTATTAAAAGGAACTTGTTCGTTCCAACTGCATGAACATCATAATTGAGCGAACGAACACCACAATAGAGCGCGAGTTCACAGGAACCGCTGCTGCGCTCCTTGATGATCTTAAAATTAATCCAGTAACAGTCATCGTCGCAGCTGACGGCATGCTTGTGCCACTCGACACGAACATTAGTAGTGCCAAAGAAATCAACATACTAACTATTGTTAGCGGCGGTTAAACATGACTTCGCACCTTGAAGGAATTATTATTATTGATCACATGCCTTGCGCCTTTGGAACTAAAATGAAAACGGCGCTTGAATCGGACGAATTACTAACGCGCGCTCAAACAGTGGCAGATAAAGTAACTAAGTGGAATTATGTAAGTGAATCCATAAAACAAACAACGCCGAAGTTTATCGCACTTAAGCGCAGAGCTGAGCAACTCAATTCGTACGAACCACTTGCAGCCGAATTTGGACCTGTAGTTCAAGAAATATTTGATGCCTACAAGTCAATCAATAATTCTGAAACATATCTAGACACAAATCAAAATATTCCCTACACTCAAATGTTTACCATCCTAGATGAATTCGATGCACTTTTCTCTCGAAGTGTGAAAATACAATCAGAGCTAATACAATTCCGATGACTTGCCACTGCGGTAAGCCAGCAATAAGTGAGCGCAATCTCTGCGCAGAACATTTTACAGATTGGTTCGAGCAATCAGTGCATGAAACAATTGCTGAGTACAACATGATCGCGCAAGGAGATCACGTGCTTGTTGCCGCGAGCGGCGGGAAAGATTCACTCACATTACTAAAAATTCTAAGTAAGAAATACAAAACCACAGCAGTGTGTATCGATGAAGGAATTGCAGGTTACCGCGAGCACAGCATTGCAGACCTAGAGAAGTTTTGCACAGCACACAACATTCCACTCGTTATTCGCTCATACTTGCAAGAGAAGGGCACGCGTCTCGACAGCATGGACTTGAAACACCCATGTTCGCAGTGTGGCGTGTGGCGACGCGAGCTACTAGCTGACAGCGCAAAAGAATACGATGTTATTGCAACCGGCCACAATCTTGACGATGAAGCGCAAACCATTATGCTAAACATCATGAAGCACCACGCAATGAAACCACGGCCAGTGCTTCCTGGAATTCCTGGCTTCGCGCGAAAAATAAAACCACTGTACTTTATTGCGGAAGCCGACGTTCGCAGGTATGCATTCATTCACAAACTGGTCAGTTCATTTGTAGAGTGTCCGAATGCTGCGCAAGCGCACCGCCGCGCAGTGCAACACTTCCTTGAAAACCGCGAACGCGACCACCCCGGCGCAAAAGAAAAGCTTGTGCGACAGTATCTTGCCGCGCTTTAGCGCGCGAGAAAATCTAAACTGTTCTGTCTGAAATTTCCTGCAAAGCATCAGCCGCTCTTGCGCGCACTTCGCCAAGCGACGGACGATTCTCACTTTTAGGCTCAAGCATTGCTGTTATTAGTGACTTGGCTTTTAGCGGCAAGTCTGTGAACTGACTTGGGACCGCCGTTAATTTAGAAGGATCTGCATTGTATTCGCCGACTATGCGCTGAAGATGCGCTGCACTTACAGGCCGCATAGCATAAGCGCCAGTAATTACTTTGTATGCGCTAGCTCCAAGGCCGAATACATCGCCCCGGGCGTCACATAAACCGCTCAGTTGCTGCGGGGACGCGTAACCAGGCGTTCCGTGTATTCCTATGTTAGCGCCTGGCGTGCGCGGCGTCACAGTTCCGAAATCAATAACCACTGCTTTAGCGTCTGAGAGGGATCTGAGAACAAAGTTTTCAGGCTTTACATCGTTGTAATACTTGTCTGCACAATGTACTGCTGCTACTGCATCGCTGCCATGCATAAGAAAAGATATTACGTCCGCGCTTTTTGCACCCTCATCAAGCAAGACAGACACTGGGAGCATACGAGGTGTGACAAAGTATGGTCCGACAGCAGTTTCAATAATGCCGTACGACGGAATAACGCGCGAGCAAATTTCGCCCTCAGTCCTATTTCGGGGATGAGCTGCAATATCTCTTGCAAGCTGCTCTTCTAGACGTAACTTGCTGTCACTCGTCGAGCCAAACACTCCTTTTAGTACTACTGCTTCATGCTTTGGACCGAAGTAGCCTTGCCAAATGTTTCTACCAGGTATTAATGGGCGAACACCTGTTATGCTTTGCTGGCGCAGCGCTTCAAGCTCATTCATAACTACTTTGGAGGGACGATCGTATATAAACTTGTCGTTGCTCGAGTAAGCCTACAATCCGAAGCTTTTCACGAATTCGTTTACTCTGCGGTATTCCGCAAGGAACTTTGCGCCGTCGTCCGTCAAATGGTATCGCTTGCCTTCTTTGGTTTGGAGTTCTTCCACTAGCGTTTTTACGAGCAGTTCGTCCAAGTATTCTTTCAGGCGACTGTGGCTCAAGTTCGACTTGTATAATAGGTGAGTAAATTTCAAGTTCTTTGATTGTAGAGCGCCGAGTATGTCAGTAATTATCATCATTTTATCTCGGCGCGGGGCAGTCATGCTTTTGCTCGCTTGCTCACCTTAGGCAGACGCGTTGAGCGATAAATCGATGCAAGGGTGATTAACAGAATTGTAAAGCCGATGCCACGAATTGTTTGTCCTATAACGTAGATGCCTGCACCTAGAACGGGGAAGAGAGTTAGCGCTACCTGGCTAAACAGTAATGCAGCAAACGCTATTGCAACTGCAAGGCTGTGTCCGGTGCAACTTTCGCGGTGCGCCTGATAATAGAAATGAAATATCATGATTGTTAGAACAAGTAAAATAATGTGATATCCTATGTATATCTCGTGCGCAACCCACGTTCCGAGCGGAGCTAGAAGAAGCAACAAAAGTATCTCCTTTACGCTGCTTATCCGTTCATTAATAATAAACAATAGCAAGAAACCAATAATTGTTGAGAGCATAGATAATAGTAGCAGTAGCGAGAGAAAAAATCCAATTTGAATGTAACCTCGTACTGGCACAACAGTTGCTTCTAATTCAACAAACCAATTGAATACTAAGGATAAGAGAGCACCGACCGCAATAAACACGAACGCGCCGCTGAAGGCAAGCGTGCGCTGCTTATGAGTTTTCATATAAGCGAGTAAACTACCGAGCGCAATTAACGCAGCTGTGAGGAATGAAAAGGCTTCTACGACGAGATCTACTCTCTCTAACAGCTCTTGCATATTCACTTGTTTTAGATGACGCTTTTAACTGTTGTGCATATGGATTCCGAGCTAATAATCGGGCCGTATGATGCAAAATAGATTAGGAACAGCAGACCTAATGGTAGTACATGGCATTTTCAAATGAACAAAGCCGATTCATGAATGACACGTTAATGCTAGCGAATGACTACGAACTAGAAGCACGCTGGCAAGAATGGAGGCAACACCATGGCCAAGCAAACTGATTTAACTGAAGATTACGACGACCTAGATTATGAGCGCTACTGGATGAAATATGGCGGAAACGAGGAAAATCCTAGCTACGTCTCGGGGTCTTTGAACCGCCGCGGGCAGGCGACTTTCCACGAGAAGTAGGTTTGCCTGAGGGGCGCGCAGACCTTGATTCACGTGCAGGCGCGTCAGAGCGCGCAGCACCTCTACCTCTTGACTCATTATTGCGTCTAGGTGCAGCTGAACGCGCCCCCTCCTGATTTCTTGACGCTGCGCCACTACGTAGCGCATCTCGTCCACCCTTATTTACACGAGACGAATCCCTAGTGCTGCCTCGGCTAGGACGGCTGTCAGTACCTCGAGATGCCGAACGCCTGGAGCTATCATCGCGGCTCGGGGTTCCTCGCGAGGCGACGCCTTTGAACGCACGCGGTGGCTCGCGCACTGGAATCTTATCACGCTTTCCTCCATAGCGACGCGCGCCCGGTTCACGCGAGAACGGCGCTCTTGGCGCGCGCAGTTCAATTTCACGAGGCATGCGCTTGGGACGCGGCGCTTCATCTTGACGACGCGCACCATCACGCGCATTATCAATAGATAATCCCTTTGCAGGACCGAGTTCTTCCCACATGTTTGCTGCCGCTTTCGGCGGACCGCGTGGTTTGGAGAGTCGGTCGTGCGCTGGTACGAAGTGCGTTGCGCGCTCACTGTTTGGAGTGCCGAAGCGCGTTCGTAGAAGTTCGCCCGGTAGGCGTGAGGATGGACGCGGCTTTGGCTGCGCAGCTGCAAGAAGTGCATCGACTTCCTCTTGCTTAAGTGGCCTGTACGCATCAATTGGAATATTCATTACGAGAGGCCCGATGCGTATTCGTTCCAGTTCAATTACCTTGTACCCGAACGCTGCGCACAAACGCTTAACGACGTGATTGTAGCCTTGGTGCAGAGTAATTTCAACGCGTCGCATGGAGCGCTGCTTAATTTTAGCACGTACAATGCCTTCTTCGAATCGAATGCCGCTTTCGAACTTTAAAGTGTCAGCAGGATTGAATGGCTTATCCAGCGTCGCAACATATACTTTTTCCAGTTCATAGCGCGGGTGCATGACGCGGTTTGCAAATTCGCCATCGTTTGTGAATAATAATAGGCCCGTCGTGTCTTTGTCAAGGCGACCTACAGGATAAATGCGCTCGTCGCTGTGAACGAGGTCTAAAACTGTGCGCTTGCCATACATGTCGCGCATTGTCGTAACATAGCCCTTTGGCTTGTGCAACATCAAATAAGTTAGTTTTGGAAATGTTACTCTAACGCCGTTGACTGTGATGTGGTCTTTTCGGGTTGCGCTCTCCCCAATTTTAACGATTTTACCGTTAACTTCGACGCGCTCAGAGCGAATCCAGTCCTCTGCTTCGCGGCGCGAGCATAGCCCTGCTGCCGCGAGGATTTTCTGAACGCGCTCCGGCTCGTTTGAGCTAGTAGTTCGCTTTTGCGTTGCCATACTAGCTAAAAACAGGTTCGAGTATATATAAACAGCGGAGACGGTTTGCCTTGGTTCTAGTACGAGCGGACAGTGATGCCAGGAATGCCAGCAAAATGCTTGTTGTTTCTCGTGATTATGGTTGACACTCCGTTGACCATGTAAGTAACAGCTATCAATAAATCGGGGCCGTCTAGCGTATTTCCTTGACGCTGAGCCTGACGATATAATTTTGCAGCATGCACTGCTGCTTTCCGATCGAACATAAACGACCTAGTTTGGCTTATGAATTCATAAAAATTAGATTCTTGCTCAGTTGTTATTTTTCCTCGGAGAAACTCGTAAATAGCGTGTTCGCAAATACAAACATCAGACGACTGTTCAATTATTGTACGGGCGCCAGGGTCACCGTTAAAAAAATCAATAAGAAAGCACGTATCTAGCCCTATCATCCCCATTGCTCCTTGTAACGCTGCGCGTCGCGCTTTCTATCTTCGTCACGCATTTTATCCCACTCTTTGCGATTAAGACCCGGCATACTGCCTGCAAAGCGAAGCAAATTATCTTTACTTTGAGGAAAGGCCATAATAGTTTGTGAGAAACTTTGGCCAGGTAACTTTCTTGCCTTCAAGTAATTATACGCCTCTTCAGTTATTGTTAGCGTCTTAGTAACCATACACGTACGTGCGCACGTACGTGTACTTAATTGTTCCGCTTCCACAATATTGGCAGGAGTTTACTGTTCATATGTACTCAGAGGAAAATTCCGGAAAAACAATATTTACTATATAGCACATAATTCTTATATATGTTTACGCTTTGACTTGATACATGTACGATGTGTTCGATGAAAAATTAACAGCTGTTGCTGGCGCGCGTGGCCTAGTTCGCGTTGCTGTTACTATTGCTGAAACCGCGCCGCAAGCCAAAGAATTTTCGATTGCTCGGACTACCGATCAATGGGTGTACAAAGCAAACATTGCGGCGCTCGTTGACTTAGAGTTAGACTCACGTAAAGATAATCTGCATCACAGGTCTTCTGGACTCGATACTACTTCCGCTGGCTTATGTGCGCGTCACGGCACACTTGTTGCAATAAACATTGCAAACCTTAGAACACTTGATCCAGTTATTATTGGACGCGTTATGCAAAACATCGAACTATGCAGGCAGCACCACGTTAGCATGTGCGTATTATCATTTGCTAAAACTGAAAATGAATTACCGCACGAACAAGACGTGCGCTCGCTACTAATAACACTAGGTATGTCGCCCGGCGAAGCGAAAGCCGCAACTGGCGCCTTCGGCGCAGCGTATGAACGGTTCAAAGCAAAATAAACTTAGAAATTCTGCCTGAACACCACCGACGACAACACATTTAAACGAAGTCCGGGCTTTGTGGAGAATGCAATTCATTCGGCTGCTAGCTTTTGCAATGGCGTTAGCTATTGCAAACCTGCCTGTTGTCTGGGCAGAACCTGATGTCCGCGACGTTGTGAACAACCCTGCGTTTCTTAGTAAGTATGTTGCTGACGCGAAACTGAAGAAGGGTTCCTGTGCGATAAACTATTGGGGGAGCCTGCTATCTATTCCGGGCGAACAGCCCATACAATCAATAAATGGATTTTGGCCTTATACTGACAAATGCGCAGACTTGGCGCCATCTAGCGGACTCATTTACAGCACAGGTACTGAGCCAGCAGGTTCAGGTCAAATAATTATACGCACAAGTGAAGCACATCAACCAGAATTATCAGGTCAGCTCTCCCTATTTCTTAGTTGGTATAAAAAAGAGAATCGTGCTGGAAGACAAGACTTTCACCACTATCGCAGTCAATGGTATGCTTCGGCAACGCCCACGCCTTTAGTTAATCAGCCAATAACTTCTGGTTCGAACCAAGCAATATTCGGTCTGGGTTGGTTCGGAGAAGAAATTGATGTAACATTTAGCGACTCAACACTATACCCGACTACTATAACAAAATTTACTGCGGACAGAGGAGGCGGATTTGGACAAGACGATGCTTTTTGGAAAAAATATGTCGAAGGTAAAGGCGGTTCATTATCGATGAATACGGATAGTGGTTTTGCATGGGGTGACGCAGCTGCTCTTACAGGCGTGGCTGCTGCAACAGCAGCAGCAGCAACTGTTGTCTATACTGCTGCCGCAATAATGCTTACTACAGCAACTACTTTCGCTCCTTTAGGGCCGATTGGTTGGATAGTAATAGGGGCGGTTGCGGTCGTTACGTTTGTACTTGGTGGAACCACAAAAATGTACCAGGACACTAATCGCTTTACGAGCACTCTGTCCACTATACCTAATACAATAATACCCTACACACTTCCTTCAACATTTCAATGCACAGGCTATAGCATAGAACTTCTTGACAGCATCAATGGATTTGGAAATGTCGCAAAAAAACCAATGAGCCCATCGACTGGAGGGTATCGATTTACAAATGGTAACCCAACAGACAGCATAATTGTTGACTTAGCAACAGATGCAAACGGAGGACTGAAAAGTATAAAGCTTAAAGCTCAAGATTTATCGGATGCCGGCGGCGGCTTCGGCTTAGTAATCTATTGCGACGGAGTAAAAGATCCTGACGTTGACAAAGTGCTTTGTCAATCAAACACCAAATGGCAGTGGAGTCAAGCAGTTAATGATTTAACGAGCGGTGCGGGCGTTGGTAAAGCCTGTTGTGGCGATGATGGAGACAGCGACAGTACAGCGCCAAACAACGCTGTAGACGGCTATGTTTGTAAGAAAGACGCGACTGGAAAGTTTGCGTGGGAAGCTCCGAATGCATTGTGTCCTGGCGCAAATCAATTCCTTCCGGGAACAGGCTGCTGTGATGCGACAAAGAGAGGAACAATAGTCTCAACAGCAACAGACATGCACATTTGCGCGCAAGCAACTACTGGCGCACCATATGCATGGGCGCAAGCAAGCACAGCGAACGCACCAATCGCATTTTGGAATGGCACAGCAACTAAGTCCGCTGCAAGTAACGGTCAAGCATGGCTAATTTGTGGTGACACAGAAACGCGAACTGCAGGCACTGCTGCAACGGGCGGATCAACAGGCACACCTACACTACCAAACTCAGGACCGACACCCGCGGTAACTTGCACAGTCGGCACCACATGCACAGCACTAACAAATTGTATCAATTCTTGCGACACTGATACCGCAATAAACGGACCTACTTGTAAGGCAGATCCTAATCCTCAAACTGGCCTGGGACAAACTTGCGGCGCTTGGCAACTATGCAAAGATGTTTGCACTAATCTTGTCGCAACAGGCGTGCTATGCGGAACATGCACCAATCCCGCGCTGGTGTGCTCAATAGGATCTTGCATGTGTCCAGCAGGCCAACAGTATGTTGCAGCTAGCGCAACATGCACGCCATCAACTTCTGCTCCTTCGACCTCAACCGGAAAACTTGGCATCGAACCTGTATGCTCAGTAACGAAAAATGCCGCACTGACGCCTAGCGCAACTCTAACTGTAAATCAATTCCGCTGCGCAGGGAATGCGTGGATTGCAGACGACGCAGCGAACGTTCCAGTATTTAGTCGTGGCACGCAAACGCCGCCGCAGTACGTCACTCCTCCTGCAACAGGCACTACACCATTCTACACTTGCGACGCGAACAACAGACCTGTTGCAACGCCTGCCAAGCTTTCCCCTGACAGAGGTACTTCAAGCGTGTGCGGAAGCACGCAATGCTATTACACGGTAAGCGCCAGTTCTGGATTGAGTGGCGACCCTAATATGGCTGGGAAATGCGTTCCTACAGACACATGGATTCGCGATGACTACTGCACAAATGGCTTATGGACATCACGCACACAACTTCTTGCAAACGACTTAGCAAGTTCCTTTAGCAACGGCTACGTGATTCACTGCGACAAAGCGCCAGCGTCAATCAACAAACCAGCAGTTATGCAAGGCTTCAGTACAACACCCACAGTACCAAGAATTAACACTTTATGCGTCGCGCAAGGGCTAGGAACTACTCCGCTGCGCGTCGTTGTCGGCGCAACACTAAACAATGATCTTGGGCGAAACACAGGCGCAGGATTCACTGCTGCGAGCGCAGAGAGTGTAACGCTTACAAGCACAGTAGCAGGATTAACTAACAAACCGTTTGTAGCACACATTAATGATAGTAAACTAGCCGTTGATACAACAGAATTTTGTAACCAAGCGAACAACTGGGCAGAACTCGATATCTATGCTAATTGTCCTGTAACTGCAGGCAGCGCAGTATACAATCCACTAATTGAAACTGTGGCGTTCGGTACTCAGAATTCGTTGCAACTAACTCCTAACCGCGCAGCACCAGTAATTGCGCCACGCATAACAACCTCAGTAAAACCACTAAACGGCTACCGAGTGTATTCATACAAAAATCCAGTCAATGGCAAGCAGGTCGATGGCGTATGGCAACGCGAAGGAAGTGGCAGCGGTAACGCAGACCCGGCGCGCGACGTAATTACAGTTGTGTACACAGCAGGCACGAGCGGAGTATTGAACCCTACTGGAATAATCACTGCGAAGTACGGGACAAACCCGCGCGTAAGAGTATCTACTTCAGCTCCGTACGTTGTTACAGTAACAAGTCCAACAGCAGACGATTGGAAATACTTAACCCTGCAACTAAGGCCATGAAGCGCGGTCAACTCTCGCTCTTTCTAATAATCGCCGCAGTACTAGTAATTGTAGTAATGCTCGGCATCAGATTAGCTGCGCAGCTTGCACCTAACACAACTGCAAATACGTTTCCAGTTTCAGCCAAAGACGGAAACACTACTTTGTGTTTGCGCGACGCAACAACAAACGCAATACTCCAAGCAATGCAAGTTGGCGGCGTAAATGACGAACTAAATCCTTTGAATCCTGATTATAATGATAAAGCTAAAAGTGTTAAAATGGGAATCAAACGACTTGAGCCTCCGCGAGTGAGTATGCTTGGAGAGTTTGAACCAGATATCACATTTATTCCCGACCCAAGCAATCCGCAGCTAGGAGTTGTTACATTCGATCCGTTGTGCTCACGCAGAGGAAGTAATCAGCCGAACGCAGACGGAAACGGTGCAAACACTTGCCTTCGTGGAACCTACTACATCACAGGTCCACGTAAGAGTTTCCAAGAAGTGTTAGAAGCGCGTATTATGGCAGCAATCAAAGATGTTCCTGGTTGTCCTGAACTTACAAGCCCGTTAATTCTTACGCTAGGTCAAAGTGATGTTACCGCGACTGTCGGCAACGAAAGTGTGCGCGTGCCGATCCGATTGAAAGCTATGTATAATGCTGCATTGACAATTGCACGTCTTGAAGCGTCAGACCCTAGTTTTAACACTAATGGTGCAAATGTTCCACTGCCGTGTGAAACTGAATTGAATAGCGGCAACTGCTTGCTGCCTGGTCTTACCTACAAATCGATTATGGAACCTAATGAATGCGACTGGCGCGACGCAGACTTAATTGACGCTTGCCTAAACAATAATGGACCTATGAATTGGCAGCTAACAACTGCAGTAGTTATTGTCACAGATACGACTGTACGCATAGATGGTAAAAACCCTGAATTCCGTTTTGCAATAAAAAACAGGTATCCGTTTCTCAGCGAAGAGTACCGACTTGGAAAAATAGCATCCAGAACAATATCTTGTGATGCCTACGAATTCGAGCAAGGATTATCTCAAGAAAGGTCCGTCTCACTGCCTCTCGGCCTCGATGTAGATGACCAACCATCACTAGTTTTGATGAACTGGCGCGCAGATCCGATAAATAGAGCCTGCACAGGTTCTTGCTCGCTAACTGCAGAATGCCAAGATTATGGAGAAGGAGAAATGAAACCATTTCCGGTTGTATTTTGCTCAACACCAAGCGGAGCGAATGATGCTCAATATAATTATGTATTCAACAATATGCCTTTTTTACAACCGTACGATTGTGAAGACTTGTTACTGGAAGTTACCATGCAAGTAGTCCGTCCGCCTTGTACTGTTAACACATACCCGTCATCCATCCCAACAACACCATATTGCCAATGCTCGCCTGGTAACAATGAAGGGCCAACTTCAAGCGGGGTATGTTGCTCGAATGGAGCTATCGAATCAAGCTGCTCTCCTCCTACCTGCTCAAGCACTGGCGATAGTAACTGCGTATGTGACGGAAGTCTGCTGCAGCCAGGAAATGTTTGCTGCGGGACCACAGAAACTCCAGGTTCTTGCTAATTCAGCGAGAAATACCTTTTTAAACGATTAATAGCATTTCTCGTCGGTGAAACAGTGGCAAAAGTAGTCTTAGCGCGCGTTCCAGTAGTAGCTGCGCTCCTGACCCTGTTTTTTGTATCAATTTTGAGCGTACCAGTGTCCGCAGTTTCAATTTGTGTGCTGCCGGATGTAGGTTTATGCTCGACAGACACAATTGCAAGTGATGGCGGCGACCCGTTCTACGATGGCGATCCAACAGCTTGCTTGGACCTTGGTGGCACAGTAATTGATGACACAGGATTCTATGGATCCACAGCAATTAACTCCTGCGGCATGCGCTGCTGCTGCGACATAAATACTAATGCACCACGCGTAAATGGACCACAAATACCTGCCACTGAAATTTGTCGTTCGAATGCGTTTAGAGAATCAAATGCATTTGATCCAAACATCGCAGCAAACACTTGCGCAGCAATGTGCAATAGCGTTACAACGCCACCTACAACGCCAACATGCGTGGTAGGAACAGCGACAACTACTGCATGCAGTTGCAGCGCACAAACTGTAAACGCAGGTGAAACTTGTTGTAGCGTAGCAGGCAGCGGCACTGTTGTGAGTGCAGGACAAAGCTGCACTGTGACGCCCCCACCACCACCGCCAGCACCTGCGTGCATTGCAAACGTAGCAGTGACTGCTGGGTGCAGTTGCGGCTCCGCGGTAATGAGTTCTCAAGATGCAAGTGCTGGGCGCGTCTGCTGTACCGGTGGCATTGCCGCAGCGAGCTTAGCCGCGTGTCCAGTAGTTATTCCGCCTGCAAGTTTGTGCGGTAACAACAGGCTCGATGCGGGCGAGCAGTGCGACGCACCAGGAATTCTTCCCGCGACGCCGCCAGCAACTCTTCCAAGATGCCCAGACATTGCAGGCAAGAAATTTACTTGCACTGCCGCGTGCAGTTGCATCCCTGAACAAAACATTGTTTGCGGCGACAATGTTTGTAGCGCTGGCGAGATGACTTTCTGCGCAACTAACCCGCTTGGCACAATTGACTGCGCAGTTCCTGCAGCATGCAGTGGAACAATCTTACCACCACCAGGCGCGTTAAGCGCCACATATGCTGCTGGAGCAGTTACTATAAACTGGGCGAACCCGTTGCAATGCGCTCCAGCAAACATTCGAATTGGACGCAGCACAGAAAGTTTGAATGCAGTATTAAGTAAACCACAAACACTTTTGCCGTCAGGCGCTGCGCTTCCTGGAACCACAACAACATTCACAGACTCGAATCTTCCAGCGCAGACGAGCGCGAGCGCACTCTTCTACAGCGTCATACTAACTTTCTCAAACGGTAAAACAGCAAACGCATCAGTTGCAGTAAACGTTCCAACGCAGAGTTGCGGCGCGGGAGCAACTACGTTTTGTAAAACTTCAACAATCGCAGTAACTTGCGACGCAACATTCAATATGCGCGAAACTACGTGCTCGTCTGCAACGGTGTGCAGCGTGGTAAACGGCGAGGCGCAGTGTATCAAAGGCGCAGCAGGAACTCTTTCTTGTGACGCTTGCAATGGATTGTTTAGCATGTTCCCAGACTCAACAGAACTGATTACGGAAGGATCAGTTCCCGCGGGTGGACCTGACACGCAGCGAACTTGCAGCGCTTCATTAACATGTTACAATGATCTTCGAGACACGTCAGTTCCTCTATACTCTAGCTGCGCATCACTGAACAGTTGCGCAGGATACCGAACGCAAGCTGCGTGCTCAGCAAACCAATGCGGAAAGCCCGGCACCTGTGCGTGGCGCGATATCGACCCAACCGGCGGTACAGGTAAAGGTGTGTGCGCACCACAGCAGTCAGGGTACATACCAAGCAGCTGCAGCGACTGCGCATTAGCAAGCGGAGGCACGTGCAACCGCGCAGTGTGCGAAGCCATTGGTACAGCCGCAGGTCAAGGTGCTAGCATGTGCGCGTACATTGATCCGTCAACTGGCACTGTGGGAGGATTAACTCCGTCTGGAACTGGCTGCGTTCCTGCTACACAAATGCCCTGCGAGTTTTACGCTGACAGAAATCAATGCGAAGGCGGCACCACATACCAACTTAACGCGCAATACTCCGGCACTACACGCACTGGCGGCTCACACACAATAATTAGTCGCAGCAATGACGTTGCAGGCCATGGTAAATGCGTGTTCTTCACAAACGGTTGCCGTAAAGATTCTGACAAGGACACAGTTGCAGACGTAACACAATACACGCCCGGACAAAACTTCTGGCCGCTCTCGCTTGATTTTACTTCTCCAACCACAACAATTCTTGCAACGCCCGGCGCTAAGTTCGGCCGCGATGTAACAATTCCATTCTCGTCTGACGGCGTTGTGAAAGCATGCCTCGCTCGAACTGGGCAATCTTGCTATCCAGTAGACGGCACACTTATCACCGCGAGCGCTGTGCGCAAGCAATTTACAATTGCTGAAAGTGGGCCGTGGTCACTATTCTATTATGCAACCGACACTGCGCGCAACTTAGAGATAGTTCAGCAATACGACTTTATTGTAGACGGACAAGCTCCAACAGTAGTTGTAACTAATGTAACCAAAACAGTTGTGCGCACTGCACTCACAGGCAAGCCAGAAATGCGTCAACGCACCACAGTGCTTTTTGGCTCTGATGAAAAAGTTATTTGCAACACCACACTTCAAGACTTAACGGGAACCACAGTACCTGCAGCATCGCGAGGCGCAGGAGTAACTGACTTAACAGGTCAGATTGGTTGGAACTTCAGCGTTACTTATCCTGCGCTTGTTGACGGAAGTTATGTACTATTAATTACTTGCACTGACGAAACCGGCAATCCAGCAACAGTGCGCGAACCAATAACTGCTAACACAGATAGCGCGCTACTCAATCCACTACCAGTAACGCAGACGCCGCTACGCACACTCAGAGCAAATATTAGCATAGAATCAACTAAACCTAGTACTTGCGCTTACGGCCCTGTTGGCTCCGCTACAAAAACTAAGTACACAGTTACGGGCGGCACCTTACACAGCGCCACCGTGGATGTAACTGGTAGTGGTTTGTATACTTACGAAACTACTTGCAACAGTGGAGGTACAATAACTACTGGTGACGCGAGCGACATGATTGTATTCCCGGTTGATGTTACCGCACCAACAACAGAAATTTGCAATTCGAATCTTCAAGGGTGCGAGCCAATTGATTTTGCTATGCCTCGTGCACTCTATAAAATTGGCTTCTTGTGCGACGATCAACCTGTTGACAGTCCTAATTTTGACTGCGCGCAAACATTAGCCTGCGTTGCTGCGCCCACAGCCGCACCATGCACACCAACTGCAAAAGCATCCATGGAAATTGATGGAACTAAAGATTGGGTGCTACGCTATTACAGTACCGATAAAGGCGGCAACGCTGAGGCAAATAGAACAGTTACTATAACTGCAAAGGACGTGTACCCGCCGGCGGCACCGACTTTCACACTACTGCCATAACCATGAAACACGATCGCAAAGCAAATCAAGACTGGAGTCGAATAGTATTCGCGCTAACAATACTTATTGCACTTTGCGCACTGATAGTACCGAGGGCAATTGCACCTACTTCAACCTCGATAACGCCTACTATCAATACAACATTTGTCGAAACAGTAGTGACTAACACAGACACAATTATTGATGTTAAGACAGGCGCACTTATTCCAGTAGAAAACAGACTTGAAGACGGAACTATATTGGTGCTGGATGTTACGCAAGCACGAACCATTCTTGCCAAATCACTTCTAGGGCTTGCAGACGCAGCGTATAAATTCAGTATAACTGCTGCTGACCTCAGTGGAAACCGCGGCACATACAATTATAGTTTTGACGTAAAGTATCCAGGTCAAATAATCGAAGTCCTCGAACCAAGATTTGGAGGTACACGAAGCCGCATAGTTAACCTGACAATAACTTCGGAGTTCTCTTCAGAATGCAGGTATAATGATACAGCCGCAGTAGTTACAACAGCTGCAGCGTTCGCGACAATGCGTCCATTCCCTGAACAAATGGGAAACAATACCACACACCGAGTGCAAGACGTTCTCACTGTTCTAGGTAGGGAAACAGTAGCGGCAAATGTTATTGTCCCAATAAGCATTGCATGTAAAGAAGCGAATGGCAGAATTACACCTCTGAAGCATTCCATTACCTATACGCCAGGACCACCTGTTGTGTGCACGGGTGCAGACTGCATTAATCCAGTTCCAATGCAAGACATAGCGCTTATAATCCCTGCAAAAAATGTGATGACTACACTCACAAGCGCACTCACAGTAACAAGCGAGAAAACCTCAACATGTAAATGGAATTACGGGGACGCGATGATAACGGATGCACAGCAATTTGCTGCGATGCGCGCGTTCCAAACTGCAGCAAACACCCGCACTCACAGCGTAAACTTATTCCTTGGAAACTATACGCGCACGCCAGCAATAAATGAATCAGTTGAAGTGGTTGTGTCGTGCAATGATGGCGCACGCATTAGCAGCGAAGTATTCGCAATAATCTATAATCCTGCATACACACCTACCGGACCAACATACCAAAACCTAACGCTACTAAGTCCAATAAATGGAACTACTCGCACTACGACGAACGTACTTTTCAGCGTCGAAACCGAGCGCATGTCAACTTGCAAATATTCTGCGCAGCGCGCAGCTGTTACTACAGCTAGCGGCTATGCAGGCATGAACTTCTTCCCGCAAACCGGCGCAAGAGTACACACACTTGCAAGTTTATATGAAACCTTGCGACTTGCGCCGCAGGCAGAATTAGCAACCTTTATCGCAGTTACCTGCCTTGAAAATGGCTACTATACTGCGACCGTGTTTACAGTCAATTATCAGCCCGGTACAATTACACCACCAAAACCACCTACTCCAACAATACAAGACATTAAACTAATAATACCAAAAAACGGCGTGACTAATGTAACAAATGGTCCACTGATAATCGAATCCGAACGTACGTCCACTTGTAAATGGGACCAAGGAAGCGCGATGATTACTTCAGCTTCGGGCTTCAGCGCAATGAAGAGTATCGCGTCTGTTGACAGCGCGAAGCGATCACACACGCAGCTAAACTTCTATGGCGCGTTAGCAAAAGTACCAACAAAGAATGAAACAATTTCGGTCGTTGTATCGTGCGACGACACAACTATAATTAGCAGCGAAGTGTTTGCAATTACATACAACCCAGACTTCACTACGCCTAGTCCCGAATATCAAGAACTAGAGCTAAAGAGCCCGCCACTTGGAACCACAACAACCACTACAAACGTTTTGGTCAGCATAGGAAGTGAGCGGCCATCAGTTTGTAAGTACGCACTGCAGAGCCAACCTGTAACTACGAAGGCAGGCTACGATACTATGAAGAGCTTCCCAGCTGGACAAACCGGCGCTCTGACGCACAGCATACCCGACTTTTATCGCACCGTCGCAATAACGCCAACCGGACCTACTGCAACGTCTATTGCAGTTACCTGCCTATCAAACGGATTCTATACTTCATCAGTATTTGTAATTAACTTCCGCCCGATTATCGGCGACCCGGCACTAACGTACCAAGACCTAATGCTAATTACACCAGTTAATGGCATGACCAACACTCAATCCGGCCCGCTCACCATAGAATCCGAGCGTACCTCAACCTGTAAGTGGGACGTTGGCAGCGCCATGATTAAAGATAAAACTCGCTTTGGAACCATGAAAGCACTCCCTGCGTCAGACCCGGCAAAAAAAATACACACCATCCCTAATCTGTTTACTGCGCTAGGCTACTCTCCTGCCAAAAATGAAACAATCTCTGTCGTAATCACTTGCGATGATAGTACGTTACTCAGCAGCGAAGTATTCTCAATAACATACAATCCTGACTTTACACCTGGCCCTAATTACCAAAACCTGGTACTCACCAGCCCTCCACTCGGCACCACTGCTACTACAATTGGCGTCACATTCACAGTCGAGAGCGAGCGCACATCAGTTTGTAAATATGCACTTCAATCGCAGGCAGTAACCCTGAAATCAGGATACGACGCAATGAAGAGCTTCCCAACTGGACAAACGGGCGCTCTGACGCACAGCATACCTGACTTTTACAGAACAAACAGTTTGAATCCGACCGCTGCAACTGCAACAAACGTAGCAGTTACCTGCCTCTCAAACGGATTCTATACTTCAGCAGTATTTGTAATTAACTACCGCCCCAATCCTGTTGATCCACTTAGCCCAGTACTAAATGCAATTGTAGTTACTGACATTGATAATCCTGTTGCGTACATCACTGTAAAATCAGATCAGGATGTGTGGTGCGCAATAGATGACGTACCAATGACTGGAGCTAAAACGTTTAACAATTTCAACAAGACCGTGAGCGGCAACTATACTGAAGCGCGCGGAAGCAATGTAACAAACCGAACTGTGAACATCTGCTGTCAAAACCGCGGAGAACTAGAAGCATGCTTCGACCAAATTATTGTTTATCGCTTTAGTAATCCCGCTAAAATTACTGTAACATCTGCAGCAACTACAAACAACGCAACATATTATCTTAAATTTGTTACAGACACTATCGCGCGCTGCACTGTGCGCGCTGCTGCGCCACTGACGCTATCACCCGCTGCAACGGTGCTCGCGAGCGAATTTGTAAGTGTAGGCGTTCCGGTACAAAGCGGCGTAACCACGTTTAATATAGAATGTACAAGCGAAGTTGGTACTAAAACAAGCATTACATACAATCTAACTGCAGACAGAACAGCGCCAGTACTTTCAGACATAATTGTACAAGGAAAGACCTGTGACACGAAGCAAGTATTCTTTACCTTTAATGCTACTGATCCGGAGCCGAGCAGTAAAATCGCAGCCTATCAGTACACATTAATCAATAGCACGGGCGGCGCACTAACACTACCAACAAACAGTTCTAGCGCGTCAGTTACTGCGCGAAATCTAAAATTAGTTGTGGGAACAGACTTGAAGATTAGCGCGCGAGTATGGGATGGCGCAGGTAACCCGTCCGTTGTTCGCGACGAAGTCATCAAGATAACGGATGACTCTGACACAACGTGCGATAAATTCCCGCCGGAAGTGCGCGTAGTACAAATACAATATGGACTTAAGACTAATGCTACGCTACTCTGTACTGATGACGGTAGTGGCTGCGCAGGCACGTTCCGCTACTCATTACTTCCAGTGAACCAGAGCGGTACATGTACAGTGTCTAACAACTCACCTTCCGTGCCGCTAACACAAATGGTAGTGGTCGATAAGGAAAGCTACTTCTGCTACCTAGTTCCGGATAAAGCAGGAAACGAACTGCGCGGACAAGCACGCATTCTAATTAACAAAACAAGTGTTTTAGGTGGTCCCCCAATAATTAGTAACATTACAAATGGAACTTGTACCGACAGCATCAAGAACCGCGATGAAAGCGGAGTTGACTGCGGCGGATATGCATGCGGCGTGTTACTTGGTAAAAAATGTGCAAACAATGTTACGTGCATAAGTGGAATTGATTGCATTAGCGGCACTTGCACTGCGGGCATTTGCGGCGGCGTATCTTGTACAAATGAAATTAAAGACGGCACCGAGAGCGACATTGACTGTGGCGGCACTTGTGGCGCTTGCACTGAAGGTAAATTCTGTACAGCCACTGCTGACTGTGTGCGCGGTACTCGGTGCGTAAACGATCTGTGCAGCTCACCGTCTGAAACTAACGATCCAAGTACGCCGAAAGATGATCTGCCACTTCCAGAACAGAGTGGAGGAAACATCTGGAAACTCCTTATTATTGCGCTCGGAGTTATGCTTCTACTTGGTGGAGTGGGTGGCGCAGTTCTTTATGACCCACAAGCAGGCGTACCACGCTCAAGCAGCCCTGGTCTTGCCGCATTTAGATCGGGAATGAACGAAACAACTGGACGCTTCAATGAACCAATCGCACGCTTCGCCGCACCAGGCCAGGAGCACGGCAATGAGATAAGTAGCACTGCACCTGTGCAAGCCGATTCGCCGCGCGAAGCTAAGCGGAAGCGCGACGCAGAGCGAAAAGCTGAGCGAGATCAAACTGTGAAAGCGTTTGAAACAGCAGGTGACCTAACTGCCGTAACTCACATCACTCACTCACACATTGAACAAGCAGCCAAGGACTTGCCACCGAAAGAACTTGTAAAAGCGGTAAAAACGCTTGCGACTGAAGAGCGAGTAACCCAAAAAGACGCGTCCATTGCTATTCTTGACTTACAACACTCCGCGGTTGGAGATGAGCATGACGACGCAATTGAAGCGCTACGCGAGCACTTCAATTTGCCTCAAACAACAATAGACAAAACCTCAACAATAAAAGTGGAGAAGAAAAAATGACTAAGCGCTCAGGTCAAGTAATTGGTCACGTGTTTGTGTTCCTTATAGGAGCATTCGTTATGGCAGCAATTATGCTCCTCGGTTGGAAAGCTGTCAGTACACTTCAAGACCAGCAATGCGGCGCCCAAGAAGTTAGTTTTGTCAAGGACATACAAGATGCTTTGAGCAGCAACTTGGCACGCGGCAAAACGCGAACTATTCCATTTACGCTTCCATGCGGCGCTGATGAAATCTGTTTTGTAGCGCGAGAAGTAATAGATGATACTAATCATGCAGCACGAGGAACTATACTAGGCTCACGTCCATCGATTGGCAGTAGTATAAAAAGTGGCGACCAAGCGAACGTATTTTTGCGTAAAGATGGCTTGTATGAACCTGTGGCAGGATTCTCGAACGCAGGACCAATAGCAATGGATGCCGCCGATGAAGGAATAGTATGCATTGAAGGCGACGCGATTGAAATAACATTCACCGGCACCGGCCAATTGGTTCGCGTTTCTAAGCCATGATATCTTGCCCGTCACTACGTGGCATGCGCCGCGGACAAGTTGAAACGCCAATGGTGATGATTTTCGCAGTGACAGCAGGCGTCATGATACTTTTAGTTATTGCTTACTTTGTGTTACGACAACAGGACGGCGCGACGTCAGCGCAGGAACTTGAAGCACTGGCGCAAATCAGAGATAGCATCGCCTCGATGCAGGGCAGTATTGGCGTTACTCAGAACATATCGCTAGGTGGAGGCCCGTACACTATGCGCTGCGACGACCTAAATGATGGTGAGTTGTTCATTGGTACAGTTGAAGGTGATGAAACGTCTTTACGCGGACTGCTAGTAGCTGCGCCGCGAATTATTAGCAGCGGCGTATTAACTGTTACAACCGCACCAGCAAGTAATGCATTTCGAATCGGAACGTTTGTGTACGCGCTACCGATCGGCAGCAGCATTACACGCGGCGACGACGTACCTACAATGCCATTCCTAACCAAGTTAGGTAATCCGGGCGAAATAGAGCATACCTTTGCGGATGGAAAAACCACCACTATTACCGTTGCTCCAGACCCTAGTGCTGAGCAAGCTGGAACAATTACATTTGATGATGGTGTAAATCCTCCTGAAGATAAATTCTACATTGACAGCAGCCTTCTAGCTTCAGCGGCCGCAACGGGCGATGCAGACCTATACAGTTGTGCACTGGATAGATATGTGCAACTCCTGGCATTCAATAATGCACTCCAACACAGACGGCTACTGGAGCTCAGACAATCTGCAATAGATTCTGGCTCTACCTGCGTCGACATTTATGATGGCGAAGCATTTGCAGAAATTGAAACAATACTAGGGACCACACCGACTTTGACTCCACTTCCGAAAGGAAGAGAATTAGATCTTCAAGATGTAGTGGACATCGCGAGCGCCATGGAGCGCATTCAGAACCTGAATGGACGACTAATTAGAGGTGATCGCTGTGCGACGGTCAGTTAGCATGAAACGCACAGTAATACGCCGTAGCAAAGCAGGTCAAATGCAGATGGGCGAAATGGTGCTTGTACTTGTTATCGCATTTATAATCGGAATCGCTGCATTAACATTCTTCGTTCGACGTAGCGGCGAAGAAAGCGCGCGATCAAACAGCGAGCAGCTTAACCGCGCCCTCGTAATTACCGCAAAAGAGGTAGCAGCATTGCCTGGCATCCGATACTCGCTCGACAGCAGAGAAGACTTAACAGCAATCGACCTTGCTCGCGCCCGCGCGTTCGCTGACTTTGTACAAGAACCAATTTTTCGTGATGTTTATCGTGAACGGTTTTCAGGCTACCGAGCGACGATTACTGCAACTTATCCTCCTGCGGCAGATTACACTTCTGCAGGCATAGACTATCCTTTTCAAGACGTTATTCTGTTTGACTACACGGACAGCACCACCGCTGTGCGAAATAGCGTTCCATTTGTTATTCCTGTACTTATTTACGAACCAATCAGCGATTCTAGTGGCTTCGGCCTATTGACTATTACGCAGGTGAATGAATAATGGCAAAGCGCAAGCAGTATTCTGTAAATAGGCGCGGTCAATTCGAAATACTGGGAATAGCAATATTCATTGTTATTGTAATTATTGGAATTACGATTTTCATTATGCTTCCAGATACTGCAGTTGAAGACCCTGCAGTGTCTTATGAAGCAGAGCAGTTGTCGCAAACCTTAGTTGATACAATGTTACGAGTTCAAATGGGTCCTGACTGCGTTAATCAACCTGAAGCGACATTCTATGATTTAGTGCGCGACGTTACTGTGGTGAAGCAGGACATTTGCACTGATACGCCAGTAGTAGATGCTAACGGAATACCTGTCGAGAGCAAAAAATTAATTGAAGAATCAGCTAAAGAAATGATAACAAGTGCCACAGGCAACAACTATGATTTCAAAATATATTTGGCAAGCGCAGATCCTTTAGATCCACCACTCATTACAAGCGATACTTGGGGCATGAACTGCCTGAGTGGCCGCGGTGCGGCGCGCGAGCGTATTGGCGAACAACGAATTCCGCTGCTACCCTATCCAGAAACCGTAGTTGTTGAATTACAGCTATGCGGAGTACGGCGATGAACTCGGCGCAGAAAGTCTATAAATTGCCGCCACTACAAAAAAATATGAATTCTAAGAAAATTAGTAGCACATTTCGTCAGGGAGCCGCAGTCAGCACTGTAGTGCGAATTGTACTAATTTTACTGTTGGTAATTGTATTGATGTATTCTGTTGTGCATTTACTTGGAAAACTCATACCGCCAAACACATGAAGTATTCACAAATAAGAAAATCAGGACTTATGCACTCATTCGTAATTGCATTAATTCTACTACTAGTAGCGTTCGGAATAGTATTTTATTGGAACTATAATTCAGGTTCGCTTATCGACAATGAAGCAGCAGTGAACTTATGCCGCGCGACACTCGCAGTACAAAAGAAAACTGCAGCAAATGGTTGGCTCATAGATTCGAATAGTCCGTTAGCAAGCTCGTGTAAGCGCAGAATAATTACTGTGAGTGAGAATAAAGTCACAGTGAAAAAAATTGGTAAATTAGCGATAGAGCACCCATTACCAGTTTATGTTCCTGAAGATTCAAGCGCAACACCTGCGAGCGGTTCTAACTTAGGTGGCGAGCCACTACCAAAACGAATGACAAAAATTTCAAAAGTGGATGAACCCGTTATTGCAAGTGTTTTTGCGGAAAGTATGCGTCGCTGCTGGACAATGGGACTTGAAGGCGATGTTAAAATAATGGACGCCGAAACGGATTTTGCGCGCAGCAATGTTTGCGTACTGTGTGACGAGATTCATGTTAAGAGAGGTAAACCGACGCCGATTGAAGGCACAGATAAAATAAATTGGCTGCAAACATATTTAGATACAGAAGCAATGCCTTCGTCAATTAATGCTGCAAAACCTGTTACCTACGCATCATTTCTTGATAGGTACCCTGGTGAAGACAATAACTTTCCGAATGTACTCGGTTGCGACGAGCAAATTAGTTTACGTAATTTTGAAGTTACAGATGGAACGTATGCTACAATACTAATTAGACGATTCAGCGACTGGAGTGATGACGGTTGGGTAGTGAGCCACATCGGCGGAAAAAGCTGTATGACTACTGCCGTTGTGAGTGCGTCAGCGCTGCGGAGAGTGTGCAACTATGTGGCTAACTAAAACTTTGAAACGAAAAGGTTCTATGTCTCAAAGCGAGTTAGTCGTACTGCTTATTGTGCTAGTTTCATCAGCGATCTTACTTGCAATATTCGCACGTATTTTTTTTAACTACGCAGTTGTTGAAGATTTGAGTTGCGGCGCGCAAGTTCGCGAAGCTAATGTACGCAATCGAATAATGGGCCGTGATGAAGCCGTGGAGATTCCAGCCTGTCAGCCAATATATACAACAATAAAGCGAAGTGAATTGCCGAACGATCCCGTGAAAGCAGACCTGGTGATAAAAAAGAAGTTAGCAGACGCCATGGTGCGCTGCTGGCGAAACTGGGGAGAAGGAGAGCTTGATCTTTTCAACAGCCCAGGACAATATTGCTCAATATGTGCCGACATAAAGTTTGACGGCGATACCTTGCTAATGTACCCGGACAATGAAATACCTGACTTCGGCAAGTATCTTGATGATACTGATGCTCCAGGCTCAGACCTGAAATATGCATCAGTGTTAACGGGTAATCGTCCGCCAGAAGCGAACTTACCTGTTGCCACTTACTCTGTCCCTCTGAACGGAGGCGTAACAATAATGTACTCGCACCAAAAAGTACGAACAGAAGGGTTGTATGTTCAAGACTTAGCTGATAAAGTCGGCATAGACCTGAGCCCGGAGAAAGCAGGAATAGTTGCGGGCGCAGCCGCTGGCATAGCGGAGTGGGTGTCGCCTGGAGTATTACTCAAAGGTGTTTTAAAAACAGGCATTGCAGCTAAAAGCGCCGCCGTAGGGGCGACAGCGGCAGACATTGAAGCCTCTATGCTTCTAGCACGCAGTCAAAAGCTAATGCAACAAAGCAATGTACTACGTTCTGAAAGTATTGCCCAAGACTTTTTTGCATACTCCCAGGCTGGGCGAAACGCGCAAGCAGCACGTGATGGTTCCAAACTACTCGCGAAAAACGCTGCAAATGAAAAAATTTTGGCGGACCGCACGCTTGGCGACGCAATTGACAGCTATGCAACAAGTGGAGAGCTACGAGTACAAAGCTCAAAGTTAGTAAAATCGTCTGTGAGCCAAGCAGGAGGGTTTACAATGGGTGCGCTTACCGCCGTTAAGGATTCAAGCGTGAGCGGTGGACAGGTAGCTCTGATTGCGTATTGGTACACGAGGTTGAACGAGGAATTCACTGTAGGGAGCGCAACGTATATAACAGCAACTAACGCTGACAACGAATATGTCGAAATGTGCAATACGCTCGGTAGCCCGGTTGCGAGTCCGTAAAATGATTTCTAAACGCGGCGATATAGAGATGAACACGCTAATAAAATGGGTTCTGCTAATTATTTTCCTGATCCTTGTTTTGGTAATAATCATGAATGTAGGTATTTTTGGCGATGAAAAAATAAGCGACACGTGTAAATCAACTGGAGGTCTGTTCGGCTGCTAATATGACACTCGCTTGGGAAAAAATAGTAGTATGGGTGCTCGGCATTGTCATACTAATTGTGCTACTTACATACATGATAAGCCAGCTCGGCTCAGGCTGCGAGAGCCTATCTTCCAGACTCTTTGAAGCACTTGGCAAAACTTGCATACCAAAACCATAGAAATTGCCGCGACTAGCAAATCTCACTCATCGCAACATTTAAAAACCTCCTGCTCAGGGAAGACAATATGAATCGACGCGGGCAAGGCATCTCCATCAACGTCATCGTGATTGCAGCTATCGCGCTTCTTGTGCTCGTTATTTTGTCAGTTCTTGTACTACGCAGCGTAGGACCAGTAAAAGAAGGCACTTCTTGCCAACAATTAGGAGGACGATGTGTAATAGAGGGAGACATTGAAGGCAGTAACCGACTAGAACCGTGTGGTCCGAAAACTGGCGGTTACGATTATAACCGCGCAGGAGCATGTCAAAAGATAAGTGACGAAACCGCATATTGTTGCATGCAAATATGAATCGCCGCGGACAAGGCATGTCTGTTAATATGATCATTATTATGACACTAGCTCTGTTAGTGCTTGTTGTCTCAATTGTTATGTTCATTAGGCAAAAAGACAAAGCAGATGATGTACTTGGAAATTGTGAAGCACTAGGCGGGACTTGCCTCGCCATTGTACCGGATGGGACTAGAGAAACTTGTGGAAAAGATATACAGCCCTACCCTGTAGGATCCTGCGAGAAAGGAGTAAAAATATGCTGTTTGCCAGATAAACAATCTGAAACTGCTCAAAGTTAAGACTTGACACTCATTATGGCAACGACGAAGCAATTTAAAAACCGCCGAGGTGAAATGCCATGGTATGTCGTGGCGCTTATTCTCGCCATCATCGTCCTCCTCGTTAGCCTTGGCGCTGTTTGGAAGATCAGGCAAAACCAAAACGGTGCAGAAGAGCAGATTTCAAACACATGTGAAACTGTTGCGGGCGGAAAATGTGAAACAAAGACTACCGGATGCACGGGCGGCCAAACGCCACTGCCAGGGCTGTGTGCCAAAGACTTTGTTTGCTGTAAGGGCGAGAAGTAATCGCGCGGGACAAACTCTCGCGCCTAAAGCATTAGCTTACTTAATACTAGTACTTATAGTGATTGTTGCGGCAATCATGTTTCTATCCAGAGTTTATAATGCGTTAATCGGAGGACCGCCAGAAAAGCAAGACGCAGAACTACTTGCGAACACAATTAACGATATGATTGCAGATGACCGAAAATACATGCAAGTGCCAATTCTGTTGCGCTTAGAAGACAAACTCATTATCGGTTTCGACGATATGCAAACATCTATATCATCTAATTCGATAAATTATGTGGGCAGCCAAGGGGGTTTGTCAAAAACAAATGTAGGGGTTCAATACGAACCAATAAATTGCGATTCCCAAACTTGCGTATGTTCTGCCGATGATAAAAAGGTTCGAAATTGCTATATAATAAAAACAAGCAATAATAAAATCAGCAGTGTAAGACTTGCTACTAATTACTATCCATTTAGTAATCCTCTAAAAGAACTGCAAAACTATGCCTCCGGATTAGATATTCCTGCGAATATGCCGAAAGAACAACAAGGCACCTATACTCAATTTATGATTGACAGAGACAATATTCAAATTCTAAAAATTGTTGATAAAGCAAAAACTAAGTATGTCTCATCTAAACCAAAGACTGATGTGGAAGTTATACCTATATTGCCTCTAATAATTGAAAAAATAACAGGTGATACCGGTGTGGTATCTATCACTGTTATGCCTGACACAAACCGAATGCGCGCACGTGAAGCGTACATGTACGAATGTCCGCCGAATACTGATTCAGAAAATACTGGTAACTGCGACGCGCCAGGGAAAAACACCTTCGTAACATCTATGAGTCAGGACAAAAAAACAGCTTGTGGCGCCAGCGTATTTAGCCCACAGTGTACGCGCAATCAGATAAATAAGTGCATAGACAACGAGCTAGTTACAGCGCCTTGCTATTGCGGCGCAGAAATAGCACTCTATGGCGTCTGCTTTAATGGGAACCAACAGAGAGACATACAATGCGAAGTAGTCCAAAGCTGCGAGGAGTATTGCAAGCTTGACGGAGAATATTACTGTGAAGAATCTGACTTGCAAGCGTTTTGCGCGTACGATCCGTGCAACATAGCAGGCAATGGACAAAAATGTATCACTATACCAGCACCCACAGTAACTAATCGCATAAAGTCAATATTTAGTACGACCTACAAGGAAAGTAGATTCGAATGCGGAACCAGCGTCTCATGATTCGCCAAGGGCAAACATTTGCGTTAGTGCATTTGGTAGAATTGGTACTTGCAGTTCTTGTTGTTTCAATACTCGGCCTCGGAATTATAGGGATAATTAATAGCAATAAGTTCTATCAACAGTACTACTCGCACGACACTGCATACATGCTTGAAACTATGCACGCTATTCCTAACGGCAACATAGAATATGGCTACTTGTGGTCAACTCCTAACTTTGCGGTTACCGTACAGCCAGGCAATGTAATAGTTTCTAAAGTCACAACCGACATTACTGCACTCGCGCTTGGTAACTCTGTTGCGAAGCGGTTCGGACAAGGTCGAATGATAGTAGAGCCTACTTTCATTAAACCACAGTTCTTCGCGTACTCGCGCAGAGATGGACGCGACGGCGGCGCAAGCCCAGTAACAGCCACACCTAAAGTATCGTTGCGACCATTAAGCTCTTCGCGAGAATGCCCGCCTGGAGCAGGGTATAGTGGGATATCTGCAGCAGAGAGCTTGGCAGGAGACGCAGTTGGAAAAGAAGCTATGACGGCTGTAATTCAAGAACTTCAAAGTATGGGTGCAACAAGCACAGGTATTAGCATATTAATCGCTTATGAGTATGCGCCAGAAAGTCAAATCTCAGTAATAGACAAGAAAAATAGTCCACTAACGCAGCGCGTTGCTTGTGTTGTGCAGGAGCAAAGTGCTAATTCAGGAATAACAATCACTCAAACAGCATTAAGTGTTGAATCGGCCAGATTAAAAAATTCGCAAGCAGACATAATTTTTGTGATGCGAGGAGAGCCCCTTTATGTTAGCACGCTTAGGCAAGTAATTATTGATGGACTCGCACAAGCGCGCGGAGGCAGCAAATGACTGAAGCCATCTACGAAGCAGGGTCATGGATATACAAAATGTTTTTCCTACTACTTATCGCAGTCGTGTCAATTGCAATAGTCAGCACCGCTGCGCGCTCAACTATTAACACTAATATACTTCAAATGGATTTACTACGAAATAGAATTCTCTATGATCCAACAGGAATAGTTTACGTTGATGAGCTAGGTGCGCATCCAGGAGTCATTAACCGCGCCGCAGTCAACCAAGAATCAATTGACATCGCATTCAACTATCCTGATGGCTACGGGGGCGCAAGAATTACGCTAGTAAGTTCTGAAACAGGCGACCCACTCGCAATAGCTGTCGTAAATGCACCAACTTTCAATCGAATAAGTACCAACGTTGCTGCGTCACTCAAAGGCGGCGGCTTTACTAGAACGTACGTTTATCCTGTGACAATCGTGGACGGACCTGACAGAATCAGCGGATTCATGGTCATCGAAATTGCGGGGCCGGATCGCGCATGAATCGACGCGCACTTTCCGCACTCGGAGACTTAGTTTGGGTGATGGTATTCATCATATCCGCCGTATTTTGTTACGCATTTCTCTACGCAGGCATTAAAGAGCGGTATAATGACGTATTGACAAGCGACGACAATCAACTACTAGCAGGCAACGCACAGTATATTGCAAATTCGCTACTAAATTACAAATCAATTCCGGGTAAAACAGAAAGTTCGCAAGGAACATTCGGCAATAGCGTTTCGTCACTTGCTACGTCATACCGAAGCGCTAAAGCACTTACAGACGGAGAAACGCCATTAGTCGGCGAAGCAGGAAACATAATCGAAACTAACATAGAACTAATCAAATTTCCGGAAACTGTCGATGGCTCATCATACAAATCAACACTTGACACGTTGTTTGGTGAAGATTCACAATTCTGGAAAAAACAACCAGACAACCAAAAAGTAGAAAGCGTAATAATATCAATTCGTGAAACTGGCAGTGAGACACCAATCCGAGAAACATGCATACAGTACATGAGACCTGGAGTGGAACAAGATGACGCGTGCGATCCGTCTATTGCAAGTGTCTACTTTAAAGCACTACTTATGGGTGCGTTCCCTAACTCTGTTCCTATCTATATATCAATTAACAAAGGCTATAGTGCAGAATATGGGCGCGTTCACGTGCCAACTGCAAGCGGTAGCGCCAGTCTGTTAGTGACAGTGGTGTCTGTAAGATGAAAATTCGTACTACTTTGGAGCGAAGAGGATCTTTTTTCGTTCCGATGGTTGCGTCAATTATGCTAATTTTAATTATTATTGGTTACGTACTTCTTGTTCGCTACTTTGCAGAAAATGATAAGCACGGCCTCGCAAAATCACTTGGCGAGAAGCAAGCCAATATACTTGCTGCAGTACACGAGGGCGAGCGAATACACAGCTATTCAAAAATCGCACTGCAGCAAGCAAATAGCGAAGTCAGTGCTTCTTACTTGTGCGGCGATAAGTATCTAGGACGACGGCTAGTAAGCACAGCGGACTGTCCAGAAACATTTACTGAAGTGCTTGACGTAGCATTTACGGAGCACCTAACTACCTATCCTGGAGGTTCTCTTGCGGACAGTTTCTCTCCTCTTCTACCGGACTCGCAAAATCCAGACCTACTAATCTCAAAAGCGGAGAAACGTATTCCAATTAACGGCGGTAAACTTATTGGCGTAGGAATTACCGACAGCGATAGCGACTTCACAGCGGCAGGCGGAACTTTCAGTGGAAGTATTGCAGGTTGGCCAACCAACAATAAAGCAATTACGAACTATTTCGGCGCGCGCGATACAGGGATAAAAACTGCAACTAAAAATCACGGCGGAATGGACATAAGTGTGGGTGGCAAAACTGGACAACCTATCACTTCACTTACAGACGGCACCGCTACTTTCTATGAACGCGGTAAAAATAGTTTTGTGCAAGTTGTAAGCGGCACCCTCATTATTGATTACATGCACACACGGCCTAGCCCTCCCGTCATTCAAGACC
>JAYVHA010000017.1:0-108038 GCA_043771635.1 Candidatus Woesearchaeota archaeon
CGTTCCTAACATTTTATAACGAAGAACGCCTACATCAAGGAATAGGATACAAGGTACCACTCGAGAGGTACAAAAGTAACATTAATGCGGTTTAGGTCACAAGTGTCGTCGGTGGCCTAACCTAAAAAATCAATTCTAGTTCATTCGTCCCGGAAAAGTTACTATTTACGGAATGATGTGTCTGTGCGTTTGAGATATTTGTTAACATAGTTTCTCGAGTTGACGCTCGATGCATATATCGTCGCAGCATACTCTGACTACTTGATTGTCTCTGTAATCATTTTCTTTTAAGGAAAACTGGCGATTAAACTCAGAAAATGAGCAACTTGTGCCGCAATCCGGTTCTAGTCGCCTCTCCGTTTGCAAAAGTCTACCATTTATGAAGATGCTACAGCTTTCCGGTACTAAAATAGTTTTCATTCGCACAGTAAGTGTCGCAGGTCTTAGAAAATATGTGCCGATGGCGCATGCAGCATTCTCGGTGTCTACATATCGCGCACTTAAAATAGAGAAATGTGCTTGCACGACACTAGAGCTATACAGCCCTCGGTCCTTCTCATCGTTCAAAACTACTTTACTCGCATTTGTGCTCGCGAGTAGCACGATATAGACAATCACTCCCACAGCAGCTGCGAGTGAGATGGCTATGAAAAAAAATAGGAGCATTCGTGGTTGATCTTCACCTGATCGCGGGCTATTCTTTTGTGCTAGGTTGATTGGTGTGCTGTTCACAGGGCTCTATCGGCTGCAGAGTGAAGAATGCTTGAAACGGTGCCTGGGTAGCGATCCTCGAGCACCCTTACTTCTTCCGCTAGCTTATCGAGCTTAACTGTGGCTAGTGGACTATAAAAGAGTTGCATTTCTTCGTATGAGATTGAACTTGGAAACACGCGCTCCGCGCTTGCTTTAATTCCGAGTAGAACATTCAGAAATTCGGCAGCTGCTATTTCAGCACAGCCAGGTACTGCTCCTTCACGGTCTGCAGTACACTTGCGTCCTGCAGCTTCACAAATAGCGCGCACCGCTGCTTCCCAATCTGCAGAGCTGCTTAGGTTGTCGGTCGCATTGTCACTAGATTGTGCTGGTTGCAAACGCACTGGAGCTTTGCCTGCCTCTTTTCTAGCGGCGCGTATGATGTGTTGCTTGAAACACTCTTGACAATACGGGAAGTCTCGCCGTTTAGTTACAATACTTCCAGGTTGACCGCAGGTACAGCGCATACTGTCAGAGAACTCTGCCAATCCTTAACTCTTCCTGTGTTTGTGCTGTCGCTTTAATTGTGTCACCTGGGCGAGCTAACTTAGAGTAGCCATTCATAAATGGTAACTAATCGGAAACTATATAAACAAATGTATTCACTCTCCAGTCATCACCTCTTTTTCCCGGGAGCGTTGTGCTTCGGCGCAACGCTCTTGGGTCGGTGGGGGCAGGTTGCCCCCAACATTATCTACTATTGCGGGAGCGCTAGCGACTGAGTTGCACAGTATGCTATTATTTGTAGAATTGTGAATTCGCCTCTTAATTCCGTTCAATGACGATTAATTAATTCTGTATTTATTGTTGTGATTTTTTTGTTCTGTTCAATACTTAGTAAATTATTTTGTCTTTTGTTCTATTTATTGTTCTTTACTTTGCGCTCTTTTACTCTTAGTGTGTGGTTCCGATGCAGCGTGTGCATAATTAGTAGTCCGATAAGTATTCCTACTCCTGCACCTAGAAAAAATATTATGAGCCCAGTTGTGTCGACGCGTATTCGAGTACGCTCCCGAGGAAAATATATTGGTAGCGACGCCAGCTCCAAGCTGTATTCTGCATATAATGAAGCCGTTGCGTTGTCGCGCGGCACTAGCTCGTCCGCATACTCAATATAACTATAGCCTAGAATTGGAAAGCTGCCGCCCGCGTTCATGGCTGCTACTGCTTCATGTGCGGCAGTGCGTTTTGCTGCTAGCACGAGTGGAAACGCTTCAGCTGGCACGTAAATTGCTGTAAGTACTGCGTTTGCTTCAGCTTTTGCTTGAGACGCTTGAAGAAGACAAAGCGCACTTTGTCCTCGTTGTGCGGCGCCGAACGCGTCACGAAGGCTTACTTGCAGCTCTATTGCAGCATCAGGGTACAATATGCTGACGTAATTTACTCGCTCTTGTGCGTCGTCAAGCTTAGTACGGCATCTTACGTATAGATCATCTTCGCTAATTTTAACAGGGGCGCCATCAATAGTTCCAAGCAGAGACAGCCATGCGCGCGCTGTTTCAAGTCGTTCATTTGCGTAGGCAAGTGATTGAGCGCTTGGAAAGTCTGCATCCATTTTTTCTAGTTCTCGCTCCACGTCTGCAAGACGCTCGCTCGAAATCATAGTAATCTCAAGATCGCTAATTGTCTTAATTTGCGCTTTGTCAATCGCTTCACGTACGCCTTGTGCGTCACGCTTCGCGTTTGAGAAAACAGTCTCGCGCGCTGCCTTGTCGCTTGTGCGCAGAATAATTTCTTCAAGAATTACGTTACTGCCAAAGCAAAGTGATGCGGCGGTGTAGTGCTCGCCGTGAAGCGACGCATTTTGAGCTCGTAGATATAGTTCGTCGCTGGATTCGATAAGTTTTCCAATACTACGTGGTGCTACGCCAACTACTAGCTCTACAGTATTTTTATCTGCACTATTCTTCCGATTATTGGAACTATTCGTATTGTAATAATCTGAGTTATTAGCGATAGTATTAGTGGTTTTACTATTCTTGTTGTTAGCAATGCTATTAGCGGTCTTTATTGCGGTTTGACTATTTGTGTCCGTATTTTCGGAAAGAAAATCTGAGTAAAGTGCTTTAGCAGGCACAGCTTCAACTACGGATGCTAATATGTCGCGGCGTGTGCATAGGAGTGTTGCTACTTTTTTCATCCCTGTTGTATAATCTGCGGGTGGTTGGTTCAGTGGTGGCGCAGTTTTAGGTTCGGTGCCCGTGAACGCTTTTATTGCGTCGGAGAGTGTTGCAACTGGAATAACTTTGATTTGCTTGCCATTTCTTAGTGTTTCTGTAAATGAGTCTGCAGCGTCTCCAAGCGGTACTCCGTACGTTTGCAGATCATCGTTCTGCTTTACTTGCTCGTTAGAATTACGCGCATCAATTGAATAGTTGATTTCGCGTGAATTATTCGTGCGCGGCGAGTAACTGCTCACTGCTAGTAGTACTGGTTCAGCAGGCTGCGTCCATGGTTCCCACGTCGGCACAACAACGCTTGAGAATCCCTCGTTTGCGGCTGCAGTAACTTTTATGTTGACGCTACCTACAGGCCCAATAATCTCTCCTGACAGTATTGCGCCCGTCATGGCAGTATCATTTCTTATTGGTAAGTCTTCCAGCACTGCGTATGTTAATACGGCAAGTGCCCCTCCCGCGCTCGGTCCTCCAATCACACTTGACGGTACTTGTATAACATAGAAAAAGTCGTATCGCGAGCAGTCTACAGTGCTAAGTTTACATGCTGCAGCTCGCGCCATTCGTGCACTCATTTGAGTGTCGAGCCTTGTAAGTGGGCTCGATTCTATGTATGTTGATCCGCTGCCTGGCTTAATCTCGAGCACCATCTCAGCTACGCTTCCATCTTGAGTTTCTTCGTCGACAGACAGCGCTGCAATGCGTCCATAACGCGCCTCGGCAAGTGGCGGAATTGTAAGTGTTAATAGCGAAATTGAAAGTATAAGTAGGAACAATAAAATTAATTGTAATTTAGGTTGTTTGTTGTGATTGCGATTTTTTTGATGGTGTAAGTGGCGCATTATGATCTCATAATTCACACATTTACCTCTCTTACCAAGTACAAATTTCCTTCATGAGCTGCAACAAGTACTTTTGCACCTGGAAGTATCTCACCAATATCGTGAGCTTGATTACTTATCGCGACAGTTTGATATGTTTCCGGATCAAGTACTGTAATTTGAGGCCTTGTAGTTACTATTGATGTTTCATGCAACGGTACTTCAGGGTATTCTATGTGGCAGGGTACACTAACAACCTTGCTAGTTTCGAGGTCAATTCCTTTAAGCAACCGGCCCATGTTTGTTATTAGTAAAAGGCGAGTACTAGCTTCTACGACGCTGCCCTTCCAGAACTTCGAGAGTCGAAGGCACGCATTTACGCGGTATAAATTTTTACTTGCTAGGTTGTCATAGCTGAAGTGTTGTGCGCGTACTGTTAGGCTACCGCCGAACTCATTGTGAACTGCGCGCGCTACGTTTTGCAGAATGCGGTGATCGCTCACATAATAGTCGAGTCCGCCTGTGACGTCTTTGACGTTTGTAAGTGCTTTACCGAGAAGTCGCTCGATTTCAAGCTGAACACTCTCATTTGGTCGTCGTAATTGCAATATTCCTGTAAAGTACTGATTTTTCTGATTTTGGCATTCAGGACAAAGAATTCCTTGAATAAGAATAGGAACTTCGTAGAATTCATCGTACGCTTCTTCGTCTACGTCTGCGGATCCATTTACTGTGAGCTGGAGTAGCTGCTTTCCTGGTTCAGGATCTACGGGTTCGACAATTACGCCGTCAATTCTTGCATTCGCAGCGAAAGAGAGGGATTTCTCGAGTGCCTTCTCGACAATTGTCTGAATAGGTAATCTGCCCCATGTAGTGCGATTAATGGTACGTGTGCAACTCGGACACATAGTTACCTGCACCGGCGCTATTTTCTGAAGAAGAGGTTCGTGAGCGCGCAAGCAGTCTAAGCAAAGTTTGTAGTTCGTTTTTGTACCGCAGCGCGGGCAGAATCCCATGGTATTGTGTGTTGCTTGTGAGCCTGGCTATGCCTGGTCACAAGTTATATAGTTGCGACCCGGGCTTTCTATATAAATGGAGTGGGCGTCAGAGCTACTTTCGCTGCAAATAGCTTTTAAACGACCTGTTGTTTCAACTTGATATGTCAAAGCCCACTGCGCACGGCGCATCAACAAGTAAGTGGCATAGCGTTAAGGGAGCGGTAAAAACTGCGTATAAGTACAGTAATGGACCTGGCTTTCTACCATTTATCATTCAGCTAGCGGTTGCGTTTGTTGTTATCAAATTCGTATTGTTTCCAGTACTAGGTTTACTTTTCGGCACTCAACTGCCGGTAGTTGCGGTCATGTCGGGTTCGATGGAACACGACGCGACTAGTGGTATTGTGTGCGGCATACCTGCTCCGGCAGACTACAGTGGCTCCTTCGACCAGTACTGGAGTGCCTGCGGCGCTTGGTATGAACAGCGCGGCATAACTAAAAACCAGTTCCAAACTTTTCCGCTTCAAAGAGGCTTTGATAAGGGGGACATAATGGTAATAATTGGTCCGACGCGCGGATCAATTGAAGTCGGTGACACTATTGTTTATCAGGCGCGCGAAGCATATCCTATAATTCACAGAGTTATTGCGGTGCGCCAAGATGCAAGTGGTTCTCCAGTTTATGCTACGAAAGGCGACTATAATGCGGAGCAGATAGTGCTTTATGTTGTTAGTGACGCAGTTGGACGCGTGTCTGCCTGTCACAGGGCCGGCAAACCTGCGTCGTGCCAAGAGGGTGAGCGCGTAATAGCATCTACTCCTGCTTCTCAAGCAATTCTTGACGAAACTGTAGTGCCTGCTAACACAGTAATTGGTCGCGCTATTTTCCGTGTACCTTGGCTTGGATGGGTTAAGATTTGGGCGTCCGGTGCGCTCGGCTTAGTCACCGGTAAATAACTATTTAGTGTGACTTGAGCCAAAGCAGCATCGGGTATTCTAAATTGTGGAAATCCTTATATAACCCCTTCCAAATGAAAACTCTATGCAATTCTGCCCTAAGTGCAAAGCGATACTCATCCCGAAGTTGGTGAATAAAAAGCGCGTCATCGCGTGCAGCTGCGGCTATGTCGATCGTAAGACGGAAGCAGGACCTCTAGTTGAGAAAATGGCCTTAGTTGATGATATTATTGTCATGGATGAAAACGCGGGCAATTCGCTTCCAACTATGAAGCAGCGCTGTCCTGAATGCAATCATCCGGAAAGCTACTTCTGGCTGCAGCAAACGCGTGCAGGCGACGAACCTGAAACGCGCTTCTTCCGCTGCGTAAAATGCTCACACACCTGGCGTGAATATAGCTAAACAGTTGCCAACCCCTTCTGAGCCAACAGTTGCCGCGCTACTAAGTCAAGCAGTAATTCCTGTTATAGCGAAGCCAGGCTCTCCTAAGACGAACTTCTCGGCGTGCGGCAAGGCGCGCTTCATATTGCCGTTGCCGCGCCGCCTGAAGATGGCAAAGCGAACGCAGCGCTTGAAAAGTTCCTCTCAAAGCAGACAGGCAAGGCATGTACGGTGCTAAGCGGCGCTGGCTCGCGCAGGAAGCTAGTTCGGTGCGAATGAATAGTCTGTTATGACGCTCACTTCTTGTCGACTAAATTCGCTCATTTCATTGTAGCGGAATAGTCTTGAGCTTTTTGACCCCCACGAGGCGTTGAGGAGTAATCCATTTTCTGCAAAGCAAATGTATTGTTGGTATCCATTGGCATGAGCTGAGTAGCAATTGCTTTGATTGTCGTGTGACCATTGATTGATGGCTTGTGCGATTACATACTCCTTAATTGCTTGCCTTGTTTGAAGGTCTAGGTTTGGTGCCGACTCATTTGTGCAAAGGCGGGTCGCGACTTCCGGCTGGTACAGTGGCGCCTGAGTCGTGCAGATTGTACCGTTAACTAATTCAGAGGCTGTTATGTTATAATCGTTGCCTCCCGCTCCCCAAACGTCTGGCATTTCAAATCGCGAGAATTTAGAAATATTACTATCATAAGCACTCGTGTTTGTAGAAGTGCTTATTTGAAAACCTGAACTGTGTCTGCCAGGCGCCCTCTCTGTGTAGACTAGGATGCCTTGTCCTTGGTATGAAGTTGTGGAAGTATCGAGCATTACGAGTAGATCTTTGATTGGGCCTGATGCTGGAGGATTTACAGACTCTTCTGGTTTAGGAGTTGTACTTGGTTTGCTAACTTTTTCTGAGATTGCTACTTCTTGCGGGGGATTATACGTGTAAGTCAAAGAATCGGCCTGATATTCAATTTGCGTTGTGCCGTCATAGGTATTTCGAACCTTTCTTCCATTCACATGCCATTCCGCGTATTCAATCAATCCTTTTTCATTGAAGCAAACTACCTGTGATACTGGTGTGAAACCGTTGTTGGATAGAGAAACCATGGAAAGTGCAGTGTAGCATTTCGTCTGTGAATCATAGGTCCAGGGTTGTCCGCCACTTTCTATGCCTTCTATCTTTAATTTTGCAAAGTCTTCTAAAAGTTGTTTTTTTATCACTGCGTCCGGATTAAAAGGCCTTTTTTCAGCCTTTACGTCATTAAGGCTAGAACTAGTTGTGGTTATTTCTTCGTCTTGCCGAACGGTTTGGGTCAGCTCAAAACGCTCAATGGCGCCATTTCGAATGGAAATATTGCTGTTCCATGAATTTGAGGTTCCGGATGCTTGTTGATAGAGGTTATATTCGCTCGCGCCCACATACGCGGGTACCTCGATTTGGAGCGCCGCATTTAGTTTAGCGAAGTCGCCTGTTACATCGCTGTTTGGTGTGCAACCAATAAGAAGAACGCACACAATAAGACTGCAAACAAAAGTAGTAACTTTATTCATCTAGAAAGAGTATTTTTGTCTATTATAAGCTTGTAGGATAAGAATGAAAGAAAAAGGATAACGTCGCTATTCTTCGTTTTCTTCCTCAGTTGTGGCAGCTGAGTAGGCGAAGAGTGAGGGGCTGTGTTTCATTGCGTTGTAGCTTGCGACCATAGTTCATTTCTGGCGCGCACCGTTCATATACTTGGTTGGCGCGCAACAAGGGTTTCGCGATTGTCGCTTCCGGATATCCTGTCTTGGAACATCGGTTCAAAAAAGTCGCTATTAGAAATAGGCGTCCTGTGATAGTTGTTCTGCAGCTTCTGTTCTGCAGATAGGGAAAATTGCATTAGCTCCTATAACGCACGAATTCAACCTTTTCGGCGCTCTCCAGGAATTGCGTCGCCCCAAGCCAGAAGTGTCTCGCAACTCGCATGGAGTACTTCTGCTGAGTCTGCGTCAACTTTAATGTTGCATACTGCGAAGGTCTTAGTGATGAAAGTTATGTTCCAAATTTGTCCGCGGTCAAGGTGCTGCAGCAAGGTCATGGTTTGGCTTGGATCATGTCCTTTGTAGTAGGTTTGTTGGTAATGGGCTGCAACTTCTAGCGCCTCGTCTACGGTTACGGTAACCGTACTGGCATCGAGTTCCTTTACTTTGGTGTTGTCTTTGAAAATCTCGCTTGGAGGGTTCATCGTCACGATGCCGTCAGGGCTCACTACAAACGTTACAATGCGATCGTCGGCTCCATAGTAGCCTATTTGCCACTCGGGGCGCACCATGGCGTCATGCATGAGAAAGCCATGCACAAGGTAGTGCTTCGGATGCTTTGCGCGCCAAGCAGTAAATAGTTCGTTTTTCTGGAGAAGCTCGAGTGACGCGTGAAAGTCCATACTTGTGCTAATTTCGTTCCCGCTATAATGGTTTCTGTTTGACAAGTGATATATAGGATATCGACTTATCTACTGTTATGAACTCCTCTTATGTAGTCGCCATAGGTCTTTGCGCGCTCGTCGGCTGCGCGGCTCAGGACAGAAAAAAAGAGGCTGAGCTGTTTAACGAGTATAGATTGGTAGAGTCACGTTTCACTCGCGCAGCAGCCGAAACAACTTATGCTGGCAATGAACGCACGATTGTGCTGGCGGCGCCGGCACGCGACACAAACGCAAGTGCGCTTGGTATTTCGTGCAGTTATGATGCGAATGTGCTCGCAGGTGCTGTAGTATCCGTTCGCGATTCGCGCGGACAAATGTATTTCGGCGCGTTTGCAGCAGAATCTAGCTTAGTAAATTTTCCACCAAATTATGTACGCAATACTTGCGCAGTAATCGCTAAGCAGACTAAAAAATAGTAATTCGCTTTTGCCGAAACAATTTGCTGTGTGTCACCGCGTTTTGGTCAAAAAGTGTTTCTCTTCCATGGCGAAATAGATACTGTAGAATATTTTCCACCGCGAAACCTTTATTAAGCTATATAAGGAGTATTTGAATAGATGGTCACAACAACAGCAACGATTGCGGGATGGAAAAAGCTCGTATCGACCACTGACACAATCACTTATCTTAAGTCAAAAGATGACCACTCAATAATTATTGAAGCGCGCCACTACGACACCGGTTGGGAAATCGTGAAGAAGTATACTGGCGACGACCTCAATTTCGCAGAGCAATATACTGCTACAACCGAAGAAGAACTCAAGAATCTCATGGCGCGTTTGCGCAGTGAGCGCGAACTCTCAGTAGGAGAAATTAAGACTATAGGTCAGTTCCGCAAGAAGCAACTCAAGCTTGATCTCAAGCGCTGCTACGTTGAGCAAGGCGTTGAGAAGTGGGCGTTTGCGTTTAACGGCCAATACACTAACCATGTAACTGTTCGCCACGGCAAACAAATCTCTGTTGACGTTGTCATGGAAGAGAAGCTCAAATACATCGAAGAGAAAATTGTAATGAAGCTCTTCGAATCATTCGGTCTTGATCAAGCGGAACAAGACACTGAACTCGCAATTTACTATTATACCAAGAAAGCCAGCTACTTCTTTGAAAGCGATGAAGAAGAAGTCGTCATGGGTTAGTTAATTAGGGTTTTTTAAAATACTATATTCTGGTTGATTTACTTTCTTCCTTTCCATTCTTTTAAGCGCGCGAGTTCTTGCGTGTACCATTGCAGTTGTGCGCGCGCTTCATCAGAATCATTTTTAGAGTAGCGCTTAACTGCGGCTTCAACTGTTTTAACGCGATCAGGGTGTGCTTTCTCAAAGAGTGCCCACACTTCGCGCTTTGCTTTTGCATCAAGTGGTTTGCCTTCGCGCGCCGCGAGCGTCAAGTAATATTCAACATCTGTTTCTGCGCGCGGCAATAGTTTCGTCGCAGCTTCTTTTGCAAGGCCGACAAACTTATCGTCGCCAAGAGTCTCGTCGATTCCAGTTCGTGTGTGCCTTGTCATGCTTTCGCCTCCTTAGCTTTCTTTGCGTTCGGTTTTGCTTGCAATTCTAGCACCACTCCAATAGGTCCTGGATTCATGACGAGCGTTTTACCTATCTTACTCGCTTGCCCGAAGCATTCATGCATATGCCCTGCAATAACAACAGCTGGCTGCAGCTGTTCAATAACTGCGCGCCGCGTGCGGCATCCCATGTGACTTCCGGACCATGCTGACATATCGATCGCTGTCCCGTACGGTGGACCATGAAACACAAGAATGCGGCTCGCAATAGGTTCTAGCTCTGCAGCAAACCCTTCTAGCATCGGGTCTTCGCGTGCAAAGCCGCCGCCGCCCCATCCAACAAACGATAGTCCATTAACTGAAACCTCTGCGGCATGAAACCATTGTAGGTTACGCGTTGCGCGCACTAATGCTTCAGTTTCTCCTTCTTCTTCGTGATTGCCATGTATCACAAGAATCGGTTTACCCCACGATTCCATTATTTTAATAGTATTTTCAAGGCCGCGCCCGAAGTCACTCATGTCGCCGGCGCAAACTGCTAAGTCAACCTCGCGAATCTTGCGTCCGAGTTCGCGCAATGCTTGCGCGTTTGTATGAACATCACTGAAAACAAGAATTTTCACAAAATTTTGTTGTAGTCTGCATTGAAAAGTGTTGCGGCAATTTTGAAAATAATTTGTTATCAGCACAATTGAGTGTTACGGGAAACCGTCTGCGGTTTCTCGTTCCGAGAATTTGTTATCCGTACAAATTCTCGTTATCGCGAACGTTTACCGTCGATAGATTCGGTCATTCGGAAAAGCTTCCCGGCAACTATATATATGATATCGACCCTTAGAAGTATATCAGTATACGGAAAACACAACCAGTATACTGGGTGAGTCTGAGAAGACAAGCCAAGCACACACAACGGAAAGCCTGGATCGCCTCGCGCGAACCAGCCACTAAATCCGGAGGCTCACACACGTCGCAAGGCGGAATGAGTAATCCTGCAATTACCGAATTCGGTCAGGAGCTTGGAGCACCCAAGGAGAAAACCAATCCCTCCAACGGAGGGGATCACCACCTGAGAACGGTCGAACCAAGCGGTAGCGAAACTACCGACGACCCATGAACAAAAAAGCGGTAGCCACGCGCCACCGATGCTAGAGGGAATTGCCTAGCAAGCTAGAGGGAAATACCTAGCGAGAAAAAGAACCGGACCCAATGCGCCGCATCCTACGATGCACTGCGAAGGTAACTTCGCGAACCAGAAGTCAGGGGATTTCTGGGAAGAGCCCGGGTAGAAAGAAGAGGAAGTAAGCAGAAAACAAACAAGAGGAACGAACACCATGAAACCTACCACAAAACCTAAGACACCGATGAAGCAATCAATGAAACAGCCACTGAAACAGTCAAACGCACTTGTACCAAGTGTCGGGACAAAACTGCAAACACATCCTTCGGGATGTAGTTGTAATTCCCACTCATAAATTCACACTCCTTGAACGATGGAAGCAGTACGCGCCGTTCAGGTTCATAATCATCAAGACGGTAGCGAGGGAAGCCAGCGAGCGCCGCTACTACAGAAACAACACACACACGAGGTGAACAGAAACATGAAAGCCGATCAACATACGCGCCGCCGGTTCCTACGAAACGGCGAGCCGAACCAAGTGGCATAACTGCCAACACCAGCCGCAATCACACACAAACTCCGAACTTAACTGGAGACAGATTGAGCGATGCTACCGTTGACATGCGCAGCCACGGCGCAACAAAAAATGCTGCGAGGCAAAAATCACAATCACAAACAGAGAATGCCATCACGATGGAAGCCGGACGGCGCCGTGAAGGCCAGTGAAAAACAACAAAGGAGGACAAGAACATGAAACCAATCAAAAACCAACTAATTCGACCAAGAGCAATCAGGAACGGCGAACAAACGCGTGCATAACTCGTTGTCGCGGTCACACAAGCATCGTTTGCCGAGCAATGGCCCACAGTGAGATGCAGACCGAGCGAAACAATGAGATAAACAAACGGAAGCCACGCGCCCGTTACAAGCACACATCTTTTGTCAGACACCAAATCACAATCACAAGCAGAGAATGCCAACGCGATGGAAGCCGGACGGCGCCGTGAAGGTCAGTGAAACAAAAAATAAGGAGGACACACACCATGAAACCAATCAAAAACCAACTACTAAGAAGCAGATCACTCAGGAACGGGGATCAAACGCGTGCATAACTCGTTGTCGCGGTCAACAAAAACATCGTTTGCCAAGCTAAGGCCTTAGAGATGTAGACCGAGCGAAACAACAAGTAAAGGAATGGAGCCACGCCCATTCGACACGCACACATTTTTTGTCAGAAACCCAACTTTTTTCCCAATCACAAAACAAACCCAAAAAGTAAACAAAAACAAACGAGGAACATTACCATGAAAACCACAAACCCAGTTCAAAATTCACAATTCAACGTAGCGCCACTAGCAAAGGCAAGCAGTAGTGCCAAGCCGGTAAAGTCACAGGCAAAGAACACTCCAAGTATCAACACCCGTATCCATACGAGTGTAGTTCACAATGGAGATTGACTCCATTGCGACATAGCTCTTCGGCATCAACACACTCGCTAAACAATGCATAGCCCGTCCCCCTGCTTAGGGAAGACACTCATGGGTCCTGCAAGCACCGTGAACGCCTAACTCAGAAGAACTCTGCACTGCCCAGACGCGCAGTATAAATTTACAAACTAGAAACACAAAAATTGTAAGCATCGCAGAACACACAAATCAAAGTAGAACCTACAACCCGCGCCACCGGCGCGGTCCTATTTCTAAGCAGCCCAGGGGATTTCTCCCTGGGCAATCCCATTTTTCTTATGTCACAAGCTCCTTAAATAAGTCAAGATTACCTGTTCAATGAAGCAAATAACGCTTGCTAGGGAACGCAGTTGGAGTGAGGGCACAAAGCAGATGCTGAGCGACGGTAGCGATTCCACTGCCTTTCGATTTTCTGATGAAGTATTGCATGTGTATCATCCGTGCAGGTTTGCACCCGATGCAGTAGGCCTAGGCCATATAGAGAAGTACGCTCAAGATACAAATTCGTTGCGAGACTCGATGGAGCGTGATCCGGTTACGATTTCACTTAAGAGTATTGATGCTAAAGTGTATCTTGCGCCAATTTTACGTACAGGTACAGATATTTTTTTGGAGAACGGTAGAGCCTTTCATGCTGTATTTTCAAGTAAAAGCTATGTGCCAGGATCAACGCTTCAATTGCTCAGGATTCGCAACGGAGCTTACTGTCCATTTCCAAAGTCAATTCCGGCCCGCCTGTTAAAGAATAGAATTTCTGATGAGTTTCGGGCGCGATATGACTCGGCCAACATCGACATTGCTTATGCAAATATTAAAATTTTACCTACGCTTGGCTCGGCTGAAATTACAGTTGTAGTGACTGACTTAGCTGCGGAGATTAGTGGTGCGTCTGGTTTACCAATGCATTTGGTTCCACTTCACAAGCGTTCCTATGCGCGCTTTAATCGTGCATAGTCTTCGAGTATTAGCAAATCAAGCTCCTGCAAGTTCTGTACGTGGAAGAAGCGACCTTCAGTAATATCAACAATTTTCTGCGAGAGCTCACGGCCCTCTGTGTCAAGGGCAATACCAATAATTGACACTGTTACGCTGCGATTTTGCGCTTCCTGCGCTGCCGCTAAAACGTCGTCTACAGCGCCGGAGGTGTGAAGCGCGTCAGTTAGCAGCACTATGTGCTTAGATGTTCCCGTGAGCAGAGGTATTGCTGACCTGATTGCGCCCGCTATGTCGGTTTCGCGCTTTGCTTTCAAAGTAACAAGTGCTTGTACGAATTCTAAAAAGCGCTTGGATGGAGCGAGCGTAGTTTCAACGGTCGCCCCAAATGTAACTAAGCCTACGTCGTCGCCGTTTCGAATTGCTTCATAGGCAAGTGCTACGCCTGCGCGCTTTGCAAGCGCGAGTTTCTTGCCTTTCATTGAGCCGGACGCGTCCAAGCAGTAAACAAGAGACACTTTACCGTCGCTTCTAAGTTCCTTGTATCTTAGGTCGCCAATGTCCACAGAGCTGTGTCCGCGGCGCATTGCAAGGCCAATAGTTTTGCGCAAATGTAGGTCTTTGTATCTGCGTTGTTGCACGGTTACTTCGTCACTTGGCATGTCGCGCTTGATTGATTGTTCGTGCTTACCAAAACCTGCAGATAGTAAGCGGTCAAGCTCGTCGCGGATAAGCACCATTGCGCTAAGCAAAAACCCTTTATCAGTAACCATGAAGTCGCCGTCAATTAAGCCATCTTGCTGCAGACGTTTCATACGCTGCACCATCTGATCTTTCAAGATTTTTCGGAATTCAGGGATGCGCACGTTACGCTCAAGCGTACGCGGATCTTCTCCAGTAACTTCTCGAATGATGGATTCGCCATAAATCTCTGCAACTTCCTTATAGTCTTTTACTAGTTTCTCAAACAGTAAGTCGGGGGTAAAACTACCAAGGCCTGCGCTCGCTGCCTCTTGAAGCAAATGACCGTCCTTTATCGCTTGCTCGTCGTTCTCAAGAACAGAGCGCATAAGCTTGTCCTCTTCGTTTGATGGAGCTAGCTTACCTTCTAGCTCCTCCAGCTTTTCTAAATTCTCAACTTTTACTTGGTCGTCGTTTTCAGTTTCACCCAGCACCAGAGCGGGCAATGGTTTCTGAGAACTTACGGAACTCTTCTTCCACGAAGTTTTCAGGAGTAGTTAGGAACTTAACACTGGGCTTCAAGCTCATACGATGTGAGAGTACGCTCGGCACTGCATCAACTATGTCCGCAAGCGTAACTGCCTGGCGTCCACGAAGAATTGCGTTTGCTTGTGCGCGCTCATACAATCCAAGGCTTGCACGAACAGACGGCTTGCGCTCGATTTGCTTGTGCTCGCGCATAGAGCGAATGAATCGAATTGTGTGCGCGAGAAGAGGTGCTGGGTAGGTGCAAAGTTTTTGACCGTACTTAGTTACAATTGTGGTTTCTTCATCAAGTGAGACTGGGTAGCTCATTGGTACTACGTCAAAACGGTCCAAGAAAACATCGGAGAGTTGTTCAGTAGACTTATCCTCAGGGTTCATTGTTCCAATAAAGATAAAGCGAGCCGGGCACGGCACGTCATGTCCTGATAATGTAACTACGCCTTCTTGAAGCACTTGCAAGAGTGCGTTTTGAAGTTTTTCGCTTGCTCGATTAACTTCGTCAAAGAACAGAATACCATCGCGTGCACGGAAAATTTTTCCTGGAGTAAACGCTTGCGGTGATGTTGGACCGAATTCAATTGCTTTAAGCGGATCAATGTCACCAAGTAGGTCTTCGGCAGTTAAGTCAGGCGAGCCCTGTACTCGGATGAAACGCTCCGGTCCTGTAAGACGGCGCATTTCTTTACCTTTTCCAAAAATATCAACTGGTACTTCTGCGGTTTCAAGTAGGCTTGCAACTGCGCGCGCAATTGTAGTTTTTCCAACACCAGGAGGTCCAAGTAGAATGAGGTGTCTGTGCGCTAGTAGTGCACTCTTTACTTGCTCCTTTACTGCATCTTGTCCTAGAATATCTGGAAATGCTGCTGAAATTATTTGTTCTCGTCGAATTAGTGGCTGTTGGTTCATTGTTGGCTCCGTAGTGCTGTAATTAGTGCTTCGTTGTTTACGTCTTCAGGATTGCAGCTCTTAACTTCAATCCAGTTACTTGGAATGTCGCAGTAGGTTGCGTATGCCATGCATGCGCCGCTACCTGGGTTAAACGCTTGGGTTGGACCTTGGTCGCAAACTGTTGTAGTGTCTATAATAAGTCTTGGAGTTTTTGGGGTTAGAGGATTGTTATTCATGCCTTCAATTGTTGCGGTGCTTGGCAGTTTACGGTTGCTTATTACAAATCCATATCCGTTGACAACGTCGCGCAGCAGATAAACTTCAAGTCCGCGAGCGTCGTATACAAAGTAACGCCCATTTTTGATGTCGTACTGCCTGTCAGGTATCCCGAATGTCGCATATACTTTTTCTTTAGTCATACCTAGTTGTGTAGTGCCAACTAAGTGTTCAGTAAGTGGTTCAAGAACGGTTATGCGCGTTACAAATCCATTTTCGAAGTGTACAATAATCCCGTTGCTACTTAGGCCGAGACTTTTTCCGTAGGCCCAGTTTTGAATTCCGCCAAAGTCATAGCTGTCTTCTTTGTCTGCCTTGCCAAGGAGGGCTTGAACTTGAGTTTGAGTCATACTGAGTTGAACTCCGGCAATTGTTAGTTTTGAACTTGGCAGAGTGCCTGCCAGTACATCAGTGCCAATGGCCTCTGATGCGGAGCGATTAACCTGGCGCAAAAGGTCGGGCCGTGTAGTGGCTGCTGGCGCGCAGGCAGCAAGAAGCGTGATGGATAACGCGAGAATGATGAGAAAACTACGGTTCATAGCGTTGAGGGATGAGTGCTCGCTTTTTATCGCTTCTGCTCTTGGATGCTAGAGAGAGACTTTTTGAATAGGTGCTGTATGTCGCGCGGCACGTCTAAAGTGAATTTCACGCCTGTGAGACTTGATTTTATTGCGGAAACAGCGTTTGTGTGTGCTCTTGGAACTTCCGCGTACCATCGTCCATCCCGTGCGCGGGCGTTTCGGTGTGCTCGCTTAAACGCAAGGGATGCTTCTAGCATAGTTTCTGGCGGACCGCGCTGCTCTTTCATGGCAGGCATAGTTGTGGAGGCAAGCACGTACCAGCATATACTTACTTTTTCATTGAAGCGCCACTCGCTGTGCAGTACTGGGAACTCACTTGTTGCGAGGGCCAATAGCACTTGCTCATGGTTTGCAAGAACTTTGCTGCCTACAATATCTTGCCGGCCTTTAGGAGTGCTTATTCGTGCGAATACGACTGTTGCAGGCTTCCAAGCCGCACGAATCTTATTCGGGTAGACTGCCGCGTCGAAGAATTCTTTGCTTGGTTTGGCGAGGAATGCGGCGGCCCGCTCTTGCAGTAGGAGTATTGAGTTGATGCTAATAGCGGCGCTTGCATTTCGATTTTTGTCTAGTGGATCAACAAGCACAAGTGGTCCGAGTTTACTTTCGTTTAATCGAAGAATCGCGGCTGCTACAGACGGATATGCTTTGGCAGGGTCAAGTACTATTCTACCTTCCCATGTGCCCATTGCTTTGAGAAACTTTTCGAAGCTGCCATACTCTGCAACTAGTAATTCTAGGACGTAGCCGGAGAAACCACGGACATGACTCTCTGCGCCATAAACTCCTGCTGCTTTGCAGAACTGTTTGAGAAGGCGCACGTCGTCTTTTTGTACGGGCGTGAGATGGCTCTGTACATACGTGACATGCAGTGGACTCATGTCGGTAACGTTGCTAATTTCGTGCGCCTGCTCGACGTGATGGACAGGCACTATTTCGAAGACAATGCCGCCGCGAGTCATTTGCAAATAGTCGCGGCTTCCGTGAAGCACTTCTGCTTTTGGAAACGCTTTGCGCAGATTTTCGCTCATGAGTGTGTCCGCGGTGCCCTTTGGAAATCGCACGAAAACGTCTACATCGTGCGTTCCGCGCAGGCTCGTGCCTTTTGCGAAGGAGCCGCCTGGAGCAATAGCGTTACCTGGCAGCGCCTTTGCGATCTCGAGTAAGGTCATTGCAATGATTGGATTCGCTTGCTTCGGCGGGCGTAGTAGTTCGCGCTGCTGGTCAAGGAGCTTGGCGAGTGGCGTGGATTTGACAGCTTGTTTTGTTTTGATGCCGTCGCGCTTTGTCGACGCTGGCGTCTTCAGGATAATACTCTTTTTGATTATTTTATTCTTCGTAGTTGCCTGCTTCAATTTTGCTTTTTTCTTGGCCACGACTTTCTTCTTAGTTAGCTGTTTCTTGGGTGTTGCTACCTCTGGCTTCACTGTCGCCTTGTTCGCACGCTTCTTCTTAGGCGAGGTATTTTTTGCGGTAATGATTTTGACGGTATTTCGTGGCGCTGCTTTTTTCTTTCCGCGAACGGCTTTCACAAGCCTAGAAAATACTGATTTCACAGTTGTTTTGGCGGAGCGGCGCTTCATCATAGTAGAATCAAGAGCACCTATTATATAATCCTCGCGCCTAATAGATTAAATGTGTGCGGAAAAGCAAGGTATGACGATTCGACCTATAGTACTCGATACTAACTTCTGCCTCATTCCAGTTCGTAGGAAGCGAGACGTCTTCAAGGAGCTTGAAGCGGCAGGCTACCAGCTCGTGTTCCTGCCTGAAGTGCTCTCAGAGCTCGCCAAGCTCGCGAATAAAGGAACCGGTACTTCTATTTCTGCTCGCGAAGCACGTGCTACTCTGACCATGCTCGAACGAAAAGGTTTAAAAGCGCCTCCAAGTTCCAATGCATACGCTGATACGGCTATCCTAGCGTATTGTCAGGGCTTAGGCGCAGCTACCGCGACCCATGACAATGAACTCCGGAAACAGCTTCGCAAGGCGGGCGTTCCCGTCGTCACGCTAGGCAGGTCAGGCGCCCTACATACGGAGGAAGGCTAGATGTTTTACAAGCTCAAAGTCCAAGATCACATCCGCGTACCACCGGATCAGTTCGAGAAGCAGTTAGAAGAAGCTATTTTCGGACAGATTCGCAAGAAGTACGACGGTTTCATCTCAAAGAATATTGGTGTCGTTCTAGACGTAGTCGCAGTGGACGAAGTCGGTGAAGGTGTCATCATCCCAGGCGACGGCGCATCATACTACAGTACGGTGTTCAGCCTCCTCGTGTTCCGACCAGAACTACAGGAGACCATCTTTGGCCTCGTGAAGGACATAGCCGACTTCGGCGCCTTCATGACCATTGGTCCGATCGACGGCATGATTCACATTAGCCAGACGATGAATGACTACGTTTCTTTCACTAAGGACAAAGTCCTGCAAGGAAAGGACACGAACCGCACGCTTAAGGCGCTTGATGTGTGTAAAGCACGCGTTATCGCAGTAAGCTATAAGGACGTAACCAACCCGAAGATTGGTCTGACAATGCGCCAGCAAGGCCTTGGAAAGACTGATTGGATCGACCACGATATGAAGGTCGCATAAATTTAGCGAAGAGGTGCGAAGATGATCAAAATCACGGATTACATGACAAAGCCAGTAGTAATTGTCAAATCGACAGAGACTATTCGTGGCGCAGTAAAGAAAATGGATCAATACAACATTGGTTCACTTATTGTTGTTGACGCGCTAAAAAAGCCTGTCGGCATCATGACCGAGAGAGACATCATCCGCAAAGTACTCGCAGCAAACCTTGACCTAGACAAGACCACAATCGAGCGCATCATGACAAAGAAGGTTATGACTGTGCGCGTGGATGGCACCTTGATCGAAGTCGCAAGCATTATGAAGGCCCACACGATGCGTCGAATCGTTGTTGTTGACAAAGCCGGCAAAGCCATAGGCGTCGTCACCAGCAAAGATTTGGTTGACATCTTGTGCACCTGAGGCGCACACATGAGTAAAATAAAAGTATGTAAAAAATGTAAGCTCTTTGTAGAGGCAGACATGTGTCCGCTCTGCAAGCGTGACAGCTTCTCAACATCGTGGCAAGGCCGCCTTGTTATCATCGATACGAATAACTCGCACATCGCAAAAGAGCTCGGTGTTACCGAAGCTGGCGAGTACGCGATCAAGGTACGATAAAATGGAACTCAATAAAACACACTCAGTATCAGTACCTCTTCTCAAACGCACCGACGTTACGTACCGCGTTGCGTTCGACGGTCCAACACCAAACCGCCTCAAGCTTGTAGAAGCAATTCACAAGAAGGAGAAAGGTATGGTCGTTGTTGCAAGTATCCAGCCACGCTCCGGCGAGCAGGTAGTAATTGTAACTGCGCGCGTGTACGCAGACGAAGCCATTGCAAACGAAGTCGAGCAAGAAAAAATGCTCGCGAAACAGAAGCCAAAAGTGGCTAAGGTAGAGGAATAAACATGGCAGGACTAGCAAAGAAGCCAGCGGCAAAGGGCGCAAAAGTGGTAGCAAAGAAGAAAGCGTACACCAACCGCCAAGTTTACGAAGTCTCAGGAGACTCCATTAAGCGTATCAAGAAGACTTGTCCTAAGTGTGGCGAAGGAATTTTCCTAGCTGAACACGCAAACCGCGTAACTTGCGGCAAGTGCGCTTACACTGAATTCAAGAAGTAATTTTTTAGTATTTTCTCTAATATTTTTTTATTGCTTTTCTCTATTATCTGTACAATTTGCCAGTCCGTTTAATTATTAATTTTAAATTAGTGGTGCTTTGGCTTCTCCCCTTGCCAATAGGGACGCTCTATTATAAATGAAATTTGGGCTGTAAACATTAAATGGACTTGAGTCCAGTCGCTAAAGGTATACCTGGAAGTAGTGTTAACTCTTCAAAGAGTGCGACTCAATTTTGTCTGAGCGCACTTACGTTAGCTATTCTAATAATTTTATTTGCTAGTCCGGCGTTTGCACTTACCGTCACACCGGCAAAGCAGCAACTATCCAACCCTGGCACGGAGTTATACAAGTTCGTGTATACTATAACAAACAATGATCCTGTTCCTCGCACGTTAAATCTGAAACTTGAGCCTAATAGTGGCTATATGCAGGAGCGTATAGTGCTCGAGCCGAGCCAATTTAGTTTACTTCCGGGAGAGACGCAAAATGTACAATTTGCAGTGAGTCCTTCCGGCTTAGGTCCTCAGTTGCACTCTTTAGTGGTAGCAGTTTATGATGGTCAAAGTGAGCAAGGAAAGTTCGAGCTTAGTTTTACGATACCTGGGACTCCTGTTGAAAAGTATGATTCGTCCATTGCTGTTGATGATATAACTAGCACGGAGCCTCTTTCAGTTGAAGTAACTTTACGCAATTTTGGAAACATAATTGGTTATGCACAGGTGCGGCTAGAGCTCGTGCGTGATGATGAAATAATTGGTGCACTCGATTATCCTGATTTATTACAGGTATTGCCGAATAAAGATAATGTACTTACCTTGGCTTATACTGATCGCTTAGAACCTGGTTTTTACACTGCGCGAGTAATTACTACTTATGCCAATGCTACTTCCAGAACTGAAAAACCATTTTCAGTAACGCTAGGCGCGACGCGACAAGTGGTAAAACTAGGCAGCGACTTAGTGTTTACGTTTCAAAGTTTAGGGAACCCGCCCGTCGTAGTCTACGGGATTGTTGATAGCAAAGGTAAGGAGCGCGCAAGCGGATCTTTCTTGCCGACGTCGGACATAATTATTCAAACAAGCACGCTTGAAGCTGGCGAGTATACTCTTTCGCTGCGCACACGCGGTTCTACTCGTACTATGATTATAGATGTGCAAGATGATTCCGTTAAGTATCGTATTCTCGGAATCCTACTAGTAATCATTCTTGTCCTCGGAGGATTATTTTCATTGCGTCATCGCGCAAGCTTTACTTTGCGAGTTCTGCGGCTACAATGCTCTATTTGGCGGCGCGAGAGGGAGGTAGATAAGTTGATAAATCGTGCACACCGCTTAGTTGATAGGTACGCACTTCATGCCCGACGCAACACCGCAACTGGAAGTTCTCGAGAAACGCGTCAAAGACCTTGACGAGCAAGTCCATACGTTAAAACTTTATCTTGGTGAGCTTGAGCGCCATATGAAGGGTCTACAATAGGCGGAGTTCGAAGTTCATAATTTTGTTGGTATTTTTTGTGCATGTTATTCCTCAGTAGGGGTTTTCCGATTCGCCGAAAAAAGGCAAAGTTTAAATACGGCTTAAGGCGTTTATAACCTACCGTGAATACTGAACTCTTGCGATTATCGCACATCTTCGCCTTCATCTTGCTTGCGGCTACGTTGGTAACTCCTGCGTTTGCCATTTCAACAAACATTAACGTAACGTTCGTTGAAACCGTTTTCCAAAACGTGTCATTTGCAAAAGACTTCGAGCTCACGGAAAATAGAACTTTCTCGTTCATCCTAGGAAACTTAACAATTAGAAATCCTAGTGCTGATACCATATATGACATATATGTTAAGATAATCAATACTGAGAGTCTCTCCTCTAACTTCACTTATTTCAGCGGTCGTAGCAGTAGTCAATTATACTTTACTCGCTCAAACAATACTTCATCTCTAATTACAAGTAACATCACCGCAACGCCTATAAGTATTGGCGACGTGGATGAAGACACAGTCACTGACTATGTGTTCTTAAACGGAAACAACATTAGTTTCAACATATCAAGTGAGTTTCAAATACTCAGCTACATATTGTATAACACCACAGGAACTGCAAACATTTCAGTAGTTCCCCAAACATTCAATACTACAATAAACGTTACAGGTATACGAGTAGACGGCAACTATAATGATGGTCGCGTCTTTGCAACGCTTCGCATTAATGGTACAACAGCTACTGCAAGCCGCTTGAATCCAGCTCAAGTAACGCTTAACTTAACAGACCGTGAGCGCAACTTCAGCGTAGTTTTCGTTCCTGAGCTTCGACCAGGTCAGCAGACAGTTCTAAATTATACTGTTTCAAGCCTCTCTGTCGAGCCTCCGCTTGACATTAACACTACTTACACGAATTCGCTGTACGAGACAAAAGTACTTGCCGGCGCGAGATTCGGTGTTCGTGATGTAGCATGTAATATTGCGCAAGTAGGCAGTCTTCAGATAATCAACATAAGCATGTACACACTTGGCGTTAATGTTAGTAACTCTAGCTCTTCAAGAATATATAACTTTACAATACACAACTTAACAAATACGGGCGACTACCTAAATGTTATTGGTAATAATACTAGCAATAGATCGTGGTCTTGGGTTGCAAACGCAGGGTTGATTGCTATCGGTCAATGCTATAACATCAGTTATCAAATTCAAGCTCCGTTTACTGTTCCTACTTCAGGAACTTATCCTGCGCTCGAACAAAATCTGACTTATTTAATTAACACTACTGCGAGCCGTGTAGGAACTGACAGTATCCGTGCACGTGCGAACCTAAACTTTAGTGCTTCGAAGCAGATTATTTCGCCTCAGGACAATAACTCAAACAACAACGTCACTTGGCGCTCAGTTCCGGGTGTGTCAGCGAATGCAAACATTAGTTTCACGCTTGAGCGCGTAACTTTGTGGGTAACTAGTACAGTGGATCCGAACACTGTTTCCTACAATTTACAGACTAACTACACGCCAAACAGTTCAATTAACCTAACTTCTGGCTGGTCTGGAGCTCAATGGCTGTTTAACTTCACTGACGGTTCAAACGCTGTTACTGCGCCACCGCCAATCGTGTGGGTAAAGCCTTATTGGATAATTGAGAACGCACAAGGTCAAATCCTAAACCAAAGCCTAACGCAGAATGGTACAGACACTTACATCAAGTATATTTATGTAGTAAATGGATACTGGCTCGAAGTACAGAAGAACGTAACTTCCATCTCTGACAGTAGTTACCGAATCCAAACAGTGGTACGCAACATAGGAAATGGTCATACGCCACAGAACTTAACAGTAACTGTATATGACTTTATACCTCGCGCATTCACGCCGTATAACTTCAGTCCTAACTTCAACAACGCTTCAAACGTAAGCGGTCAGTTCGAAGGTACAGCATACCAGTGGGACGTAGGACTCAGAACAACGCTCGCAACCAGCTTCTCAGAAGCAGGAGCTGCTGACGGTCTTGATGTATTCTACATGAACTACTCAGTAAACGGTACGGGCACATTCCGAGTATCTGACTTGTACATAGTGGGACTGGACCCACGTCAGGTTGACGGGGCGAACACATCTGGTGCCATTAGTATCCTATCAGGCATAGCAAGTACGAGCCGAGAGCTACTGTACCTTGGCGTTGTAGTATTCCTAGTTGCAATCAACATAGGAAACTTCCTAATGACGAGCAAGATCAACAAGAAGTTAGACAAGAAAGAGTAGACTTTGCGCATGAAAACAATATCGGCAATTATGCTGCTGGTTTTCGTGAGCTTGCTCGCGGGGTCGGTGGCTGGGGAAGTATTGGTGTTCGATAAGTATGACACCGTTTCGAAGGTAAACGGTAATACTATTCGAATTGAGAGAGAGATGACCCTAACAAATGTAGCTAGGAACCCAGTTATTCCGGGTGAGCTACATTTTAAGTTATATCAGGAAGATGGAGATGCTCGCACTGCTATCCCTGTAACTAATTTTGAAGCGGTAAGTGATCGAGGCCAAAAGCTTAACACTAAAATTGTTAACCGTGATGATGAGACCAGTCTTGCAGTAACTGTCTGGGATCCGCTCTTGCCAGGTTTCTCGTATACTTTCAGAGTTAGTTATGATATGGAGTTTGAGCCCAGCGGATTGCTTTTTTATGAGTTACGGATTCCTCGTGAAGACACAACTATTCCAATTAAGCAGAGCACCCAAACAGTTCTACTTCAACCAAACATTCACGTCACCTACGCACCCGACACTCAAGTCTCGAAACTAAGTGGTAATACTGTAGTATCTTGGGCGGGTCAAGAGGAAAGCCAGATTATTGAGTATTCCACACTACCGTTTCCAAGAATAAAGGTGGGTTCATTCGCGTTGCGCTCTGTAAACGTCTTTTGGGGTATTATAATTGTGTGCTTGATTGGATTATTCACATTCTCGCTTAAGCGCCAGCATCGAATTAAAGAGGAAGCAGAGCTCGCAAACCTTGAGGCAGAGCACCGTAGGCATAAAGAACATGGCCCGCAGCCACCTCAAGGGCCGAGCGGAGGCTAGAGTGCGCGCTCGCGCGCTCGCGGCATTGCTTGCCGTAGTATTTTTTGTTCTAACTTTTGTAGGTTTGTCTACACCTGTTATTGCACTTGATGCCGTTCAAGTAACAATAACTGAAGCAGGCCGCGTTACTAGTTACTTTGATCAATATTATGTTGTGAACGTTGATGGTAATGTTAGCGTTTCAAACCCGACCGATAGGGACTTATTCGAGGTGCAGATTAGGTTTGACTTGGGTTCTCTATCAATAATTTCCAGTGATGAAAATGACTACATTTCGTCTACTGATCTTACTATACCACGTATTCCGGCTAACAGTACTGTGGTAACATCATACAATATAGTTGGGATATCTCTGTCCGAACCTGCTTTGCCTGATAAAGGTGTTTTGTATACGGCTATGACTCAGCTTGAACCAGTAATTTATTCAGATACCTTTGGTCAATTGCAGAAAGCAAATCTTGAGGACGAATCAATTACTGGTCGTCCTGGAAGGTTAGTGTCAGTTACACTTCGCAACCCCACAGGATTCGAGTTTACGGTCAATTCGCTACGTGTTTTAAAGACTCCTACGCTTGATCCTAACAATATTTTGTTTGAATGGAAGTTAGTAAATAGCACTGATCCTCTTACAATTAGTCCGGACGCTCTTTTTGTTCGAGATATTCTTGACCGTAATAGTTCTGAGGGTATTGTATATTGGCTTGTGGCTGATGTATTCATTTCGCGTGTAGAATTTATTGACGCATCTAACGTTTCTCGTTATACGCAGCTAAATTTAACTATACCGCCAGAACTCCTAAATTATACTTTTAATGAGACTAATGAATCGTTGCGTATTCTTAAGGAAGATCCTGGTCTTTACGTGCGGAAGTTTGCTGACCGACAAATTGTAACTTCGAGTGAGCCTGTAAAGCTCAGTTTAATTGTCAACAATTATGCTGCGGACCTAATAACTTACTCGGTTGCAGATATATTGCCGCCAGGCTTTACCTTCATTGGCGGCGATGGCTGGATAGAGAAAGATGGAAATCTTGCTTATGTAGGAAAGATAAGTGCTAAGAATGCAAATGTGCTTACGTACACGGCGATACTAAATGATACTTCTTCAGCGGGTTTAGACTTTTTTGATGCTGCAACCATAAAATATGGTTCTAAAACTATTTACTCTGACCGTGTGCGTTTCATTCGCCAATATGTACCGAGTCAACGCATTTATGTCCAGAAGCGACTATTGTTTACGGGTGATGATGAGGTAACTGTGACTATTACTGTGCAAAACCTTGGAAGTACATCTGTAAATAACTTGCTAGTAAAAGACTATTTGGAGGACTCCGATGTATTTAGTCAGATTACTGAAGTTCCGGATGAAAAGGGACTTTGGACAATTAAGTCGCTAGCTGCCGGCGAAACCTGGGAAGTAAGCTATTCAACTACGCGGCAAACACAACTTAATATTCTTCCAAATGTCTACGGTGTACCAAGTGCTGATGTGCTGCGAAGCTTGGTGCTCGACAATGTTATAGCTTCCGCTTGGCAGCGCGTGCGCACGAACCTAACTGAAGTTATTGGGATAACTCTACTTCTCGGGCTGCCGATAACTTATTTTGTATTGAAGAGGCGATTGCAGAATCGCCCACCAAAAGGCGAGGGTGGTGAAAGTATTGGTGGGGCAAGCATTTCTGAAGCGGCGTCGCCGTCATCAGGTCCGCCAAAAGTTGAGTCTAAGTAATATTGGTGAGCAGGATTCTAAGTTCTCGCTTTTGCTCTGTCGCGTTGTCTTTGTTCTAATTCGCCATATTGCTGCGCTCGCAAGTCTGCAAGGATAGCTTGGCTTTGCACGATTTCAGCATCCACATTGTTTGAAAATATGTTTGGGCTGCACTCGCTAAGCGGGCGGGCCGTATATGCGCAGTCGAGAGCGTTAACTTGGTCGTTTGCTGCCGCGACTGCTTTGTCGCTTGCATCTTGCGCAAGATCTTGCAACTGTGTCAAAGTCGCAAGCGTAAGCGAGAGTATGAGCACAGTTGGCATAAGGACTTGAGCAGCCATAACTACTAAATAGTAGTAATAGTATAAATATCTTGTGCTTTACGGCTATTTTTAAGATTGAATTACGGTTTTAGAGTGGCTGCCGTTTAGTTTAAGTGGCTGCCATTCAGTTACAGTTCAGCCTCATATTCTTCAGACAGTCTACGCATGTACCTAAAATAGTATACTAGTGCACCTACGGTAGGTTTAAATAGTGCCTGAGACAGGATTTCGGTATAGCCGAAAAAGGGAGAACTTTTCGGAATTCGTGCATTGGCAATTGAAAAAGACATCGTAGGGTTGTTCGACAATAACTTGCGAGCAGTATTTACTATTCGAGGTGTTGCGCAAGCGCTAAACTTAGCGTATCCTTATGTGCACAGAACAGTACACAAGCTTCTAGATCTTGGTGTTTTAAGAACAGTATCCGTAGGTGGAAGTCACTGCCTATCCTTAGACTTACGAAATCGTAGAGCTATTCTTTTTCTTACTGAGATCGAACTTATTAAACGCACAAAGTTGCCACTAGCAGTGCAGGAACTCGCGAGCAGGCTCGACCGAGATGGAACACTCGCAATTGAAACTGCTGTATATGGTAGAACTGGAATTTATTTAGTAGGCTCAGGTGAATTTCCTGGTGTAACTACTGTAACTCGTGAACAACTTAAAGATTTACTTCTAACGACTGATTTGTTTAAAGCGCACACTGTGCTACATGGCTATGAGCGATTCTTCACGTTTCTTGCCACTATTCAACCAAGCCTTGACGAAACGTATAACCCTTTAGTGACGGTGCGCTCATGAACGCGCGCAGTTTCTTTCTTATTAGCTTAGTTGTAATTGTATCATCATTTTGTTCTGCGCAGTCATTAGCATTACAGTTTACTGCGCCAACGGAGGATGCTATAGTTGCGGCAGGTCCTGTATTATTTTCTTGGGATGAACCAAACGTTGTGTTTAGCTTATCGGGTACGTCTCCAATTCAAATTTCCGGCCTTGGTACAACCTTAACGTTGTCACCTGGTGCATACATTGCTACAATTACTAATTCGTCTAATAGCACTATTAGTTTAGGTTTTAATGTTGAAGCGTTGCAGCAGAATACCACTGCAACTAACAGTAGCGGCGGTAATGTATCGAACAGCTCAAACAGCAACCCTCAGTCTAATACTTCGAATCCAATTAATACTACAAATACTACTATCTTACCTAATAATCAGCAAATAACGCTCACAACTGATTCCGCACTTTATGAAATAGGCTCGAGCGCCCGTATTCGTGTTGTTGTGGCAACGCCTGAGGCGCTGGCACTTAAAGTCCAGCGAGTATCCGGAACGTTTGATAGTTATACAGTAAACGTCCAGCAGCAAACTGACTTCCTGTACCCTTTATCTGCAAGTGGTTCCTATATTGTCACGGCAACCGGGGCCAGTACCAGCGCTTCGACAAGTTTTACAGCGCATAATACTTCGCTAGGAGCGAGAATCACCGGTGACACTTCAGGCACTGCTGGTCGGGTTACAAGTTTTGGTACAACAGTAACAGGCGGAACTGCGCCATTCACTTATCGCTGGCAGTTCTCTGACAATACTACTAGTACTGGCCCAAGCGTAGACCATGTTTTCGATTTTCCAGGTAACTACACAGTAACATTAGTTGTTACTGATGTAAGTGGGCGCACTGCAAGCGCTACGCGACTAGTTGAAATTGAAGAATTTCTCTCTCGCTTGACAGTAACTTCACTTGGTCTTGGCGGGCGCGTATTAAGCGGTACACTAATAACAATCAGCGACTCTCGAACAGCTCGCTCCGCTGTGACTGATTCATTTGGTAGTGTCCGTTTTACAAATCTACCTTTGGGCAATTATAGCATTAATGGTTCGTACAACTATTCCGCTACAGGGTCCATTAGGGAATACAAAAATACTACGTCTCTCGCTCTAACGCGCGATAGAAGCGTGACAGTAAATCTTGCAGTGCCAGATACACGAATAACTGCTCCTGTGCCTGTTACTCCAGTGACGCCAATTAATCCTGTCACGCCAGTAGGTGCGATACCTGGTACATCAAACCTATCAAATGTCTCTAACAATTCGAATTCCACTGTTCCTGTACCTGGCGTGCCGGTTCCAGCTTTGCCAAGTGCTGCGCAAACACTAGCAGAGCAGTCTGCTGAAATCGACGCGCAAGCATTAGCTCAAGCGAACGCGGAAGCAAAAGCTGCGGCACAAATAGAAAGTTCAATAGTTGACGTCGAGCAAGAGAAGTTAGCTCAGGCACGCTCCGAAGCATTAGGTACACTGCGTGCGGCTCAGGCAAACTTACTTCGATCTGAAGTACGTGCAGAGCTGGTGCGTACATTAGGGATTGATCAGCGATTTTCAGCGCTCGAAACTGAAGTTAGCGCTGCTACAACTGTAGAGCAAGTCGCGCAAATCTTGGCGCGCTCACCGCGGGATGTTACAATTATTGCGCGTGACACCACAGTAATGCGTCGAACTGCCGCAGACATAAAGGGTGACGTACAAGCATATCTTGAAGCCATTAAAGCAGATGATGATACTGCTGCAAGTGTAAAATACACTGTGCGAGAAGCAATAACCTCAATGAGTATAACGGCAAAGCGTAGTGTAGTAAAGATAACTCGAGTTGATGGTGCGGCTCCTGAAACATTCACCGTATTTTCTCGTAGCTCAGAAGCAATCCCTGAAGTGGCCTACATAGAGGTAATTCCTAAATCAATTGCAAATGATGCTAGTGCGATTGTTATACGAGGCAGTCACGAAGTAGTAAAGGAAGACCCTATAATTAAGTTTAAGGAATCACAATATTCCTACTATGTCAAAGGAGAAGTTACTGGCGAGCCTTCAGTATTTATTCTGCCAACCAAGCTTTTGGAGCCGACGGGTCTTGCAGGATTAGTTTCAGTTCGATTTAATTTACAAAGTTTTGAGAACGGAGGATTGTATCTTGGTATACTCGCTCTAGTAGTTTTCGGAGTACTAGGAGGAAATCTATACGTCCGTCGTCCTGACTCGGATCCGGCTTATACGTTTGAGGAATTAGCAGAATTAACTCTTAGCCTAATAGAGCGTGGAGACTACGCAGCAGCCTCAAAATATTTGCCTGAACTTGTTGCGCTTCATAAATCCCTCAATCCGATTCAGCAGGCTCGCTCTCAAGAAACAGTATCGGTTCTTCGTGAAGCGGTCATGGTAAACAATTTTACCCGAGCAGAAGCTGCGTTGCGAGCGTCGTTTACTCTATCAGATCACGTTGCGACAGCAACTGCATACGAGCGCTTACTCTCCGCCCACTCAGCGTTGTCTGATTCAGCTCGTGAAGTGCGAAAGCCGCTAATGGACGCTGCTCAAAAGGCACTTGAGGAGCATCTACAACATCATGAGGCGGAAGCTACTATCAAAGCTGAAGGAGCAGCTATAACGTGATATTTCCTGTTCTTCGGTCTGGGAAGGTTCAAAACTTTTCTGTATGCTTCCTGCTACTGCTGACTACTATACTGACTATTCCGGATGTGCAGGCTGCATATGAAGAGAGTATTCGCGAAGGCATATTCTTAGTTGAGCCCGAGAATCAATATAGAGTTGAACGAACGGTTCCGACCTACTTATCAAGTGAGGATCTTACCTTTTTTGCTTGCATAGAGTATGATGATATTCCGATTCGCCTAAGTCTACTATGTTCAGACGACAATAATTTTATTGATATTTCAGCAATCAAATGGGGAACTGAAAATTGCTTCATGGGGAGTGTAGATTTAGATCAGCTAAAGTGCAGTGATGCGGTTCTTGTAGCGGACTATGTGCGTAATGGAGAAAACCAGCGATTAACAAAATCAATCAGGATTAATCGTGTAACAGGCTCGCTTCAGCGGTTACTTGCTGCGCAGTATATTGACGGTGGTTGGTCTTCGGCGCTTGATACCGCTTATGCTCTATTTTCACTAAAGCCGTTTGAAGACGTATTTACTGATAGAATATTGCAAGGATTACAGTATTTAAAAGAGAATCGAGATGAAACTCAAAAGTGCTGGCCTGAAGCGCAGTGTCAAATAAGTACAACTGCGTCTGTTGCGTACTTACTAGCTCAGTCCGAATACAGCGATGAGAGTAGAATTCTTCGCGACGCGACTACCTATCTTACAAAAACTATGAGTTATATTTCGTCTGGTGAAACCTACTCAATCGAAGTAGCAGACTATATTGGTAACCAGAATAATACAATAAACACCAGCTGCGTTTTTGCGTATGGTGCCGCAAACGAATCTATTGTTATGCCGAGGTATCCGCGTTATATAAATAGAACAAAGACGCCCGCTTATGGTACTGTGGTAAACGTTGTGTGTACCGAAAACATAGTTGCTACAATAGTAAGTAATGTCAGGGGCAGAATTATTGGCTACGCAGGAGATAACTTTACTTACTCAATTCCAGGTCCTTGTTGGACGTACAATAATGAAAACGTAACTTGCGACGTTCGCGCTACTGCGTTTGCTGCCGGCGCCCCGATAGACAGTGCTCGCGCAAGCGCTGCAAGCGAATTTTTATCCCGCAGGTTTTCGACGTCAGTACTTGGCGATGAACTAGCTGACAAAGATATAATGACTGCCGCAGTGATTGCCGCCGGCTCATCAACAGTTGGTGTTACAACTGTACAACGCACACGTATTCTTAATAACTTGTTGTATAGGCAGACTAATGACGGTTCTTGGAACGCGACAAGCATGTATTACAACAATACTACATACTACGAGCCAACAACAGAGTATGTACTTAATTTCTCTCATGTCTTAGCTGATAATGTAACCAAAAGTATAGTTTACACTGGTTTTACCGTCCAAGCACTTCTGCAAAATGATTATACTCGCGAGGACGAGCCGGTTCTTGATGCAGAGCGTTGGCTTTCAACTAATGAACAAGCGGTAATGCTTGAACTTGACGAAGAATCAGCGCAGGATGCAGAAATCGTGCTAGAATATAACGAAAACCGATCAGAAATTACTAAGGAAGCAAAGCGTAACGCGATGGAGTTATATGTTTTGCAACAAAATACTCGGCCATTTCTAAAATCAAGTCCTAGAGTTGTTGTACTTGATCGTAGCGAAATAACTGTGGACTTGACTAACCCAACAACCTTCTTGCTTGAAGATTTAACTTATGATTTACCAACTAATCTAGTGCCTTATGTTGTTATTGAAGAAAAAGATACGTTCGCTCCATACAGCTTTAGGAGAATTACCTTTCAGCAACGTGGAAATGTAAGTACTTCCGAATTCGGATATTTAAGAATTAAAAGTGGTGCTGACGAATATGCAAAAATACCATTACTAGTTACTAGTGCCCCGTCAATAAATATTACGTTCCCGTCTACCTTTACGGTGTTTGGTGCATCATCAATATTACCTCTAAACGTTACAAAGAGTTCGCACAATTTCAGCTGTACAATGAAGTGGTCGGACGGCGGTATTACGAGTATTTCGTCATTCTCCATAGCGCGCGGGGGCGTGTTCAGCCTACCAATTCAGTTCACAAAGCTTGGAACTGAAGAAAAAACTTATAGTGGAACTGTTTCTTGTACTGCTGTATCATCTACTTTTACGTTTCCATTTTCAGTGCTTATTGACAGGTTCATTTCTAAACCTTTTACTGTGAGTCCTAGTTTCGTCTCAATAAATGAGTCAGGCCAAACTGGTTTTTTCACGGTTACGAATTTGCTTGACGAGAGTATAGACTTAACGCTACAACTTCGTGATCCGACGAATCAGTTAGACATTAGCGACTTCTTTCTAAGTTTATATCCGGGAGAAAGTCATAATGTGACGCTGTCTGTAATTGCGCCAGTAAGTGAAAATGTGTCTGCGGTAAACAGTATACTAGTGCGTGCCTTCAACGTAGAGGAGCGAGTCGCAGTCACGGCTGAAGTGATTGTAGTACCGGAGCGCGTTTGGCCTTTATGGGTCCGAATTGCAGTGCCCGTATTCGGCTTCGGCATAGTAGCTGTCATAGGCTACTTTGTCTATGAAAATCGTAAAAAATTGCGTGCTTGGTATGCAAAGCGTTTTTCAAAGCAAGATACCTATGCGGAAATAAAGCAATCAGTTGAGAATTATGAAAAGAAGGAAGCAGCGCTTGCTATTAAGAACATGACTACCATCCTTAAGATGCAAGGAGTGTCAGACAAAGATATTCGCTCGCGCTTGTATGAAGCAGGGTTTATCGAAGAAGAGATAATTGCGTCATTGAAGTTTAAGGCAGAAACCGCGCCAGTCCCGGCCGCGCAGCAGCCCCCAGCTGGACCAGGTGGAGCTCAACGAAAGTAGCGGCGCTCCAAGTTTGTACAAAGCAACCGAGAGCCTCTTGATCTGCAGCGCTTGATGTTTCAGCTGCGTGTCCTGGAATACCCAGAGTTAATATTTGCGTTCGAGCGCTAGCGTGCAGTTCGGCGCTTTGCAAAGTAAATTCAAGTTCGCAAAGAACGATTGCGGCGATGTTATTTAGAAAATACCAACTGTCTCCGCGGTGGTAGCTTCTATCGTCTTCGCCGGTCGAGCGCGGAATAAATAGCATATGCTCTTTGTCAATGGTCGAGAGGCCGCCCCAGTTAAGCCATAGCCGACTAAGTAACCAAGAAAAAATGCGCTTCCATTCAGATATGGTAAAAAGCTCTGGCGCAGCGTATGCCGCGATGAATACATTTGGACGTGCAGTGCGATCCACGTGATCATGTATCCCATCAGCAAGTGTTCCGAGTGAAGCATCGTAGAATAAAGCTCTTACTGTGTCTCTAATTTGCGCTGCACGTTGAGTATAATAGGTTCCATCAGTTCCCTCACATTCTGAACTAAGTTGCGCAGCAAAAGTGTACATTGAGTACATAAGTCCTTGAATTTCAATGCGTGCTCCTGGCCTACCGTCGCTTGAGCCCCCTGTGGTATCCATCCAAGTTTCCTTCCATCCATTGTGGATAAGTCCTTCACTAAGGTAAGTTTGCTCTTGGCGCCTTAGACTTGTTACTAGCGCTTGATAGATAGTTTTTTTCTCCTCTGCATTGCATGCTCCGATTGCAACAAGCTGTCGAAGACGTAAAAATGCCCAACCTACTCCATCCGCACTCGCTAATTCGCTGCCCGGCGTGCGGTTACTTATTCGGCCATCCGCATGTAATTGAGAAATTTGGCGCAGCAGAACCTGCTTTGCGCGCGTGGGGGCGCCGGCGGAAATAAGCGCGCCTGCACTTATGGCTTCGTCGCGAGTGTATACTTGGAAAAACCATGGATAGCCAGCTAGAATTCCGTCACCTACAGTGGGCAATGGTACTAATGCTCGCTCTGTATCAATCGCGGCGCTCATGTATGCTGAGTCCATGGTATCGTGCGATTGTATTTGTGAGATTCGTGTATGTTGAAATTCTGTTTTAGGTATTAATCCTTGGGAGAGATTAGTTTGGAAGAGATCAGGTTGAGAGAGATTAGTTTTGGAGAGATCAGGTTTAGAAACTAAAGTGAGCGGTGCGGCAGAGGTATTATTTGCATCTGCAAGAGCCTCAGCCGGCGTCCAGCCAACTCCAAATCTTAGTGAAAGACTGTGTTCCACAGGCAAAGTGAGACATTCGCACACCCATAAGCGAGATTGCGTGCCTCGTTTAGCGTCATATGGATAGTTTGTTTCATGCCATTTTGGAGACAGTGTTGCTTTGCCCCCGAGGATAGCTAATGAAAAAGAATAATTAGGACAGTGATAAATAATTACTTGTCCGCTTGGTACGTCGAGAAGCTCGTAGCGTCGTCCTTCAGTATTAAAATCATGAATGAGCCGCATATCTAGAGTAATTTTAACTTCGCCGAGCGGCATATGTATGTCGTAGGTCGTTGCGCCTTTGGTTACACTAAAACGCTCGATCGCTTTAGCCGACACACGTTCCACCGAGTCTGCGTTTAGTACAAGCGTGTCGGCAGGCACGCCAATTTCAATAGATTCAATTGTTTTACATAACTCCCATGTGTTTCCTTTTGGAAGAATTCGGGTTAGTCCCTGATATCTGCTAATATTAGGTTGCGCAAGACTCAAGTAGCCTCCTGCCGGATGACTAATATGAAACGAATTACTATTACTTTGAATAATTGTTTCTTTTCCAGTGCGGTGAATGTAGCGCATTACTGCCCGGCCTCGCAATAGAACGCAGCTGCATTTTCGGGAGGAATTGGGTTAACTATAATGTTTGTTTCTAGTTCGTAGCCTGCCCATATCGATAGTCTCGGAGTAATTCTTAAGTGCCAATGAAAACTTGTAGCTTGAGAGTGAAACCACTCTATATTGTACGGCGAACTAATACTTGCGAGCCGTCCAAGTAAGCGGTGAAGAAGATGCCCGAGGTCGAGTCGCTCTTCGTCTGTTAGACTCGTATATGTTTCAGAGTCGCGAACTGGAACAATTAGGAGTTCCATAGGGAATCGGCTTGCATAAGGGCATAGGGCAACAAAGTGCTTAGTTTCTGCTGCTATGCGAGGACCGCCTCGCTCATAGTCAAGTACTTTGTATAATGGAGAGAACCCCCATTGTGCGCGCAGTTGCTCAAAAGTATTTGTGAGCTCTTTAACGCTCGGAGGTACAATTGCAGTTGCAATAATTTGACTGTGTGGATGATTTATGGAGGCTCCTGCGTCACGTCCTTCGTTTTTGAAATAGGCTACATAATTGATGTGTTCTAGGGTATGCATGTGTTTTATGCGTTCAACAGCCACGGCAATTGCTTGCGCAATACCGTCCGGGCCGAGTGCGTGAAAGGGTATATTGTCTTCTCGGCCTTCAATCACAACTTCGTGTTCACCATAGTTGCTCGACCAAGTAAACAGTTCGTTTGCAGTTTGCAATTGCGGATTTCCTTCAGGTTTTGCTATTGCGAACTTATTCGCAACTACGCGATACTGCCAGTAGGTGTCATTTGAAGCTTCGTGCGCATTATGATTCAGTTCCCGATCAAGTGGTGCTGGGTCCGAGTCAGAGATTTTAGTACTAGTATCAGTCTTCGGATATGTTGCGAGTATAGGGGGCAGTTTGTGCTCGTTTCCAGGCGCAAATGGAGACGGCATTCCAGGAGAATTAGAGTTTAATTGATTCGCGTGATTAAAATTATCAGGTCTACGTGCGCGCTCAGGATTGATAATTACGTAGCGATCTCTAAAGTAGTCGCGTCGTAGCTCACCCATCTGCAGCACCTGAAGTTAGCATTTTTTGGATTGTGCCTTGCAGGCACCTCAGTTTTCAAGCTTAATGCCGCTTAAGAGCTTTTTAAACGTTCTGAGTGCTTAAGAGCCGAATAAAGTAGCTGTCAAATCAACTTTTGGCTTAATTTCAGTGTAATCGCTGCCCGACCTTGTGCCTTTCTGCATCGGCAGACATTAGTAGTGGTTATTGTTTCGCATAGTATGGAAACTGTTGCGCTGGCTCGCTCGCAAGAAAACACTGACACTGTGACGCTAAGAGTACAGTCTACGTTTTCCGTAACGCCGGGTCAGTTCATTATGCTAGGCGCCTTAATTGGCGAAGCTGGCCGTGAAATTAAGCGTAGCTATTCAGTTGCGGGCCAGGGTAGCGGCTGGCTTGAAATTACCGTTCGCGCGCAGCCGCAAGGAGTGTTTTCAAATTATCTGTGCGCATGTAAGGTGGGGGATGCGTTGAATTTATACGGACCGTTTGGAAGGCATTTTATATGGAAGCCTGAAGAGCATGATGTTGAAGTTCCAGTAGCATTTATTGCTGGAGGCACAGGTATTGCTCCGTTTCGCGCCATGATGCAAGCTGCTGAGGACTCGAAGTTCGCCGCTCGCGGTGGGCGCGGACACGTTATATTCTCGACCCGCTCCTCTGCTGACATAATTTACAGTTCGGAATTGCCTGCATGGAGCGAGGCAGGGTTTCCTGTTACGGTAACGTTGACGCGTCCAACTGAGGCTGATACTGCAAATTGGACGGGCGCATTTGGTAGAATTAACGCTCGACTTCTGAGCGCTAAACTTGGTTCCGATCTAAATGCAGCAAAGTTCTATGTTTGTGGACCAACGCCATTGGTTGCTGATGTGCAAACCGTGCTCGCAACACTCGGTGTTACACCAGAGCGCATTTTTGTAGAAAAATATGGTTTAATAGAAGGCTAATGAGATTAGGCTATTAGGCAATACTCCGAGGAATCCATTATTTATTAGGTTGGTTAATCTTTGTCCGGCAAGGCCATGGGCAGCGGCGTTGGTTTTCTATCGAGAAATAGAACGAGAGCGATAAAGGTCAGTGCGGTGAGACTAATCGCTACAGTTAGAACTTGAAACACTATGACTGTTGGGCTTACATATACTTCCATTTTACGCACCCAGCACCATAACTAGTCTTCGGCCTCTTTAATGTCTTCTGAATTAAAGCCAAATAAAAATAACACTACTAAGAAGGCCAATGCCGTGGCGCTTATTAGTATGACTATGGCAGTACCTATTACGGCGGTTGGATTGGTTATGACTTCGACTGTTGCCATTTGTTTAAGGTGCGTATAGGTTTACGGTTCGTACTAGTAGTGTGCGTTTACTAGTATTATGTATTCAGTCCTTAATATTACTTAGCTATGAGCCTTGGCTGCGCTCTACTGCAAGCCTATGCGCTTCAACATAGTATAGGATGAATGCGCTCCAATCGGTGAGCTTAGTTAACGCTTTTGCCTGCGTTTTTTCCTCGTTGCGCTGGAATTTATCTTTATGAGCGAAGTTCAGTAATAGGTCAAAGAGTTCTTTGCTCGCGTCTTGATCTGATCGGCCATTGCGGTGAAGTACAAACACTCCTTTACCAGCGTGAGGCTCCATAAACGCTCCAAAGCCGGCAAGGTCCGTAGTAATTGCGGGAACTCCGAAGGCCATGCCTTCAACTGGCGTGTATCCCCAAGGCTCGTAGTAACTCGGGAACACACCTAGGTGTGTGCCGGATACTGCGTCGTTGTACGTCATGTCAAGTAGGCCGTCAGAGCCAGTTAAGTAAACCGGATAAAAAATTGCCTTAACTGGATCTTGCGCGCTGTTGAATAACCCGTTTTGCCTGAACGCGGATACAATTGCATTGTTGTCTTCGTTTGGAATGTTGTGCGTGCAGAGCGGTGCGTTCCCTTCATGCTTCATGGCTTGAAACTGGCGCTGTATTGTGCGCACAAATTCCGGGCTTAGAAGTTGCTCGCATGTGAACTCTTTAATGTTTGGAACTTCACGAAGTATTTTGCGGACAAAATCTTCATTGTTGTCTTCAACATAGTTTTTAATCGCGCTAAATACTGCTTTTTCTTCTAATAACTCGGTTTTGATTCCATGCGTTTCATTTGGAATCCAGAAAAAAGCCACAACTGTTTTTGTACTGCCTTCATCACGAAGCGCACTATTCAACTTACCAAGTGCTTGAATAAAAACATCTATTCCTTTGTTATGAAATTCGAAGCGTCCAGTAATAAACATAATTACGGTTTCTTGCATGTCAAAAGTGTAGTGGCTGAAGAAATAGTACTCTAGGAAGTCACGAATTTTCTCTCGGTGTTTCTGGTGGAGTATGCTTGCTTCCTCGAATGTCGGAAACTTACTGTCGTCTAGACCATTTAGCGTTAGCACGTCAGGCTTGCGGCCAAGCAGCGCAGTAGCTTCCAAACCAGTAATTTCGCTTACTGTGGTAAACACGTGCGTATGCTTTGCGCATGCGCGCTCCATACTGTACTTTTCCATTATTCCAAGCTCGCGCGCCGCTTGGTCTGGATTAATTGCCGCTAGCGCCCCATAGAGTTCTCGGCCATTTGCGCAAAGCGAGCGGCCAAGCATAGTCGCGTGCGTAGTAAATACTGTGCCAACATGTTGTGTGCGCGCACGTAAATATAGAAGTGTAAAGCCGCCAAGCCATTCATGGCAATGAGCGACTGTTGGCGCAGGTAGTGTTACGCTTAGGCGCTCTATTAGTTTTCCAGCTGCCCATCCCCAGCGCAGAGGTTCATCAAATTCGTAATTTGCGTTTAGGCTGTCAACACCAAAGCGTTCCCATAATTCTTTTTTTACAGCGTTTTCATCGATGCGCTCTCTCTCTAGTTTTATTAGAATTGTAATTGGCTCTCCGCGGATTAGCCACTTGCCGTAAAGGCAACTAATTCCTTCATGCTCAAGCTCTTCAAACGCAGCCTTATACTCTGGTGGCGCCGCGAGTTGTTGAAACTCGAACTGGGCTTGATTTGCAAAGTATGGTCCGACGCAGATGTAGTTGCTGTAGCGGCGTCGAAGCAGGTCGGCCTTGCTTTTGACCACTTGGTATATGCCGCCGACTTTGTTACACACTTCCCAGCTTACTTCAAACACCGTACTTGGAGCACTTGATAATACCATATTAGTTTAGCATGGCGACAACCGCCATTACAAGAATTCCTACAATCAGACCTGTGGCAAAGCCAATCATAAAGTCTGTTCGTTGATTGTGTTTGCTGATTTCTTTGTGTGCTGCGTGGGGTGATAGCCAATGGCGCAGCGCGGTTAAAGTTTGCTCGCGAGTTGTGGCTTCTCGAAGCCGCGCGGCAAGTGTAGGCTCTCTGAGCGCAGTGTCTGCCCACGAAGCAAAATCATTACGTGGATGCGCGCCTGTAAGCACGTGATCAGTAAAGCATGCCTCAGGACCTTCTTCAATAATTTGCAACAAATCAATTGCAGTACGTGCTGTGCGTCCATTGTGGAACGAGAAGGCATGCGGTCGTATCATGTACGCTCCAAAATGATCCTGTAAATAACAACCTGTGCGTGGTGGCTGCTGCTTGCATCTGTGATGCGCTGCGCTAGTTCAACTTCTTCAAACACATCTCGGACCCAATTAGCAAAGTCATTTCGACCTTGGTTTACGTGGTGGTTCCAAACTGCAATGCTCATATCATCGAGCATATCAGCGAGTTCTTTCAAGTCCGCTACATTTCTGCCGTCGACCAAGTGAAACTCGCGGCCCGGTTCAGCTCGCTTTATCGGCTTCGGGTTTTTATGCAATTCACTTGTAGTTTTACTCTTAATTGCGCGCTTTACTGCAGGCTTCTTTACACTGTCTCCTGTCGGTGAAGTTCCTTCCGGAGCTATTGCCTTTGTCTTTACCAATTGTATCACCTGATTTCTTTTTCAAATTTTTTTATTTCTCATCCGCGGTACGCGGCGGCGCTCAGATTGTGCTGGCTTCCTGGGCGCTAGGATTCATCTCCTCTGAGCGATTTTCAAGGCGAAGCTTCATGTCCTGAATAACGTTCATGAACGCGATGTATGCCTCGTATGGGCTCTCATATGGGCTAAAGTACTTGTGTACGTCTCCGTCTGCGAACCATTTAGTGCACATATAGTAAAAATGGTCGCTTGTTGTGAGTTTGCGCCAATCATTTAGCATTGCAGGATCGCGCGCTGCCTTAACTTGAGCTTCAAGTTTGTAGAGTTCTTTTAGGGATGCTTCTTGCATTTTATTGCCGAGCCATGCAGTAAGATCTCGCTCTGCGTCTGCCCAACTGACATAGTCGTGTGCGTCAATGCGGCCGACCGAATCATAACTCTGAACTACTTCGCTCGGAGTTTTGAAATCGTTGTCAGGGTGTTCCAAAACTGCGTGCGGGAGGTGACGCATAAAATCAAAAATTCCTGTGTCTTCCCATTGATGTTCTCCAAACGTTTCGTAGTCCATAAACAGGTTTACAGTATGTCCGTTTCCATTTACTTTGTTTAGCCAGTCGCGAAATTTGTCAACTGTCAGAGGGTGCTCTTCCCATCCTTTGTTTCCAAAACGGAATGCGATGTCGTCTGAGAGCTTGTAATTTTTTAGGAGTGTTTTGATATCTGTTGTGTACTCTGACTGGTAAATGAAATTAGGACTTCGCCAGCCAAGCATAGCGTCCCATCCCTCAGCAATAATTCCTTTGTAGCCGAGGCTTTCAACGTGGTTTGCAAGTTCGTTATTGTAAATTAGTTCTGTGTTTCTGAATACTGTTGGGCTTTGACCGAATTCTTTCTCCATAAGCTTTCGATGCATGTTAACTTGCTCTGAGAATTCTTCTTTTGAATACAGATATGACAAAGAGTGATAGTACGTTTCATCTAGGAACTCAACGCATCCCGTGCGCGCAAGTTCTTTAAATGACTCAAGCACTTCCGGCGCATATTCGCGGAATTGTTCAATTGCGGTTCCAGTTATTGAAAAAGCTATTTTGAATTTGCCTTTGTGGTGCCTAATTTGCTCGAGGAGCAAATTATTCATTGGTAAATAGCATTTACGAGCTACTTTGCGCGCTACTTCCGCATTTTTATGATCATCGAAGTAGTGGTGATTGTGTCCGATATCAAACATTGAGTATCGGCGTAAGCGGTATGGTTGGTGAACTTGAAAGTAGAAGCAGACGCTGACCATCAGTGCTTAACCTGCAACAACAACTCTCCATAAACTTCTTCTAGGCGCTGCGCGTATCGATCCCAAGTCATTGACTGTACTTCAATAGTGCCGTGCTCTGTTAGGTGATCAGAGAGTTCACGGTACTTTAGCACTGCAAGTATTTTGTTTGCGGTGTCCGTGGTGTCCCAGAAGTCAACTTTTAGTGCGTTGCGTAGTACTTCAGCAACTCCACTTTGTCGACTCACTATTACTGGTGTACCTTTTTGCATTGCTTCAAGCGGCACTATTCCGAATGGCTCAGAAACTGAGGGCATAACAAAGCAGTCAGCCATTGCGAAAAGCTGTTCTGCATCGTGCCTGGAGTAAAATCCTGGGAAAATAAATTTGTCAGACATTCCTAGGTCAGCTGAAAGTTCAATCATGCGGTGGAGCATGTCGCCTGTTCCTGCCATCACGAACTTAACATTCGGATCTTTGTCGAGTACCAGGCGCGCTGCTTGTACAAAATAATCGGGCCCTTTTTGTAGCGTCACGCGACCTGCAAAGAGTACAATTTTATCCGTTGACTTTATTTTAAGTGGGCCTGCGCCTATACTGTTGTTCATTGGGGTTGCTGCATTGTGCAGTACGCGGATTTTGTGCTCTGGAATGCCGTACTGGCTTACTAGACGGTTCTTTATGTAGTCGGAAACTGCAATTATAATGTCTGCTTCTTGCATTCCATATCGCTCAATGTCGTAAGCCATTTGATTAATTTGTCCGTCGCCACCGACCATGTCGAACTGCGTTATGTGTACGTGAACAATGAGAGGTTTACCTGAGGCATGTTTTGCACCTACTGCTGCAGGGAACGTTGTCCAGTCGTGCGCGTGAATAATATCGAATTCCTCCATTTCCGCAAGCGCGCGCACGCGGATTGCATATTTATGAATCTCGTCGAATAGGTCACGTCCGTAGAGCGTACGACTCTTATCGCGATCGTCTGCAATAACCTGCTGAAGTTGCTGCACGCGCTCACTATACTCGTGTTCAGTCGTATAAGCAGTGAGCGTTGAGCGCACTGTTTTAATTTTAAGGTTAGTATACTTGCTGAGTCGGCTAGCCACTACAAGCTTAACAAAATCACTTTCTACATGTTCTGGACCAAATGGCATAACATAGGTTATTCCGAGTCCGCGCTGGCTAAGTGCGCGAGTTAACTCGTGGCAAACCATACCAACTCCGCCCGCAAAAAACGGAGGGAATTCCCAGCCGAGTGTCAGAATGCGCATACTGTTTTGATCAGCTGATTGCAGCTCGCCCTTTTCACGTTATCTTTCTTCCCCATTTTATTTATAAATGCTTTCCTTTAACACTACTGTTCAAGGTCGAAAAATGTCGATTAACGTCGTTAAACAGCTTAAACTTGGCATTTAGTATAGTTATTAAGAAATTACTTAACTACTGGTTATAATTAAAATATTAATTAATGAAACATTTATAAATATTCTGTACGTAGTTTGTTTACTTGGACTCACAGGAATTATTAGTTGGAGTGCGCTGGGAGCTAGTTCAGATAATTGCGTCTAAGCCTTCAACTGGCGCCGAACTTGCACGTAATACAGGGACTAGCGCAGCTAATGTGAGTCAGCATCTTAAGCTTTTAGAACTCGGCGGGATAGTGGTGCGCGAGCGTACAGGCGGTAAGTCTCAAACTTATAAAATTTCGAGACGTATGGCACTTATTACGGTGCTAGATGGTCAAGCGCGGCGCGCTTTGGTGCCACTTGATGTCGCGCGCACTGCAGAGTTAAAGTTACTTATGGAGGGGCGCTCAAGTGGTCGTTATTTACGAGCGTTTATTGCGCAGCAAGAGGACATTGTACGTTCGTTTATAGCGTTCGGAACGCTTCCCGAATACGAAGACATACCGCTTCTTGTGATAGCTGATGACGTCCGGGCGTTACGACGAGAGTATGCTAATGTCCAAGTAGGTCCTCGTAAAATAGTTATTTGGAGTCATACGCCTGAAGAATTCGAAGAAGGAGTGCGCCGCGGAGATTCATATTTTACAGATAAGTTGCATGCAGTGGCGCCACTTGCAGACCCAAAAGATTTATTCGCTAAATGGCGGAAGTTCGCAAATGAATAAGTTGGCTGCAATTATTGATAAGTTGCCGTTAGCTGACTTAATGCTTATTCAGAAGGATCTTGAAGCGGGGAACATCGACAAATTACTTAAGCAGCGAATTGCTGAGTTTGATGTGCTAAAAACCTGTCCTACATGCGGGCGAGAACTCGGACGCGATGAGCAGCGGTTTACGATTGAGTTCGGACCGCAGGGCTTGCGTCAAAGAGCATACTTTGATGAACTAGATTGTCTCAATTATTTCGTGGAAAAGCTGCATGCGCAAAATGCAAGGCAAAATTCTAGGGCTGGCGGCGACTTGGAAGGGTCAAATAAGCCTCTCGGTTCAGAGAAAGGTAGCTATTATGAATGAGGACGGCAAGTTGTCACTTGCTAAATCTAGACGTGGTATTTCACCTCTAATTGCTACGGTGCTGCTTCTAGCGTTTGCGGTCGCGATAGGTACTATGGCTGTGAGCTACGTGCTGGACGCGACTAAAACGTCATTGTGTGACAGCGTAGAAATCGGTTTGGAAGCCACACCTAACGTATGCTGGACCAACAACCGCGCTTCATTTATTATTGTAAATCGTGCTGAAGGAAAGGGAGGTGAGCCGATTATGTTATCGAGCTTGTTAGTGCGCTTTATCAGTTCTTCTCAATCAATTGACGAACGTAAAATAGAGGGGCTCTCTATTGCGCAGGGTAGCGCCTCTAAAATTGATTTAGAGTATAAAGTGCCGAACGCGAATAACACACAAGTAAAAATCATTCCCGGCGTAAAAGATGGTGATAACGTGCTACTATGTCCTAAGCGCGAGCTTGTGACTTTTATAGGAGCTTGTTAGACGTAACAATAATATAGCTTAAGCTCACACCAACACTATGCGCATTACACTCACTATCAGAAAGCGGTTTGAAGAGCAAGCAGCTGAGCGGTTTGAGGCAGCAAAAAAAGCCAAACGAAAACTGGAAGGTGCGAGAGCAACAATCGTTCGTTTCGAGCGTGAACTTCCGAAAACGGTAGAAAAAGTAGTTTCAGCTGCGCGAACAAAAGCTTGGTATGAGCGTTTTCGTTGGTCGCGCGCACCAGACTCCACGCTTCTTGTTGGAGGGCGCGATGCGGGTACAAACGAAGTCCTGCTAAAGCGGCATCTTGAGCTGGATGATTTGGTGGTTCACACCGATGACCCTGGCAGCCCATTCGTACTCATTAAAGGAGGAGCTAAACTTACTGAGGAAAAAGCAAGCGCGGCATGTGCGGCAGCCGGGCAGTTATGTGCTGCGTACAGCCGCGCTTGGAAGCGAGGATCGTCTGTAAGTGATGCGTTTTGGGTAACTGCAGAGCAAGTGTCGAAAACTGCGAATGCTGGTGAATACATTGGCCGTGGTGCGTTTATGATTCGCGGCGAGAAGCGGCCAATCAGCGCGAAAGTAGCAATTGCACTCGGGCGGCTTGATGACACTCCAGCGTGCGGCGTGTCGGAAATATTTAGTGGAATCTACGCGCTAGTCGTGCCGGGCGACGAGAAGTCAAGTGATGTTGCTAAAAAGTTAGTTAAACGCCTCGGCGGAGTGCCGGACGACTGGGTTCCGCTAATTCCCCCGGGAGGCTCAGTAATTCAAGGTTGGAAGCGTGGCTCAGGAGTTCGCGCCGAGACAAGCACTGGCGAGGGTTTATCTACTAATGAGACAGGAGAAGAGCTTGCGGCAAAGCCAGCAGCAAAATAGCTTACTCCAATTAGTTCTTTGCTAACAAAACGTTCAGTTGGCATAAATCGGAATGCATTCGCTCAACGTCGAATGATTTAAAAACAATAAAGGCGCGAAGTGAGTATTAGTTCTAAGTCAGCCCTGGCGTGCTAGCTCGCCTCCTGCTTAGAGCACGCGATTACTCCATGAGCGACACAGAGCACGCAACGCCGGAAGGAATGGGTGGAGCAGATGCTACGGGTTCTTGGGCGCCCGGAAAGGCTTCTTTTGTTACGAATGGAATGCTCGAAGCAGAGCAGCTTCTAGTAATGTACGGGTTCGTTAACAAAGAAGGGCAGGAATTCTATGATAAAAGTATCAAGGGAAAAAAGGAATCATTGCGCCGTCAAGCAGTAATGAACTTAGGCACTGAGAAATGTAAACAGTTTGCAGCTACTGAGCGAAGTGAAATAGTAGATAAGATATGGGACTCCACTGGCTATCCTGGATCCTGTCGCCGTTATCATCTGGTACTCGAGAGTGCTACTGAAGGAATTGAAGACTCGTACTATGATGTACTTGAGCGCTGCCGTACATACTTCGGTTTTAGTATTGTACATAAGGTAACTGACTACTTTGCGGCAACTGAAAACAGTGCATTCTTTGGTAACAGTCAACAGCGACTTGGTCTACAGCAGGACCGTGTGCAACAGTTTCTTGGCAACATTGGAAAGTTTGTCAAGGAGCTCTTTCAAATGGTTCGCGAACTTCGCATTATCGACGAGCGTCTTGCAGCGTACGAAGCCGCAGGCGGAATTGGAAGTAAGCAGGAGAAAACCCCTGATTCAAAGTTTCATCATAGTGCCGCTGCGGACGTAAGCATGAAAAGTATTTTTACTGACGTAGTCGAGGGCGGGACTAAAAATCCACAAAGTGTTTTCGGCCTCGCGCAGCAAGTAGGTTTTACACTCCTTCCGGACTTGTTCTTTAATGAGTATGTTGCGAAGCCAGATGATATTGATGCGCGCATTGATGCGCTTCCGTATAACAAAAACGTTAAGACTGTTCTTAAGAGAAAGCTGCAACAATATCTTACTTGGAAGCAGCACACATACATGGAACTTATGACTCGCCGTAGGTTTAATCTAAAATATATTCGTCAGCACTGGACAATAATCCGCATGTATATGGCGTGGGTAAAACCGTACTTAAAGAACATTCAGCGCTTGACAATGAATCAAAAGTTTCAGGACAGCCCCGATTTAATTTCTGCGTTTGAAGGAAGTGTAATTGAAGTAGAGTTTGTCGCAGCAAAACCAGCAAATGGAGGATTTCACTCAGTTATTTTAGCGTCGTTTGTGTTCCGCACTAGGCCTGACATGAGTTCTCGAAAGGAATACCAAACTGGTCCTATGCACTTAGGCCGCATGGATATGAACTTACGCGCTTACGGTTGGACTCCTGAACAACTACAAGCGTATCGTGACATGAAGCGCCGCGAAGACATTGAACTACTTGGGCTTATTGATACTCAACTTACTGATGTCATGGATGGCCTCGGTATGGAGTTCGAGCGTTATCTGATTGAAGCAGGTGAAGATGCCATAGAAAAGGAACCTGAAAAGAAAGATGAGAAGCATAAGACAAAGCTCCGTGACACTGCTATCGGGCCTTTTATCGATATTCTGTATGGCTTTAAGGACTTAGGAGAAGCGTTCATCCCGTCTTCACTTTTCTCGTCAGGCGGCGAACACAGCCATAGCTCAGGTGGAGGCAATAACAAAAATGCACTAAAGGATGCGACTGGTAGTGCATTTCTTGTGTACAATACTTATAAGAAGAGCCGCCGCATGATTACTTGGTAGTGCGGCGCTTTTTTTTATGCGTACGCTTAACTTAAAGCTAGAATAACTGTGCTTGTAGTATGTCCGGTTCCACCCACTCTGAATCAAAAAAAGCTCGGGAAGCGGCAGCTCCAGTAGTAACTACTAATTCCTTATCTGTCAAACTTGCTGCTTCTAAACCTGCCTCTGTTATGCCTACCTCTGTCATGCATACCTCTGTCATGCCTGCTATTCCAATACCTGCTCCTAAGCCCGACTTAGCGTCTATTGCAGCGACAAGCAGCTCAACAAATATTCCTGCGCAGCTGCTAGCGTCTATGTTGTCTAGGTTACGTCATGATAAGGAATCACAATTACACAGTCAATGGGATGCGCATCGAAAGCAAGTTGATGAAGCTGACGCTACTGCGCGCCAGGATGTGCTAATTTCCGCGCTTAAACGCGCAGAACAGGAAGAGCAAACGGTCAATGCGCAAACTGCATTAGAAACTGCGGTCCAGCGTGCACAAGCAAGCATGAACTCGCAGCAACAAGACACTATTCGTGAGGGCGCGCTGCGTGCACGTTTGCAAGAATTTAGAGGAAGCGATGACGAAAGTGTAAGTGAGCGCCTGCGCAAAGAAGGTTTTGGGGACGCGCTCACTGAAAACAAGCTGCGGGAGAGAACGCTTGATCAACGCGTTGGAAACGAACTAGGGCTCAGGCCCGGTCAGGAATTTAGTCGCGGACCTGAAAAACTTTACACGCAAGATTCAGTGAGCGAGCGGGGTGAGTCGCAGCCTTACATGCGCAGCGAAGACTCTATGTATAATTCTGCTTCGGTTGATCCGACGCGCGGTGGTAGTGGTTCTGCTAACGCTTATGAACGCGCGCGCGACAAGGACGCAGAAGATGGAGTTCGCAAAGGCCTCGGGCTTGATATTGAATTAGGTTTATCTTACGGCCGCTCAAAATAGGTGATTGTTTAGTTGGTTTTTTGCTTAGCTTGATTCTTAGCTTGCGTTATTGTCGACTTGCTTTCTGCATAGCTTGCTCGTAGTGTAGCTTGCCCGTTGTGTAATCAGCCTAATTTTAGAAAACGCCGTTCCCCAACTCTTTTATACCGCTGCGCTCAGAATTAACACATGGCGATGGGTTACATGAGTCCTGGTATGAATGCGATGGATCGCGACTACTACTCGCGCATGCTGACGCGCCTTGACGCGTTCGGCCCGGTAATGAACCCGGTGAATAACCACGAGGGTGCAATAACGACTGGCCTCGGCCCTCGCGAACTCGGTACTACAATCAATCCGTTTCAACCACAAATTCAAGCGCTTCAAGCAAAAATTCGCGAAGGTGCGTCACGTTTAGAAATCGGTTTCGGCGGAGTCGGCAAAGGCAACTCACAGCAGCAGACGCCGGAAGCGTATGGCAGAGTTGAGCGCGAAGTCTTGCGCGAACTCGCTGTGTATAACGAAGTCAAGACTTCAACGCACGCGTCTTTTCAACTTGCAGGTTTAGCAGGTTTTGGCCGCGAAGGCTTCTCAAAGCAAGCGCAGCAAACAGTGCTTGAGGAAGTGCGCAAAGCAATTGACTTTGCAAGCGAAGCGACGACAGGCGGCGCAGTCGTCGTGCACACGGGCGAGTGGGCGCGTCCGATAAGCGAAGCGCCATGGGCTAAAGACTACAACATGAAAGACGGGCGCCCTGCATACTTAGGTTATGGGGACGAAGACAAAAAAGCGGAGTTACCCGTAGTCGACGCACGGACAGGTCAAATTGTCGGAGGCATTCGTAAGGATCAAGAAATCTATGAACCAAAGTGGATTCTTGCCAAAGACTATGAGGTTGAAAGCAAAAAGAAATTGTCTGGCCGCGACTTACAAGGTAAGCCTACGACTTACAAACCTAATGATTTTGTGGATTTGGATGGTAATAAGCTTAATCCTGATAAACCTGATGAAATGTTCAGACGGCTTCCTGCTTGGGATGCGGTCAATACTAGATTTAAAGTCGAACCTGTAACTTGGGACACTTTAGTAGCGCGAGCGAAAGAGTTTAATGAATCTCATCCTAATGCAAATATACGCCCGGAAGTATTGTATGCGAAGTTACAAATTGAGAATCAAGCTCTGCAGCAAAGAGGAGCATCTCTGTTCCATACGCAGCGATATGAGGCTGAGCGAAGTCGATATTACTCAGCAAAAGACAGGCTTGCTGCGGCGGAAAGAGGAGAGATTTCAGCTATACCTCCAGAGCTTATTGAGCAAGCCGCACAGGCTGGTCGCGTTAAAGATGAAACTGATCTGAAGAAATTACTTCCGGATGCTCAAAGATTTTTGAAGCAAGAAATGGATGGCCATGAGCGTTCTATGCGACATACACACGAATCGTCTTCAGCGGCTGACGTACAGGCGGAAACTCTTCTAGCGCGCGCGTCCAAATTAGAAACAATGGAAGAGTACGGCTTAAAGCAAAGCGGCGCAGCAATTGCTGAACTTGCCGAGCACGCGCGCGCAAAAACCCAGAAGATGATGGCGGATGTCAAAGCGCGCGGCGGCGACCTCTCGAAGTTCTCAAAGATTTACATAGCGCCTGAAAACGTGTTTACGGAGCAGTACGGCAGTCACCCGGATGAACTAATGAACATTGTAAAGGCTGGCCGCGACCAGTTTGTTGAGAACATGAAAAAGAAAGGTCTCAGCGAGTCGGAGGCGCGCAAGGAAGCCTCGGAGCACATCAAAACTACAATCGACATCGGCCATCTAAACATGTGGCGAAAACACTTGCGGCGCTTTGACGGAGAAGATGACGCTGCGTTCGACAAGCGCTTTGAAACTTGGACGATGGGCAAAGTCGAGGAGATGCACAAGAAAGGCATGATCGGCCACATTCACTTAACCGACAACTTAGGTTACAATGACGAACACTTGTCTCCGGGTCAAGGCAACGCGCCGATTCGCGCGTTTGTTAAACGTCTTGCGGAGCTAGGCTATGATGATTTTATTTCAGAGATTGGCTCGTTTAACTCAGGAACTATTTTGAGCGACACTTGGACTTACCTTGGCGCGGAGCACTACAAGCGCGGTTCCGCGTTCGGCAGCACCCAGTTCAAAGATCTCCAGTCAAGACACTTCGGCAGCTATGCGCCGCCAATGTTTATTTATGGCGCTTACTCTCCAAGCAATGAATTCACGCTCTGGAGCCAAGTGCCGCTCGAGTAAGTCCTTTCTAGTAGAAACACTTAAAGCTTCTCAGCGAGTTCCCAGCGTATGACTGCGCCTGTACGTCGCCCTGATCCGCGTGATGACATTGGTACTCGACAATTCGCGCTCGGGAAAGCACTCAGAATGCGCTTACCAGATTTGCCTCCTGCACATGAAGTAATTGGGTACGGTGATGACTGGGAGTATGGTGCGTTGCTTGACAAGTACTCCGAAAGAACACGCGTTGTTGAGCTTGCAGAAAGCACACTCCCATTTGCTGTGCAAGTCTCTCGCGATGGTAACGTAACGCTTGCGGTAGATCGCATTAAGTGGTACTTCCCTGACCAGGGTCCGTCGGGGCGCGTGCGATCTGCAACAGAAGAGGCTATGCAATGGTACTTTTTTGATACGGTTGAAGATGGTCTAAAGCAATCTGGTTTAACGTCGGAACTAATGACCAGTCGCGCAAAGGACTACAAACCAGGTTCCCCAATGGCTTTCTTGGCTTACTACTCGCGCAGTAGCGGTGTTTCATTGCCGGTTAAAGGCGCTATCACAGTAACTGACAATAACTCGAATTTCAAAGCGTCGCTCTCTATTGACTCATTCCTCGATCCATTCCCTGAACTCACAACAGCTATCTTTCCGTCCCGTTTGCTGGATCAACCGTCCCATACTCTAGATCGTGTGCAACTCTTGATGCCAGATGCTACGCCGAACCTCTGTTTGCCTGCGAATTTGCAACGTATCTACGTGCACACGACCGATCGGTATGGCGGTCATTGGTCCATTGACTGCAATGGACTTCTTAGTACGCCAAAATAAGTAGAGAAAATAGTTAGAAAAATTTGTACTAAGCTTACTCAGTTCAACACTTTGTAGTGTAGCCTAATGTTCGCGCCGCGTTGTTCGCTGTGCAGTAGCTCGAGTTGTACGCTAGGTGCTTCCTTGGTAAAAGTTCCTGCGCCGTGGCTGAAGAGCTGCGGCTCAAGGTCCATTATAACTTCGGACACGAGGCCGGCGTCAAGGAACTTAGTGTTTGTAATAGCGCCACCAAGCAAAAGTGCCTGCGTAATGTCTCTGCCATGAAGCTCAGTAATTGCTTCTTTTGCAGTTTCAACAAAAACAGTGTTCTCGTCGAGTGCGCCGTGCGTACTAGTAACAACAATTACGAGCGGATTGCCGAGTTTAGTAAACTCGTCGCCTTCAGAGAGAACTTCGAAAGTATTGCGTCCGACAATAACTGCCGGGAAGCGTTTAGCTAGTTCGTAGCGGTCTTGATGGGTGGATTCGGACCAAGGCATCTCGCCGCTTGCGTGTGCGACGAATCCATTGGCGGTTTGAGTGGTGAACATGACGATGCGCATATTAGTTTTCTTGCGCTGCCCTATTATAAGTTTTACTACTTGCTTATAGCCACACAGTGAAACTATGGCTGCGGTACGCACCTGGAACGACAGGGTTATCGCGTAACTTTTCGTGTTGGTTCGTCAGTTTGCTGACGCCAGAACGCATAGTATAGGCCCTTTTTCTTAAGTAGCGCTGCGTGGGTTCCGGATTCCGACACATGTCCTCTCTCAAGAACGTAGATTCTGTCTGCGTGCACAACTGTTGAGAGACGGTGAGCTATCATAATAACAATTAGGTTCGGTCTATGTGCTTTGATAGTTTTGATAGTTTCTGTGATTGCCTGCTCTGAAATCGAGTCAAGACTGCTTGTCGCTTCGTCAAAGATTATTAGTTCCGGCTCGCGCAGTAGTGCGCGGGCAATAGCCAGGCGTTGACGCTCGCCGCCAGAGAGTTTAACTCCGCCTTCTCCGATTTTCGTGTCTAGTCCTTTGTCGCCGCGTTCCACTAGGTTGTAAATGGATGCGGCTTTCAGCGCTTCAACGCACGCTTGCTCCGACGCTTTAGGATTAACAAACAGTAAGTTCTCGCGGATTGTGCCGGCGAAAAGTTGGGTTTCCTGTGACACTAGGCCTATGCGATTTCGCAGTTGATCAAAGTCAATCGTGCGCGCGTCAAGATCATTAAATTTAAGGGCGCCGGCGGTTGGAGTATATAGTCCGACAAGTAGCTTAGTGAGGGTTGTTTTACCGCTGCCTGACGCACCTACAAACGCGATTGTTTCCCCTGCGCGAACTGCTAAGTCGACGCCTTTGAGTGCGTCGGTCGAGATAGTAGCGTATCTGAAAGACGCATCCTTAAACTCGATTTGTTTAATTTTTGGTACTACTTTCGCGTTCTTAGGTTTGCGTTGTGGCGGAAGCTTTAGTATTTCTTCGAGTGCTTCGTTGCTTGCAATGGCTTCCTGGTATTGTGCTGCGACAGTGCCGAGACTGCTTAGTGGAGTAAATATTGCGAAGCTATAGAACAGGAGTGTAAAAAACTCTCCTAGTGTTAACGAACCGTTCGCGATGAGCCAAAGCATTAGGAGTAGTAGTGCGGAGCGGAAAAGATTGATTGCTGTACCTTGAATGAATCCTAGTTTGCGCAAGAGTTTGACTTTCTCAAGCTCCAAGCCTAGGATTTTCTCGTTTACCAAGTTAAGACGCTTAATTTCCTGCGCTTCAAGCCCTAAACTTTTGACAAGTTCTACATTGCGAATAGTTTCCGTTGTAGATCCTGCAAGCTCCGCTGCTTGAATTATAATTTTCTTTTGCGCGGCTTTAATTTTACGGCTAATGTAGTACGTGAATCCGCCGAGCACAGGGATTATTAGCAGGTATACGAGGCCGACAAGCCAGTTGACGTAAAACGCGTAGCACAGTACAATGATTATGCCGACTGCTGCAAGGAAAATAATTCCGATAAAACTTTCAATGACTGCTTGTGTGTCGGTACGAGCCTTCTGAAGTTTCTGCAGGATTTCTCCTGAGCGGCGGTCTTCAAACACTCCGTATGGTAGTGAGAAAGTGTGTGCTACGCTCTTGCTGTACATATTAGTGCCGACGCGCTGAGTAATTACGCTCACATAGTATTCTTGGAACGTTTTTGCAGTGCGTGAAACGAATGCCACGCCGACTGCGGCAAGCACAAGAAGGGACACGCCCTTAAGAAATTCAGTCGGGGTTAGCTCGGTTGCTTTAGACGCGTAATTGTCTATTATTAATCGAAAAATTTGCGGGTCGAGTAAAGAGAATAATTGGTTTATAACTGCCAGAACCAGTGCGAGCGCGAGTAGCTTGCGGTAATCTTTAAGGCGTTGCCAAATAAGGCGCATATCGGATATGCGAGCGCCGGTTCATTCATAAATGCGATGCATAATTGGGTGTGTGCGAAAGTGTGCTTCTTACTAAATGAAACTGGGTACCTAGCGGAACTCAAATCGTGGGTCATCGCTGCGTATAAATTTCTCGCGCCCGTATTCGTCGAGCAGCGCGTTTGCTTTTTTGAGTCGCGGGTCGCCCATCATCGGGTGGGGTTTTTTAGACGGTCCCGCGGTCGGAAGCGGTTTTGCTTCGCCTTGCTGCGTGCGTTGCAGTTCTACTGCTTTTGACATGTTAATAATGCCGCATTTGTCACAAGTAAAAAATGGTCCCCACTTGCCTTCGCGCATTTCAAGCCACGCGCCGCAAGCGCACTTAATTTCGCCAAGTGTGCTATTTTTGTGGCTTGCGCATACTGGTAGTCCGTCTTTATTTTTCGTGTATGCAGCGCCGCCGCAGAACGGACAGACAGCAATTTTAGCTTCGCCATAGCGTTTTCCACCAAACATAATTGACTTGGCTCGCCTTTTGTCTTATAAGTATTCTGGCCGCAGAATGGGGAGTTTTGTTTCTATTGCAAAGGCAAAACAACCTAAATCTTGAAATAGGGAGGCGCACTCTTTTAATTATGCAACGTGCGACTGGCGCCTCGATATTGTCGGACGAGCGTGGCATGTACGGCGTTCATCTCGGAAGACTCGAGTCGGGTGAGAATCCTCCCCTGGCAGACATTAGTGAGGTGTTCAGTCTCGACGCATATAATCGATTTAAGGCAAATCAGCCGCAGCCAAGTTCAGTATTTAATCGTCGCGCCCTAACAGTGCTGTATGGCTCTGAAACTTTACCAGGCTCGAAAGAAGATGCGCGTAGCTTTGTAAGTCGCAAATTAACTAGTATGATTTTCGGAGAGCGCACGGATATGCTTTATACAAGGAATCTGCACAAGCAGCTTCCAGCTAACGATTTGGCGCTTCTTGTATCGGCTTGGGATGCTAACTCGTTTGGACTTATTGCGCGTGGAGAGTATCATGGTATTGCGGACGTATTGTTTTATTCTTCTCAGCGTCGAGATTTAGTTGCGCTCCCAGAAGTTCCCGAACTCGCTCTTTGCGGACTTACTCTGGTCGACTACCCTCGTTTTCAGCGCGCTCTTATGAAAATTTAGGCGGAAGCTTTTTTATGAGTGCTTTATTCTAAGTATTATGTCTACGTCCATAAGTTCGGAGGATCGTCGCGCCGCTTTTGAAAAAATAAAGCAGTACTTTGCCGAGAAAGACCGTGCGCGCGCGCAGCAAGGTAAGCTGTCCCTTGGCTCAACGGAAAAAGGGTTTTGGGGCGTGAGCCATCTTGACGATGTATATGCTTGGGCGGAGAAAGTGGCGCTGCACGAGCAACCGGCGCTGCTTGACTTAGGCTCGGGCGACGGGCGCGTTGTGCTTGTAACTGCTTTATTCACTCCTTCAACAGGCATTGAGTATGATCTAGGACTGCATGAACTAGCGGTGCAGGCGGCGGCAGACCTGCAGATTCCAGTAACGCTTGTTGCGGGCGACTATACGCAGCATGATTTATCGCAGTATCGCGTACTCTTCGCATACGCTGATCATAACTGGCGCTGGCTTGAAGTAAAACGTGCGGAACTCACGGACAAGCACGAGCTTCATCTTTACCATGATACTTTTCATCCTGAGTTTCTAACGAAAGGCAAGACAACTTGGATTGGACAGATTCCTATTTTTTTATACACTACGGCTGAAAAACCAAGTAATGAGTTAGATAATAATAGCTAAATTGATAGTTATTTTCTATTAGGAACACTCTGCCGGAGTGACGCAGCTATAAAAGAGCGTTGAAAGAAATAACGATGTGGAATTTCCGATTGAGCGCCCGCCATCACCAGTGGACAGGTCGTCGCCCTCAGGATTAGGTATTAAGCACTCGGACGACGACCGCACAACTGCGTACGCGTTTGCTGCTAAACTTTATCGTGAGTTGGGAAAGCTATGCCGAGCAATAGTCTTGTTCGGCAGTGTAGCTGAGCGCGACCCTCGAGACTTACACGATCCTCATCGCGATCACAATCATGGTCCTGTTACGCCTGCAGGCGACATAGACATACTAGTCGTGCTTGATGACGTCGGCGTAGTACTAACCGACGAACTGATAACTGGCTACCGTGTTATTGGTGAGCAGTGCGCGCGCGACGTTGGCGGGCGCATCCACATTACCACGGTGACGTTTACGACGTTTTGGGAATATGCGCGCGTTGCGGACCCAGTAATGGTAAACGTGCTACGCACAGGATTGCCTCTAATTGATACTGGTTTTTTCGAACCTATGCAAATTTTGCTGCGGCAAGGTCGTATTCGCCCAACTGAAGAGTCGGTTTGGGTTTACTACCTTCGCGCTCCTCAAAGCCTAGCGTCGAGCCAAGGTCGGTTGCAGCAAGCTGTGCTCGACTTGTACTGGGCGTGCATTGACGCAGCGCACGCTGCCGTTATGGCTGCAGGTGAAGTACCGACGAGCCCGCGCCACGCGGCGGATTTACTTCGGTCACTGTATGTGGAGCGAGGATTACTTGAAGAGCAGTACGCGCAGACGCTTGAGCATTTCTACCAGCTTGGAAAAGACGTTATGCATCGCCGTGTTGGCGCAATTTCGGCAGAATATTACGATCAATTGTACGCGCAAGCAAAAGCATTTGTGGACCGTATCCGTGCCTTTTTGCCTGCGCGCCACGGTTCAATTAATCACTCTGACGACAAGCCAGGCTTAATTTAGCGGCAGTTAAGGTTTGAATAATTTAGCTGCTTATTTAAAAAAAATTTTAGAATTACTGCGCTATGCTTGCGGTAATAATCGCTCGCGCACAAATGTCACTGGTATTCCGCCACGTAGCGTGCAGACTTTTACGCTTGGCATACTAGGTGCTGGTTTACCAAGTTTCGGTAGCGCGCGTGTTCTGAAAAATACTAGTGCTTCTGTGTTTGGAAAGCCGAGTCTGCGAAGTGCAGGAATAAGTGTTGCTTGGTCTGCGTTTCTAAGCACTCGCTCAACTGCTGGCGTTCCTTCAATTGCTAGAATGAACTGTTCGTGTTGCTCGCCTAAAAGGCGGCTTCGCTCGCGAAGAGACGCGAGTTCAGCAAGTGCAACAGGCTTTACAAAAAGTCTATCCTTGTCGCCAAAAACAACAAACGGTTCTTCCGGATGCGCCGCAATTGCGGTCTGAAATCTTGATAGGGAATTAGAAATCGTTTGATTTGCTGCTTGCACAATTGCGCGGTCTTCATGTTTTAGTTTAGCAAGCGCTTCTTGAATGTTCTGAGCCGCTCCAGTATCAACTACATGTAGTGGAAACAGCACATTGTGCATTCGCGCGATTACAGGCATGCGCAGTTCTGCGGAAGTCGCGCCTTCCATTTCTGCTAGTAGCTCGCCAAGCGTTTTGTGATATTGCAAGGCAGCTGCGCGGTCCATTCGGCTTATCGGCTGTTTTTTATTTATAAACCCTTCGTTTGAAACAACGGCTGTGCGAGAATAAACTCGAAAAAACTCAGCAGTTAAAACAGCTCATTATCGCAGTAATTTAGTAAATATTATTCGTTAAAACTGACATTGTATGCGCGGCGGACCTGCGTCTCTCGCTCGCGCGCGGCAAGGAGGTCTCGAATAACTGCGAAAAGCACAAACCCTAGCAGAATAAGCCCTAGTACTACAAAAATAACTTCTGGTGAAATTATTACGTTAGACACAGGCGCCCAGTGCGCGCTACCTGTGCTCGCACGAGAAGTGCCGTACTTGGCAACTAGAAATCGGGCTTGCTCGTCAAGTGCGCTCATAGCTAAGGGGAATCATTTGCGTTATTTAAGATTGTCCGCGTATTGATCTAAGCGGCCTCGCTACGCCAAATCTTATTTTCTGCCGATTTCAGAGTCGATACGCTTAAAATACTGAAGAGATAAAGTTTATCATGATAAAAATACGGTTCGTAGATCCTGATGCTGCTGAGGCGCAAGAAAAAAAGTCTAGGCTGTCTGTAAATAATTTTGAAAACGAGTCTGCTGAAGACAATACCTCAAATTCGGGCGCCGCAAAACCAGTTCATGAAACTGCTCGCGAGCGCGCAAAGCGTGAAGAGAAAGAGCGTAAAATTTCCGAGCTACTTGCAGCAGAGTCATCTCAGGATTCGAGTGGCGCCTCGCCGAGTGCGGGCAGTAGTGAATCGGTGATTCTTGAAACGGCGATTCCCGCCTCGGAGCGTGCATGGGTTCGCACACTACACTGGCGAGCAAATCCGTTTTCCGAAAATATGCCTGGTAGCGTTCATGACTTCTTTGTAGGGCGTCAAGACGCGCGCGCGGCGTTAGGGTTAATCGTCCGCGGAGAAGGGCGCTTCGGAATTATTGAAGGTCCGCGCGGCACTGGTACAAGTTCGTTAATAACTTGGCTTAGCGAAGAACTAAGCGCGCACGAAGGAGCGTTCAGATTAGTTTCTGTGCGCGCCCCGATAGACTTGGCTGCCTTCAGCAAACTCTTGACTGATCCGTATAAAGGATTTTTATCAACTTACAAAGGAACTACGCCAGAGGATCTGGCTTTGTACCTTGCGAAGCGCGAGAAGCGACGCACCGTAATTATAATTGATGATGCAGACCGAATGGGCCCGCTTGAAGTAACGATGCGTGAGTTCCTAAAGCATCCAAACTTTGTGGTGGTTCTTGCAGGGCGGGAGCCCGCGCGGTTACGTGAACCGAATGTGCTTGTAACCTTAAGTTTGCTTGATCATGCTGCGAGCGTTGAGTGCGTTCGTCGCCGCATAGCGTCAGTTGGTGGCAGTGGTACTCATCCTCTTGGCGGCGAATTATTAACGAACCTCTGGCAGGATTCACAGGGCGACTTGCACTTGTTTTTTGCAGCATGCGAGCAAGCCGCTAAAGAAGTGGCGCTTCAACCGTCAAAAAGTAAAACTGAGGACGATATTGTAGACACTGCGCACACACGCCGCAACGAGAGTTTAGGCGAGGAAACAGCAGAGCCTAAAAAGCGTTCTCAGTTCGACTCCCTAATTGAGAACTTAGGGGAGTCTGAGGCGTCAAAACAGGTTAAGCGCAAATAGCGAACTGTAGTAACTATTTTGTAGTTTTGCGTCCCTTGAGAGCGTCGGCAAGCGACATTCCTTTTGGAAATTCGTCGCCGCTAAGCATTCCACCAGCAGCTTTCATGTCTTCAGCACTTATGGTGCTTTTGCGCTGCTGAGGGTTGATATTTGGATCATCTTTAGCAGCTTCAAAACTAGCTTGATACTTTATTTCACCCATAATAATGTCTTTAGCTTGCTCCCGCGCTTGCATGTCTGAGTGAACTAGGCCGCGCGCACGCATCTGCTTTGCAAGCACTTCAATTCGGGCGTTGATTTCGGTTTCAGTAGGCGGCGTCATTAGGAATCTTGATGTTTTAGGTGAGTTGTGATAACGAACATTCCTTTTTAGGATATTTCGTGCTGCCGGGCGACTTGCGCCGGGCACTTACTCCATTTGAGTGGTTATTCCTATATAATGCTTCTGGAGTTTGCTAAAGTTGAATTTACTGAGTATTATGCTTTGCCAGAAAATTTGGTGGAGTTGCGCTCAGTAATAGTGCTAATTCCTAGCAGCGCAAGTGTAAGCCAAAGCGCAAGCATGAACCCTGCTATTACAGCTATCGGCAAGCCAAGCCTCAAGATAGGCGCTACTGCAAAAATGAAGAAGCTTGGTATGCTCGCAAGTAGCGAAACTTTTGCAATTTCTGCAGTGTGAATTGAAACATTTTGCACGTGCAGTATTATTCCATAAATTAGAACAAATAATAATGCCGCAATGCATAATGAGGTTAGCAGTAGAAGTAGGCTCCAGAACATTAAGCTTGGAAGAAGAAACACTGCAATTGGAAGGAGGACTGAGTTTCCTGGCACTGTTTCAAGAGACGAGAATGCAGTCCAATCGTATGATTTTGCTCCGAAAAATAGGAATCGTTTAACTGTCAATTCCTTTGGCGTAATTGTCACTATTGCGTCGCCAGTTCCCGTTGTGATTAGCACGTCTGGGTTGCGCAAAAGATAACTAGGCTCGCTTTGGCTTAGGTGCGCCGTTATCGTTACATTTGTTGTTCGCGCAAGTTTCTCTAGATTAGTATCTAGTTGGGCGATTGTCGGCAGCAGTAAAAGCATACATACTGCGCTGCTCAGCGCTGCAACTAAAAGAATTAGCCAGGCGAGTTTGCCTATGGAAGTTTCGCGTAGAACGCCGTAATGCTTAGGGTTCCAACTCGCGCGTAAAATTTTACTGAACATACTAAGCAGCAAGCACGGGGATTCTTAATGCTATCGCCGCGAGATTACTTTGCTATTGGCTTGTTCGGTTGTTCAGGATTAAAAATAATTACCCTATCATGCGTTTGTTCAAGAATAGTTAGTGGTGATAGTGTGCGCGCCGCCTCCGCAATTATGACATTAGTGTGAGCGCTTTTCTTCAGCAAGCTTATTGCTATCGGTCCACGGCTTACGCGCCGCATTTCAGCCAGAGCGCGCACTGGGTTTGCATGGTGAAGTGCTGTGACGCTGATTACTGCGTCAAATGATTTATCTGGAAACGGAATTTCTTCAGCGATTCCAACAACGCTTTGGGGGTGCGGATGCTGTGCGAGTAGAGCTGCTGACGGGTCGATTCCGATAGACGGGATTATTGCAAAGCCGAGGCCTGTGCCCGCGCCAACATCAAGCACAAGTGCGCCCGCGGGTAAATTAAGTCTATCTGCAATTAGCTGGTACTTTGCTCGCTGCTCCTCGCCATGTAATTCATTGTAGCCAACAGCAATTGCATCGTAATATTCGCCGCTCTCGCCGATAGATTTGTTGGATTTACTCGTACCAGCTTTATCTTGCATTTCGTTCATTTGTACTGGCTGATGCTAAAAGAGTAGTATGTGTCGCGCATAGTTTTAGCAATAAAGCCTTTTAGCTTGCGGCCAAAGAATAGGCCGCATGTGTCGCTCTCGAGCGCGATTACAACGCCGCGGTCTTTGTACTCGAAGGGCTTGCCTGCTTTTCCGGCGAGGAAGCGCACAATGTTTTCTGCTGCTTGCTGGCCTTGCTGCACTGCGGCTTGCGCTGTTTTAGGCTTTCCAGTTCCTGCGGCGTCACCAATCGCAAAAATGTTGAGGTGGCCAGGTACTTGCAAAGTTTCGCTACTCGGAACTTCTCCGCGCGCAGAAAGCGATACTCCAGAAATTACGATGGAGGATGGCTTACTGCCCGCAGCCCAGATTGTAGTGTAGCATGGAATGGCTTCTTTATTCTGGTTTTCTCGCTGCAGTTCGATACTTAGCGGAGTAATGTTTGACACCGCTGCGCCGGTTAATACTTCGACACCTTTATGCTCGAGCACTGCGCGCACGTCTGGCGCTAGTTGAGGCCATGGCCCAAGGATATTTGGTCCGCGCTCCACCAACATAACCTTGGCGTTTGGTCGCCGGGCCTTTATTTTGTCGGCAAGAATACTTGCAACCTCGACTCCGGTTGGTCCACCTCCGATTATTGCGAATGTATGAGTGCCGCCTGTTCCAACGTCCGCGTCAAGCATTGTATCGATGTGTCCGTACAACCTTTGCGTGTCTTCGCGCGAATAGAATGGAAACGCATAATTTGCGCCTGGTGTGCCGAAGAAATTAGTTTCGCTTCCAATCGCTATTGCTAGCACATCGTACGCTATGCTGATTCCGCTCTCGAGAATTACGGTGTTCTCGTCTGTGTTTACGAGTGTTGCGCGCTCGATATGTAACTCGCCTGGCCACACTTCACGAAGTTGAATAACAACTTTTTTTTCGGAAATCGTTTTAGCGGCGAGTTCCGTTAGGCGTGGTAGGAAAATAAAATAGTCTCTTGCACTGACCAGCGTTACTGCTAGTCCTTTTCTGCGCAACTGTTGTGCGAGTAGCAGTCCAGCCATGCCAGCACCAAGCACAACAACGCGCTTTGTTGCAGCTTTAATTGGCATTTTTTGTTTTTGCTTAGGCTCTGTCTCCTCTGTGCTAATTGGACCCAAGTCTTCTGTACTGATTTCATTGTCTTCCTGTTCATTCGACGAGAATTGATTTTGTTTAGCGGGCTTGCCCTCGCCTTGCGTCTGCGTTGCTGCCTTTATTGTAGTTGTGGCTTCTGTGTCGGTTTTGCTTTGTTTTTCGTTAGAGCTTGGTGTCGCAGTATTCCTAATAGGTAGCTTTGCTTCCGGCGAGGCATCTAAGCTTGTCATAATACCGTCGGCACGTTGAAGCTATAAAAAGGTATGGGCTGCGCAGGTTGTTTGAGAGCATATGAGCCAAGGGAAACTATAAAAGCTGCAGACGTAGCTTAGCCTGCATGCCTCTCACATCAAATCCGCTTATTCTACCAAATTCTATGGACGAATGCGTCTACTTTACAAACCGCTCGTTAATCGATGAAAACCGCGCACCTATTGGCAAAGTAATATGCTGGGTGTCCCGAGTGAACTGCCTCAAGTGCAAGAAAGGTTGGATGGGCAAGCCGCTTGACCCCAAAACTAAGAAAATTAAGGTACGCGCGACAGAGTATGTTTGCTCTGAGTGTGGCGTGGTGGAAGAGAAGGCTGAGCACGAAGCTCGCCTGTCCGCGCACGCACAGTATACTTGTCCTGGCTGCAAGAAACAAGGAGAAGGAACTGTGCCATTCGCACGAAAGACGTACATGGGTGCAAAATCCATCCTGTTTGCCTGCCAGCACTGCGCTACCAAAATAGCAGTAACAAAGAAAATGAAGGACCTCAAGCAAAAGAAGGGCAAAGCCGTCGAAACTGTAGATCTCGATGATGATGACTTCTAAGACTAATGCTTGCCATCTCTGAACTTAGGCGACGGCGCATTCATCTTGGACTCACGCAGCATGACCTTGCAAAACTTGCCGGCCTAAGTCAAAGCCTTGTAGCTAAAATGGAAGCGGGTGCAATCGATCCGCGCTATTCAAGTGTAATCAAGATAGAACAAGCACTAGCAGGTGCGGAAAACGCGCGTGCCTCGCCATTAAGTTCAGTAATGCGCCGCGGCGTTGTTGGCGCGCGCCGTGATGAAAAACTCTCCGTTGCGCTCTCGCGTATGCGCGCAGCGGGTTTTAGTCAATTGCCTATTCTTGACGGTGACGCGGCAGTGGGCCTTCTTACGGAAGCCGGTGCACTCGACGCGCTTGCGGCAGGAAAAAATTTGGCAGCGCTGCGCGTGTCTGAAGTCGCCGACGCGCCACCGCCAGTGTTGCCAGGCAACACACCTTTACTTGTTGCGGTGCGCGTGCTTGAATCAGTTCCCTTAATTCTTGTTCGCGATGGCAAGAAACTTGTAGGTGTGGTTACTCGCAGTGACGTGCTAGGCTCTGTTCATCATTAGTCCTTATGCGCTGGAGCTGACTTAACTGCGGCAACAAGTGCTTGCAATCGCGGCGTTTGCTCCCATGCGAATTCATTTCGACCAAAGTGTCCGTACGCCGCAGTTGTTTGATACTGTGGTGCGCGCAAATTTAGCGCTATTGTAATTGCATGAGGGCGTAAGTCAAAAGTTGCAAGTACTCCATGCTCGATTGACTCGATAGGCGCGGTTTCGGTGCCGAATGTTTCAACGTGCACACCTACTGGCGCCGCAACGCCGATAGCGTAGCTTATTTGCACTTCGCAACGCCGCGCAAGTTTTGCTGCGACAATGTGCTTTGCTATCCAGCGTGCTGCATACGCGGCGGATCGGTCAACTTTTGAGGGATCTTTGCCGCTAAATGCGCCGCCGCCGTGACGACCTACGCCGCCGTATGTATCAACTATTATTTTTCTTCCGGTGAGGCCTGTGTCGCCATGCGGACCTCCAATTACGAAGCGTCCGGTTGGGTTACAATGTATTTCTGTTTTTGCGTCCAAATACTTTCCGCAAACTGGAATAATGATGTGCTTGCGCACTTCGTCCCTCACATGATCAATACTAACTGATTCTCGGTGCTGAGTGCTCACTACTACTGCTGCGATGCGCACAGGAGTCTCGCCTCTGTATTCAACAGTTACTTGCGCTTTGCCATCGGGACCGAGGAACGGAAGTGTTCCATCTTTTCTGAGAATTGCAAGGCGGTGCGTGAGCTTGTGTGCCAGAACAATCGGCAGTGGCATGAGTTCAGTAGTCTCGTTGCACGCATAGCCGTACATTAACCCTTGGTCGCCCGCGCCCTGCTCATCCTCGTGCGCGCGGTCGACGCCTTGCGCGATGTCTGGGCTTTGTGCGTGCAGTGCGCTGAGTACTGTTGCTTCATCTGCAACGAACCCTAGTGCTGATTCGGTGTAACCAATTTCGCGCACGACTTTGCGAGCGATTGCAGTTGCATCCACTTGTCCTTTGCTGCTGACTTCACCTGCAATAACAAGAAGGCCTGTTGTTGCGAGGCATTCCACCGCAACGCGAGAGTTTGGATCCTGCGTCAGGTACGCGTCAAGAATCGCGTCGCGCACTTGGTCGCAAAGTTTGTCTGGATGGCCTTCAGTAACGCTCTCACTTGTAACTAGAAATGGTCTATGGTCTGTCATGCCTGAGCGGCGCCATAGGTTAATAAGAACTATCGTGTTAAAGATATTCCTTTAGGAATAATTTGGTTTGTTTTTTATAAGCGTAATTACAGTGGGTGTTTGGTTGCCTGGTGCGAATTACGGATGCCAATTATTAGTGCCGATTTCAACGTCAATGCGAAATGGTGAATCGTGCAGCACTGTTTTCATTGGCGCTGATGCAAGCGGGTTGCCAAGACGTTCAAGTCGCTCGCGCGCCACGTCAAGCACTAGCATAGACAGCTCGCTTGTTGTGCCATGCAGTGCTCCCCATTCCAAGTTTACTTCATGCTTACTTGTAGGCACTGCAAAGGACTCATTTGGTTGGTAATGTGAAATCACTGCATATGGTCCTCGGCAGCGAAGCGAAGCTATTCGCTCCTCATTAGGTTTCGGGCTTGGCCAATAATGCTTGAGTGCATAGGCGGCGTGAGACAACATAAACTAGGGGTGCGGCGGCAGGTATATAACTGCATTGTGCTTTCAGCAGCGTATGACTCGCAAAGTGCTTATTACTTCAGCGCTACCCTACGTCAACAACGTTCCGCACCTGGGAAATTTAATTGGCGCAACGCTATCCGCGGATGTATATGCGCGCTACTGTCGCAGCCGCGGCTATGAAGTGGCGTATGTGTGCGGTACTGACGATCACGGCACCGCTACTGAAACTAAAGCCCTCCAAGAAAAAGTTACGCCGAAACAGTTGTGCGACAAGTACGCGGCGCTTCACAAACAAATTTACGATTGGTTCAACATTAGTTTTGATGTGTTTGGCCGCACAAGTGACGCGCGGCACGTGCCAGTAACGCAGCATTTGTACAATAAATTAAATGAGCACGGTTTGATTCTTGAAAAGGACTCGGAACAACTTTATAGTGAAGCAGACAAAATGTTTCTTGCAGACCGGTACGTGCTCGGTACATGTCCTAAGTGCAATTTTAAAGACGCGCGTGGTGATCAATGCGACGCTTGTGGCGCGCTCTTGTCACCAACAGAGCTAATTAATCCGCGCAGCGCTCTCTCCGGCGCGACGCCAATAATGCGAACAACGCGGCACTTGTACTTAGACCTCGCGGCGCTTCAACCGCGCCTCACGCAGTGGCTTGAGGACAAGCAGTTCAGCGATAATACTATGCGCACCACAAAAGCTTGGCTTGAGCGAGGACTCGAGCCTCGGGCGATTACGCGTGACCTAAAATGGGGCGTGCCGGTGCCGCGTGCAGGCTTTGAGCATAAGGTATTCTATGTTTGGTTTGACGCTCCCATTGGTTACATTAGTATGACGGGTGGTTTGAAAACTTCAGATGGTAAAACTGGTCAAGCTGCAATTGACTACTGGTGGCGCGATTCAAAAACGCAACTGTATCAGTTCATAGGAAAAGACAACATACCATTCCACAGCGTCATCTTTCCATCAGTACTTCTTGGATCGGAAGAAGACTGGGTGACTGTCTCTCACATTAATACAACTGAATTCCTAAACTACGAGGGCACAAAGTTCTCGAAGAGCCGCGGTATTGGTTTGTTTGGTGACAACGCAATGGCGCTTGAATTCTCGGCAGACGCTTGGCGCTACTATCTATTAACAAACAGACCTGAGCAAGCTGACACTAACTTTAGTTGGACTGACTTTCAAGGTAAGCTAAACGGTGAACTTGTTGCAAACCTCGGCAATCTTGTTAATCGAACAATAAGTTTTATCAATCAATTTTTCGATGGCGTAATTCCTGCCAGTGCTGTGCGCGATGTGGACACTGCCTTCCTTGCCGACGCACACAATCAAATCGAAAAAATTACGCACGAACTTGAGGGTGTAAAACTTAAGGACGCTTTGCACAGTGTGATGCGCCTCTCCATGCTTGGCAACGCATTTTTTCAAAAGCATGAACCTTGGAAAACTCGCTCTGAAAATCCGTCGGACTGTGCAGCGACGATTTCAACCCTTGCAAACTTCCTGCTTGACTTAGCAGTAGTATTGGAGCCGTTCTTACCGGGCACTGCGAATGCGATTGCAGCGCAACTCGGAACAACCCTGCCCAAGTGGCAATCGCTTACTAGTGCTGATGTTGCAGGCTCTGACGTTGTAGGTTCTGGCAATGGCGCGCGTAGTTCACTCAAAGCAGGCCACCACGTTGCCAAAAACGAAATACTGTTTGCAAAAGTTGAAGACGCGCGCATAACAGAATTGAAAGCGCGCTTCGGCGGCGCGCAAGAAGTTACGGCTGTGGCAAAGCCTGCTTTAAAGTCGCACGCTGTACCTGCCTCCAAGAATGCAGCTCCGCCTGTAGTAATTAGCGCAGCAGACGCTTGGAGCGCAATTGAACTTGTTGTTGGTAAAATTACTTCAGTTGAGCGTCACCCAAACGCAGACAAACTGTTTGTTGAGCGCGTGGATCTTGGTTCTCGCGGTGAGCGTACAATTGTGTCCGGACTTGCGGCTCACTACGAAACAGGCGGCCTACTTGGCAAAACAATCGTAATTGTAGCGAACTTAGCGCCGGCTAAATTACGTGGTGTTGTGAGCGAAGGAATGTTGCTTGCAGCGGAGAACTCTGAAGGTATTGTGGGTGTTGTAGAAACTGACGCTGCGCCAGGCACGCTTGTTACTTTTGCCGGCGAGCCTCACGGAATGCCTGACGGTGCCGCGGTTACGTATGATACATTTTCCGCGATAACGCTTACGCAGCGCGAAGACGGACTATACTGTGATGAGAATAAAGTTCACGCAGGCACACACGGGCTGCGCGCTGACAAGAATGTAATTGGGCGCGTGCGCTAGATTTATTTTTTTAATTGTACAATTAGTCGGTCTACATATAGCTGAAGTTCCGCAGCTAATTCATTAATGCCGAGCTCGGCCTCCATAGTCTTGAGTCGCTGCGGTTCGCGCTCCGCACGCTCGAGGAACGCTTCCCGAATTTTTGCGAAGCGCTGCACTTCTTGCTCGTCAACGCGAATCTCATTTTGATCAATAATACTAGTGCGCTTGCGCGCTTCGCTGCGTTGCCTGAAAGTATGCTCGCTTATCATCAGCACGATTGTTTTTGTTGGCGCGAAGTCGCCGATTAGGAGTTTGCGTAGCGTGTCCATCCATGCCTCGTCCAGGCCTCGAAGCGCGCATTGGTAAACGTAGGACGAGTCGTAGTCACGGCTGCCTAGAACTATTGCGCCGGCTGCGAGTGCAGGTTTGACAAACGTTTCGTGGTGGTGGCTTCGGTCAGCCCAGTACAGCATTGCTTCAGCTTTTATGGTAAACTGAGGCCGTAAGTCGGGTCTAAGTAGAACTTCGCGAATTGCTGCGCCAATTGCAGTCCCGCCTGGTTGCCTCGTTTCAAAAACCAGGTAGCCTTGGTTTCTTAAGTGAGTTGCGAGCAAAGTTAGCTGAGTGCTTTTGCCGGTGCAGGACGGGCCTTCAATTGTCAAGTATATTCCACCTGGAACGGTGCGCGTCGGGTTCGCTTCCCCATTTTGCTTTCCAGCGAGCGGCAATTGGATTTCAGACATGGCGCTCAATTGGATTGCTCTCTTTTTGTAGTAATCGCGCTTCCAGTGCAGCTATTGCAACTTCTATGTTCGCGATATTTTTGAGCTGCAAAAGTGGCTTGTTTGCCTCCAGACGCGATGGAGAAACCATATAAATCAACTCGGCGAAAAATGACTCGATACGGATGCAGTACTATAGTGGTTCGCAGTCGGCTAAGCCTCTCCTGCTAGTTTGCTCCTTAATTTTTCTTATTGCTTTGGTAATCCCGGGCGCTACGGCTGTCGCTAAAATAACTGCTATAGAGTACGAAGGAACCGGACTTGTAAAAGTCGGCACACAGTACTTCATTATTCCTGACACTGTGGTTGATGGTGTACTACGCTTCACCGTTGATGAAGACACAACTGCATTAGTTATTGACATTGCTGGCCTTGATCAACGCTTAACTGATTCTTTGGCAAATACAATTTCTACGAACCGTTGCGAAGAAAATGTATGTTCAATTCCAGTTGAATTCTTTGCAAAGAAGGGTTCTACTAAGAAACTAAGTTGGACTTGGGCTGACGTTGGCGGGCGCGCGAACACTGTTACTTCTACCATAGGGTTTGATACTGTGGCGCCGAAGCTTGATACAATCGGCACTGGTACTTGCAAAGTCGATTGTGCAGTTAAATCTGGCTCGAACGTTATTGTTGCGTATTTTACTGAAGCGGGACTCGGAATGAATCCTGCCACGACTAAATTAATCACTCCTGATGGTACAGTTTCTGCAACGTCGTGCGAGCGCGTGTCGTGTAAATTTAATGTTGAGTTAACGACAGGTGCGGAGGGCGATGTTGAATTTTCAATTGACCCCGTGTCAACAGACCGAGCAGGGAATAAGGTTACTGGCGCCGATAAAAAATTCAATTTAGTAGTTGATAATGTAAAGCCGCGTATTCTTGGGATTACCGTTAAGCAGGGCAGCTCTGTAGTTCCAATTATTACTGGACCATTTACAGTTGCTATTAAAGTAAGTGACGAGTCTGCAGTTACTGGGTTTATTGATGCACGCGATGTTACTGGCTCCGCGGAAAAAGTAGAATTGAAATGTGCAAATGGGACTTGTCAGGCAGAGCTGAAACCAAAACTTGCACAAGGCGCAAAAACTGTATCTATAAGTATTGTTGATGCTGCCGGTAACACCGAATCCGCGGAGCGCACGGTTTCCATTGCGCGCCTTGTTGATGGAACGCCTGGAACTTATAGTACCACTGTTAAGATGTCGCCGGACACGATTGATGTAAACGCAGCTTCTTTGTTTACTACGAAAACGTTTATGGAAGTCAGTTTAATTCCGGAAGAAGGCGGTGAAGTTGCGTTTGTTCGCGCTACTAAGTGCGGGTTTAAAGTTGGAACACAGAACGCGCCACTAGCATTGCAGCAAACTGCACCTACAATTTTTGGTGCTTCAACTGATACACCTGTGCTTGCTTTGAACATCAAACCAATCGGCACGAATCTCGATGCGCGCTCTGGTACATTAATAATTACTTGCGAGCTTGAAGTGCGCTCTTACTCTAATGGTGAACTACTCAAGAACGCAACCAAAGTTAATGCAACAGGTCGTTTGCAAATAATTTCTAATCCGCTCGCGCCGGCAAAAGTAAAGGTATTGCAGAAAGAGGCGGCTGAACGTCAATTGAAGATTGACAAGGCTATTGGTGGAATAAACAAAGCTTATTCAGCAGGTCGAACGTTCTGCGAGCTTTATCAAACTGGACACCAAGTTCAGTCTGTCCTCGGCGGGGTAACAAGTACATTCGCAGGTATAGGAAATTTCTGGGCGCCGGCAAAGATTGTTGCGCGAGGTGCGGAGCAAGGAGGAAAGGCTATAGCGAAACCCATGGCTAAATTAGAAAAGGCAAACAACGGTAAAAAGTTCTGCAACATGCTCACTTGCAGTGCGCCAGGATTAGCCAATGAACAAATTAGTGACTTCATGACTTTCGGTCTAGATGGAAATAACAATAAAGGTCGATCTGACAAAATTGCTAAATTTATGACAGGGGACAATAACGGAAATTCAAATGCATTCTTAGATCCTTACAAGTCGCTGCCAATTGCTTTAACTCAAGCATGCGTGCCTGCTGTCATGCACCACCTTAACACGTGGCGAAGCATCGAATGTTCATACTCTCAGTGCATACAAAAAGACGTTCCAACAGGAGTGCCAGTAACTGTTTGTAGACAAGAGCGTCAATTCCAGCTATGTACAAAAGTAACTGGATCAGTGTTTTACATTACGCCATTTGGCGCTTTGCAAATGCTACGGGACCGCGTTGTAAAGTATTTGTCGGATCCAGTACTGCAGGGGTCTTTGATAATTTATGAGAGTTGCTTTAAGTTAAGCGAGGGAAATGAAGCAGCCATGGTTGCAAGTGGTTCATGCCGCTTGTACCGCGGTATAAAAAATGCTAATAATTATGCGCAATCCGTAAGCGGCATAGTTCAGGCAGCTAAGGCTTTCCAATCTCCAAAAGATTGCACTGTTTCCACGGCGTTTGAAGACCCGTACTTCAACCAAGCAGACCCTGAAGCATACTGCACCTCAAGCTTCTGTACTTCAGGGCCGTACGTTGGATATCCTGCAAGTACAACAACAGGCTTTGAATCAGGAGGTAAGGATCAGGAAGATATTCCTATTGTAGAAATAAAGACACAGTACGCTGTTATTGTTCCGCAGAGCGGCAGTCCTAGTAACAATGCAAATCAAGTAAAAGCAGCTGGTGGTTCATTATTGGATCGAGATGAGCAGAAGCGTGTGGCAGCAACAATTACTGATCCGAAAGTTCGAGCAGAATTCGAAAAAGGCACTATAGCATTTATGAAAGTTGATGAGAAAGTTGTAGCTGCTGATCATCGTGAAAACATAGCCCGAGGAGTAAGTCAAATTGCAGCTAATACCGAACTGTTCAAAGACAGTAATGCGATGAAGGACATACAGGACAAAATTGATACTAATCGAGCTGAAATAGCGAAGCTTAAAGCGCCGCAAGCAACTCCTGATATTAAATTACCTGATCCTAAAACGATAGCTATTAGCGATTCGGTTGTAGGTAGCACGCAGCCAGTAATTAATACACGAGGCTTCCCAGTGTTTGCTGTGCCTAAACCTGAAGAAGTTAAAGTGCCTGACGTTAAAAGTCAAAATCCTGTTATAGATCATTTAGCCGAAGTAAAAAATTCTCTACCTAGAGGTAAGACTGGTGACATTAACCAAGTTTCGAAATTGGTTCCTTCGACACTTTCATACGGAATGGGTCCAGTTGAAAGTATCCGTTATATTGACAATACTAATGGTGGTATGATGACTCAGTATGATGCGGTAGTAATTTACAAAAGTGGTGATGTTATTGCTTTAAGCGGTGAAGTCATCGATAACAAATGGGTAATCAAAAGTACAATTGGTGAGGCAAAAGGTAGTTCGGCTGTTATCAAAGAATTAACTCTTACTGGAGAAATAGGGTCAAAAATAGCTATTGGTGAGTCTAAATTTACTAGGTCAGGTAGTACTGAACGAAAGGTAGGTGAGTCTCAGCCCGATCCTACAAAGAAAGAAACGCCGCCTCCTGCCGTAAAGACCGCCGACACACCAGCGCAACAGAAGGCTGCAATGGAAGCTTGGATTGATATAAACATTAGAGATGCAAGCCTCAAGAAGGAAATGTTAACTGACATTAAAACTGAAAGTTTGAAAACCAATCCGAATTATGTTTCCTTATCGACTACGCTAAAGACTAAAGCTGACAATTATATAGCTACTTCTGCCGTAACTAAAAACGGAATCCCTGCGCCACCAGTTCCCGGAGCGTCTGATCAAGTTGTAAATACGCAAATGGAACTGGTAGAATGGGCTAAAAAGCAGGGAATTACTTCGGATGAATTGTATGCTGCCTTTGCCGACAACGGAGCTAACCAGGAGAATATTGCAAATGGCGACCCTGCAGGAGTCAAGGCAGCTATGTATGAAGCTGCTAAAACTTTAGCAGCAAAGCAAGCAGTTCGTAAGGAACTTCTGCAAGGCACCTGGACGCTTGCGCGCGCTGAACAGGCAAATAAGGAAGAAGCACAGAAATACGTAAAAAATGTTGCTGAAGCTAAGGTAAAATTATACGCTGATGATTTGGTTAAGTTCCGCCCAGACCTTGACGAAGCAGCCAAAACTATCCTTGTCGCAGATTATCAGAAAAAGGTTAATGAAATAATGGCTGCTGATACAAGTGCAACGCAGAAAGATCTAAGTCTTACAGCTGCGGCAAAGGAGTTCGAAGAAAAGAATATCAAACCGCAGCGCGATGCAGCATTAAAAGAGAGGCAAGCGCAAGACCTAAAGAACGAGAGAGAGAAGAGAGAAGTTGCAGATTATATTAAGCGTTCCAGAAAAGGATCAGGCGAGAAGTTTATTGATTCGCTAGGATTTGGATTGCAGACGTCGTCAACAGTTAGTATGTTGTCCAACTTCGGTTTTGCAAAGGGCCTTAGGGGCGCGACAACCTGGCCCTGGGAAGAGGATTTAACAGTTGGCGGCGACTGGGCTCAGAAGTTCTCAGAAGAAGTGTGCTTGGGTACAAGCGCGCGCCGCTCCCCAGAGTCGCTTACAATTAATACTAATGGACAAGTAGGCTTGACGTTTAATGCAGTGAGAGTTACTAGTGTAGAGCAAAGAATTGTAGACGCATTAAACGAGCTTAGTAAGCTCGATGAGGAACTAGGCGTGTCCGTTCCGCCTGCGGAGCTTACTGAAGTGCCAAAGTTCAGGTACATCATTAGCGGTCGCATCGCGACTATGCCACTTGAAGATGAATCTGAAGAACCGATCACTTACGCACTAACTCTTGACGGTTCAGAAGGACGAAGCAATCGCTTAGCAGAAAACAGTTTGCAACCTGGCGCAACGGTAAGTTGGTCCGGAGCATCAAGAATTAAGCTAGAATCAACCACGCGCTATGACCGAGTATGCGTGGAATTCAGCGTACCAATAAAAACACTCTACCCGAGAAGCGAAATTGATGGCAATGAAGCATGTTTGCCTATTGGAGACAACTAAATGAGACGCGGACAACTTTCTTTATTTCTAATCATCGCCGCTGTCATTATAATTATTGGCGGACTTGCTACTTACCTTTTGATGCGCGTAAATTCCGAGCCAGACACTACGATTGGTGTTAGAACTGATCTGCAACCAGTAGAAGCGTTTGTTACAAGTTGTCTCGAACAATCTACTAGGGCATCACTAGTGGCAATTGGAGAAACGGGAGGTTATGTAGATCCAGTAGCGGATGGCTACGTAGCAAATCCGCTACGCCCAACAGAATCAAAAGCATTCGAGCCATTTCAGAATCGGCCTGCTATGCCTTATTGGAGTTACCTTGCAAGCGCAAATGATTGCACTACTTGCGTTGAAGCTAGCGAAAAGCCAGCACTTCTCGGCGCCGCTCCGGCAATTCAAGGTCAATTAGAAAATGATATTTCGCAGCGCACTCTTACTTGTATTGATGAATTTTCAACCTTTGCTGAGCAGTATACGATAGTAGCTGACAAGGATCCTGTAGTGAAAGTTACTTTCGGTGTTCGAGACACTATAGTGTCAATGAGTTATCCAATAAAAATCGAATCAAGCGGTGGCACAGCGCTCGAGCGCAGCGAGTTTATTGCAAAAGTTGATGTTCCGCTGAAGCAATTGTACGATACTGCTTCGTCTATTGTTGCGCAGGCGCAGGCTAGTGGCTTCTTTGAAGGCCTTACTTTGGAAGCAATTACTTTGGAGTCAACGGACGATAAATTGCCACCAATAGCGAGCGGCTACGATCTAGGTTTTTCACCCGGTCCAATCTGGGCTTTGTTCCAAGTACGCCAAACTGTTGCAACTGCGCTGCAGCGCGACATAGGAATTGTGCAGTTATTTGCTTCGAGAAGTATGAGCTTTGTAAAAAGTGGCGACTCTACAACTGATAGAATCTACGCAAACTATTATTTTAATATTCCCGAGGATGTAAGTTCACTAGACGCCTCGTTCATATACCTTAGTCGATGGGAGCCGTACGTTAGAGTAAGTCCCGGTGGACAAATAATTAAGCCTGACCGCTTGTCGTCGCACTTATTCTTCTTGCCGCAGTTTAAGATGCTAGATTTCCAATACGACGTAAGTTATCCTGTACTAGTGCAGCTAAGTGCAGATACAAGTCAAGGGCCGTATGTGTTCCAATTCCCAATAGAAGTAAATATGCGAAACAATAAGGTGTTATCGTTCGCTCCTTACGGCGATGACAATACTGCGCAAGAGTCTGTGTGTGGGGATGCAGAGGCAATAGGAAGTGTAGTGACGGTTACAACCAAGGATAGTTCTGCGGATGCTCCAATGACTGCTTTAGTTACTTATGAATGTTTGAGTGACGCTTGTTCATACGGCGAATCAGAAAATGGGCGCTTAACCGCTCAACTTCCGCCTTGCGTTGGAGGCGCACTAGTCGCTGAGCGTGAGGGCTTCCGAACAGCTCGTGTTTCAATAGACAGTATATCTTCAGAAAGCCGCCAAGTGGATATGAAATTAACGCCGCTGAAAGAAACTACGGTGGCTGTTCGTCCAATGATAATTGCTAGAGAATCTCGAGGTGGTACCGTTGACAAGCCTGAACTTGGCGCTTGGGTGCAACAAGGCGAACTAGGCTCTTTTGATAAGCCGTACAAAGCAATCATTACATTCGTTCCAGTTGATGATCCTGAGTACGCACAAGTGGCTGTAGTTCCTGCGCCTGAAGACAGCACTCCAACAAACCCTGTTCAACTCGCGCCTGGCGACTATGATGTTACTGCAGTAGTGCTACAAAGTCTTACTGAAGTACATGTTTTGCGAGGCCGTGAGATTTGTGGAGGGGGAGTACTTGGAATAGGGGACACCTGCGAAACTATTCCCGATATTAAACTTGGAGAAGGCGGTACAGTGACTCTTGAGGATGGTACTGAAGCGCAGGCGCCGGCCGGTGAAATATACATTGGAGGAATGGTGCGTGATGAGACCACCTCGCGAATGACTATTACGGCTGAAATGCTTGGAGACGGAATTTTGACGGTACCAGTAATTATTATTTCATTAGCGGAATTACAAGTTATTGAGGATATGGAAGCGCTGGATCAGCTTGATGAATTTAGTGCTGACTTGTGGCTAGAATAACTAGTGTCGAAACCCGAACCAGCTGCGTTTACCCCTCCAAAAGCTTATAAATCGGAATTGACGGGCGAGTAGTATGACTAAAGGCGCGCATAAGGGAGATTATGTTACAGAAGTAGTTCCTGCAGCGCAAGCGCCTGTTCCAGACTCGCAGCCAGAGCAATCTGAAGCAACAATTGCTGACGCAGTTGCGAATCCGCAAGCGCAAGCGGCGTTAGCAGCGCGTGTCGACGCGATGCGCCCGCAACTTGAAGCTTTCCAAAATAAATTAATGGAGCGCTTTAGTGACTATATTCTTGGCACGGCAATTCTCCCGCCGCTGCCAGACCGGCCTGATAAAACCGCGATGCTCATCTTAATTGATGACACAGACTCAAAGAAGATGGCGAAGTCCGAGCTACGAGAAAAGCTCCATAATATCTTCACACAAGAAGCAACAAACATCGACCCGAATCTCGAGCCGGAAACACTCCTCCTCAGCGAACTATGGGGTTTCTGCTTCGACGCGAAGTACGACGTGCTAGGCAACATTGCGCAAGCAACTATACTCTTTGACAAAGGTATGCTCGGCGCCGTAAAACTAGCGGAAACGCACAAGCAAATGGTGCTTAAGAAGTTCGAGAAGTACATTGTGTGCTACGTTCTCGCAGGTTCGCTCACGCAAGGCACAGCAACAACCAAGTCGGACGTTGACGTCTTCATCGTAATCGACGACACTGACGTAAAGAAGATGACGCGAGCGGAGCTAAAAGACAAGCTTCGCGCAATCATTATTGACATGGGCTACCACGCCGGAGAACTCACTGGTATCACAAACAAAATCAACATTCAAGTTTACATCCTCACTGACTTCTGGGAGAACATAAAGGAAGCGAACCCGGTAATTTTCACTTTCTTGCGTGATGGCGTTCCGTTCTACGACCGTGGCGTATTCATGCCTTGGAAGCAACTTCTCGAAATGGGCAAGATTAAGCCGAGCCCGGAAGCAATCGACGCATTCATGTCACAAGGGGACCAGTGGCTTAAGCGCGTCTCGCTAAAACTTAAAGAAATCGGCATGGAAGACTTCTTCTGGGCAACCTTAACGCCAAGTCAAGCCGCCCTTATGCTGTACGGCTTGCCGCCGCCGACGCCAAAAGAAACGCCGAACGTCATGCGCGACATCTTCGTAAAGAAAGAAAAATTACTTACCGACAAAGACGTTGATACGCTAGCTAAAGTAATTCAGTTAAGAAAGGACCTCGAGCACGGCGACCGCACAAGCGTAACAGGCGCCGAAATTGACGCGTTAACAATTGAAAGCGAAGCGTACCTTAAGCGCCTGCAAGAATTGTTCGAAGCCATTAACGCGCGAAAAGAAGCAGAGAACGTGCTTCACGCGTATGAGTCGACAGTTACTGCAATCCGCGACGCATTAAGATTGGTGAATGTCAAAGAAAGTCCTGAAGCGAAACTCGGTGAGCTCTTCGACAAACACTTAGTACACTCTGGCCTTGTCGCAGAGAAGTACAGTCGTTACGTGCAAGACATAGTCAATGCAAAGAAACTATACGACAAAAAGAAGCTAACCAAAACAGACATTGCGGAAACAACAAAGCAAGCTAGAGAATTATTCAAAGTCCTAATTGAGCACGTGCAGCGCTCCCGAACGCGCGAACTTGAGCGCGTGCGCATGAGAATCCGCCACGGAGAGAAAATAGGTGAAGTTCTATTCCTGCGCCAGCATCTGCTTGTAGTGCGAGATGTGCAGGCGCAAGAAGGGTTTATGCTCGGCGCGTATGAGTCCTCAGGAGCGGTAACCAATCTGCATGACGTAACGCCTGAAGAGTTTGAGCAAGCATTAATTGAGCCGCAGCCAGCAGAGCTTGTTGGCGTGCAAGCAGAAACGCTTACTGCGCTGCGAGCAGTGTTCGGCGCTGAAATGGAAATTTTACTTTAATTATTTCGCGTAGTTTTCAAGATTGATATTGTTGTCGCGTCCATTATCGGATATGCTCCGCGGAACATATAATACTTATTGTGCTTATATGTCTATATAGTAAATAATGGAACTTCAATTATAAAATGGCTTTTCTTCGTACTGAACAGCGCTGTTATCGATAATTCGTTTAGATTTTCTCACTTAATGAGAGTAAACGAATTTTCGGGATGATCATCGCACGCGGTTATCATATAAATGAAAACGCTCTCCTTAAATTATGAAAACTGGCTATGTTGTAGGTGACGCAATGACAACAAAACCCGTTACAATCGGGCCATCGTTATCAGTGCGCGACGCAGCGCATATAATGCGGGACAAAGGAGTAGGTTCGCTGCTGATTGTAGATGATCATCATGTACTATTAGGCATCGTAATTGCAGAGGATTTTGTATCGCGTGTAACTGCGGAGGCGCTAGACCCTGACACGACTTTGATTAAAGATATTATGACAACTAAGCTTATTGACATTCGGCCGGAAGCTGACGTGCATGATGCTATGGAAATTATGTCGGCGCACAACATTTTCCACTTGCCTGTTCGTGATGGTCACCACAAGCTTTTAGGATTTTTGACGTTTAAGGACGTACTAAAAATAGAGCCGGCACTTTTTGAAATACTTGCAGAACTTGCGCAAACGCGTAATAGGCCAGGTGTAAAAGGACAGGAAGGATATTGCGCTGAATGTGGCAACTTCGCCGAAGATTTAGTGGTTGTTGAAGGCAAGGTTCTGTGCAGTTACTGCAGCGAGAATGCTTAGTTAGCACTGTTCGACTTCATATCTGCTGATAAGTATATTTATAAACGAAGTTTGTGCGTACTAATGTATGGCCGGCGGTACTCCAGCAGACAGTTACGAGACTTGGCCGACGATTATCCGCTATGACGGCGTATTTGATTGGGATGGGATGTACAAAGTAATTATTGAGTATTTGCGCCGAAATAATTATTGGTTTTACGAAAAATTGTACAAGTCTAAACCTTGGAGCCCGATCGGAACCGAGCTGGTTCTAAAATGGGAGGCAAAACGTAAACTTGACGAGTACTATATGTATGAACTTAGCTTTGAGTGGCACTTCATGGATTTTCATCACGTTGATGTAATCCGAGAAGGAAAGAAACTAACACTTACTAAAGCATACTTCTATGTGACTATTCGTGGCAAGGTAATCCAAGACTGGCAAGGCCTAGAAAATAACGGCGAAACAGGTCACGGAAGTAAATGGCTAAAGATGCTTGGCAAATTCTTCCGCGATCATGTTATTGACCGCGAATATACGTATGATTATATTTATCCGCTATACGATGAAGTGATGGACGTGCAAAAACTTATTCAAGATTACACGCATATGGAAAGTTCGCGCACAGAGAAGGTGGCGCATGGTTAGTACGGTGAGACATAACTAATGGCGGAACTCACTACGGTAGTTCGCGGAATGAAAGTCTCGTACGAAGGACTCTTTGACTTTGCAGACTTAATGAAAAACTTAATGGGATACTTCCGCTCTGAAGGGTTTGGATGGTTTGAGAGCCAGCACACCGAGCTGGTAAAAGAAGGAGGTAAAGATATTTTTATTCAGGCTGACAACCGCCGTGAACTCTCGGATTACGCAAAAAGCCGAATAGTTATCTACATAACTGCTCGCGAACTTACCGACGTGGAAATAGAGAAAGACGGGCGTAAAATGATTGTGAATAAGGCAAAAATTACTTTTGAATTCGAAGCGTACATCTTAACAGACGCTGTCGGCCGCTTTGAGAAAAAGGCTTGGATGTACTTTTACCGCGCTATCATGGAGAAGTTTATAGGAGTGCGTGAAATCCATCGCTATAGGACGCTGGTGCGCGAGGACATGGATTTAATCTTGCGCGAAGTGCACGGTTATTTAAACACTAAAACATACTGAGGATAAAATGGGCGAACTGCGAGGAATTGGAGGCTGGCTGCTTGTGTTTCTTATTCTTACAGCGGCGGTTAGCGTATTTCTAGTAATATTGCTAATCTTGCTACTAAGTCATGGCACGCTCAGCCGCGAAGAGAGCATGGCAGGCATTTTAGGGGTGGCGCTAGCGGTTGTCGGCAACGCTGCTGCAATACTTTGGCTTGGACTTGAGAAACCTCGTGGCGTTCCACTCGCGCAGCGTGGCTTGATTTTAACCTTAATTACGTGTATTCATATTGCGCTCCTTGAGCACTTGGCAAACACGCCCTTTTTAGAAATCATGCTCCTCGTAGTAGGATTTGTGCTTGCGTGGTCAATATATTTCGGGTTTTCAGCATACATTCACCGCAGGCACTTTCAAGTGGATGTAAGTAGGCGTATATCTGCGACATACCCAGCCGACAAGAGACCTCTCCCGCTAGTAGTGCGCGCAGTTTATTCAACTGTAATAGTTGCTTATGCGGTCTATGTCGGCGTATTTATTTGGCGCGTGATTGCGCTCAGCGCAGCTTAAAATTCTGATATTTTGCTTTACCAAACACCATATTTATAATACGTATTTAGCTCACTACTAATGCAGGAGTGGCAGAGTGGTCAAATGCGGCGGACTTAAGATCCTCTCCCCCAGCGGGTTCGTGGGTTCAAATCCCTCCTCCTGCACTAACCGCGTGCATCGGCAATGTCCATAGGCGCCCCGCGCCTAGCCGATGCACATATTTTTTTCTTTACTTCTATAGCTCTTAAATTTACAATTTAATGCGCTCGCACTTCTAAGGCAAATTTAAGCAAGCTGCGTTAGTAGCTTCTTAGTCAAAGTTTGCACGTTCGTCTGGTCGCCGCTTTGCACTGCTTTGAGTAGCTGTTGGTTTGTGGTGCGCGCCTCATTGAGTCCTTTTGCAGCAAGTAGTCCGTCAAGGTTTGTAAGTTCGCGAAGGACGGTTGCGCTGTCTCCGTTACTTGCGGCCATTTGCACGCTCGCAACTGTCGCGGCGATTGCAGGGTCTTTGATGCTGCTTCCTATTTGTGTTGATAGCAGTGTTGGCAGCGCAGCGTCTTTGTTTCCGCTTTGCACTGCGGCAAGAATGCTATCGAGGCGGAACGGCGGCTCGCCGCGCTCAAGCCTTGTTTGCACTATTTCGCTCGAGTTTTTCATAAACATCGCGCCGATAACGGCGGTGTAAATTAGCACGCACCAAAAGATTATTTTTAGAACTAACAATACTGAGGTGAGGCGCTCGTTCAGAACCATAATTAATAATCTCATTACTGAGTATATAAAGACTGTTCATACTTTCTAAGAATTATTAACTAAAAAAATAGAAAAATGATTAATTGCTAACTTTGGTGCTTGCTTATTCGCTGCCAGCAAAGCCTGCTGTAGCTGGCTTCTGAAGGCCTGGTGCGTTTGCAATTCCTTTGCCTGGTACGCCCTTAGCGGCAAGTACTTCTGCCTTTGTTGCTGGCGCTACTACTACTGGTTCAAAGTCAAAGACCGTGGTGCCGGCAGTAGTGCTTACAACAACATTGTCGAAGTAGCCATCAAGACCTACGTCGCTATTTGACGTGTCGCCCATGTTCAGTGCGAATGCTCTGATGTTCGAGCCTGCGCTGAAAAGGTCCATGTCAGCCGGTACAGCTGGACATGCGTACGGTGATGAGCCTCGTGTTGTAACAGCGTAAGCTTGCGTTGGGTCGAATGCTACGGTTGTCCATGCAGTTGTCGAGCCGATTGTTGGCACGACATTGTAGCGGCAGTCGTAGAATTTAGTGTCGTTTGAGACGCCGAAGTTTGCGTATACGTTCAAGTAGAACTGTCCTGCTGACGTGTTCGAGCCGTTTGGTCCGATGCGGAAGTCATACGAGAAGTTCGTAAAGTTAGCCATTGTTGTGCCAGGGTAGTATTCCCCAACAAACTTGTTCGACGCGTTCGTGCCAATCGGTAAAACGTACAAACTGCCTGTGCCAATACTTGCTTGATCTGTATTAAAGACAAACGGTGTTGACGTGCTTGCGTCGCGATTAAAGAGCCAACCTGGCTGGTTTTCTCCTGCTGCGGTGTCGCCAGTAATGGTGACTGTTGCTGCGCTTGCTGATGCTACCATCAGTAGTGCTAAGGTACATGAACTGAGAATATTCCATTTCATTGTATTCCCTCCAGAAGACGTGTTTGATCAAACAAATGCGTCCTCGTACCTCTGGAAGTAAGTACTAGAATATATATTATTTGTTACTATTATAAACGATTTCACCTGCCTAGTTGTGGAGCGCAACTAATTTCATAATTTTCGTTTCGAGTGTTACTTGAAAGTTCGTACGCAGTATTTACTGTGGCAATATGTTTATAAACGCCCGTTCGACCCGACTGTTAAGGCCTTCCTAGCTCAGCGGTAGAGCACTTCATTGGTAATGAAGAGGTCCCGTGTTCAAATCACGGGGAAGGCATTGCTTGGCGTAGTAAACAGTCTGTAGCTTTCAGGCCAGTTCTTCCTTATCGTGAAGGTGCGCGCCAACGACAAGCGCGCCTGAAATAATTAGTAAATTCTTGATAATATATTGGCCTTCCATGGTTGGTAGTAGGAAGCCTTGCCAAGTAATGTGTGGCAGGATAAACAGGGGGATCACTGTACCAACCATTTGAGGCGCAAGTAATAGTAGCGCTACAGGTACTGCTTTGCGCCACAGGAAACACAACCCAATAAGTACTTCCCACCAGCCAAGGAAAGGAACAAACCATGCTGGATCAAACCAGTACACGGTTTGCGTTACGAGTTCAATTGCAGGACTAAATCCAATTACTTTCAGAAAACCAAACCAGATGAACACAACTGCTATAGAATACCGCAGAGCTCTGATGCCGTATTCGCGCATCCAGAGTACTGCCTTCGTTTCCAGTGAATCATAGAGACCAAGCATATAATTTAGCAACTGTAAGACAATTTAAACTAGGCGGTTCTAATGGAGTCGTGGGTGCGCACTTCTTCAGTGGTATTGATCTTGCGTGGATGGACGCGCATCCAACGAGCGCAAAAGCATGCTGCTCCTGCGGCCGAATCATGACTGAACGGGCAAAGTGGAAGGACTTTGCACGAGTCAAATAGTGCCGCGTTCGCCGTAGGCACCAGCGCCGAACATAATTATGCTACGTTTAGATACTGCTTCGCGCACGTATTACTTTTGCTTGCGAATGACGCTTGACATGGCGTGCGCGTAGCCTCCCAAAAGCAGCAGTCCGAGACCTGTAATGGAGGCTACGTTACCGGTATAGTGGATTACTTGAGGATGAATTGGAAGCCGCCCTAATCGGGCTTCAGTATGGGTGCGGAGTGCGCTCATACCTTGTTCGTGCGCATACAGAGAACTAGCTGTTCCAGCGATATAGAGTGCGCCGCCAGTCACTGCTACAATTCGTGACTTGCGACAAATTATATCAAGATTATTTTCTTGAGTCATGAGAACTGTGAAGTTTATTGCTTTTCTTAAATCCTTTGTGGCCCGCGCAAACCCGAACCCATATAAACTCGGAATGATGCAAATACATAATGACAACTGAGCGTATCATCTTTGTATACAACGCTGAGCAAGGCCTGTTTAACGGCCTCTCAGACTACACGCACCGCGTGTTCTCCCCGAGCTCATACGAGTGCTCGCTATGCGCTCTAACTTACGGCACAATCGGTATGCGAAGCGCTTGGAAGCAGTATGTGCGCAAGCTTGACACGCCTTCAGTATTTTTGCATCGCGACGAATTTCGCCGGCATTATGCTAAGCAGCTAGGGCAAAGCTTTCCTAACGGCGTGCAGTTTCCAGTAATTTTTGCGTTGGAAAATAAGCAACTGCATGTTCTTGCAAGCGCGCAAGAACTAAAACTATGCAAGACGCTTGAAGACTTGAAAGACCTGCTCACTGAGCGCTTACTCTAGTAATTGAGTATTAGTCGAGCCTGAGTTCGGCGCCATAGCTCTCGCGCATATGTCTTCGCGCAAACGTAAGGTTTGAGCGAACAGTGCCTTCAGGTTTACCGCTGAGCGCACTTATCTGCGGGCTATTTAGCTCATGGACCACCGAGTAAACAAAGCAATTACGCCACTTTGGATTCATGCTTGCTGTACCAAGCGCCACGAGCGTTTGCAGGTCTAGTTGCGCATCGAGCTGCGGGTCAGGGTTTGCGAGGATATCCATCATTCGGGTCGTTTTCATGTGTGCGCTTACGCGCTGCATGTCTTTTGCTACATTTTTGAGCGCGGTTACAAGATATGGCATGGGTGCGCCGCCCGAGAAGTTATGAATTATTTTTGGAAGCTTAGCATATAGCGTAGCAAGTAAGTCCTGCGCGTCGTCAGGCGTTTGCGCTTTGTACTCTGCAAACTTACTGAGGCGCTCATGGTATAGTTTTACTATGTCTTGAGCTATGTCCTCAATTCCGTCAAACGATGCTCCGTCCGTTCGGGCTGCGCGCATGCGCTCGCTAAGGCGTTCATCCTCATCGTTCATGATGGCAGGCACCACTATGGTGTTATGAGTCTTTCGCTAGTGGCTGCCGCAAGTGTTCGCGCAGGCTGCTAAGTTTGTTGTTTTATACCGTAAACTTGCCGTCCTTGTAGATTACGACTGTCTTGCCATTTCGAAGCGAGGCAGTGACTACGCGGTCAAGGGTCGACACGATGTCCACATGCGTCTTTGCAAAATTAAACCCTAGGGCGTCGAGCTCCGCCTGAGAGCGTTGCTCAGTGCCTTTGTATGATTCAGGAAACGAGCTACCGAGTGCAATGTGCGTATTGCCGGTTGGTTTGAAAACGCCTTTTTCCCAGTGGCCGCCAGTATTTTCATCGAATAGTGTTGTTCCCATAAATCGTTCAATTTTGGAAATTCTGCTGTCGGTGAGGCTAAATTCTCCTAATCGATTGGCTCCAGGAATGGCAAGCAATGCCTCGAGCATTGGCGCTCCAACTTTCGCTTCTGCCTGCGATACAATTCCATCTTTGAACGTTAGTTGTATATCTTGAATCCGTCCGCCCTGATAGTATAGTGGTTGATTAAACCGCATACGTCCGTCTATTCGTCGATAGTCTGGACTAACAAATACTTCAAAGCTGGGAATATTTGTTCCTCGTCCGCCGAGCCATTTTCGGTTACTGCCAATTCCGATGGTTATGTCTGTGTCTTGCGCTTCAATGTGTACTGAATCCATCTGAAGGTCGGTGAGCCAATCGCGGATGGTGCAAATGTGCTGCTGCGCTTCGCGATTACGTTGCACTGGATTTGTGTCGTAGAGAAAACACGCTTTTGCGATTTGATCCCAATACTCTGTTTTGGTGAGTTTTGCCTCGCGCGCCATGGCTGCAGTACCATACAGGCCATAAGTTTCGTTAAACGCGCCGAGGGCTTCCTTTGCATCGATGCAGCTTCGGCTTACGGTAAGAATTTGGTTCCGCGCTGCTCGCTTTTCAACCGCAATATGCTGCAGCTCAGTCGGATTGTCCTCTGCAATAATGTAGATGCGGTGATCTGCTTCGCTGATTCGTGCGCGAATCATTTGTTCCGGTTGCCAGCTAATTTGCTCAAGCGAGCCGTGTTCCAGGAGGTTTCGGGTGAGCCCTGATGGTATATAGTGGACGAGTGGTTGGCCGCCTGCAGCAAGGACTGCTTGGTGGAGTGGTTCCAAAAATGGTTGCGCTGCTTCAGGTACGTGCAGAATCGTAACAGCGCCGGGCTTCATTCCTGCGCCGCCATTGAGTCCTGCTTCTACAAGGACTTGTGCGTACGAGTCGAGGAGCGAGCGCTCAGGTACTCTCATGCAGTAGTTATTTTGTGGTTATTTATAATCCTATACTTGGAACTGGCCGTTTTTGTAGATTACGACTGTCTTGCCATTTCGAAGTGTGGCAGTCACGGTTCGGTCGCTTGTTGCAACGATATCGGTGTGTACTGCGCTGTCGTTATAGCCCATGGTTTCCCATTGCTTCTTGGTTACTTTTGCCGGGTCGCTCTGGTAGCAGTCGTGGTACGCTTTGCCAAGCGCAAGATGCGTGTTTCCGTAGCGTCCGCCAACGTTTTCGTCAAAGAGCGTGTCTGCCATGAACTTAGTGATTTCTGAGTGACGGCTGTCAGTTAGTGAGTATTCGCCGATCATGTTTGCGCCCTTTTCGGCAATCATTTTCTTGAGCCATGCGGCGCCAGTCTTTGCTTTGACATCAACGACTTTGCCGGCTTTGAAGGTTAATGAAATGCCGGTTGCTTTGTTGCCGTAACGGTACAATGGTTCAGTAAAAGTAATAGTGCCTTCTGTGCGCCGAAAGTCTGGGCTTGTGAAGCACTCAAAACTTGGAATGTTTCGGCCGGTGCCGCCGATCCATTTGTGCTTTGGATGGAAGCCGACAATTAGGTTGGTGCCTGGCGCGCTTACGTGGACGTGGTCGATTCCAAGTTTGGTGAGTTTCGCCGCAACCGCTTGAATTTCCTTTTGCGTGCGGTGCCAGCGTGCAACAGGGTCTTTTTCATTCAAGTAACAGGCTTTGATGATTTGGTTCCAGTATTCTTTCTGGGAGAGGCCAGCTTCTTTTGCCATCGCAGGCGTGCCGTACATTCCGAGCGTCCAGTGGAATTTGCCTTTGTTCTCTTTCTCGTTCATCCACTCACTCATTGGCTTGTTCGCGCGGCCTGAGCGCATGATCTTTTGCGGATCGATGCCGGAGAGTTCCTGCATATTTGTTTCCGCAATAATTGCGACGTAGTGGTCTGCTTGGTCAACCATTCCTTTGGCGAATTTCGCGGGAAAAAAGTCGAGCTGGGCGTCGCTTGCAAGCTCGAAATACGCGCGTTGTAGCCCGTCTGGCGTGTAGCGCATTAATGGCTGCCCGCCCGCTCGAAGTACTTCTTTGTATATCTCAACTAGTAGTGGCCTCGCGGCTTCTGGAACTCTTAGAACGACGGTTTGGCCTTTCTTTATGCCGTGGCCGTCGCCAAGTCCAGCGTGTATAAGCACTTTCGCGTAGCGTTCGAGAATCTGCTGTGGAGGAGTGTAGATTTTTGCCATTTTTTGCTCAATTGGACTTTCTTATTGCTTTCTGGAACCCTAGTTTTTATAAATGTAAGCGGTGCCCTAATCGTACAAGGGCCCATAGTTTAGTGGCTATAACGTCTCGTTTACACCGAGAAGGTCGCCGGTTCGAGTCCGGCTGGGCCCATTCCTTGTTTCTCAAGCTGCTGGATAATCGTTTCTTTGCCTGCTTCGCTTTCTGCTAGCTGGGTGCTTGCTTACCAGTTGTGTAGTTTGATGTATTTCTTCTTGACGAATGGAGTGTAATGTGCGTCTTTTGCAAGCAGCATGTCGCATTGATGAATATGCGCTGTAGCTGCTACCAAGGAGTCTACTAGCGGCACGCCGTAGCTCAGAGAAATTACTGCACCTTCCATGGCAATAGCTTTATCGACAGATATAATGCGAATTTTTTCTGACTGTTCTATACTATCAAAAAATAGCTCCACTCCTGCGCGCTTTTTTCCCCGGTGTAAAAGTTGTTTCATTGTTTCCGCTATAACAACTGCAGGCACAATTATATGTGATTTGCCTTCCTTAGCGTCCTTAAATATTTGCAGTGCTTTAGCTTTACTTTCGCTAAGCTCGAGCATAAACCAGGTATCGGCGCAGTAGTTCATGAGCGTTCTTTAAGTCGCTCTGCAAGTACTGCTTCCCATGCTGCATCGACATCAATAGGTGGTCCTTGCATCATGGCGATTGCTTCGAGAATCTTATCTTCAGGCGACTTTACTGTGCGCTTTGCCAGCTTAATGTCTCCGCTCGGTAGTCGCTCCAAGTTGAATTCGTCATCCTCTTCTAATTGGTAGAAGTCGCGCAGTTTTTTTGGGAGGGTGAGTTGTCCTTTCTTGCCAAGTTTTACCACGCTAGCGAACGATTGGAAGGGTTTCATAGTACACGGGGTGTATCTGTACAATTTATATTTTTCGGAAAAGCGGCGAATTTCGGAAAAAACCTTAATTTAACGTAAGCGCTCCGGAGCGGTTTATCGCATTCTTGCAATGCGCTTAAGTTCTTTCTTTGTTGTCTTCGCGTGCTTGTCAAACACTTGCACTGGCGGAATTAGGGGAACAAGGCATGCGAACGCTGTCGCAAGGCCGGCATGCACATACATGCCAAAGCCGATTCCCATACCAATTGCCGCAGCAAACCACACGCTTGCTGCGGTGGTGAGGTTCTTGATAGCGCCATCTTTGCCTTTGAGAATGATGCCTGCGCCAAGGAAGCCTACACCACTCACAATCTGGGCTGCTATTCTGCTTTGCGACATCGGGTCAACTTGCGTCGAGAAAAACGTGAACATCATAGCGCCCGCAATGACGAGCGTGTTTGTACTTATACCGGCAGGCTTACCGCGGCGCTCGCGGCCATATCCAATAAGAAACCCTGCGCCGAGCGCGAAAATTAGCTTACCGATAAAGTCTATTTCCGAGCCGGTAAAGAATGCCATGTGACTGAATTCGGAATTTAGTTTTTATGTGTTGCTAACTGCTTATACGATTATTTCTGTTTTAAAACACTTTCTTGATTTTAATCGGCGCGTTCATCAGCAGCGCGAAAATTGCGATATAGTACGGGAACCACGTGTATGGCGCGCCAAGAAAAATCATCAGCGGCAGCAATATTCCGTTAACGGTAGTTGGCACGCCATAAAACACTCCTTCTACTTGTTGCACGTTAAAACGGCCGAGTCTTAGTGCGGCGGAGAGCACGAATAGAGCGCCTGCTGCGATGCTGAAGAGGCCGGGCTCAATCATTGCGACAAGGAACGCGGGCGCGACTCCGAACGTAACTAGGTCGCTAAGGCTGTCTAGCTCTTTACCAAGCGCGCTTGTTTCGCTGAAAGCTCTTGCGGCTTTGCCGTCAAGCCAATCGCAAAGTACTCCTGCAATTATGAAAATTGCTGATAGCATGAACGCCTCTCTTGCTGCGGCAATAATTGACAGGAAGCCGAAAACTCCGTTTAGTAATGTCAAAGTATTTGCAAGGTTAATTCTGAATAGCTTAACTGCTTGCTGCGTAACGACTTTTGCGTTTTCCTGCGCAACTTTTACGGTCGCAACGGTTTTTAGTCGTGCTTGCCGCGTACTCGCGCGAATAGTTCTGGCTTGTTTTAGTGCCTTTGATGCTATTCGCTTTGTTTGCTCGCGCGCTTTAGTAATTGCTTGCGCAGGAAGTCGTTTCGGTGTCATGTTTATTCAGCAATTTTTGTTATGCCATCAAATACTGTTTCGCCAATTTTTACGTGCACAGTTGCTTTTGGCAGGACTAATGCGACTTGGCTGCCAAACGTAATTTTAGCAATGCGCTGCGCTTGATGAACTTGCTCGCCGATCTTCGCGATAGGGCGTACTCTTCTTGCTAGGAGCCCTGCGATAGCATACACTTTGCAGCGCCTACCATTGTTACCTTGAATCGTGTACATTGCGTGCTCGTTCTCTGCAGTTGCTTTCTTGTAATCGCCAAAGACGGCGTTTAGTTTCAGGCCTGGTCTATGTGCGACGTTTACAATGCGGCCGGCTATTGGTGCGCGCTGCGTGTGAATGTGCTGTGGCTTCATCATAATTACTATGATAGTTTTGCCTTCAGGGAAGTCGTCAAAGAACGCGGTGATGCCGTTATTTCCTTTCTTTATTTTTGTTGATTTGTCTGTTGGCTTGCGCTCGATAATATCAACGACTACTCCGTTTGCTGGAGAGATGAAACCTTTGTAATTCGGGTCTGCACGCTCTGGATCGCGGTGCAAGTACCACCAGACGATGCTTATTAGTGCGATGAGCGCTGCCGCGCTGCTTCCGAGAACGAGGAAGTTCATGAACACTTTGGGTTGTAGGACTATTTAAATCCGCGCGGTTTCCACTGGACATCTACGCGTAAGGTATTTCTTTAATAGTTTTCTTAGTTAACTATGCACTCTTCCGAGCATAATCGTGCCGTTGCCTTGGCGCGGTGGGCGAGAGTCCGAGAGCGAGAACGCGCAGCATTTGGCGGGCATGAAGTTGCAGTAGCAAAAGCTGCTCTTTGTGGATTTCTTGCTGGTGACGGAAATATTAAGCGTAGATTAGCGCCGGAAGGGTTCTATCGTTATTATATCAATTGCTTTCCAGATGATGACGAGATGCTAGCGGCCTATCTTCGCTTTTTTTATGAAGTGTACGCAAAGGCACCTAGGGTAACGCCTATGCAAGGTTATTTTGCCGTAAAATGTTCTCATCAATCAATAGGTGAAGATATTTTGAAATTTGCACAATTTGGAATTCACACTTGGAGTATTCCTAATTTTAGAACATCAATTGAAAAAATAGCTTGGCTAAGGGCATTTTTTTCAGCCGAAGGGTATGTTGGAGTAAAATCTGTTCGCATCCAAACAGTTAATGCTCGTGGAATGAATGAAATCTCAGTCTGCCTTAAAGAGTTAGCAATTCATCACAACTGCTACTTGTATAAGCCTAAGAACGCCAATCATTCAACGGTTCACATCATTACAATTTTGCGTTTTGAAGCTAGATTGCGATATGCTCGAATTATAGGTTTTTGGCACAAGAAAAAGACTGCCGCTCTGAGAAAAACACTAGATTTAAAAGACAACTTTGAATCGTAAGCTTAACTGCCGCGATGGCACAACCTGGTTACTGCGCGAGATTGGAAATCTCGTTTCCGCAAGGATTTCCCGGTTCAAATCCGGGTCGCGGCGTTTACTTCTTTGTTAAACCTTTTTACGGCACTTGCAGTTGATACTGGAAGGGTACGTACAAGTTGTACCTGTCCTTTGGAGAGCTTCTCATCTAGGCTTTTGGATGTGTATGCCCTGTTCTGCAGAGGTGTACGGTTGTGTTTAGCGTGGTAATTTCAGTTAGTTACAATTTGTAACTGACTGCCCCAATCGCGTCCGTACCTTTTTCCATCTGCGCTTAGAGGTTTCAGTTGTACGCAATCTGTGTACAGCTCAACTTTGTTTTCAGGTAGCATGCCTTTAGCGTTAGCTTAGTCCTTCTCCCGTAGCTTGCCGTCCTTTGCCGGCAATTTGAACCCGTTACAATTTGTAATGGGTTGATTTTCATTTTCTTCTCCAATTCTGTGTTACAATATGCGCCAGTAATTGGCCGGATCAGGACTCTCAGTAAGAGCTTCTACAACGTCAACAACCGAGAACCACCATTCGTTCTCGTGCCATACGCGGCGGATGTTACTGTCCTGAAATACTGCGAGCGCGTGTTCTTCTAGGGTCGTGTAGTACGAGGTGCTGGCTGCTTCATATGCATTTTGCGCGCGTGACCAGTGGAATTCCCGGTTTAAATGCTGGTGGCGTCGTATTTCGATTTCAATATCTCTCTATAGCATTCTATTGACTGAGGAGTTAAGTCGCCAATGATGACTCTAATGTTTGCCACAAACACTTCTGAATTCTCGATGAGTTCTGCTGATTCTTCTGCGACTGCTTTTGCATTAGTGATAAAGTACTGCTTCTCAATTCGCTCCCGCTTTGCACTTTGAAGCATAAGCGATAGGCTGGGGCTGGAAAATAACTCTCGAAGTAATATGATTGTCAGCTTGTGTGATTCGCAGGAAATACCGCATGCTCGAAGCAGGCCTATGGTGCTACAGTACATACCGTAGTAGCTTTGCGATATTGCATTTTCATAGAGTTTTGCTTTATGGAGCAGAGTTGCGGCGCGACAACAGTTCTGCGCTTTGACTAGATAATTGTAGGTGATGTCTAGTGAAGGTTCAGTCAGTGTTACTTGGTATTTTCGCAAACGCTCCATAATAGTGATCGTAACCTTGTATTATGATGTGTTTGCGCTTTATTTCTCTTGATAGAGGTTCGTCGGAAATTAGTCCTGTTTTTACGGAAAGTTTCGAGTTTATTGACGCTATTTTCTTCCGTATACTACTATCATCCGTAAATATGTGTAGGTCGATGTCGCTTTTTTCCGTTGCCGTGCCTGTTGCATAGCTGCCGAATACGCATATCGGGACGTTTGTCATTGCCTGCAAATCTTCGATAAGTGGTTCAAGCAGCGGGAATTTGGAAAGACACTTCCTCAATGCGTAAGTTTCTGCTGCAATAACGGCTGCGCGAGCTTGCGGTCCTGTTCGTAGTTTGTAAATTACATTTTTACCTTGTTGTTTTGACTGGATTATTTTTTGTTCAGTAAGTAATTTTAGCTCGCGTTGGACAGTTGTCAGTGGCCAATCTTTGGCAAGCGCGCGCCCATGACTTTGCTTTTGTGTTATTAGTAGTGTGATTTCATCAGCTATACTGATTCTAAAATGGTTCACATGATTCAGAAATGAATCAGTGTATATAATTCTATTCTTCTGAAAAAGTTAATTTGGTCTTTTGTAATTTACTATATAGAAAATAATAAGGCTTCAATTAAACAATTCTTCTTGTATGGTGCTTGCGCTTATTTACTCCCCTTCAAAGTAACAACTAACTTCTTAAAGGCTTAATTTGATTTACTAGCTTAGGTGCGATTGCGCCTATCATACTGTGTACATACTATGAAGTCAGACGCTCGCGCAAAACAACCACAATGGCTTGAGCACGTGCACTCCATCTTTCAGACATTGCTTGTTGTGTATTTAGTATTGCTATTGGCTAATCAATTCAAGCCTTTGGTGTATCCGCTATATCTGAACATTCTTCTTGGCGTTGTGTTGGTGTTAGGTGCCATTTCTGTGTGGACTCGGCCGGAAACTGCGACGCATGAGCCTGCGCCGCGTATGCGCGACTATTTGTTAGTTTGGGCGCTTGGTATTATTGGTTCTGTCTTAGTGTTTTTGAAAACTGGTTCGCTTGGCTGGTTGCGTTATGTACTGACTGGTTTGTCTGGCGCTTTGATTGTACTTTTAGGGTATGTTGTGTACTCGCCTGAGCAGGAAGAGAAGCCGGTCTATTTGTCTTTAACTTGGCAGAAAGTGTTGATTGCATTAGTTGCTTTGTTAGTTGTTGCATTAGCGTTACTTCCGTGGCTTGGGTTTGCTTCGTTTAGAATTGTGTTTGGCGCGGTGTTCGTGCTTTTTGTTCCTGGTTTGTCATTATCCTATGCGTTCTTTTCTGAAACTGAAATTGATGTTTTGGAGCGATTTGCGTTGTCATTTGCACTGTCCATTGCTGTTGTGCCGATTTTAGTGTTCTACTTGAATTTGATCGGGGTTAAAGTGTCAGTATTTAGTGTGCTGTTTGTTGTTTCGTTTGTAACGGTGCTAGGCTACTGGATTGCCCGGCGCAAACACGCAATTAGCTTTTTCTTCAAGCACAAGGGCTGGAGGACCATGAAGCTATGGTAAAACTCGTCATTAACATTCCTTGTTTTAATGAAGAAGGAACGTTGCCTTTGGTGCTGTCGTCTTTGCCGACTTCTTTGCCTGGTGTGTCTGTTATTGAAGTGCAGATCGTTGATGACGGGTCAACGGACGGCACTGTTGCTGTTGCTACGTCGTTTGGGGTGGATCGCATAATACGGCACAAGAAGAACTTAAGGTTAGGTGTTTCGTTTAAGGACGGCGTTGACGCGGCTTTAGCAGCTGGGGCCGACATTATGGTGAACATGGACGGCGATAACGCGTTTCCGGCAGACAAAATTGGGTTGTTGATATCACCAATATTATCTGGTCGGGCGGACATTTCCGTTGGTAATAGAACTCCATGGATGGTTCCGCACTTTTCTTTAATGAAAAGATTCTTTCAGTACTTTGGGAACATGTTGATTCGCTCTATTGCAGATACGGGCGTGCCTGACATGGTTTGCGGTTTCAGAGCGTATTCTAGGGACGCAATGCTTAGGTTGAACGTTACTACCAAATTTTCGTATGTTTTGGACGTTATTGTACAAGCTTCGCGAAAAGGAATGGTTATTGCGTCAGTTCCAATTGAAAGTCGCGTTGCAACTAGGCCTTCGCGGTTGTTTAAGAATATCTTTGAGCACATGTACAAAAGTGGTGTTAATATTGTACGATTATTTGTTTTATATCAACCATTTAAGACATTCTTGTACTTGTCTTTAGTATTTTTAATCCCTGCGTCTGTGTTAATTACACGTTTTATGATATTGCGATTCCACTTTGACTATCCAGGAAGCTTATTTTTATCCTTAATACTCGCCGCCGTCTTGCTTATCCTTGGCGGCTTAATGCTCACGCTCGGCGCACTGGCTGAACTCACCGCTCTAAACCGCAGGCTCTCGGAGGAGCAACTCTACTTGGCTCGCAAGTACCACTACGACGGATGAAAACCATAACTATGATCAGTACATTGCCGCCTGTGAAGGGCATAAGCCCGTACACGCAGGAGCTTTGTACGGAACTTGCGAAGCATGTGAAAATAGACTTCATCGGATTCAAGCAAATCTATCCTGAATTTCTTTATCCTGGTGGAACTCGTATTCCTGGGGCAAAAGCGCCGCGCATCAAGAATTTGACAAATCGTTCTTTCTTAACTTGGTATAATCCATTTACGTGGATTTGGGCGGGAATGACGTCCAAAGGCGATGTCGTACACGCTCAATGGTGGGCTTGGCCCCTCGCGCCAATGTATTGTACTATACTTGCAATCGCCAAACTTCGCGGCAAGAAAATTGTTATGACTGTTCACAACGTTAGAATGCATGAAACACACATATTAGCTAGAGCAGCTAATTGGTTGGTAATACGTGTAGCTGACTCGTATATTGTTCACTCCGCGGCAAACAAAACGGCTTTTTCGGAAGATACAGGTATCTCAAGTAACGTGGCTGTAGTTCCATTAGGAATTGAGCCTCTGCGTTTGCTGCCTCGCCGTGTTGACTATCGGGCCAAATACGGGATTAGTAGTAGCGATAAAGTATTGTTGTTTTATGGTAATATTCGTGATTACAAAGGTTTAGATGTTCTAATAAAGAGTCTTAAGAAACTACCCGAATATAAACTACTCGTCGCAGGTCAGTGTTGGGGTGGATTTGATTCTTATCGAGATCTAGCAAATCGTTACAAGGTTAATGAACGAATAATTACTCATCTAGGATATCAATCCAACAAAAAAATGGCTGAGCTAATACATCTGGCTGACGTGGCTGTATTTCCATACAAATTTTTTGATGCAGCTAGCGCTGCCGCTACTACTGCTTTACAACATAGAAAGGCAATAGTAGTTACTAATTTGGGAAGCATGTCTGAACTTGTTAGTGATTCTAATGCAATAGCAAAACCGAATTCTGCGAAAGACCTTGCGCGAGCAATATTGTATGCTTATAGTAATAAACAAAAATTAGAAAATGAATCAGGGGAATTATCTGCCAGTCTGCAGTGGAGTATTATAGCGCCTCGCGTAGTTGAGGTGTACAATGCCTAAGTGTACCGTAGCAAACATATATGATTCAAAATCCTATGGTGTGTCACACTATGTTGGTGAGCTTACTGCTGCTCTTAACAAGCACAGTGTATTTAATGCTGTGAAAATTTCTAGACTGTTCATCTATAACCGATATCATGTTAAGGTTTACCATTATTCAAATTCAACCAGATCAGTACTTATTGATATTGTATTATCTCCAGGTAAAAAAGTTGTAGTAGTTCATGATGTTTTACCACGTAGTAAACTATTGCAATTGTTTGCCTATTATGGCTATAGGTTGATAAACCTAAGAAAACCGCTATTCATAGTCCATACAAAGAATGCTCTAAGTCTATTCTGCGCTACAGCGCCGTTTATAGATACAAATCGAATATATGTCATTCCACACGGGACCACTATCCCTACTGTTAATTTACACGACAGGTCCTCAGCACGTAAAAAATTCGAGATTTCTAAATCAACTACGGTGTTGTTGATGGTGGGAGGAATTTCTCGTGCTAGAGGTCAGATAGAGTTCTTGCGAAGTTACCGGGACAATTCGCCTGATAATGCCTATCTTTTGATTGCGGGAGCAATTTCTGACCCGTCTGTTTTGAGTATGATAAATCAAATTTCTAATTGTAAATATTTTGGATTTGTGTCACCTGAAATTCTAAAAGAACTGTATTTATGTGCTGATGTGCTAGTGTCATATAGAACGTCCTCTGTAGGCGAAAGTAGTGGCCCGATAGCTACGGGACTAGGATATGGCCTCCCTGTAATAACATCGGTGGTGACTCCATTTGCTGACATGGTCGGGGAGGCGGGAATTAAATATGATATTAAAAATGACTCGCTTCAAGCTGTCATTAACTCTATAGCTGCAAATTATGCGAGTCTGAGCAAGGCTGCAATTGTCGCTGCTCAAAATTCATCTTGGGAAACGGTAGCTGGCAAGTTTGAGGTCCTGTTGGTATGAGGTTTAATTACTTTTTAGTTTGTTTAATCTCCTTGGCTTTGTTTAGCGGGGTATATTACTCGCCATATATCGTACATCAATACAAGTATTTAGTTGGATTTGATGTCGGGTACTACGTATACAAATCGATGACACAAACGTTCTCGTTTTGGGATGATCCTTTGTTTTTTAGTTCGGTTGCATCTTTAAGTTCAATTAGTGGGGTTGACGCGCTAGAAATATTTTGGGCATTGCCCGTATTTTTTGCAGCAGCGATACTATCTCTTTCGGTGTTGATTCTACGTAATAGATTTGGTTTGGATTTACGAAAATCTATTTTGATTGTTGTTCTACTTACATCTTTCTCCTTGTTATTCAAAGGACTTTATCAGGCATATTACAAACAAATATTTGCTACTGTACTGTTAATGTACTATTTAGACTGTCTGGATAGAATAAGTAGTAGTTATGCGCGGTCAGTGCTGTGCGCCGTAATATTTTCAGGTATTTTCCTATCGCACAAAGGTGTGGCTCTTATTGCATTTTTACTTACGGTATTCGTTTACATTAAATTACATTTGAGGAGAGCTACTGTGACTGGCAGAGTAGTTCTATTTGGACTTGTTGTATTTGTAATTATTGGTCCTTACGTTCTTCCATTATTGGGCAAATATTCTGCTGTGCTTTTAGATTCAATAAACTACTCTTGGTCCGCTATTAGCGCATCGGGGACGGATCGTCTGGTTGCAGGGCGAAGTTTAGTATCTGACGTAGATTCTGTAAACCCATTTATTGATTTAGTCAGTTTCATTCCACTGATTTCTGTTCTGGCATTGTTGGGATTATTTTCAATTACTTTACGTAGTAGAAATGATTTTAGTGCCTCTTTCTTTGCGGTAGTTATATTGTCTGCGTGGTTGCTTGCCGGAGCAAATTTTTCAAACCGCTTCGCGTTTAATTTGGGTTTTATTTTGATATTATTTGCGACATATTTCTTATCAACTTGGAATTGGAATAGACGTGTCGCTCTACTGTGTAATTCTATGATCTTGATTGTTTTATTAGTATCGGCAATACCATTTTCAATGACTCAGAAGCCGTACTTAATAAAAAATACTTCAGGTATGGAGTATGTTCAAGCGTCCATCCCCCAGGATTCCGCTTATATATTTGCTTCAGATTATTTGATGGTAACTCTAGGTCAATTGGGATATTTGAGTCCTCTAACTGATTCCCAAGTTATTGCTGATGCGCAAACAGGTTCTGAGGAAGGCGGGCTTAATTTAAGTCAGTCGGATGATTTTCTAATTACTGGTCATACCAATTTGTCGCTATTGCAGTCCACTGACTTTGGAAATCGCACAGTTTACGTTATGTTTGGTTCTTGGGAGACGTCTAAGGGATTACCGCGTTCGAGTATTTCTGGTAATGTTGATGTGGTTATGTGGGATAATTCCCTTCATTATGAAAAAATGTATTCTGGGTCGAACGAACTTATTAGAATATATCGGTGGAGGGGATATTAGTGGATCCGCAAAAAGAATCACTCAGGATTCTACTAGTAAACGATTATGTATCAAAAGTCGGTGGTGCAGAAATTTATTTGTATTTACTTAAAGATGAATTTGAATCGAGAGGACACACCGTTCGGATTATAGCTGGACACTCTGAGAATATACAGAGTTGGTTTTCCAGATGGTTTAGTCCACGATACTTCAATAAAACGAGATCTGTAATCAAAGAATTTAAACCTGATGTCTTGCATGCTCAGAATATTTTTCGTTGCATCTCGCCATCACCTATACTCGCAGCAAACCTTGCAAATATTCCTGTTATACTTACTATGCACGATTATGGATTATATTGTTCGCAGGGATGGGCTATTCAAAACAATCTAACTAAATGCAGCGGCTATTCCCTTAGATGTATATTTAATTGCAAAGGTAAGTTTAGAGGTTTACTGAATTTTCCTTTGGCAGTTATCAAGCACATTCGTGTTGGTGTTCATCGTCAACTTATTACTTGGCTCTCGCCGAGAATAATTTGTGTTTCAACCGGGCTTACATTTGATTTAAAAAAATCTATGCCTGCGTTACGATCAAGAATTTCGTATATGGCTCCTCCCGTCAAATTCATGGCGCAAACTAAAAATGAAAATAAATCATCTGGTGCATTTCTGTATGTGGGTCGTCTAGAAGAAGGGAAAGGCATTGAGTTAATACTATTAGCTATTAACGAGCTATTGCATCATCAAGGAATTTCTATTCGTCTAACTATTATTGGTAGTGGAATATATCGAGAACATCTTGAAAGGATGTCCAAATCACTTAACATAACTTCAAATATTTTGTTTCTTGGTCACCTAAATCATCAGGAGATTAACTACCACTATACAAAATCCACTTGCGTCATATCTGCGAGTGTTTGGCAGGAGTCGTTAGGACTTGCGTTAATAGAGGCACAAAGCGTTGGCGTTCCTGTAATAGCGTCAGATGCAGGCGGAGTACGCGATATAATTATAGACAATTACACTGGTATGTTATTTCCTGTTGGAAATTGGCGGCGATTAAGTGAATGTATGGCTAAGATTGCATTGAATCCTGCTTTAGGCGTGCGGCTTGGTGTTGCTGGAAGGCAACATGTTCTCGACCATTTTTCTAAAGCTGAAGGTATTTCCCGGTTACTCGATCTATACCAGTTTGAGTCGGCAGGTAGAAGTAACACATGAGCTCTCAGTCGTTCTGGCGGCGCATTTTTGTCTATTGTGTTCTATTATCGGCATTAATTGGCTGTATATATTTGATACTAACTAATTATGAAAAATACTATTTACTTTTGCATACCAATTTTTTAATATTAATCTTAATTTGTATTGGTGTCATTCTAAGTTATCTTACAGTTGCAGTTATTTCAAAAATTATGCTTACTCCTTTAGGAATTAAACTTCCTTTTGTGGACTCACTACTTATAACTGGCGTAACTGCTTTCTATAATCTGATAACGCCATTTAAAGGAGGTATGGCTGTACGTGCCTTATACTTGAAGAAGAAATATGATTTTGCATATACTGATTTTATTGCTACTTTGGCAGCCAGCTATATTATAATTTTTTTGGTCGCAGGACTTACTGGATTAGCTTCTAGTTGGTGGATATACAATCAGACTGGGCAGTTTAGTTATTTAGTTATGTTGATTTTTGCAGGAGCCACTGCATCTATGTTCGCCATAGTTGTAATTGCTCCTAAGTTTGTCGAGCCGAAGAATCGTTGGATTGGTAAATTTGTACGTGTGATAAATGGCTGGCATCTTATAAGAAAAAATAAGCGATTGGTATATAGTATTGGTATAATCTCTGTCATCCAGTTGCTAATTGCGTCAATGATGCTTGTTCTACAGTTTCGCACTTTAGGTTATAATTTAAGTATTTCACAAGGGCTTTTTATTTCATCTGTGGGTTCTTTGTCAGTTTTAATAGCAGTTACTCCTGCGGGTTTAGGCATCAATGAAGCCGTTACTGTATTTTCTGCTGCTGCAATAGGTATTACATCAGAGCAGTCGCTAGCTGCTGCACTACTAGGCAGAATTGTATCGGTTGTTGTGCTATTTATCCTCGGTCCAATTTGCACGTATTTGCTTTTGAAAAAAGAACCAGCAGTTAAGAAAGAATTAGCAAAACAAAAGAAGAAGCGTTAGCAAGTATTATTGTAGAGTACGCTTGTGGAGTTTTCTGCGAGTTCGTAGCAGCCGCCGAAGGTATATTGGGGTTGAACTTCGCCTACGTGGATGTACAGCGGGCGTGGATATCGTTTTAGATATTCTTCGCGATTTGTGTAATTCCAGAAGTCGTCCCATTCAGATCTATGCATTTTATTGTCATTAAACAACCCAGGGCTTACAATAGGGCGATCAACCCATCCTTTGAGCCACGCGCCATAATACTTATCCGTTGCTAAAACGGTGGCGTTAGCTTCAATTTCCGAATTAATTGTTTGTATTGAGTGCCACTCAGCATCAGAAATAAGTGGCAAGCTATTGTTCGCGTGCGCAAAAGCTTGCATAGCTCCGAGCGCAAGTAGTCCGTAGACAATAAAGGCGCCTATGCGTTTCGTGCTAGTAATGACGGTAAGCATACCAAGCGAGGCAAAGATGATCACAAATATGTCCAAATAGCTAATGAAGCGATTATAGGCAAAGAAAGAAGCAATAACCATTGTCGTAGCGATAAGTCCCATTACACTTACGCCTGGGCGTGCTCGCCAGTGCCACACGCCAATAATTGCAAAGGGAATATACACTAGGCTCAGTAACGCGTAACTTGTAACATCGAAGAAGCTGCCGCCGCCGGCGCCACCAGCAAATCCTGTAACTGTCGCAAGCAGCTGCGGCAAAAATAAGGCAAAAATTCTATCATAGTTAGTCAAGCAAATTAGCCCAACCATAAGCACGCCGTTACCCAAAGCCCAGAAGTTCTGTTTGCGTGTGCGCTTAAATGCGCTCCAAGAAATCAATACTATGTACGTCGCGCCAAAAAGAAATAGCGCGACTTGATGCGTCCCGCCAATTAAGACTCCCGTAATAATCAGTTGCCAATGGAATCGGTCATTATCTTCAATAAACAATAACGAAAACAGTAATACAAGAATGCCAATTACGTTTTTGTAATAATTATACCAAAATGTCTCGAATTGCGTAATAGAAATAGCAAAAAGTATGGAAGCAATCACTGCAGCATCCTTAGAATACAGCCGTCGAACAATTAAATACACAGCAACAACAGTACTTGCAGAAAACGCAATAAACACAGGTACAAGTACGGCGTAGGTACCAACAAGCATGGTGATTCCACTAAAAAGCAGCAAAAACGGCAACGGAAACACGGATTTAATCCAGTCTTCAGAGAATGGATGCGAAAATGCAAAAGCGTGTATGCCAGGGTCATATCCTAAAGGCACAGAAGTATACAAGTAAGGCAATACTCGAACAAATATAGCAAGACCAACTGCCAGATACGCGAGCCAGTGCGGAACATGAACTTTTTTCCATTTAGGTTGCAAAGCAATGCCGAGTACACCTAAAACAATCGCAAAAATTATCAAAACAACTGGGCGTATTTGTACTAGTGACGCGTTATACAATAGAACCGCAATCACATAAACTAATAGTAAGTACACCAGGCTCGAGCGAATTGTGTCCGACAATTCTTTATTCATGAAAGGGTGAGCTCCATGGAGCTAACAGAAACATTACCATTTCCCTTCAATGTAATAATGCCTGTGAATCCTGCTTGATTTACATTAACAATAGGATTGTTTCGAACTAGAACGTCTCCATTCTCCGTGTTAACAAAAACGTAGGGCGTCCAGGTACTTCCTTCAACGGACGCTTGATTGAATCCCGACAATATAATATTCCCTTTTGGTATGACAACACGGTACTGCCCTGCTGTTAGAGTAGTATTATACACTACAGTTCGGTTCGAAATATTAACGATTTGATTGTTCACAGTTATTGCTTGGCGTGACCTGTCGTGGTAGGTCGAAGCTTTGAGTATACACTTGTTAGAGCATAATACAGTCAAATTTATTGGTGACAAAGCAAAGACTTGTCCCATAAATACTGCGGGTCCGTTTGAGAGGGATAAGTTATAGTTATAATCGGAGCCGTTACTGTTTGCGATAGTGCGAAGTTCGTAGATACTGTCGCTTAGATTTGTGAAAGTAGCATTGTGTGAGGATCCGGAGGCGTTTCTAGTCAAATTAACGTATCCGTCATCGCCAACCGTCACAGACTGCGTAGCGCCAGAAACCAAATCGGTCAAAACGAGCGTTAAATTGTCTTCTCCAGTGTACATGTTGAAGTCTTGCTTTACAACGTCAACAGTCAAAGAATCATTTGCATACACAACTAGTCGGTGAGTGCCTCGCAGTTGATAATTCAAATTCTGCGGGCCGCGAGAGGGTGTTGCTTTATTCACGAGCCTTGACCAGTTCAACAGTCGATCAGGATCACTAACAGTCGTCCCGCGCGCAATATTAGCAAGTAGCCATTGTTCAGGCGAGCCAGTATCGAACGCACTCTCTACCGTCAAGTTCCGCGTTTCAATAACGCTCGAACCTATTTGTACTTGCCTTTCATACTGGGCCCAGTTAGAATCCCACAGTGTTACTGTCTTAGAACCAACTGAATCGCGAGAAATAGCAGAAACAGAACCAGTACCACTAGCATTCACCAGTATCAAAGCCGAATGCACCCTTCGGGACGTATCAATAGTAATAATAGGCTTAACAAATGTCCACGACGTATTACCGACGACACCAGAAATGGAAACTGGTCCATCACTGTTCTGCCCGGGATAAACCGTGAACGTTCCTTCTATGGTGCGCGTCTGCAATAGGAGTATGACTGCAATAACAGCAACAGCGATTGCTATTGGAATCCATTGCGCGTTCCTTTTCATACTACGTTGACTGGTAATCCCATTATAAAATTGGTCATTCTCTACTCAAGAGTAGATTCGTTTTTTCCGAAAAATACCGCAACTAATATAAACATACTTGTCGGCATATGACTACGTATGACTCAGATGTATCGCTCCGGAAAACATGAACTTACTTCAGCGATCTTCGCAGTACTTGTTGTAGCATTATTGGTGCTTGCAAGTCCAGTAAGTGCAGTCGACTTGTCAGCGTCGCTACCAGCGAACGCAGCAGTCGGCGAATCAGTTGAATTCAAGCTAGGACTTGACCTAAAGAACAAAGAAAATATTCCTATTGACAACATTGTTGTTGATATTACAGGACCAGGTTTCACGCAAACCTGTACGTTCCAACCAGACGGAACTCCAGTAAGTGGCTGTGAGAACCTAGTACTTTCAGTTAAGAAGAATGAAGCAGATTTCACAAACAGCGACAACCGCTTCGGTAAGGGTTGGAATGGCGCAGCAAACGTAAACACAAGCTTCGGCTATGGCTATGGTTTCGGCTTTAAGCAAGCTGTCAACACTGAACTTGTTTGGGGAATAACTTGGAACACCGCAGGCAGAGCAGCAGGCGACTACAATGTTGCCTACCGCGTACGCTCATCAAGTCAGGAAGCAGAGCGCGACTTCGTCCTTAAAGAACCTAAGAAGATTAAGCTCCAAGGCGAAAAGAAGGGAACTCTTGAAGAATGCCGTCAGGCAATCAAGGACGGAAAGCTTAAGGGAACCATCGCACCATACAAGGGCGACGTAATCGTAACCAACACTGCAGGCAAGACCTTTGACGGCGGAGTTGCAGTATACAACAAGTACGACGAGAACATCAGCAACCAGATCCTGTTCGACAGCAAGAACGCAAACTTCAAGCCAGGTGACACCGAAGTAAAGGTAAAGGTTCCAGCATGCCTATACCAGATTGACGTGTACTGTGGCGACACCCTAGAATCCCTTAAGGAATACCCTAAGGTACAGTACGGCGACCGAAAGATCAAGTGGAGCCACCAAGGAATTGGCACCTACTGCGCAGTACCAAAGAAGAACAAGTAAATTTTTTTAATCTAATTTTTTTTCGAATATTCTCCGATAATCTTTAGCGAATCATTATATTCTAGAGCGCTTATAGGTTCATATGAATAATTACCAGTACTTTCTACAAGCTGATTTACAGAAGTATGCTGGCGAGTGGGTTGCTATCTGTAACGATAGGATTGTTGCTCACGGCAGGGACTCTAAGAAGGTGTTTGACGCTGCAGAACGTGTATATCCTGGAAAGACTATATCGTTAAGTTTTGTTCCCGTAGAAGAAACAATGCTCTTTTAGTTATGGTGCTTGATTTTAGATACAACTGAATGTTTTTCATTGGTGTCAGCTACAATTGTTTAATCAAATCTTCCCATTGTTCGAAGTATTTCTTTAATTTCAGAAATGGTTGATTCTTGAGTTTTCTTGTCAGACATTCGGACAAACTCTATGAGTAAGCGTTCTAAGTCTTGTTGGCTGCCAAATTTGAGTATATATCCGTCTGTTATGCAATAGAATCGAAAAACATCCCATTTGAGTTCTTTAATAACAACAGAGCTGACATGTCCTACCGGTTTGCCGAGGTTCGGGTTAGCTTCAAGAGTTTCCATGCGATCAATAATCTCATGGGCGCGTCCTTTGAACTTTCGCAAAATCTCTGCGGTTAATGCTTTGCTGATATGGACTTTGGCCACAGTCGTTCTGCCTCCGCGCGAGCTTCTTCTATAGTGTACGAATTGGAGTCGTCATATAGGAATCGCTCAAGGATATTCTGGTGAGTTTGATCGCAGAGTCGTCGAATAATGTCGTCGTAGCTCTCGCCACTGCGGCCAAGAGAGCGCAGTCGCTCTTTCATTTCAATTGACACGGAAATAGTAGTATTCATAATACTTGTAGGTTCTATAGAACTTATAATTGTTGTCATTTTATCCTATTTTGCTAAGTTATTGTAGCTCATAAGTTCTTAGGTACTAAAACCGAAAGCCGTCCGCAGTCTTCGTAGTTTTTGCGGATTCAGCGTAAGCGAGTCATTTGTGCGAAGTACTATGCTGTACGAATTGCTAGATTATAGTGCATATGGGGTGAGTAATTATTGCGAGTCATGCTTAGCGTCTGATGTTAATTACCATTTTCGTGAGGCTACGAAAATGGTTGCTTCGAGTCTGGACTGGAATTCAAGTCTGAATAGTTGTTTCGAAGGATTTCCGGGTTTTGACTCGTAATTAATATATTCAAGTAAGGCGTACCTTACTGTATGGAATTCGCGATAGCTACGATTAGCACAAAGGGTCAACTAGTTATTCCGGCAAGTATGCGCAAAAAACTTACTGCAGGCGAGCAAATGCTCATTGTAAAAGATGACGGCAGGTATATGCTTAAGAAAATGTCTGACGTTGCGCAAGACATGCAAGGCGACTTATTCTTTGCAAAGCGCGCGGATAAAGCGTACGATAAGCTTTTTTCTTCCAAAAAGGAGGGAATTACTATGAATGAGTTTCTAGCAGACGCGGCGCAATGGTAAGCGTTCTGCCATCGGACGAGTTCACTTCAGTAACTAAGTCGCAGTCGTTTGCGAAGCGTACCGCTTCTTGTGTGCTGCTATGTACGTGCGAATGAAGTATTGGACGAAGCGCTCTTCATCTTGATTGAGGGCGGCATAGTATGCTTTTCGTTTTTTGTGTTCGATGATTAGCATTGGGTAGTTCTTGTGCCAGAGAACTGAGTTCATGAGTAATCGCCCGACGCGTCCATTGCCGTCGCCGAAGGGGTGTATTTTCTCGAAGCGGTAGTGTGCTCGGGCAGCGAGTTCAACTGCTGGTAGTTTATTTACTCTGATAAACTCCATCAGTGCTTGCATTTCTTTAGGAATATCTTGCCAGTCTATGGCGACGTAACTCCCAACGCGAACAAGGTATTCGCGGTATGTGCCTGCAATGTCTTGTTTTGTATGTAAGAAGAGTTGTTTGTGCCACTGCAGGAGCAGCTCCTTAGAGAGGTTTTTTTCAGATAGTAGTTCCATAAGTACTGCTCTATGTGCTTGCGCTTCTAGTACTTCGTCAAAGGGTTTGTTTGGAGCGATGTTTTGTTGAAGTAGCTCCCTCGTTTCAGAAAGCGTTATAGTGCTGCCTTCTATTGCGTTCGTGTTATACGTAAACGCAATGGCAATTTCTTCGAGTTCACGTTTTTTTGCACTTTCTGGAATGCGCTGCCATTCGCTCTGAAAGTTGACTCGTATGCTGTCAAGAATAGTAAAAAATTGTTTTCTGCTTTCGTTATACAGATTTGCTTTGAGATTTTCGATGTTTTCAGGAAGTGAATTGCCTAGATAGTTGCGCTTTGTTTTTACTATGCCGTTAACCTTGTAGGTGTGTTGTAGGTAGTAGTACGGTTTGCCTTTGATCTCTTGCTTTACAACGCGCATAGCACAGTTATTACTACTCTGTTAATAAATTTGCTCTATCGAGCAAACAGTAAACTAACTTAGTGTACGGTATTTCAGTAATCGCTCAAATCAATGCTTTGGCGCGAGCCAGTGTTCTTTATCGTGCCGGCAACAAGCAACTTCACAATGTTGCGCACCACGGTGTCGTCAGAGCCAGCAATTACTAGGACGTCTTTACCATTGGACTCAAACGTGCGAATCTCGCCCGTCTGCTCAGCAAATTGGTCTGCGCAGTCTGCTTCTTTAATCTCATACAAATCAGCTGTAAAGCCGTTTGCACACGCATTACCCAAAAATATCAAATTATCTGAATAATCGTCAACCGTTCCCGAATACGTGTCGATTGCGTCAACTTTAAGCGTTTTTGGAAACCCGAAATACGCAATAATGTCTGAACTTGCGGCAACTGCGCCGCCTTTGTTGCGCTCAGAGTCAAGAATAATGAATGTTTTCTCGCCCTCGAATGGAGCAAGGTAGCTCTTTGCCGTTGCTTTAGGTTCAGTTTTTCTTACTTCGCTAACTTCGGGTTCTGAGACCTTTGGTTCTGCAACAGTTACTGGCTTGGGTGCTATTGGAGCTTCAACTGGCACCTCGACTTCGACCTTCTCCTCAACAATTGGTTTTGGCGCTTCAACCGGAGCTTTCTTCTCGATGTCGTCACAAAGCCCGTTTTCATCAAGATCTATGCACGTGCGCACGCCTGCAGTTTGCGGCGATTCAATATTGGTAGTCGGAGGCGTAGTGCAACCAACAAGAACAATTAGGGCTAGAAGTGCAATTAGTACTCGCATACAAAAAAAATACTTTATCCCTTTTAATTCCTTGCGGCTCTACTAGCGACTCGAAACGCCAAACTTCGCGTCCAGGGTGCCCGCAGCGCGAGCTTCCATGTACTTTCCATGGACGTTCTCTCCATTTGTGATGCTGGTTGCAGTTCGAGGCGGTATGAAGCCAAATTGGTTAACAATAGTTTCGTACACAGGGTGAAGGTCCCGAAGCGTATGGGCAGACACGCGAATGTAATCATCATGACGTAGCCGTGAATCTTCTGCGTGGCGTATGCTAGTGTGGGCGTAACCGCGCTCATGCGCGGCTTTGCGTATGTATTCTGTGTGGTTGAGCTTGCTGTTGCCGTTTCTCTCAATATTGTCAGCATCAAAATACAGCTCTAAGAGATTGTTGATTTGGTTTCCACTAATGCGCAAAATTCTATGAAGCTTAGCAGGGTCTGCTTGTAGTGCTGAGGCGAATGGAACTGCGAGGCGTAAGCTTAGGTGCTTAAGGGTGCCGTCTTGCAAGTAAAGGGTGCTTTTGTGAATGCGGGGGGTAACTTCAATTGGAGCGATTCCCGAAGTGGAGTTAGTTGTCATACCCTAGTGGTTGCATTACGAGTTTAATAGCCTTGCGCACGTACTTTATTAACGAAAAATGGGGTGAATTGCTGCCCACTAAAGCCACTCTTTATATTTTTGGGTATATTCCCTTATCGATGAAACTCGCCTTAACACTCGCATTACTGTTACTTTCTACTGGAGTCTTTGCGCTGAGTCCGTCTGACGTTGCGTTTTGGAGCGACCTTGGCGAAGGTTCTGGAACTGCAGTTAGTGACAGCGGCATTTACGGAAATGATGGTTTCCTCACAGGCGCGAGCCTTGCTTGGGACGCCGCAGACGTGCCAAGTACGCTGCCAAACAGTATTGGGATAATTCCGGCAAACGCAGATGCGATAGTTTACCCTAGTAACGCCATTACTAGCGTTGGCGAAGTAGGTCAGGACTACACCGTGAGCGTCTGGTTCAAGACTTCCGTAGATCAATACGCAGCGCTCGGAATTTATGGTCAATATGACTACGCAACAAACCCTGGTGCAAACAACCCTAACGGCAGGTATCCGTACAGTGCGAATATGCAAGAAAACGGCAAAGTGGGCCTTGCAAACTATGATGGTGCTGTTAATCCGTTTGAACTTACTGGTTTTCTAGCAGACGGGGAATGGCACCACGTTGTCTTTGTTCGAGACGGTGTAAACCAGGAAATAACTGGCTATATTGATGGTAAGAAAGCGATGCAGTTTGCAGATACTACGTCGGTTTCTCTTGTGCAGCCAACAGACATATTCTTTGGTTTCAACCCTGCGTCACAAGCCTATTTTGACGGAAAGATAGCGCAGCCAATCCTTCTCACAACTGCTCTCGGCAAGAATGAAGTAAAGCGACTGTACAACCATGGCGAAGGTCGCACGTACGAGCAAATCTTCCGCACGGAAGAAGTGCCTGAATTCTCCGCTGCCGGTGCAGTAGTAATCCTAACGCTTGGCGCAGCGCTAGTTGCATTCGTGCGACGATAATCGCATTCTACTATCTAATTAAACTTTTTTTATGTCGTATTTTGTAAAAATAGAAAAAAAGATACTAAAAATAATTACGGGAAACTCTTTGAGTTTCTCGTCCCGCGAACAAAGTTCGCGTTACTTCTTTGTAACTTTTTCTTCCTTGAGTGCGAACTTTGCAAACATGAAGATTACAAAGGCGATTACAACGAAGTTGATTACCGCGCCAAGAAATGCGCCCCAACTGATAACGATTGGGCCTAGCATTACTTTTGCTTCTTGCCAAGCGCCGCCTGGGATGAACGGTGTAATAATAGGCATTACGATGTTGTTAACAAAGCTGTTTACAAGCGCGGTTGCAGCGATTCCTATGATGAACGCGATTGCAAGCGGAATAACTTTGTATTCGGCAAGGAACTCCATGAATTCCGCGATAACTCCTTTAGTCTGTATTTTGGCCATGTGCGACTCCGAGACTATTGTCCCAATGCGCTCAGGTGATTAATTTGAGCTTATAAATGCGCTCAAGCCCGTACAGTTACTTCTGATATTGTGTCTGAATACGCTCAGGTATTAGATACTTCGCCTCGCGGTCTAGGTAATGTGCTGTTGTTGAAGCGCGCTTCTGCGGCATTCCTGACTTTAAAGCGTCCAATGGTACTTTTGGTTGATACATTAAATTGCCAAACAAAATGTCTTGTGAAGTGTGGGCAGATCCATAATTCGGAGTTTTCATAGTATTATGTGGGTGTACGAGTATATAAAAATAGCGTATAGGTGTTACTTTCAAGTAGTAATTGAGCAGTTATTGTCTTATTGCGGGTCGGCATATTCGCTGACCTAAACCGCATTAATGTTACTTTTGTACCTCTCGAGTGGTACCTTGTATCCTATTCCTTGATGTAGGCGTTCTTCGTTATAAAATGTTAGGA
>JAYVHA010000018.1:0-127921 GCA_043771635.1 Candidatus Woesearchaeota archaeon
AGCTTGAATTCTTTGCTGTATTCCATCGTGTCCTCCGAGGACACAGGGCACCCCTCTCGTTAAACCACTACCGTAACATAATTACGGTTCAGCACAGAAGGATATATCAACGCAAGGCTTATAAACAAAGCCCGTTTCCGTCACAACACCACGAAGACCAGGTCCATAGGACTGACGGTCTGTCGTGACTGACTCACCCATGCCAAAAGCACGCATTAAGCTCGCATCGACAGACATCGACAAGATTAATGCAGTCTGCGACTACATCAAAGACATTTCTCAAAAAACTGGCGTGGAGATTCGCGGTCCAATTCCTCTTCCTACTAAGAAGCTTAAGCTAACAACTCGCAAGAGTCCTTGTGGCAACGGTACAGCAACTTGGGAGCGCTATGAAATGCGTATCCACAAGCGCCTAATCGACCTTGGTGTTGACGAGCGCGCGCTTCGACTAGTCATGCGTGTTCAGATCCCAGAAGGATTGAACATTGAAATTGAGCTTATTGACGAATAAGTTGCTGTTAATCACAACGTATTTTAACTGTGCTTAGAACTTTGATCTATGGTGAGAGCAAAGGCTTCAATAATTGCAAACCTGCTTCTTGCTGTTATCTTATTAGGACTTTTTGTCAATCTTAGTCTTTCATATTATATTCAATCAATGAAGGAGCGTAATTTTGCGCTTATTCCACTTGAGCTGCGCGGCAAGTGCTTTGAAGGCGCAGAAGGCGGCGCTGGATGCGGCGCAGTTCAAACAAGCGATTATTCCTCTACTTTTGGTGTTAGCAATCCTCATTATGGCTATGTAGGCTTCTCAGCGCTCTTTATCCTGGTGCTACTCGCAGCTTATGGTCGTGCGCGCAAAGCGTGGTGGCACGGCTACGTCGCGCAAGGTACGCTCATAGGCTTGCTCATTGGATCTGCGTTTAGTATTTGGCTTTTGTATGTGCAGTTTTTCTTGATTAAGACGACATGCGTGTACTGCTTGTGGGTTGACGCTATTATGGTCTTCGTGACTGTTCTATTTGCGTGGTTGTTTCGCCGCGAATTAGCCTAGATTCTCATAAAAGTCTTAAATTGGAATAGTTTACCTAACGGATGACTGGTCCACCCTTGAGCGCCGCAAACATTGTTATGAGAAATTACTTACCTTCGGACGCAAGGCATTGCTCGGCGCTGCTCCAACCTGCGTGTGATAATCTCGGACTTACTGGACGAGTGCGCGATGTGTTAAAAACAAGATTTGCAGCGCATAATATGGCGGGCTATACGGGTTTAGTTGCGACAGTTGGCTCGGATATAATCGGTGTTATAGGTGTTTATCAGGGTGCGCCTGAAGCCTATATTGACTTAGCGGCAACAGCTAACAATAAACTAGGTTTACTTGTAGGGCTTGTACTCGCCGCGGAGAAGAAAGCAGTAGAGAGTGGTGCGTCCTCAATTAGTGTAACTGCGTTCCCGCCGCAAAGTTCATTTTATGTAGGTCTTGGCTACCGTAGTATGGGTGTCGGTTTAATAGCGCTTGGAGATTATGGCGTTAGGGCAGAAGGCTTCCGAAAAGTATTATCTGGATAAATACTGGCTTCGGCAAGGGTTCAAGATAGAAGCTTTTTTATGTAAGTGCATGCGCGCGTGAGTTCTGCCACTATAGTCTAATCTGGTAAGGCGCCGGTCTTGAAAACCGGTCCCGTGAGGGATTCCCGGTTCAAATCCGGGTGGTGGCGTATTTCTTTAGTATCATCTAGTGGCATCGGCGCGTATGTATCAAGAACTAGTTTATTCGTAAGAATTAAATATTTGAGTACTGTACAGTAGTTATGACTAGAGTTATTTGGCGAGTGCACAAGCAGGACTTTAATTTGATCGAGGACTTGGTTCGTAGCGCACTAGCGGCAGGGTCGCGAGACGTGTATCCGCAAAAAGTACTGGAAAAACTTGCTGGGCTGTATTCTCCGCGTCTACTAGCACAGCGACCAGGACACATGATTGTTGCAGAGGAAGACAGTTTGATCCTTGGTTATGCTCGTTTTGAGACAGACCACGATTCGCTCTATTTAGCGTCATTATACGTTGACCCTGCAGTAAGTGGCTCGGGTGTTGGCTCGACGCTACTTGCTGGCGTTGAAGGCTTTGCAAAGCAAAAATTAGGTGTTCCTGCGCCGCGAGTCTACGCGTCTGCGCTGCTCAATGCAGCTCCATTTTATCGTGCAAAAGGCTATACAACTAGCAGGGCATTTGTGAGTGATGTGGACGGGGTGCCGGTGCCTCTTATTCCTGTGGAAAAAACACTGCTATCCTAATAAATTATAAGCAGTATTGTTTGGACTTTGCTGCGGACTAGCATTGCCGTTGTTTCTTACACTAGGATTATTTTCTCCAATCACAACGTTTTTATACGTCATTCTTTGCATTTGCTCATGGTAGACACAACTCCCGCAGCAACTCCTGCTCCTAAGGCAGCAGCACCGAAGACCGCCGATAAGGCAGTTGGCATTCCAACTGCTGTTGTCAAGCGCATTATGATGGAGGGCGGATGCCAGCGCATCAGCCCAGACGCAGCTGAAGAGCTTGGCGCAGCTCTTGTTGCACATGGTAAGAAGCTTGCTGCTGCTGCAGCTGCTGCTGCTCAGCACGCAGGCCGCACCACCATCAAGAAAGAAGACGTAACTCTCGCAACGCAGAGTCATTAACTGAATTTTTTCCTATATTTTTTTAGTATTCTTATAAATATCAGTACTCGCAGTGATGCGTTGTGGTGCAGAAGAGAGTATCGGGTTTAGCAATATGAGTACGAACCGATACCTTTTAGCAATTGTATCTGTGATTATTATTTGCAGTGCAACTGTAGCCGTGATTTCAGTTCGCCTCGCAAAAAACACACCAAGTTCCGAAGAGAATGTGGTGCTTCGGGTGCAGCATACAATTAAAGCTGTGCTACCGGGAGAGTCAGCAATGGAAACATATGAACTAGATGCCAAGGCAGTGAGCAAGGAAGAGTTTATCGCAGTGCAAAATATGCTGCTCGGCCAGGAGAACTGGTCATGTGTCGAAACTGATACTGGCGGTTATGTGTCTTATGAACAAGTCGATGCCAGCGGACAGCGATATCTGGTAACCCTTGAAAGCGGCGGAAGCGGCGTGCAGAGCATACGCAAAGCGCCGGTGCAAAGATAATTGATCTAGCTATGCTCGCTGAACTGGCGTAGCATATTTAAACCACAGCAAGGTTGCAGCTGTAGATGGGCCAGTGGCGCAACGGTAGCGCGTTCGAATGGCATTCGAGAGGCTGCGGGTTCAAATCCCGCCTGGTCCATTTCCAAACGCGGTCTAAATCCGGAGATATCGCGTCTCCTGCGTTTTCCTTGTTTCAGACCGGTCCGGTCGACTGGACGGCTGGTCCATTTCCAAATGCAGCCGTTAACTAGCCGTCTGGCCCGTGACAAAGCTATTGCGTTAGATAGTTATTTAAAAGAAATTTAAATCTACAACACATGAAAGCCCATGTCAGAGCAATAACAATTCCTTGGCTAGCGTATTGTGCGTTATTTCTAGGTGTGGCGTTTCTCTCAGGCGCTATTGTGCATCTCCCCTGGGATCCTATTCGCTACGGTCTGATTGGAGCGATTGGCGCATTTCTATTCGTCGGTGCAACAGTATACCAGGAGTATGTTGTAGAGAAGCGCTCTTTGACAGACGGGAGCGTCGGAAAGACTATTTTTTGGAGTCTTATGCTGTCGATAGGACTTGGCATGGTGTCTGGCGGCACTCAGCATTTTGTTGAAACGCCGCACTACGCAGCATATCTCGTTCCACTCGGCGCAGGCCTTAGCATGGTGGCGTTTTCGCTGCGAAACCAACTTCTCGCAAGCAAGGGCAGTGTGGCATATGTAGCTGGCAAAGTGGCGATAGTTTGCATACTGCTGTTTGTGGTTCTCCAAAGTGTTGCGTATTCTATTGAACCCTCGTCGCACGCCCATGCAGATGGCGGAGTGCATGAGCACACAAGTATCCTGCCTTGGGGAGATGAACAAGAACCTGCGGGTGGCGTATTGGTACAGTCTCAGGATATAATTGTTCCCGTAGGGAACGCAGTCAATCCTTAGTTCTTTCATCAGACGACGGGCTGCGTGTATGCTGGGTCTCTTTGATTAGTATCGCCTGATGTTAGTTTTTATTTTCTGCGTTCCGTATTGCCTCTGTTAGACTTATTCTACATTGTAATTGTTGCTAGTGAACAGTATTTTAGCAGAGCATATAATTCAAATCATTAAGTTCAGCCTTTTCCGCAAGCACAGAAGTATTGTCTAGTAAACAATGCTCAACAGAGCAATGGTGTGAAACGTTGCTATGCTCAAGTTCGAAATAATAACTGGATTCTTGAAGTCATGAACAAAAACGGCAGACAGTAATTTGTAAATAATTTGCAGGGGAAAGAGAACAAGCGCGATAGGTATCAAATACGGGCGCCATAGAAGAGCGACTAAACTCATTTCAGCAATAGAGGCGTACACGCATGCAAGTATTCTTCGCGCGTGAGTGTCCTTTTGGTAAACTGCATCCATGCTATGGTGTTTGGTCAGAATGAGGAAACTTACTGCGCCAGCAACAATGATGTTGATTACGTGCGCCGCTATGACTAGTATCATTCCTGTTTAAGCTCCGCTATTGCGGGCAAGTAATCTGGTATTCAGTCCATTGAGCTGTTTCGAGAGTCCAACCAGTGTTTGCACGGTTCCATCTCGACGGATCATTCATACCGCTAGCTTCGAGCCATCCTTGTCTGATGCGCGTTAATCGTGGATCTTTTTCTGCAAAGTAGTCTGGTACTGCGATGCCTATAAGTTTAATTCGTTCAAGGAATGCTGCGCCTGCATCATACTGCGCTCTTGAGACTGGCACATAAACAAATGGCTTAGTGTCGGAAATGCGCGGCGGCATACTAGCGTCACACCATTTGCTCTGTGGGCATCCTTGTCTTCCTTGCGTAAAGCCTGGTATGTACACTGCGTTAACATTGCCCCAAGGGTTGTGAAGGCATGAGACTCCGTTGCAGTTCAAGCCTATTGAGCTGAATGTGTCTGTAGTCGCGCCAATTGAGCCTCTCCATATGTAATTAGCGCTGAGTTGATCGTTTGAAAGCGCAACGCCGGTTCCTGCTACTTCAGCAGTGACTGATTTTACTGCAACGTGTTCGAGTTCTACTGCGCCCATAGGGAATGTAGCTCCGCGATTTCGTAGAGGGGCCCAAACAGGATCGTTTACATTATATCCTGCTGCGTCGCCAAGTTGGCAACTTGAAAGTATGATGCTCGCCGGACTAATGATTTCTGCTTGTACGTCGCCCATGAAGCGCCACGCAGCTGGCGGAGTAACTGCTTGTATGCTTGGATTTGCGTTGTCTGTGCATAATATGCGATACGCAACCATTTTACGTGGTTTCGTAGGGTCAGGTGTTATTGTTATACTGATTGAATTACGGGTTGCGTCGACATCAAGTCCTCCAAAAGTTATTGGGGATTTTTGAAGAAGAGGTAGCTCTTGATACTTGCATTTCGTGAGCGCGGTTGAGCTAGACTGTGGTGTGAACGTTACGAGCATGGTGATAGGTGCTGTGTTGCCATTGGTATTCACAAACGTTCGGCTGACGCGGCCCCATCCTTCGCTCAGTTCTGGGTTGTAAATAGTAAACGCGCTGAGTTCGCTTGCTCTGTCAAGTTCGCCTCCTCGACTCAGTCGTACTGTTCGCTGCACTCCTTCTGGTTGTCCATCTTTGAGAACTGCTTCAGCTGTGATTGGTTGGCCATTTGCTCGTGCGCTAATTATACGCCCTGCTCCACGTCCGTAGTATCCTTCTGGTCCGGATTCTTGTTCGCACGTCCACCGAGCCAGTAATTTGTACCCCTCGTGGGTAAGCGGTACTGTGCCCGTTGCTACTCCGTAACCGAATTGACGTGCTGACATACAGTTTCCGCCAAGATTGCCAACGCCTGCTGCGCCATAGGCTTGTAGAAGGAATACTTCTCGCGAAGGTGGAAATGCGCTTTGCCCCACATTAATCGGAGGCAATCGCTGTTCCGGTGGTACAAAATTTGCAGGGTATCGGCAGACCTTGAGCCCATTCTCGTCTCTTGGAACAAGCGGGCTCATGCATTGGTTGTTAGCCATTGGTGACATTCCCCAGTCTCCATTAGTTGCAACTGCATACTGATCCTTGTTCCATTGATAGTCTCCAAGACTGCCTCCTCCGGCGAGCGCTGCGGCGAATGCTACGGTGCGCTCGTAGCTCCAAGGCACTGGAACAAGATTGTTGTCCGCACAGAGGCCGTTACGGAGATTGTACGGGGACATACACTGGTTGCCGTTGCAAGGTGCTTGTCCAATGTTGCCGCATGTCGGAGCGCTTACACACGAATTTGAAGCACTATTGTATTGTGTATTTGCAGGACAGCATCTGCCGCTTGCAGCAGTCATAGATCCGTCGCATGCAGGTGCAGCAGCACATGCAGGTTGCGCTTGTGTGCCACAGGCTACGCAAGACCCGGCAGACGCAACTGTGCGACCTGTACAGGTTAAACCAGAAACACATCTACCTTGCGTGTTGCAGGAGTCAGTACCTGTACATTGTCCGCACTGCACTGTTTGTTGTGATGGTGTAGTACCGCATGTCCGGGTGAATTGATATGGTCCACAGGTGCGGCCTGCAGCGGTACAGGCGGCAGCATCCGTTGCTGGTGTACAGGTGCCTAGCGATTTACACAGTAAGCCTTGCTTGACAAGTCCTTCATTGCACTCTCTTGCAGGAGGGTTGCATGTTACTTGGTCGATGCCGCCACAAGCAAGGCATCTTCCAGGACACGCATCAGTATTCGTTTTGAAGCAAGTAAGTCCGGGTGCGGATGTTGTGCATGCTCCAAGGGGAGCAGCGCATGTTGTTGCAGGAAACTGGCTGCAGCTGATACAAGCGTTCGTGCCTTCCAATCGAGTTGTACCGTCGGGGCAAGTCTCACACGCGGTTCCTGCGGTGTTTGCTCGCTGGTCAAGGCCGCAGCAGATGCCACCAGAATTTGCTGTACGAGTTATTAGTGGACTAATGCATGCTGGATTGGATGGGCATACTGGCTCCTGCCAGCCTCCACAGGTAGGTCCTGCTGGCCTGCAAATGTTTTCCATTGGTTGTCGTCTTATTCCTGCTGTGCATGCTTCGCATGCTGTTCCTTGTAAGTTTGCCTTCTGGTTTGGTCCGCAGCATATACCTGCGCTAACGTCTGTGCGTGATAACGTACCTTGACAGACAGTTCCTGTTCGGCAAGGCGCTTGTCCGCTCTGTCCGCATGTTCCTTCGGCAGGGGTAGTTCCAGGAGGAATATTTGAAGGCGTTGTTGGCTGAGGTACGCCGAGCTGCGCAGTTGCTGGGAGCCCGCCTGTGGTACCTCCACTTACTGTTTCCATCGCTTGTACGCTAATTGTGAGCGGCCATGCAGTTTTTAGGTTTGTAATCGCACTTCGTTGAGCTACAATTGTTTTGGGAACGCCGCTGACGACTTGTGTGATTAACCCAGGTCTGTTTCCTGCGGTGTCCGCAGGTCCATTTACGCTAAATCCGTTTACTCGTACGATTACTGATTGCAGAGCGTCTGCTGTGCCTGCACCCACAGCATTCCAGGGCGCTCCATTTCCCGCGGAGTCTTGGGCTGTGATGGTGAAACTAATTTCAGTCCAAGCGCTTGGGTCGCTTGCAGGAGCGTTGGTTGTTGGCGCTGTGGTGAACGCAACATTTGACCCGCTCATATCGTTGCCGTAGTCGGTTGCAGCATTAGGGCTGTTTGTTACGGTTATAGTTTTTTCGAGTTTCTCGAATGTACTTGAGAACGAGGCGCAGCTGGTGTATGCTTGTATGGTGTACTGGCCATTCGCCGGATGTGGCATTGCTGAGTTAGAAATAAAGTACCAAACGCCATTGCCATTTACTGTGACTGCATTGAGCATCACATAGTGCAAGTCGCTTGCGCCAGCGGGTTTAACGCGATAGCTGATTCCAGTGCTGCTTCCGTCTTTGGCTGCCTTAAACAGCATGCCATTGCTCTGTGCGACTGTAAGCGCGTTTACTGTGGTAGGAGGCTCGGTAACCCAAGTAAGAGGGGAGTTTGATGGTGTTACAGTTACCGGGATTGAAGCTTGGGCAAGAATTGTTGAGCTGTCTGCATACGCTTTTGCTGTCAAGTCATAAGTGCCCGGAGTTAGGCACAACACTGCTGATTGGTAATTTACGTTGGCCGTCGTTGTTCGTGATTGAACAAGGTTGCGTGATACTCCGCCGCCGTCTAAAGTAATGTCCATAAACAACAGCTGCTGCCCTGATGCCGCCGGCGTGAAGGTTGCTACTGCTGGCAGCGAACCTCCAGATTGTAAAGTATTTTGAGGGAGTGTCGTGGAAATTGTGATCGAACCGGTTGCTCCAGTTGTTGTTCTTGTGCTCGGAGCCTGCACTTGATTTGCTCCATTTCCTGATATAGGGCCTGCAGCGCCGTTTGCTACGCATTGTCCTGTACAAACGTTCGCGGCTCGGTTGCAGCGCAGTTGCCCATTCTCACTGTCTACCGTGCATCCTGTCTGTCCTGCAGTAGTGCAAAGTATGGCAATAGCAGGGCATGCGCCAGGCGCAGGATTCGGGTTGTTAGGATTACTGCTTGGATTTACGCGAACAATTATCCTTCGTGTGCGACTGTTGTCTGTTTCTCTGCTTTCATCAACTTCTTGTTCTAGGTCAACCGACGCAACTACTGTTTGTATTCCTGCTGTCGCGTATGTTACTTCATATTGTACCCAGCAGGCTTTGTTTGGTGCGAGCATTTCAACGTCGTCACAAGATGGTATTCTGCTGTTTACTGCAACTGCTTTTTTGCTTGATGATTCTCCTTCGTCTAGAAATGGCACTGCAGGCGAACTCGCCGCGCCTCTGTTAAAAACTAAGAACCTGATTAGAACAGGACTATCCACTCTTACTGAGGCTGGCGCGCTTGATAGTCCTAGAACAACAAGATTCGGTAGTTGCTGTACTGTAGGAATTCCTGTAATTACTGCGTTTCCAGTAATTGATATGGTTGAGAATTGGAAGTTTACCGCAAGCATGCTACTAATAGCAACAATTGCGACGATACCAATTAGGAGCGTAGGACTCCAACTTTTCTGCATGTCTTTAACGGTTTATAGCTATTTATAACTATTATTGTTACTCTTTTTTCAAGTATTGTTTTATTCCAATAGCAGCAAGGACTATAATTATCGCAATAATAATTACGGTGGATGTGCTGTTACTGCGTGGCTCTCCGACTTTAATCAAGTGTTGCGCTGTTACAATATTTCCGCTAATATTGAATTGACTAAATACTGTATAAGTTCCCGGCTCTGAAAATGTTATATTGGTAGTTACTTCGTTTAATTCTGGTTTTTGACTATGGGAGTCGCTACTCGCGTCATGGCCTGAGTGAGCGTGTTGTACATTAGTCATATCGCTGCGCATTACAATAAAGTGCGCTCTGCTTCCCAAATATTCGCCCAATTCAGTAATAGGTTGCTGGTCGTTAGTAATTTCATAGGTTAGTTCCGTATTTTTTATAGAAACTATATTTTTTGGCGCGTCAAGCTTTACGTTCAGAGTGCCGTAGGTTTTTGATCGCGAATAATCTTCAGTCATTACTGGCATTTTTTTTGAGCCATTAATTTCAACGGGGAAAACTGCTTGGTGGCTTATGTTTTGATACGTGTATTCTGCGGCAATAAGGTACTTTCCTGCTGCAGGAAATGTTGTACGTACACTGTACGCGCCAATCCATTGAAATGAAAATCCATCCTTAATGTCTTCCGGGTGAACGTGCGCAAAAGTTGTTAGGTCAGACCCAATAATGAATACGTGCATTGCGCTTCCATGAGTAACATCGAGTGATAGAACCGGTTCATCACTTGCATTGCGAAGCATTATGTCTATTGTTGTAGGTTCACCAACTACGGGTGCCACGGGTCGAAATGCTATTTCAGCATCGTGGTCGTCTCCTGTTCCGTGCGCGGACACGTAACTTGTCGCAAATATAACAAGAAAAATTATGCTTAGTCGGTTCATACGTGAGTAAAATAATCTTTGTTTATATTTTATGCCTCTAGTTGTTCTCTCTTGGCAGTTAGTACGGATATTCTTAAAGGCTAAATTCTATACTTGACCATATGTATGCGCGCCGCTCACTACTATTGGCACTAGTGCTCGTACTTTTGCCGCTTGTGAGTGCGCATGAAGTTTACGTACTTAATGCGACAACCATAGCAAGTGATATGGGTGAGAAGCCAGTGAATGTTCTTGATGCACTGCAAAGTGCAGGTGCATTAAAATCATTTATGGTGAGTGTTGCATTCGCGTTAGTAGCGTTTATTGCTGCGTCATACTTGCTTCACACAAAAATATCGAAGCGCCTGGATGATAAGTTCGCGCAAATTAGGCCGTACGCGCACTTGGTTATTCGTGTGGGCCTTGGCATATCATTTCTGTGGGGTGCGTACCACAACAGTGTATTCGGTCCTGAGCTGCCGCTCGATGCAATTCCTGGCGGAATAATGTGGAAACCAGTACTCATGGTAATTGGTGCGCTGTTAATTCTCGGTTTAGCAACTCGACTTGCGGCGCTCGTAGCATTTGCGGTTTTCGCAACTGTCGCACTGAATCCGCCTCAAGTGTTTGGCGCATTGTACATGATAAATTATCTTAACTACTTCGGTGAGATTGTGGTACTACTCCTTGAGCGCGGTACAAAGTTCAGCCTTGACGAGCGGCTTAAGTGGCCGTCTCACATTTTCCATCCTCACTTTCCGAAGTGGATTGAGAAGCTTGAATTGCTCGGAGAGAAATACTCTTTCGTTATAATTCGGGCGTCTTTTGGCATTGCGTTAGTGTGGGCGGCAGTCTCAATTAAGATAATGCACCCGCGGCTGTCATTAGATGTGCTCTCACTTTATGTGCTTGATCAGAAGGTATCGTTTACTGCGTTGTTTGTTGTGCTATCAGCCGGCATAATTGAGATAATCTTAGGCTTAGTGCTCATATTCGGCGTAATGTATCGTGCGGGACTGTTCGTACTAGTGTTCTTCGTTGGCTACTCAGTATGGTTTTTCGGCGAAGACGTGTGGCCGCACGCCATTCTTGTCGCACTTGGTATCGGACTATTCATGCATGGCAAAGACAAATGGTGCCAAGAGGATAACGTTTTCCGTATTATTTGGGGCTGGACAAAACGCTTTCGTAAGAGCAAGAATCCACTAAGCCCCGAGTAAATATCGTTTGTTTCTAATTAATTGGCGACTATTCGAATAGCGAAACATATCTAAAGCTCTAAGTCAGTCCTTCTGCTATGAATGACTGCCTTTTCTGTAAAATTGCGCGCAAAGAAATTCCTGCTGCAGTAGTGTATGAAGACGAGAGCGTGCTAGCTTTCCTTGATCGTAGTCCTGTGCACCCAGGACACGTTCTTGTTATTGCAAAGGCGCACAGCGATGACTTTGCAAGTATGGATCCTGTGGACGCGCAAGCTGTTATAGACACGTGTCAGCGCCTTGTGCGGGCGCTGCTCGAGCTTGGCTACGACGGCGCTAATGTTATTACTAACATTAAGCCTGCGGGCCACCAAGTAATTTTTCACACGCACTTCCATGTAATCCCGCGCAAAACTGGTGACGGCTTAAAGACATGGCCGCAGCAACCGTATGCTGACGGTGATATGGATGATTGGCGCAAGAAACTTGTTTCAGTTTTTGTTTAGTTGGCACCAAATAAGTTTATCATAATCAAACAGTTAAATATTTGGTAAACTGTAACTAATATTATTCAACAAATTGCCGTAAATCCTACTCGATTTGCTATTTCAGAATTGCGAGATGTAACTCCGTTGTTTAGAGTACTTAGGCATCTATTGATAGGTGTTTCACAATTGTACCGAGTCGAATCCGAAGTAATGGTACAGCATACTTCAGCTATGGTTGCAAGACGTGGATCTTGCAGTACTGAATTCCATCTGTCTGAAGCGGCCGGTCCATTTGAAGCGCCTGATTTAGTTTTCAAATATGCTACTCCTGCGTCTACATCTGGCTGAGTATAGCACAGCTCAATAAGTGGTACTCCGCTCCATGAAACTGGAACTCCATTTTGATTATTATACCAATCATCAGCAGCACGTTTAGTGAATGTGCCTGGCACTTGAACATTAAAAATTGCGCCCCAGGGAGGAGCAGCAGGAATTCCACTCCAACTTGGTCGGATTACTCTAGCCAGTTGGAAGTAGGCAGGTCCGCCACTTCCGGGCGCTGATGCAAGTACTGGATACCAGCTTTGAGCCCAAGTAGCAGTAACCCTGGATAGTGTTCCGGCTGAGCTACTTAACCTAACTGTTCCCCAGCTGTATGGTTGAGCGCTGTTGCTAGCTGATCCTGGTCCAGTTAAATCACGCACTTGCATACCGTTAACATCTTGTTGTCGTGAAACTATGACTGCGTAAGGTGCGCCTTCTGCGAAAGTAACTTCTCCGTCGTCGCTGCACCTCCAGCCTACAACAAGAGAGTATATTCCGCCCGTGGTTGCTAAATTGGTCAATGTAATGGTATGAATATCATTTTGCTTTACGGTGTTTGTCCAAACTCCGCTTGTTGTGAATAGGGGTGCGGGCAGGCCCTGTGAACCAGTACCATCCCCAATCGCCCTATTTTCAACACGGTATTGACAAGTCATTCCTTGCGCACTACCTGCACTTACTTGCATGTCGCCGACGCTCTGAATTGTTCCTTTAGCAGCGTTTGCAGATAGTGTTATGGTGTTGGTGCCAGGAGGTAAAACTAGATTGTTTGTAGGTCCGCTAACGCTAACAACCGGTGTGTAAACCATGGTCCAGCTACCACTAAAAATTGCTTGATTTATGCGTGCGTTAACAGTTGTGCTTCCTGCATTTGTAATAATGGAGCTGAATAGATACTGATAATTGCTTGCTGTTGCTGCGCCATTTCTGATGGCATTGCAATCAGGAATATTTGCTAGTTTGCTTTGCATATTTGATTCGTATTCGCAAGTTCCATCAACCACTATTTTTTGAAGTGCTTCTTTGCGAGCAAGCGTAAGTGTTGCAGGATTTCGCTGCGAAGGATTCGCAGGATCGAGACCGCCAGCTTCACTCAGCCATGCAACAAAAGTTTCTAGTCCTTCAGGTGTTGGAGGTACGAGTCCTCGTGCCACAGCTATGTTAAAAAAAGGCCAGCCGGCGTTTGTTGGAAGTCCGCCTGAAGTTCCTGAGCCGTAAATTCCAGGCCATACGAAATCATAAGTTTGACTTAGAATTGCATTGCGGCTACTGCTTCGCTGAAGATCACTATCCAAAGCTCGTGGTAAATTTGCTGTTGTACTAAGAGGACATAATCCATTGCTTAAGCGATTTCCCGCAGCGCACGGCCAACGGCAAACAGGCTTTGCTGTACTTGTTCGTGAAGTGTCTTCAATCATGCCTGCCCAACAGCCGCCCGGACCTTTAACGTAACCGTCGCCAGACTTTGGCGATTGAGTCGGGTTTGAACCTATAGGGTATGTTATAGGTCCTGAACCAGTTATCATATCTATGCGTGACTGCATTGTTGCAGCGTAGGCATCATAGCAAGTGCCATCAGTTTGTTGAGAAAGACCGTTACAGCAAGAACCACCCGCAGCCGGTCTACTTCCTACGCCTGCGCACGCAATGGTGACTACGCAGGCATTTCCATTCCATGACATGCCAACGGAACAGCAACGTCCTGCTGACGCCATTAACGGTGAAGTGCAGGATGTCGGTCCGGTTGTACAGGTGATTTGCCCTGCGCCGCCACAAACAGGGGTAGTGGGGCAACTTGAGCCCGCAGAGGCAGGTGTGCCCTGGCAGCATGTTCTTCCTTCACCCGGCACCACGCCTGCTGCTACGCACGGCAGTGGATTGTTTGGACATATACTGCCAACTGCCGCATTTACGCCTGAGCAGCAGGTTCGTTCAGCTGTGCGCACGGCGCCCGCTACTATGCAACCACTTGGCACGGTACAAACGCCGTTAGTTTGCGTAAATTGAGGACAGCATGCTTGGGTGCCCGTAGGAGTTCCGCCCGCGGCAACGCAATTCGGTGGCGGCGAGTCTTGGTTATTTGCGGCGCGCACTGTAATTCTCTTTGTGCGAGTATTGTCTGTTTCTCGTAATTCAGTAACAGCTTCTTCAAGGTCAACTGATGCGACAACTGTTTTTACTCCAGGCGTAGCATAAGTTACTCGGTACTGCACCCAGCACGCTCTGCGTGGCGCGAGAATTTCAACATCGTCACACACAGGAATTCTGCTTCGCACTTCTACTGATTCTCTAGTATCAGCGTCACCATCATCCAATTCCGGAGAAACAATTGTTTCGACATTGCCTGTATTAATAATTAGAAAACGAATTAGCACCGCCGAACCTGCCAAAGGTGAGCTTGGCGAGTTTCCCAAACCAACAACCATCAGATTAGGAAGTAGTTCTGCCGTCGGCATTCCTGTTAGAGCTGCATTACCTGATATTGTTGTGGCTGCGCTGTAAGTATTAGTCCAAAGCATTCCTGCAATAGCGACAAAAGCTACGATACCAACAAGAAGGGTTGCCCCCCACTCTTTTCCCATAACATAATCCCCTTTTAGGCATTTATATGGTTGATTGTTATTTTAACTATGATATGAAATTACTGGATGGAGCTACTAAAGAATAATTTATGTGCAAGTAATCTGATATTCTGTCCAACTTGCCCAGGGGTTTCCAAATATGCGATTTACTTGTGCGTAACCGCCGCCGTTTTGATAATTAACTCTTCGTATTCTGCCGATACGGGCGTCTTGTCCTGCCCAGACGTTCACTCCGAAACCTGCTGCGCCGTCAATAGAGTCAATAAACGCGAGACCTCCTGTATACTGCGCTTGGCTAATTGGATTATAGATCCATGGGCGCTCGTCCGCAACTCGCGGTGGTACGCTACGGTCGCACCATTTACTTCCAGGACATGCTCCGCCCTGGCTAAAGTCAGGTAAAAATACGCGGTCTACGTTACCCCATGGGTTACGTAGGCATGTGGTACCTGTACATGGACTTGATTCTGGGAATCCTGCGATTTCCACTGTGGTAGTGCCTACGCTCTTATATCTGCCCGCATCGGGCACTGCTGCGAATGCTGCAATTTGTGAAGCGTCATCGCGCCTGACTACGGTTTGTGTTTCTCCCTGATTAGCAATTGAAACACTGTTTCCGCTAATTACTGCTGTTACTGGTTTCATCGAAACCCTATCCGCGAATCGCATTAGTGGATCGCCAGTTCTCGTTGTCCAGCTGCTGTATCCAGCTGTTGTACCTATATTGCAATCGAGTGATTTTACTACTGGCGTCACTATTCGTAATTCAACCTCTCCTACTAGGCGCCAAGAATAATCATCTTCAACTTTTTGAGGAGTTTTGGAGTCTGTGCAGAATATTCTGAAAACTTTCGTGTCAACTGGAGTTGCAAGACCTGAGCTAATAGTAGATATTCTGAACAGATTCGTGCCAATTTTATTAGCAGTCTGTCCTCCCAGTGTTAAAGGTGTTGAAGTACCTAGTGTGACAGGAATATACTTGCAAGCGGTAAGTTCACTTACGCCGCCGGTAACTGGTGCTGTGACTGGTTGTGAAAATTGAATATCTGCTGTCAGGTCTCCTGTGCCGCCTGTTATTGTAATTTGTGTTCGTGGACCGATAGCAGCGTACGGAGCTTGAGTGCTGTACGCAGTTATTGATTGAATGGTGTTTGACGTCGCAGCCGTGCGGTCTAATTTAATTCCTGTAACTAGGTTGCCGCCGTTATTAACTCTGTGGCGAAGCATGTTGGCGTCAGGAGGTCCCGTCAGCATTCCCGTTGAAAGCCATTTTGCTCTCCCCTGTGAATACCATTGCTCAGCAGGTGCGTTTGTTTGGCACATCCATGAAGTGAGTGTTTCATAACCCGCATAAGTATTCGGTACTAGCCCATATGCAACTGCAGTCCCAAATATGGTTGGCGTCACCATAGTGCAATCACCACCGTAAGTTCCAATGTCGCCAAGCACCGACCATGCTGCATTATAGTACGCGTATACACTGGTGCGAGGGTTTGTTTGAGTTTCAATTAATGGAGGGAGTTGTGGGCTCCTAGTTGCTACTCGACATACTGTTATAGCTCGTTCATTGGTTGGTGTTAGTCCGGCGGCGCAGCCGGAAGCAGCTGGCGCATCTCCATAGTTTCCAGTTCCAACAGTTTTTGCAAACGACGCTAATGAGCTCGTGCCGCCATTTATGATGGCGTCTAACCTTGCGTCGGGTGCAGCCGGAGCAGGCGTAACACAACCATTAGCTCCAGCGACTCTACCAAATGCGCAGCAATAGCTGCCAAAGAACGCGTAACCTGGGCAACAGTTATTTGTGCTTGTTGGCGTGCCTTCCATGACGCATGCAGCCACTGCTGTGCATGTTCCAGTACATGCGCCTGGTGCTTTATAGCAAAATAGCGCTCCGTTAGCGCTGCTTGAGGTACAAAGAGTCTGACCTGCAGTCGTACAGGTTAGTGCTGCCGTTCCAGCGCAAGCATTTGTGGCAGTTGTGCATACACCCTGAGCATTACGCGTATTAGGACTACAGCAGGTTCCAGGTGCTGAACTGCCTGAAGCGATGCATTGAAGTCCTGTACATGTGCCTGTGCATGCGCCAGTGGCTTTGGTGCACATGAATGCTCCGTTTGTGCTGCTCACTGTGCAGCCTGTTTGGCCAGCTACAGTGCAAGGGGTGACTACTGTTGTACATAAAGTTCCACAGCTGTTCCCATCCCAAGTTTCACCGGCAACACAGCAACGAGGTACATTGCCACTAATGGTTTGCCCAGCAATGCACTGGTGTCCATTTGCTGGTGAAGTCAGCTGCGGGCACGTTTGACCTCGCGTTGTAGCGGAACAGACAAATGTTGTGTTGGAGATTGTGATAGCTTGAGGTGGAGCAATAACTTCAATTGTATTTCCTCCGAGGCAAGTGGTACGCAATCGCGCACGATAGGTGTAGGTGCCTGGCGCTAGGTTAGTCAAAGTTACTGATTCCCCATATATACCGCTCGCTGTACGAGTACTTGTTTTTGTGATGTCATACGTGGTAGGCGCACCATTCGTAGAGAAATCAACTGTTACGGGTGCTGCTGCAGCAGAAGTAATTTGGTACCACGCGTCTAGAACAATTGTGGCTGGTATTGTTGTTCCTTGCCTATTTGGCGTGAGTGAGACAACTGTTAAGGTTACTCCGCCGCATGATGCTGACGTTGCCGTACAGGTTCCAGTACAGGCAGCGCCTATCTTGGTGCATACAAATGCTCCGTTTGCGCTGTTTGTTGTGCATGCCGTTGTTGCTGCATTTTCACAGGGTTTCGTTGGTGTTGTGCTGCACGCGTTTCCGCCGTTGTTTCCTGCTGCAGTACATGTTCCTGTGCATGCGCCTTGCGGTATGTTGCAATTTAGTGTATTGGTACTTACAGTACAAAGAGTTTGTCCTATGGAAGTACATGTACTCGCCGGGGTTTGAGAGCATTGGTTGTTTGCGTTAGGTGTTACACAGATTCCTAAATCATTTCTTAATTGCTGCGCTGAACATGTTGGTAAGCAGTAACCAACATAATCGTAAGTATTTCTCTTAACGCAGGTTTTCCCGCCACCGTCAGTAGTGCACCAGTCAGCATTTGTACTCGTTGCAGTGCAAGCTTTTGGAGAAATTGTGGATGTACCAGTGCATCTTCCACTTGTGTAGGTTTGGCCTGCTGGGCAACAAAAGTCGTTGCTCTTTACATACGGGATGTTTGCGTCGCGCATGCCATTACAGTCACTAGTTGATCCTTGTCGACAAACCTCTTGGTTCACGGAGCCACATGGGCCGGAACCTACGCAGGTGCCGGTGCAAGCATATGCGTCCGTAAGCTTAGCGCAGTTAAATCCATTGCCGCCCTCGGTGCAGGATTCACCGCGCTCTGTGCAAGCTTTTGCAGCAGTAGTACATGTTGGTAAACATATTCCTCCAGTTAGTGCTCCGGTACAACACGGTTTTTGTGCCGTTGGAGCATAGCCTGACACTGTACAGGTTGTAGGTGCAGTGCAAGTACTGCCGACCGTTGCGGTTGCAGTGTCGCAACACTCTGTTCCTGCTGTGCGTACTTGTCCGATTTGTTTGCACTGAGGGTTTGTTTCGCTTCCTGTTCTTGATGCTGCTCGCACTACAATTCTTTTTGTACGAGTATTGTCTTCGTCTTTAGTTTCAGTTACTTCCTTATCTGCGTCAACTGTTGCAGTAAGAGTTTTTACTCCTGCTGTATTGTAAGTTAAGCGCTCCTGAACCCAGCATGCTTTGCGCGGCGCGAGTATTATTCCGTCGTCGCACATCGGAATGCGGCTATTAACTGGAGTTGATTCGCGTGAATCGGCTCCACCGTCATTTACTAAGTTGGCAACAACCATCGCTTCAGCTGCGCCTGTATTGAATACTAGGAAGCGTACAGTAACAGGAGAATCTACAACTGGTGAGCTTGGCGCCGATGCAAGACCAATCACCATGAGGTTAGGCAATGAAGGATTTTGAACGACATTGCCAGTTAATGTTGGCGCTGTTGATATACTGCTGCTGTTAAAAACTAATGAAAATATGGCTGTAAAGGCAACAATGGCAACAAGTAGTGCCGCATTCCAATCAGACCGCATAGCTGCTTTTGCTCTTGTGGTGTTTAAATTGTTGCTCCTGTTTCTATTCAGCAATTGCAACGCGAGAAGCAATATAAACCCGCGCGGCTCGAATTAGCATATGAGAAAAGGAGATCTTGCGTTATCCACGAGCGCAATCGTAGTTCTTATCGTTGCGATTGTGGTACTTGGCATTATTGTTACTTTCATTATCAAGGGCTTCGGCTCCGTTGACGACCAGCTTGAGAAAGAAGCTATGCGCCTGCCAGAGCCTCCGCGCCCAACTTCCGCGCAGCCTATTACTATGTCAACAGCCACAACAGCAAAAATTGGCGGAGACTTCCTTGCTAAAGTAAGCGTTTACAATCCTTGTCAGGTAGCTGTTAACGCTCAGATTGTTGATGTAGCATGTACTGATACCATTGGCGGCTTTCCAGTGACGCTAAGTGTTGTCGGCAATGACATGGAAATTCAATCTGGACAAACAGCAACTTTGACATTCCTGGGTACTGTTACTGCTGACGGTCCTGGCAACTCCCTATGTACAGTTGATGGTGGCGTTGTTATCACTAATGCTCCTACGGATTGTGCCTTATTGCAAGCGAAGTACACGGTCCCTGTTGAATTTATCGAGTAATTAATGACTGAGGCGCAGCGTCGTTTAGGTTTAACAACCGGCGCAGTAATTGTGCATGAAGGTAAAGTCCTTTTACTTCAGCGTAAAAGGCGAAGCATTCGGTTGCTGTAGTAATTATACTCTCCGCTTGTCGATTTAGAAATCCACTAAGTGTCGAACGAATTCGTAACGTCCCTAAGTATTGTTGATGTTTGTACTGTTCCTGGTAAGTCCCAGCGCACAGTGGAAGGTACAAACACTACTTCGTCAACCGTCTAATCGCTCCCAGCAGCGAAACACACTATCCCGATCAAATTTGTAGACTAAAGGCGACTCGGTCGATTCAAGTCCGTTTAATCACTAGGCAGATATTTTGTGCATGTCAATACAAGAGAATACCTCAGCATAAGAAACGCAGGTTGTAGCTGCTATCTTGCAGCACAAACTGTTACGCTCCTGCCTGTATGTTCGCTTCACTCGCGTCCAACAGTCTTACTCTGCAGCCCGCTTGAGAATTCTCCCCCTGCTGTGTTCTCGTTTGCGAATGCGCTTACTGTGAGCGGATAGTACAGGCTAAGCTGCGGTAAGTCGGTACGCCTGATAGTAGCAGTCCCTTTGCCATCAGTACCAAATGTAAATCGTCGAACTGATCCATAGCCTCCAACTGGAGCACTGTTTACAATTACGATAAAGTTACTGAGGCTATTTGTTGCACCTGCGCCTTCTGCTTGCCATGCGCCGCCAGTACCCGGATCACGTCCTTCAACAGTCAGCGTAATAGTGTCCCATGACGCAGGATCGTTTGTAGGAGCGTCTGTTATCATACTAATAATCTTAAGGTTTGGTCCGTGGCGGTCTACTAGGTAAGTTGTTTTGTCTTTATTAGTCACCGTAACCGTTTCTTCAATAGTTGCCTGAACCACTTCTTGTCCGTTTACAGTGCAACTCACTGCGGCTTGTAAAACATACCTGCCGCTCTTAGGGTTTGGTAATCCTGCTGAGGTAGCTTCGTCAGTGAAAGCCCACTCACCGCGGCCTTGATCAAAGTTTACTGTAACGTAATCTAGATCGTCCGCTCCTTCCGGTTTGACGCGTATCATTGGAGTGACTTCCGAGCCGCCGATAAAGCCATCTGCGTCAAAGCTGTAACCTGTTCCAGTTGGTGAGCCATACATTCCTATAGGTAAATTAGTCCTCAGCGTCGGCGCTGTCTTCCATGTTGCGCGATAAATATTTTGTGTAACTAAGACGGGTATTTCTTTAGTGTCGAGTACTGAGCCTCCTGGTCCTCTCGCTGCAATAACAAGATAGTATTTTCCTGGAAGTAGACAGGTTGCGCCAATTGTGGCTGTTTGTTTAAACGTTCTTTCAGTTGTTTGTCCGATCAGTTCGTACATGCCGCCACCAATAATTGAAACATCAAGACGCTCGAAACTCGTGCCTGGTCGCGGTGCAAACGTAACGTCAACTGGAATGATGTTGCCGCTGAGCACATTGAACGCTGCGGGGCTGGTTACGGTGAAGCCTGTCGGGCCGGTTGGCGTCGGCTGCACTTCTACTGAGCCTGGCACACTAACTGGTGGGGGCACAGTTATGCCAACGTCGCCGATTGTGCGTCCGGCAAAGAAGCTTGAGAACCATCCTTGACCGACAAACGGACCAGTAGTCGCTTGTTCATTTGCGAATGCAGCAACTGTGAGTGGGTATGGGTTTACACTGTAAGCTCCGAATGAAGTCGGGGTAAACGTAATAGTTCTTGCCACGCCGTTTTGGACGCTGAATCTTTCTACTGCGTCATAGCCGCCGATCGGTACTCCATTCACGCGGACAATTATGTCGGTGAGTGCGCTTGCAGTACCTGTGCCAACAGCGTTCCATGGTGCTCCAGTCCCGACTGAGTCTTTTGCCGTAACCGTAAGCGTGCCCGTTGTCCATCCAGCAGGGTTGGTGCTTGGTGCGTTTGTGCTCACGTCCGAAATCATAATGTTCGGTCCGACACCGTCAATTTGATAGCTGGTGCTTGGCAGTGAGCGTCCTGCTACCGTTACATCAGTTTGCACGCGCTTGGTAATGTAATCATTGTCGTCTTGTCGACAGTACGTGAACGCTTCGATCGTATATTCTCCGTTTGCTGGATTTGGAGCGATATAGCCTGTGCCTGCGCCGAACTGCCACTCGCCAACACGCTCGCCGTTTTGCGATCCAACGCGCACTGCGCCAAGTGCAACGAAGTCTAGGTCGCTGCTTCCTTTTGGTTTAACGCGGAAGGCAACAGGTACTGCAGTACCACCTCGAGTCGCTTTTGCCGAGAACCAAATGCCTGGCATTGTCGGTTGCGCTTCGCTCTGAGGTCCAATTGCGGCTGGCGGCGCGCGAGTCCACTCAAGCTGCCAATCGGTGGCGGTGATTGTCACTGGGATTTCACGGTATGCAAGCAGTCCATTGCGAGCGGTCGTCACCGAAAACACGAGCTTGTAAGTGCCAGGTGCAAGGCAGTAGGTATTTGGATTCCAGACGGTATCGATGTACGTATTACTCGCTTGTGTAACTAGCGCGTTTATGCCTCTGCCGACAAAGTAGACGTTAATCTTGTCAAAGGCTTCCGTACTTCGCGGCGTGTAAGTGGCTGCTATAGGAATAGTTGCTCCAGCAGCAATGGTGATTGGTCCGTTTGGCGTAGTAATTGTGAGCTGGCCTGGTGTCCCTCCTGCGCGGAGTGTTTTAGTAAACGTTACTTCGTACACGTCTGTCGATCCGGCGATACTGAGACGAAGTTTATTTGTCCCAACCGCAACGCCATCCATGTCAAGTGTGTTCTCAACGATTTGATTTGCGGTGCTTGCTGTTGTAAGCAGACGGTATGCATTTATGCCTTCTTTGATTTCGAGTCTGTAGCCCGTGCCGATTGCAGGGAGCACCAATTGGTATTGTAAGGTGTCAGCTGATGTGTCTGGGAATGTGATGAATAAACCCTTTGCTGTGCACGTGCCTGGTGGCATGACGCACGTGTGAGTTGCAGCGCACTCTGCGTTTGTTGTGCAGGACGTGAGTTGCGTAACGCATTGTTTTGTAATAGTATTACATGTGCCTGTCGTACATTTTGTGCCGACAAGGTCTGACGCAGGAACCATGCATCCGTTTGTGGAAGGCACTACGGCGCCACAGGCAATGTCGGCGGGCGTAGCGTATGATGCAGTTATGGTGTCTGCAACGCAGCTTCCTGCTGTGCTGCAACGCTCATTTGTAGTGCATGGATTAGTGTCTGCGCAGAGCGAGCTGGTAGCTTGGGTGCATCCTTGCACGCAAGACATAGTTGTACCGCTTGTAGTACAAGTTCCCTGCGGGCAGAAGCTGCCTTTCACTGTGCAGGTGCCGCAGCCGTTCGTTGGTAGTTGAGTTTGTCCACAAGCAGCAGCGCTCGGTTGCGGGCATAGAGGTGCTATGGCTTGCCGCGTACAAGTACCTGTAGTACAGACATCAGTTGTGCACGAATTGTAATCATTGCAGTCCGCGTTACTTGTGCAGGACGCAGGAGGGGGCGGGTCTGTGGCGCCGCCAGAATTGCCGTTTGAACCTGAGTTAGAGCCTGGGTTTGCGTTTGTTCCTAAGTCGATGAGCTGGTTGTCCCGCAGCGCTTGGCGCTGTTCTGGGGTTGGGCGAACACTTACTGCGTCCGTGCGTTCATTATCGTCTTCATCTGACTCCTGGACTTCGTTGTCAGGGTCAAGTGTTAGCGTAACTGTCTGTGCGCCAAGTGCAGTATAGGTAACTTCGCGCGCAACCCAGCAAGCCTCGCTAGGTTCTAATGTCATGCCTATAACGCACATAGGAATAGGTGTGTCAAGCTTAACCTCGGTACTAGTGTCTGCTCCATCAGTAATCTCGTAGTTGAGCGTAGCGGAACGTCCTCCAAGATTAATGACCATAAACCTAAGTTGCGCAGTACTTCCTGATCGTACTGTCGAAGGAGTTATTCGAACCCCGGTTGCAGCAAGGTTTGCGTCTTCAAGTTCACCAGTAATCCGGCCAATAAGTGTGGGTTCAGCGAATGTGCTCCCTTCACTAACCCTTGATTCTGGAGCGTGTGTACTCAGGGTAAGCATACTCGCGCAAGCTACGAGAGCAACCAGTGCAACAATACTTGCAATACTCCACTCAGCGCGCATATTCCAATTTCAAGCCCTACGATTTATATTATTGCTCCTGATGCAGTTGGTGAATTCGCGCGGAGAATCCATATAAACTCCTGCTGATACGATGGATTATGAAAAAAGGGGATTTATCTCTTTCTACAAGTGCAATTGTTACGCTTATTATTGCCGTTATTGTTCTAGGCTTAATTGTTACGTTTATTGTGCGGGGCTTCGGTTCCGTTGATGAGGCGCTCGAGCGCGAGGCAAGCCGTTTGCCCGACCCGCAGCGCCCAACCTCGATGCAACCTATTACTATTTCGACGCGGCCTTCTGCAGAAATTGGTGGTGACTTCCTTACAAAAGTCAGCATCTACAATCCTTGCAATACAGCGTTTAAGTTTACCACCGCAACCTTAGCATGCACTGATTCTAGTGGTGGCGCTGGAGTCGAAGCCCGGCGGGCGCTAACGAATGAAGTCCAGCCAGGTCAAACAGTAACGGTCACGTTCATTGGTTCAGTAACTGCTACAACACCAGGTCGCTCATTGTGCTCACTTGAAGGTTCAAGCATGACATTCGATGTAAATGCGTGCGCTCAGTTTGTTGAAGCAAAGGCAAGCGTTCCAATCGAATTCGTTGAGGGATAATTTTACTGACTTGCGAGGTACTCTGGCAGCATGATTGAACCGCAACCATCACAGCGTCGTTTGGACTTAACAATAGGCGCTGTTATTCTGTACGAAAGTAAAGTCCTTTTACTTCAGCATAAGAAACGCGGCATGTGGTTGTTCCCCGGTGGTCATATTGAACCGAATGAAACGCCGGACGCAGCAACAGTAAGAGAAGTGAAAGAAGAAACTGGGCTCGATATAATGTTCTTGCACACAAGCCCGCCGCCGAAGGTCAATGATGAGCTTGAACACTTACACTTGCCCTTCTACACGAATACGCACGAAGTAGGCGACCACGACCATTACTGCATGTACTTTCTGTGCGCGCCACTAAACCCTACTCAAGCGTGGGGCGCAGAAGGCCAAGAAGTGCAGTGGTTTAGTGCGGATGAAATGAAAGAACTGCGAACGCCGCAAAGCGTGCGAAACATGGCGCTATGGGCGCTTCACCAGCACAGCCGCAAACCTTTATAAAACTCCCTCAGGTCCGTTGATATGAGGAAGTAGCTTAATCTGGTTATAGCACGAGACTCATAATCTCGGGGTTGCGGGTTCAAATCCCGCCTTCCTCATTTTTATTATGGAACCTATTATCTTCGCACTTGCCGCAATGCTTTTGTGGGGCGTTGGTGATTTTCTTATTCATCGTAGTGTGCGCGAATCAGGTGTTGCGCTAAGCTTATTTGCAACAGCGCTGGTAGGAACAATTGCGCTTGCGCCCTGGGCAATACCTACATTAGGCAGTCTTACACTGCCTTACTGGCTGTTTTTCATAGCTCTTGGCGCGCTCTTAACACTCGCTGCTATTCTTGATTTCAAAGCGCTTGAAATTGGCAAACTGGGCATTGTAGAAATAATCTTTTGCGTCGAGATACCAGTTACTGCGGCGTTAGCAGTTTGGCTTCATGGTGACATTATTTCTTGGTATCAAGGAATTATTATGATTGCGCTACTAGCAGGCATGTTATTACTTTTCTTTGAGAAATTTTCCCTAAGATCCGTTTTAGAGCGCGGCGCAGTACTAGCATTCGCAGGCGCGGTAACAATGGGTTTTGTGAATTTTCTCACAGCCGACGCGAGCCAGCGAACAACTGCAATTCTCGCGATTTGGCTGCCGGGAATAGTTCTCCTTGTAAGCTCGGGAGTGTGGCTAATCAAAAGCGGAGTGCGCAGCGCGGTGTCAAACGTTAAGCTAGCCTGGAAAGCACTACTATTAATGGCAGTAATCGATACAGCTGCATGGGTTTGTTACGCTTATGCAACAAGCGCTGGCGAGACCGCAATTACGACAGCAATTACGCAAGGGTACCCTGCAATTGCACTTGTACTAGGCGTGCGATTTAATCACGAGCGATTTGCCAAACACCAATGGGCAGGTGCCGCAATTACGTTTATAGCTGCTATTTTACTAGCTGTAAGTATGTAGCGCGCGGCGAAGCCTATTTATACAACACTAACTGTGGAATAACATGCGTCGCGGCGAAATTGCACTTTCAACAAATGCAATAGTCACAGTAGTGATTGCGCTGGTAATACTGGTACTTCTTATAGTATTTGTAACGGGTGGTTTTACCAGTGTAAGCGATATATTTCTCGGTAAAGCGAAACAAAGTATTGCGCCACAATCAACAACGGCGCAAACATTAACTTGGGCGTTCGATCGCCCTCCTGTGCAGGGAGAATCTTACTTGCTGCAAGTTTCAGTTTACAATGAAGGTAGCGCTGCGAGCAACGTTCGCCTCTCGCTAGTGTGCCCGCCAAACATCTTGCTCGGCACGATGCAATCAAGCACAAAGGACATACCGTCACGCGCAACTGCAAGTTATCAAGCGGTTGGCGAAATAGATATTAGCGCTCGCTCTGGTCAACACATATGCACGTTAACAGCAAAGGAACTCTCCGGTCGAGTTATTGCTACTAGCGACTTAGTCTTGTCGCTAGCGTAGCCAAATAGCATAATACTTTAGCTTACTGTCCACAGCTACATTCTTAAATACAATAAAATCCTTAGCTATATAATATTAAAAATAAGGGCGTTTAGCTCAGTTGGTAGAGCGCTCCGTTCGCAACGGTGAGGCCCCGGGTTCAAATCCCGGAACGTCCATATTAATTAAAGAATCATACTGTTTCAAAAGTCTTTGCGCATTGCTACGCCGAAAGTGGTAAAGCCACATTTTTCATAGAAACCAATTAGCTTCTCATCGCAGTCAAGAATCACTTTGTAACAGCCTGCGTCCTGTGCACTCTTTACTGCGGCTGCAACGAGCGCACGTCCAATTCCTTTGCCTTCATAGCCTGCGCGCGTTGCAACGTCTTCAATGTGGCCTGCGAATACCCCTCCTCGCAAAAACTTTCGTTCTAGTAAAAGCGATATGCTACCGACAATATTGCCATCGTCAAGTGCAGCAACAAGAATAATGGTTCCTTGCGCTTCGGTGGATTCAAGCCAGCCTGACGCATTTGCTGGGGGAACGGTCAACTTAAGGTTACTTAACGTTTCAAAATATCCCTTAGCAGGTTCTAGGTCTGCGTTCGTTAGGTGCCTTATTGCGTAGTTCATCTCTGAAGGCTCGCAGCATAGCTATAAAAAGCCGATGCGGCTCTGAATAGCATGCATACATTAAGCGAGCTAGTTGAGAAGTACGCATTGCAAAATGCGGTTCGCTATGAAGGTAAAGCGAACCCTGGTAGCGTAGTAGGTCAAATTCTTCGTGAGCACCCGCAGTACAAGAGTGATATGAAAGCGCTCGGTCAGCTTGCTGCGCAAACAGTGGAGCGCATCAATAAATTACCTCATCACGAGCAGCGCTCGCGCCTTGAAGCTATTGCGCCTGAACTGCTCGAGCGCAAAGAGATAATTCAGAAGAGTATTTTTGAAGGCCTCGGTTGGGAGCATGGAACGCCACTAGTAACTGGCTTTCCTCCCGAGCCAAGCAAGTACCCGCACATAGGGCACGCGAAAGCTGCGCTTGTAAATTACGAAATGGCGCAATGGGGAGGTGGTAAATTCGTGCTGCGCTTTGACGACACTAATCCTGCTTTAGCAAAGCAAGAGTTCTATGATATTATTCAGGATAATTTAGCATGGGTTGGTGTCACTTGGACTCGCATGGATATCGGCAGCGATCACATGCAGCAGTTCTACGACACTGCAGAGCGCCTAATTATTGAGGGACACTGCTTTGTCGATGACACTGCAGCTGAAAAAGTTAACGAAGAGCGCTATAAGGGCGAACCTAATCGTAACCGAGAGCAGGAGCCGGAAGAAACAATGCGGCGCTGGCTTGTCCTAAAGGAAGGAGAAGTGCTCCGTCTGAAAATTCATCCGTCACACAAGAACACGACCATGCGGGATCCAACAATATTCCGTACAATCTCTGAGCCACACGTGCGAGTAGGATTCAAGTACACTAAGTGGCCAACTTATGACTTTGAAACTTGTTTGATGGATTCAATTCAAGGAGTTACCTTTCGTATTCGCTCTAAAGAGTTTGAACTACGCACTGAACTGCACCAATATATTCAGCGACTCACAGGCCACCCTATTACTAAGTACTATGAAATGGCGCGATTCTCACTCGAAGGAGTAGAGACTAGCGGCCGCGTTATCCGTGAGCGCGTAAATTCAGGCGAACTTCTTGGCTGGGACGATCCAAGCCTCTCAACACTAGTTGCGTTGAGGCGACGCGGCTTTACTCCTGAAGCAATTCGCAGCTTTCTACTATCCATGGGAATCACTAAAAACGATAGTACTCTAACTTGGGATGACTTATATTTGCATAACAGGCGCATACTCAACGAGCGTGCGAAGCGCCTGTTCTTCGTTGACGACCCTGTAAAAATCACAATTTCAGGCGCGCCAAAAAAAGAAGTACATCTATCATATTTCCCTCAAACTAAGGCTGGCGAGAGAGAGTTTCAGGTGCATGAACGAGTAAATATTGCGCGTGACGACTTTATGGCGCTGCGCTCTGGAGAGCTCTATAGACTAATGGATGCATACAACTTTGAGCGCGATGATGATCGATTTATTTTTGCAGGGGACAGTCTTGAAGATTACCGGAGCAAGGGAAAGCGCATTCTTCATTATTTACCGCTAGAGCACAAGTCCGTAAGGGTAGAAATATTAATGCCTGACAGAAGCGTGCGCAGCGGACTTGGTGAGAGCCGTGTTAATGAGCTAGCCATCGGAGACCACGTGCAGTTTGAGCGAGTTGGATTTTGCCGCCTTGATAGCGTAGAATCTGGAGTTGCCAAATTTTGGTTTACGCATAAATAATGTTTGATCCGCATTATTAAGATTTGATAGGCTGTGAAGAAAGTTCGTCCGGCATCGCAATTAGTGCTACTATTCCTTGCGTGTGATTGAATTTATGCTTCAATCCGAAATAAAATGTTGAGCGAAGTACATCTTCTGTCTCAACAAAGTTCTCGGCGGTAAAAGATAATCCTCTGCTTGGACGTCTGACCGACTCGCTAGCTCGACTATAAGCAGTTTGTGCCACGCGCTCTAAGTGTGAAACGCTGACATCGCGTCGAAAGATTTCACGGTAGACTAAATGCTCCCGAGCGTATGTTAGCATGAACAGTAGTCTCTCGGCAAGTCTTGTATAACTAAGTGCTGCAGCTTCGCTTCCAAATTTCAAGTGGTTTAGTTCATTGTACTCACTCAAACCTCTAAAAAAGCCTCTGTCGCGCTGCTCAACTTTTGGTATGAATGATGCTTGCCTCGCGAGCATGTCGGCAAGGTATGAATTAGCTACATCAGGTAGCGGATGATTTCTCACTTTTTGATGCTGCACGAGAGCGTTATGAAAGAATTGGGTTAGCGCCTGCTGAGCAACTGATTTTGCGCTCGGCTCAAAGCAAGACATTACGGCATCTTAGCATTCTTGTATAAAAATTACGTGTTTAAAATAGACTTGTGGTTTGGACAAAAAATTTATATAGCAAATCCTTCTAAAGTAGCTTTATAGGGTGCCTGGCGCTCGAAATTGGTGTTTAACCTATGGCAGACTCAGTTGTAGTTAAAGCAAAGATTAAGGAAGTTGCAACCGGCTACAATGTCGCCGGTGACTTTTCAGACGCACTTGACCGAAAGGTTCGTGAAATGATTAAAGCAGCTGTAAAGCGTGCTGAAGGCAATAACCGTAAAACGGTTATGGCTAAAGATTTGTAGATTTTGCGCGGATAATTTTTTTCTGAAGTTCTTGTATTTTTGTACGTAGACTTTCTATACGTTCATCTTTAATCTCGCCTATTATATCTATTTCTCGCTCGAGTCGTGAGAGTTCTTCTTGAACACTTGCGCGCTGGCGTTTACGTCCCAGGCGTTCTCTCAACGCGCCCGTTAATGCGTCGGCACTGAGCGTTTTTGCAAAATGCTCTTTTAGCACTGCCGCAATTGCTGTGTTGTCGCGCCGAGCCGGATGGTGCTGAAGAAGTACATGCGCTAAGTAGTGGCGAGGATTCATGCTTAATTAAATGAGAAACGATTGAGCAGTGTTCGCTTACTTGCTGGCGGGGGCGGTGGAGGTAGCGGTGAGAGTGGTCCTTCCATAGCAAACGCTGGTTGCACTTGATTTAGTGGCTGCGCCACAAAGGATGATTGCTCGCTCATCGCAGTTTGACGCCTTGGCGGGCTTGGCATAGCACTCGGCGCCAGGAATTGCGGCGGCGTCGGCACTTGCGCCGGCGCGATTACAGGTTTGCTATACTGAAGCGGCATAGGTTGCAATGTGGCAGGATAAACAACTCGCTGAACAGGCGGTGCTGACATCGGCGGCAGCGCAGGCAGAGGCGGCAGAGCTTGTTCTTTGCGCGGGGCAGGGTAGTCGTGGTTGCGAGTAGATGCTTGAACTGGCTCGGCCGGCAGAGTAGAACGTCCCATTGACGCTACGTGCTCAATTGCTACAGGCATTATTACATCGCTGCCGAGGCCTGTTGGCGCTGCTGTTGCAGCTGGTGAGCTGTAAGTTGGTGCAATCGTAGAGTAACTAGGAGTTGCCACCGGTGTTGCGGGCGCGCTCACAAAGTTCACGCGAGTAGTGTCTGGTGGATCTACGCGCGAGTATGAAATTTGAGGTGCGCTCGCCTGTCCCTCAGTTTGAGATGCGTTAGTAATTGTAACGCGCGACACTTCTGTTCGCTGCGACTTAACAATATCGGCAAGTTGCACGACGGCGCGAGCGATTTTTTCATTCTGATCGAGAATTCTATCAAGTTTGCTGTGCTCGTCATGGATTCCGCGCGCAGCGTCGTCAGCCATATCGCGGTTCGCGCTCTCGAAGATTACTATAAGTCGAGACAGAGCCTCGTGCAGGCGATCCATACTCTCGATTAGAGTTGCCGTATGTTTTACCTCGAGCGGTTGGCCTTTTAGGCTGCCAATTTGTCGGCGTAGGCGTTCGAGTTCTTCGTGAGAAACAGAGTACGTGTGGTCTGGCACTATGGCCCACCTTCCTTTTTCATAACCTCACCCGGTTCGAAGCCTTAAAAAGGTATTCCTCTATTTCTAATCTTGCGGTTGCTGCATTTCGCCGCCAGGCCGGTCCCCGGACGCAATTACATCATCTATGCGAAGAATCATAGTTGCAACGTCTGTAGCGCTAGTGATTGCTTGAGTCTTAATTCGTACTGGTTCGATTACGCCGCAAGCCCAAGCGTCCATTATCTTGCCGGTCATAACGTCGATTCCGCACAGTGCGCTTGCAACATGCGCTGCCTTGAGGTCGGTGAGCACGTCAATTGGATCTAGGCCTGCGTTCTCTGCAAGTGTGCGTGGAATAACTTCAAGGCTTCTTGCAAAGGATTCGACTGCTAGTCTTTCCCTGCCTGTTAAGCTCGCCGCAAATGTATGTAGTTCGCGACTTACTGCAATTTCTATGGCGCCGGCGCCCGGTACTGCGTGGCCTGTTTCGATTGTGGCTTTTAGGTCGCCTATAGCGTCTGTCAGTGCGCGCCGCACTTCTTCAACCACGTGCTGCGTGCCTCCTCTCACCAAAATTGTTACTGCCTTGGCGCCCTCGCAGCCTTCAATGAGCAAAAGACTTTCTTCTCCCATACGTTCTTCACGTACGCTTCCAGCATTACCGAGAACCGCAGCAGATATGTCGTTCAAGTCCGAAATTACTTTTGCCCCTGTAGCTTTTGCAAGTTTCTCTATGTCGCTCTTCTTTATGCGGCGCACCGCAATAATTCCTTCCTTGGACAAGTGATATGCTGCCAAGTCATCGATGCCTTTCTGGCAGAATACAACTTGCGCGCCACTGCTAACAATTCTTTGCGTCATAGAGCGCAGCATTGCGTCTTCCAAATCGAAAAAAGCTTGAAACTGTTTTGGATCTGTAATTGAAACTTTAGCGTCGGTGTTCAAGTCCTTAATTTCTAAACTTGTGTCTAGGAGTAGTATGCTTGGGTTTATTGCCGAACGTGGCATTCCAGGATGAACAATGTCTTTTTCGAGCACAATTCCTTCTATTAACCTTGTGTCACCAATCGGCGCACCTATACTTGTACTGATAGTTACTGCGTCGCGGTCGATAAAAGTATATTTCTTGTCTTCATGACTGTTTGATTTGGCAATTGACTTGTTACTGTCTATTGATTTGGAGTCACCTGTCGATTTAGACTCGCCTATTGATTTGTTGATGGCTTTAGCAGAATAGCTTGTTTTAAGCGTACCAATTGCTTTTACTGCGTCGACTGCAAGTCTTGAGAGGTGGTCGCGAGCCGCCTCGGCGCCTTTACCTGTCATGGCTGTTGCAGCTACGTGCATTAGCAGTTTATCGTCTTTAACTGTGACGGTCTGCGCGTGTTTCGCGAGAATTTCTAGTGCTCGCTCCGCTGCCATACGGTAGCCCTTAATAATTACTGTCGGGTGGATTTTCTGATCGAGAAGTTGTTCTGCGTTTGCGAGTAGCTCGCCTGCAAGAACTACGGCGGTGGTGGTTCCGTCACCAACTTCGCGCTCTTGAGTACGTGCAATATCGACTAGCATGCGCGCCGCTGGGTGCTCGACGTGCATTTCTTGTAGAATTGTAACGCCGTCGTTTGTAACAGTAATGTTGCCCAAGGAGTCGACCAGCATTTTATCCATACCTTTCGGTCCTAGTGTTGTTCGAACAGTTTCTGCTACGAGTTTCGCCGCAAGTATGTTATTGCGCTGCGCGTTTCGACCACTTGTGCGCTGCGTACCTTCAGGAAGAATGTATATTGGCTGCATCGGTTGGTTGCTCATAAGGAGCGTTGCGCACTCGCTCTTATAATTCCTTCGCCCACTTCTCAGGTGGCTGCGTGGTTAACAGCTACAATGTCGTTTAAACTACATTTCAGCCTCCTTTAGGCTAAATTTTAAATAACAATATTTATATAGGGCGGAGAGCCAGATTAGTTCTAGGTGACTTCATTCATGAATTCCAAGCGTGCTGAGATGGGTGTAGGAACCCTGATCATCTTTATTGCAATGCTCCTCGTCGCAGCAGTAGCTGCTGGCGTACTTCTCCAAACTGCTGGTTCACTCCAGCAACGTGCTCTCGTAACAGGTTCACAAACTCGTGCGGAAATAAGTACTAACGTAAGAATTATCGAAGTCTCAGCTCTTGATGCTTCAGATGACTCGGCCGTGAATAACTTCACTATGCAGCTTAAGCTCGCACCTGGAAGCGATCCTATCAAGCTTTCGGAAGTCACGCTTACATTCAGTTCATTTAACCACACACTAACCCTTGCTTATAATCAAACTGAGAATTATACAACCGGTTATGCGTCCGATATTGTCGCTAGCACAGGCTCTTTCACAGGCGAGTACTTGATTAATGGTAGTAATCACCTTGACGGCAACTTGCAGCGTGGGGACGTCCTAAGAATTAGATTCAATTCTGGTCGAGCAATCGAAGAAGACGAACAGCTCCGAATTAACTTCATTCCGAAGATTGGAACGGCAACGCTTGTAGAGTTTACAACACCGGATGTAATGAGTACACAAACAGTATTCCTTTATCCATAAATTATTTTTCTAAATCTATTTAGTTATTTTTTAATCTAAATTGCCAATCACGCATTTTGAATTAGTATTTGGATGATGCGGGCCAATAACTCGCTAATTTTATATACGGTATATTTCTCCATACGCTATGAGCGACCTGCCATTTATCGAAATCGACTACACTGGGCGCGTAGATGGTGTGGTGTTTGATACAACGCTCAAAGTGCATGCGTTACCTGGAAACAAGGGTCCGTTTGAGCCTGCTGTTCTAAAGTTAGGAAGTGGGCAGCTCATTGCAGGTCTAGATGCGTTTCTAACAGGGAAGCAGCCTGGAGCTTACAGTGTTAAGCTTCAGCCTGAAGAAGCATTTGGTAGGAAGCAGCCGCAGCTACTCAAGCTTGTTCCGCTTGCAGCATTTGGCAAAGATGCTCAGCGCATTGCTCCAGGTTTTGCAGTTTCGATTGGGGATGAGAAAGGTCGAGTACAAAGTGTATCTGGTGGACGAGTTGTTGTAGACTTCAATCATCCGCTAGCAGGGCAAGTTGTAGAGTATCACGTTAAGCTGCACGGGCTTGTTACTGATCAAGCTAAGAAAGTACGCTCTGTTGTTCGCGCCATGCTCGGCGTCGACTTACCAGTGGAGCACCGTGAAGGTAAAACATTATTATCGCTCCCTGCAGGCTTCCCTGCAGACGGTTTGGTAAAAGAGATTGAGCGCCACAGCGGCGTAATTGTGACTGTGGTAGAGGTTGCTGTGAAGCCACAGGCGAGTCCAGCTCCAGCAGCCACAACATCTTCAAAATCCGCGTCTAAAAAAAAATAGTTGCGTAGTCGCATCGGAAAGAATAGTTGGTACAGAAAGCTGGCTAGATCGTTTGTGTGCAAATTACTTTCCCATAATATTTATATAACCACGGCCGGATGAAGACATTATGGATAAGGTAATTGAAGACGCGCGAGCAGCAGTACACGCGCGTAGCGATCGGCCGCGTCAGCGCGCAGCGGTAGATGATGAGCTTGAAGCACTTCTAAAAGAGCATCACGCGACCATCAAAGTGGTTGGCTGCGGTGGCGGCGGTAACAACACTGTTAATCGTATTGCAGAAGTAGGCGTCGCCGGCGCTGAAACAATAGCAATCAATACTGACGCACAAGACTTGCTGTATACTACTGCAGACAAAAAAATTCTTATTGGTAAGGAATCAACGCGCGGACTCGGCGCAGGCAGCATACCAAAAGTAGGTGAAGGTGCTGCGCGCGAGCAAGAACATGAGATTAAGCAAGTGCTTGCAGGTGCAGACCTTGTCTTTATCACTTGCGGACTTGGCGGTGGAACCGGTACAGGCAGCGCGCCTATAGTGGCTGAGGTTGCAAAGAAACTTGGAGCACTAGTAGTTGGAATTGTAACGCTTCCTTTCCAAATGGAGGGTCAAAGGCGCTGGGAGAATGCGCTGCACGGCCTTGAGATGCTTAAGGCAAACGTAGACACGCTTATTGTTATTCCTAACGACAAATTGCTGGAACTTGCGCCTGATTTACCGTTGCATACTGCATTCAAAGTAGCGGACGAAATCTTAACTAATGCGGTAAAAGGAATTGCGGAAGTTGTAACTAAGCCGGGACTCGTAAACCGTGACTTCGCAGACATTCGCACCATAATGGGTAAAGGTGGTGTTGCGCTTATTGGTATGGGCGAGGCAGACGGAGAAAATAGGGCGCAGGATGCTGTCGACAAAGCCATTAACAATCCATTACTAGACGCTGACATTAACGGCGCAAATGGAGCGCTCATTAACTGTATCGGCGGCGATGACATGACTTTGAATGAAGTACGTAAAGTAATCGAAGCAGTATCCGTTAAACTTGATCCCGAAGCTCGCATAATTTGGGGAGCGCAGATAGCGCCGGACTTGAAGGGAACTATGCGCGTTATGCTTATTGTTACGGGTGTTAAATCCTCGCAGATACTCGGAGTAAGTCAGCAACAAACTGAGAAAGTCCAAGGTAAGAAATCAATTGGTGCCGAGCTCGGTATTGAATTTGTAGATTAGCTAGATAATTAGCATCGCTTTGTGTTAGTCTCTAGCAACCTTTAAAAAGGGACTGTGGTTCCAGTGTATTGATACACATGAGCGTTAGCTTCGGCTCCTTCATCAGCGAATGTCGTCGAGTACTGACGATTACACGAAAGCCTACTCGTAAAGAGTACAAAGACCTAATCAAGATTTGCGGCCTCGGCCTATTACTGATTGGTTTTGTTGGCTTCCTAATTTCAACTATACGCACCCTCTTAGGTTAACTACATGACTACTGAGACTCCAACTACTATCTTTGCACTCCGCACTACTGCAAACCGCGAGGATCAAGTCCTTGCATTCATGGCCTCGAACGCAAAGAAGAAGGGTCTAGCTGTTTACAGCGTTGTCCGTCCACACGGAATGCGCGGCTACGTATTCGTAGAAGCTGGTTCACGCGGCGACGCAGAGCAGGCAGCGTTTAACGTACCTTATGCGCGCGGTTTACTTCCTAATATTATTGAGTACAAGGAAATTGAGCACATGCTTGACAAGGTTAAGCAAGAGTACAACATCCAAAAGGGTGATATCTCCGAAATTATCTCGGGTCCGTTCAAGCGTGAAAAGGCAAAAGTCATCCGCGTCGACACCGTCAAAGAAGAAGTTGTTGTTGAGCTCCTTGAAGCAGTGGTTTCAATTCCAATCACGCTTAAGATGGATGCAATCAAGATCATCCGTCGCGAAGACAAAGACCTCGAATAATTTTAGATATTTTTTTTAGTTCCTTCTTTATTCTATATTTATGATTTAGTAATATTATATTATTTTTTTTATCGAAAATGAACTTAGTGTCATTTGTTGTTAACATATTGCAAAATGACAAGCGCACCAAGTCGAATGAATTTGTGCTGTCAAAAATCATTTAGATTCCTGGTGGTAGACTGTCAGCATGCTGTTGCACAGTCCACGCCCAAAGCCTTATAAACGCATCATTTCTCCCTAGAAACAAGATGGCAGTCCAAACGGTTGATATTCTCATTGAAGGCGGTAAAGCTACCGCAGCTCCTCCTCTCGGTCCAGCGCTTGGCCCTACTGGTGTAAACATCGGTCAGGTTATTGCAGCGATCAACACGAAGACTGCGGCCTACAAAGGCATGCAAGTTCCAGTTAAGGTTACTATTGAAACCACAACTAAGACTTTCGAAATTTCAATTGGTACGCCCCCAGCTTCTGCTCTAATTAAGAAGGAAGCAGGCGTTGAGCGCGCAAGTGGAAACCCTAAAACAGACCTTGTTGCAGACCTTAAAATCGAGCAGATTATTAAGATTGCAATGATGAAGGAAGACAATCTGCTAGGAAAGGACCTAAAGATGAAGGTTCTTGAAATTGTAGGTACTTGCCGTAGTATGGGTATTATGGTTGAAGGCGTTCGCTCAGCAGACGCTATTGTCATGATCCGGGACGGTAAGTTCGACAAGGAAATTGCAGCTCGCAAGACTGAAATTACTGCTGAAGAGCTCAAGGAGCTTCAGGCTGAGCGCAAGCGTCTTGAGGAAGAGATGAAGTCCCGCCGTGATGAGTTCCTCGCTAAGGGTAAGAGCCTAGTTGCGGGTATGGAAGGTAAAGAAAAGAACGCCATCCGTAAGGCACTTGAAGAAGCTGGCATCCCAATGAAGATCATTGACGAACTCGCTCCTGCTGAAGCTAAGGCTGATGCAAAGGGCGGTAAGGGCGCAAAGAAGAAGTAAACCTTTTTCATTCCTTTAGTATCTCTTTTTTCTATGCTTTCAAATATTCGTACTATTGCTGTCTTAACAGGAGTACTCGTCGCAGGGCTCACATACGGTCTTGTATCGCTGCGTAATATTGCTCAGTGTGGAACGGTTGCATGCGGAGCAGAAAGTCTACTGCTTCTGCGGCATTATTTGCTGACCGTGGCATTGCCATTTACTATTGGGTACTGTGTAGCATTATTCGCTTTAGCGGTGATTAGGAAATAGAATTTAGCTAGAATTTAGCATTAGAATTTAACAATGTGATTTAGCAATAGGCAATTAGAAAATATGATTAAAAGAATAGAATATATTTAGCGCCGCGTGAGTAGTTCTTGGTTCTGCTCGTAGATGCGGATTAACACTATTGTCTGTGCAAGTATTGCAAGGACAACAATGAGCAGTATTTCGATGATCGCAAGATCCGTTGTAACGAGGTCCTGACGGAGCGTCGTGAAGAAAATGAAGAGGGCTACAATTCCGAAGACTGCCATAAGTGTACCTATGACTTTTTCTAGAATGTGGCTCTTGACGTGCGTAGCGATGGGAATCACCTCGATTCGTATTGCATTCGCGTCATAACCGATTTATAAATATTGTTCTGCCTCGGCCGGTGAATACTACAATAACTCAAGATAGTTGCAGATTGTAGCGGTTGCACGGGCTGAATACTCTGACGCAGCAGAAAGCTTTAAAAAAGACCCTCTGTTGCCAACCAGTATGGTAAAGCGACACGGTGGCGTACGTAACAAGACGCGCTATAAGCTCTCAATGAAAGCAGGACAGCACGGACGTCTACGTCTAACCGCACGCTTCACGCAGTACGCTGAAGGCGACCGCGTAGCTCTAGTAATCGACGCGAGCGAGCAGAAAGGAATTTTCTTCCCTCGCCACCACGGCAAGACAGGCACCGTTGTTGGCAAGCAGGGTGGCGCATACCTTGTCGCAATCCACGACAAGAATAAGGCGAAGACAATCATCGCGACTCCAATTCATCTTAAGAGAGTATAAGAGGCTACAATGAGTAACCCAACTATCATTGAAGAAACTACTGTGCCGCTCTACGTGGTAAAGGAAGCATTAGAGAAAAACCTTGAAGCAGGCGAGCTAAACTTCCGTGCAAACAAGACTCTAGAGTACTTACAGGCCATTCCAATTGTAAAAAAGAAGGAAGGCGAGAAGCTAATCAAGGAACTTCAGGATCTTGCTATTCCGCGCATGAAAGACGGCATTATTCACAAGCTAGTGGATGTAATGCCGTCCTCAGTAGAGGAGCTTAAGGGTGTAATGACAGCTTACACCATTACGCTTACAAAGGAGCAGCTTGAGAAGATCAACGAGGTCTTAAGTAAGAAATAAATACTCCGGCATATGTAATAAAGCTGGGGAGTGCGATTATGACTGACAAGGAAGAGTACGCAGTAATTCTAGACTACTTGCCGAACGGCTTGTCGTCGGACAATCGCCCAGTACACCGCCGAAGCTCGCTAGCTCAAGCTATGGGTCAAAGTAAATTTACTCTTCTTGAGTTAGTTCCTAAGCCAGAAGTATTTCTGCAGCCAAACGAAGTAGTTTACATTGGCGAGGGCAAGCGTGACAAGATCCACCACATTAATGGTCGCATCGGAATTGATCAGCTTACCAACACTGCACGTGGTGAGCTTCAGTTTCTAATTGCCGAAGCAGTAAAGAAAGAAGAGAAGAAGTACATTGAGTGGTACAACAAAGCACAGCCGCTTTCGATAAGGCTTCACAAGTTAGAACTACTACCTGGATTCGGTAAGAAGCACTTAATGGAGTTCCTGAACATCCGCGAAGATGGTGAATTTACTACCTTTGAAGATTTGCGTAAGCGCGTAAAATTAATGCCTGATCCTGAAAAGCTCATAGTCCGCCGCATCCTATCAGAACTTGAAGGAAAGGAAAAGCACAGACTCTTTACTGATTAATTTTTTTTTTTAACGTAAGCTAGCAATCAAATTTTCAAGAACTGGTTTTACAGAACTGGTGAACACATTGTCTGCGCAGGGTGATGCGTCGATATTTACAATATTTCTTCCATGATATTCTCTTGGTAACTCTGCAATGCGTTGATAGTGTGCAGCAACACGCTCAAAAAAGGCACTGCCGGCACTTTCCATTCTATCAAGTTTACCGGACGCACGCAGGCGTACTTCACGAAGTGCACTTGGGGCAGTTAGATACAGTTCAACGTCTGGTCGTGCATCTCGTACTGCAAGGGCGTTTGCTAGCTGAATAACGCGCATAATCGATTCATCATTATGGAATCGTCCCGCACCTTGATATGCTTCAGTGCACAGATCGAAGCGGTCGCCTACAACTATCGCGCCGCGCTTTAGCGCTGGTCGAATAATGCGGTCCACAGCCTGAGCGCGAGCTGCTAGAAAAAGAAATAATTCTGATTCAAATCCGAGTTCTACAGACGGGTCTTTCACAGTGCTTTCAATGAGTTTGCCAACTGAGGTCGTTCCTGGTTCCTTCAAGTACATAACTTCTACTCCCTGTGATCGAATGTACTCTTGTGCTTTTTCGACTTGTGTACTTTTTCCTACTCCGTCCGGACCAACGAATGCAATAAATTTTCCGCGCTTGATATCAGGCATTAGTTTAACCTGCGTTCAATTGTGCTTTAATTGCTCCGTGGCTTTGATAATTATTAACTGTAAGGTGCTTGGCGCGAAACGTATCAAGGCTTGTAACATCAGGCGCAACAGTTAGCGTTGGCAATGGAAATGCTTCTCTCGAAAGTTGTTCTTGAACTGCATCTATGTGATTTGCATATATGTGCAGGTCTCCAAAAGTATGAATAAATTCACCAGGAGTTGTGCCTGTTATTTGCGCAATTACGTGCATGAGGGCTCCGTAACTGGCAATATTGAATGGAACTCCGAGGAATGTGTCTGCACTTCGTTGATAGAGTTGACAATCAAGTACGCCGTTCGGCCGGACGTTCCATTGTGTTAGAACGTGGCAAGGTGGCAAAGTCATTGCTTCAATATCAGCAGGGTTCCAAGCAGAGAGAATATGCCGGCGTGATGCAGGATTTTGTTTAATTCCATCTACTAAACCTTGCAGTTGATCTACTCCGTTAAAGTTTCGCCATTGTTTACCGTACACGGGGCCTAACTCGCCATGTATTTGAGCAAATGATTCATCGGTCGCGATTTTCTGCACAAACTCTTCTTGGGTCTCGCCGCTATACCTAGGATTAGTTTTGAATTGTCGATATGCGTCTCCATCCCAAATGTGGACGCCCTGGTCGACGAGTTGTTTGATGTTGGTTTGACCACGAACAAACCATTCAAGTTCGGCAAATATTCCTTTTGTAAACATTTTTTTTGTAGTTACAAGAGGAAATCCTTCCTCAAGATTGAATCGGGCTTGGTATCCAAAAACTGATATGGTGTCGACGCCGGTTCGATTTTCTCGTCGTTCGCCCTTTGTCAGAATGTGCTCGAGCATATCGTGGTACTGCTTCATAATTGGATCCTCTGGTATTTGTTAATAGTGAATGCGAATTCGTCAAGGGCTGTAGCGTCATATGCTGTTTGTGCAGTTAGCGTAAAATTATTTAGTTTGTCAGGATTGAAGGGCAATGTAGTGTCGCCCTTTAAGCGTGCATTTACGCGTGTAAGAAATATCTCCTCAGTAAACGGAAGGAATGCGCCGTATATCTCAGCCCCACCAATCACGTACTTGGCACCAAGCGAATCCATATTCAGTGCTTCGGCCACAGAATGTACAACAGTTGCGCCGGGAACTTTATAGTCCTCGCTTCGCGTCAAAATAATATTTGTGCGCCCTGCTAGCGGCCTATATTGTAGGGGCAAGGACTCGAAGGTTTTTCTTCCCATTATTACTTGGTGTCCAAGCGTTTGAGACTTAAAGTGCTTCATGTCGGTTGGAAGACGCCAAGGGATGCTGCCCGCACTACCGATTGTATTTTCTAGATCAGCAGCTACGATTGCAATAACTTTACCCGCCATGAATTTCTTATTCTATAGTGGTATAAGAATATTGTTGTTATTATGTACTAATTAGATAGAAAAAAGATTCCAAAAGCCCTCAGTTTAGTGGAAGCGCTTCTGGTGGTTGTGGTTGCGAGTCTTGCGAGCTTCGCGTGCGCCTTCTGCGCCCTTACCTGAGTGGCGTAGACCGCGGCTCTTGCGGTTTGCGCTGGTAAGACCACGTGCTGCGCGGCCAATCTGGCGAGCTGCGCCGCTTGCGTTACGGTCGCCCATAACTTGTGGTGCTGCTCGGTCAATTAGGATTACTTCGAACCAGAAGTGCTTGCTGTCAGTACCAACTTGGTAGCTGTTCAAGACTTCACAGTTCACGTAGCGCTCAGCGGCGCGGCGCTCAGCAACTGCTTGGTAGTTCATGTCTAGAATCTTGAACTGACGGAAAGTCTTAGTGCGACGGCCCGAGCGGATCTTAGGACGCTGTCGTCCACCGGAGTCAACGCGCTGTCGAATAATTAGGAAACCCTGCTTTGCCTTGTAGCCAAGCGCACGCGCGCGGTCCAAGCGAGTAGGTCTGTGAACGCGAATTGTTGCTGGCTCTTGACGCCATGCTAGTGTATGTTCTTTATTGAGCTGGCTTCGGTTCTCTTGCCAAGTCTCACGAATTGCTTTGTATAATCCCATTGTTCTTTGCCTCCATTGTCGAAAATTCACTTTGTGAATTTATGACCTTGAAAACTCGTCTTTGCGAGTTTTCTTAGTTGTATGGCTAGTGGTTACTAGCTGCGGATTCAGGGAAGCATCCCCACATCTCACGCTTTACTCTCGGAGAAACAAGAGTTCGTTTATAAGTCTATCTTCTGTACAATTAGCAATATGAAGAATAATAACTTAAGAAAATAGGAAAAATTTACTTCTTGGCTTTCTTGTCAGCAGCGACTTTGCCTTCAGCTTTTGCTTTGGCAGTTGCAGCCTTGCCGATTAGTTCAGCAGGGTCAGCGACGCCGGAGTCGTCCATTGGCGCGTCTTCCTTCTTTGCTGCTTTCTTGTCAGCCTTAGGAGCTTTTGCATCTTTCTTTGGCTTTGCGTCAGCTGCTGCCTTTAGTGCTTCTTCGCTGAAGTCCTTCTTTACGAATTCCTTGCCAACGAGTTCAGCGTATACAACGTCGTCTTCCATCTTGGCTAGGACGGTAACTCGGCCTGGTGGCTTTGAGTCACCGCGTGCCCAAAGAACTTTGTTTAGTTCTTCGCCCATTTTGACGTTTTCAGTCTTCATGTGGTGGCGTAGGAAAATTTGTACTTCACGAACTGCGCGATTAGTGCGAAGGTAGTAAGGTGCCTTTAGGAAGGCTTTGCGGAGTGGGATTACGTATGTTCGTTCCATGTTTATACCTTCAACTTAGTGCGTCGCCAGTTACGCTTTACCGTTGTGTGACGGCCTGGGTGTACTCGTGCACGGCGATAGATCTTTGGTACTGTCCAAAACGGAGCCCAGCGAGTTTGTGATGCTGGCTTACCGAGGCGCTTCTTCTTGCCGCTAGTCTTGTTTCGTGCCATTTATTCTGACACCTTAGTTGGTACTTTCTTTGCAGCACGGTCTAGAAGACTGAAACCGGTTGGTGAGAGGATGCGTCCCTTGTGGCCGTCCTTGTCAGCTTGAACAACAAGCTTTGCTTCTTCAAGCTGCTGTAGAATGGTGCGGATGATGTTGCCTGAGCCCTTTCGGAACTGCTCTGGTGCATAACCCATGTTCTTGCGTCCACCGTACTTTCGGCGGAGCTTCTCAGTACCTACAGGTCCTAGAACTGCTACCTTGTTCATGATGCTTGCGGCGCGTGTGTGCCACCAGTCTTCTTGTGTTGGTGGGCGCTCGCGGTTAGTGCCTGTCTTTACGAATACAGCCCATTCTGGAGCTACGATTTGTGGAACTGACTGGAGCTCTGTGGAGGCCGCTTGAACAAGCGCCTGCTGTGAGACATCATAACGATTCATAGTCTCTGGAAAAATGTTCGATTTATAAACGTTGCTGTCTGCGTTCTTGAAACGCTCAAGTTACTTGCAAGTTGCATATTTGCCTATTAGAATAGGGGTGTATGAAAAAGTAGAGTGCGTCGCTTGCTCGCAAGTCCTGTCAAATCCCATTAATTTGCTTCTGAGCAGTAAACTTTCATACGCGGTAACTGTTGTGTACCCCGGGCAGGAATGAACAATCTTTATAAATGGGTTTTCTTGGTGAATCGTATGCGTCTCAGCAAGAAAGGTGACCTAGCGCTCTCAACCAACGCAATTGTGGTCCTAATAATCGCCGTCATCATGCTTGGTTTAATCATTACATTCGTCTCCCAGGGCTTCGGCGCTGTAAGCGACAAGTTCTTCGGCGAAGTCGAGAAAATGCCGAATCCGATCACGCCGAGTTCTTCCAACCCTATTACTACAAGCGATGTAATCGTCAAAGGCCGCGGCGACGACTTCGGTTTTAAGGTGGCTGTTTATAATCCGGGCGGGGACGCGACGGGTGTAGAAATTACATTGGAAAATTGTGACGATGTACTAGGATCTGGCGGCGTTATTAAGTCAGGTAAACGCGACATAGCTTCACGCAAGTCGCAAGTATTTACAGTCGTAGGTAAAATTGCGGACGATGCTAAATCAGGAAAGAACTTATGTCAAGTTCGGGCAGAGCCAGTATATTTAGTCGGTAGCAGCGCTCCTAATATCCAAGACGCAGACATCGTACTACAAATCAAAGAATAGGTTCAAACATGGCAATTACTAAAACAATCAAGAAGAAATTAACGCGTCAAGAGGAATTCGAAATCCTCAAGCTTGTTTTGGACAAGTTCCTTTGGGTTGGCCTTGCAATAATGCTGTACGGTTTGTACCGAACCATTAACGACCTTGCGTTCTCGGTAGGACTTTGGATTATGCTTGGCGGCGCGCTAATACTCGTGCTTCTTATGATGCTTCTCGTACGCGAGTACGAAGTAATGGCATAAGCATATGGACAAGCGCGGCTTTGAACTCGCCGCAGGCCTTATTGTTATTCTGGTAGCGTCAATAATAGTTTTCGCGCTTGCTGGAACAGTTACGTACAAAGTACTTTGCACAAGCGAGGATAAGCTTGATTCATACTCGCAAAATCAAGTGCAAGCGCTTGAGAAACGTCTCTCAACTGGCGCGGCGGTTGTCGTCGCTGACGCGAGCAAAAGCGCTGAGCAACCATCAAGCATTTGCATATCCTCGAGCAGCCTCGGCGCGAACTATCTTATCGGCGTGAGGAATGATGGACCAAATCCTTCTGAGATAATTGCTGATCCTATCGAGGTGCTACTTGAGCCTGTCGGAGGCGGAACGCCTGCAACTTCGAATACTGTAACCACTAGGAATGTGCAGTCAGTTCCTACAGGAGAACTAAAGGTTGGCGCGCGCGGTTCAATCCCTGTGATTGTAAATCTACCAAGCAACGCAAAGCCTGGCCGTTACATCATCACAATGGAAGTGTCCGATACTAATTCATCTGGCTTATATCGTAAAGTCAATCTCTATCTAACGTTGCAGTAGCTTACCAGCCGCTGCATAACTCCAAGAATGCGTCTTTTGGTTTGCCAGCGCGTACTACGCCGCTTGCAATAAGTACGCCGTGCGCGCCGAGTGTAAGTGATGCTTCAACATCACTTCGGTTCTTTACGCCAGCGCCAACTAATAACCTATCAGGGCAGTGCTTGGCGCTTGCACTAATTAGTTCAGGCCTAGCTGTAGAAACGCTTACCTCGCCTCCAATTAATTCTGGAGGCTCAACGGCAATGTACTGAACATCAAGATTGCGATAAATTTTGACTTCGGTCGCGTCTTGCACGCATAATACTACTTGTAAGCCGGCAAGTTTAGCGGCTGCCACAGCGCCTGCTACGTCTGCTACGCGCTTCTCGCTATGATTGAGCAGCGTTCCTGCGGCGCCAGCAGAGACAAGCATGGCGGGCGTTATAGCGCCTGTGTGCGCGCCTGGTCCAAAGGCATCAACGTGCTGCGCGTAAACAGGAATCTTTACCGCAGCGCACACCGCTCGAATTTCAGTTGCAGGCACACAAAGTACTAACTTTACGCCTTTAATCGCTGCCGCCTCGGCAAGTTCCTTAGCGAGTGTAACAAGCGCCGCACCAGTTGCGTTCTCATATGCTTTACAGTTGATAATAAATACTGGTTTTTGGCGCATCATAACTATTATCCTCTGCGTCGCTTTTTATGATTGCCGGTCACGACGGTTGACGACTCTTGCGTCGAAAGTGAGCGAGTCCAAATCATCAACCAAACTCCTGCTACTAGTGTAAACAAACTCAAGTATTGTCCGGTACTAATGCCGAAATACAGCAGATCATCGCGCCAAAAATTAACTATAAAGCGGAATAGCCCGTACAAGATCAAAAATGTAGCGAAGAGTGTGCCGCGCGCGCGCTTACTTTTGGATAAGAATATCATGCAAGCTAAAACTACTACGATAACAAGAGTGTAGAGTGCTTCGTAGATTGGCGATGGGTGCCTGCAACCGGTTACTCCATCCATAACTACGCACCATGGAACGTTTGTAACCGTGCCTACGAGTTCTCCATTGAGGAAGTTTGCAGTGCGACCGAGCACAAGTCCGATCGCCGTCGGCAGCACTGTTATGTCAGCCACATCAAGCAGTGAAAGTTTATGCTTGCGGCAGTACAACCACACACCGATAAGGCAACCTATTAGGCCGCCGTGGAAGCTCATTCCCCCATGCCAAATCATAAAAATTTCTAGTGGCTTTTGCCATAGTAACCTTGGACTGTAAAAAATAAATTCTCCAATCCTACCGCCGGCAATTACGCCAACCATAATCCAGAGAATTAAGTCGTCTGCATGCTCGCGCAGAGCGCTTTTGCGCAATGCGAAGTACGACAGCAAGAAACCACTTGCGAAGGCCAGGCCATAGTATCGAACCGCAATAGGTCCGACACTAAACAGAACGGGAGTGGGTGTAAAGGGTATCATCGCACACACTTACAGGCAATGCCCCAAGGCTCGCTTGTAATAACTAAATTGTTCGGGTCTATGTTGCCAAGATACTTGCAACCTTCACGATGGTAAAATCCTGAGCGCTTACTCATAAAATAGCGCGGCATGAACTTAGCCACAAGCTCTGAGCGAGAAAGCTTAGGCTGTGGAAACGTCAGCATACATTCAGAACATAAGCCTCGCCCAGCAGCAAACCAGACATTTTCGCGGCATACAGGGCATTTTCCAGCCGTACGATCTACAAGGCCTTGCGTCATAATCAATGAATGCGGAGCGGAGTTTTTAAAAATGCCTCCCCTACGCTAGTGGTATGCAAACCTACGTTCCGGGCGAAGTTGAGGCAGAAGTGCGTAAACTTTGGAAATCTCGAAAGACTTTAGAAAAAATTAGAGAGCGTAATAGCAAGGGCGCTCCATTTTCATTTGTCGACGGTCCTCCATATACAAATGGGAAGATTCACTTAGGTCACACTTGGAATAAGAGCCTTAAGGACATGGTGCTTCGAATCAAGCGCATGCAAGGCTTTGCTGTCGCAGATCGTGCCGGTTATGACATGCACGGTCTTCCTATTGAAGGCGCAACCATGAAGCAACTAGGGCTTCATAATAACCTAGATATTGAAGCGTTCGGAGTCGATAAATTCGTTGACGCATGCAGGGAGCTTGCAGTGCGATACCGAAAAGGCATGGATGAAGATTTTGAGCGGCTTGGAATTTCTCAAGATTTTAAAAACGCCTACCAACCAATAACCTCGTCATACACAGACGGTGTTTGGATGCTAATTAAGCGAGCGCACGAACGTAGTCGCTTGTACGAAGGTTTACGAACAATGGCGTGGGACCCAGTTTTTGAAACTGCCTGCGCAAAGCATGAACTAGAGTACCGCACAGTTACTGACCAGTCAATCTATGTAAAGTTCCTAGTAAAATCACTTAGCAACTCCACTCCTAGATTCTTGATTATCTGGACAACAACTCCCTGGACGATTCCGTTCAACATGGCAATCATGGTGAACCCAGAAATAAATTATGTTATCGCACGAGTCGGACGCGAAGAGTGGGTTGTTGCAGCCTCTCTTGCAGATGATGCTATTACAGCTGCTGCAGGTCATGAGTACACAATTATATCGACTATTAAAGGCGAAGAACTTGCCGGCACCGAGTACAAGCATCCGTTTGAAGACATAAATGACTACAGTGCACTTGCATCAAAGCACGAACGAATGCACTCTGTGGTACTCTCTCAGGAATACGTTGACGACTCCGCGGGAACAGGCCTTGTCCACTGCGCGCCCGGCTGCGGACCTGAAGACTATGAAGTAGGCTTGCAGTATGGGCTACCAACTTACAACACAGTACGCTCAGACGGCAGGTTTCCAGCGCCTTTTGAAGGTCTGCGCGCACGAATTGATGACAAAAAATTTACTGAACTTCTTATAGCACGCGGCGCAATTGCAGGTAAGCGCGCATATGAGCACGAGTATCCGCACAGTGAACGAAGTAAAGCTGCAGTAATTTACCGCGCAACAAAGCAGTGGTTTTTCCGAGTTAGTGATTTGCGCGACCGCCTTCTCGCCGCAAATGACGCTGTCGAGTGGCAACCAGTTGCTGCATATAACGCGTTCCGAAGTTGGCTCGAGAATCTACGCGACAACAGCATAACAAAGCAGCGTTACTGGGGAACGCCTGTTCCAATCTGGCGCTGTGATGAAACTGGAGAGACAATAGTTATCGGCAGTCTTGCTGAACTTGCTGAGAAGAGTGGAGTTACACTAGCAGACGCGCACAGACCTTGGATTGACGCAGTAACAATTCCAAGTACGGCAAAGCCCGGCGCAGTACTTCGCCGCATTCCGGACGTACTTGATGTTTGGGTCGATGCTGGCACTGCGTCGTGGAATACTCTAAACTATCCGCATGACCAAACTACTATAGCAAGCCACTATCCAGCAGACTTTATTCTAGAAGGCAAAGATCAAATTCGCGGCTGGTTCAACATGCTTATGATTGCAGGCTTCCTTGCGTTTGATGGGCCTGCGTTTAAAGCAGTTTACATGCACGGATTCATCAATGATAGTGCAGGCCTAAAAATGTCTAAGAGTATGGGTAACGGCGTAACACCTCAAGAATTGTCCGTTACGCATGGTACAGACGCACTGCGATTCTACTTAGTTGGCGCTGCTGCTCCTGCAACCGACATGAGTTTTACAATTGAAGACTTAGAAACAAAAGCTAAGAGCTTGATTGTACTATGGAATACTGTGCAATATCTTAAGGACTTATGTCGCACAGGAGAAATAGTTCCTCGCGACATAGATAGTGGAGACGAAGAAGAACGTTACTTATTATCGCGTCTTGAGCGAATGACAAAAAATGTTACTGACGCTGCTGACTGTTATAATTTACCATTAATACCGAAACTTATCGAGGACTTTTGGCTTGAACTCTCCCGAACATACATTCAGCTAACTCGTGAAAAGTCTGGCGGCGAAGAGCGTCAACTTGTTGCTGATTTACTATACACTTCGCTCGAGCGAGTATTAATTTTACTTGCGCCAATTGCCCCGTTCATTACAGAAGCACTATGGCAGCAGCTTGGCGAACTTGTTGGTCGTGACGACAGTGTACACGAGCAGTCTTGGCCGCAGGCGCGCACTGACATTATTGACGAATCCCTCGAGCAAGATTTTGGCCGCCTTCAGCAAATAGTTACTGCGGGACTCGCTGCACGTGAAAAACTAAAACAAGGTGTGCGCTGGCCACTCGCGATTGCACGCATCACAGCGAGCTCGCCACTAGCGCGCTATGATAGATTACTGGGCCGTCACCTAAATGTCCGCGCTATTGAGTGGAATCCAGTCGATCTTAGGCAGAGCGTCCACGTTACTCCAAACTTCACGGAACTCGCGAAGTCATTTGGTCGGGATACGCAGCGAGTTGCATCGCTTATCACAGAGTATCAACCTGCCCCACCAGTAACTATTGGCGACTTTACAATTCTAGAGCAGCACATTAAAAGAACTGTTACAGCGACGCCAGGTTATGAATTCGCAACATTCACTGGCGGCGCGGTTTACTTGTCGTCAGAGGTGAGCTCCGAACTTTTAGAAGAAGGATATGGTCGTGAACTTACTCGTCGCGTTCAGCAATTGCGGCGCGATGAAGGCTTCGAGAAGCGCGACAGAATCGTATTGTGCATAACCGGCCATGATGTTCCCGAAACAGTGCTGAGCGAACTTCACCGCCGAACAGGAGCTCAGTATGCAGAGGATCACTTTGCGAACGCAAAGGATGAGCTTATTCGAGATAGAACATACAGAGTCAGCTGTCAAAAAGTTATATAAACTCGGCACTGCTCAAAATATACAGGTGATTGGTTGGTTCAACAGCGCGCACGAGAAATTCCACTAGCGGAGATTACGCTTCGCAAGTATGAGCAGCCGCACAATCTTTCCGAGCGGGAATTAATGCGAAAGCTGTGCCTTAGTTTAGGACTTTTACAGCCGGGCGACAGCCGCGACGTTGTGGTTGATGTTGCGCTTGTGCTATTAACTGCCGATAAACCACTTACTGCGCGCGAGATCGAGCGTGCTGTTATTGATTCGCGTGAAGACGCAAAGGCGCCAGTTTTCGGCGTTGCACCGTCAAACATACGAAGGCAAATTTTACGCATGCGAGAGCTATTTATTATTGAGAAAGTATCAAACAGCTACCGAGTTAAGGAAAATCAAAGACTCGAAACAATTTTTGATGAACACATTGAAAAATATTATTTGGCCTCAGTAACAAAGCGCGTACGTGAATACTTGCATGCGGTCGACGAGCATCTAGCAGTGCGAAAAGCTACAAATGTGGCGTCGCGTGCCGCAACGGTTGCGCCTGCGCTCGAGCCTATCGCTGCGCAGAATAATGCAGCGCAGTAGCGCGCTCGCGTGTGCTAAATGGATATCTATGAGCCACGTGAGGATTCAGAACTGCTTGCAGAAGTAGTTGCAAAGTATGCTAAGGGCAAGGCTGTCGACATTGGAACTGGTTCAGGAATTCTCGCGCAAACTGCGCATGACATAGGTTGCACTGTCACAGCCTTAGAGCAGAACCTTGCCGCAGTAATGAGACTACGTGGTGCGCCATACAAAGTAGTTCTTGGAAACTCCATACTAAAATTACGTGGAAAGTTCGACACCGTAGTGTGTAATCCGCCATACTTGCCAAACGATGAGGGTGAATGCGATCCCGCTTTACATGGCGGACTGAAAGGATACGAGTACATCGTCAAAGTTATTCGCGATGTAGCGCAGCGCCTCTCTCCAGATGGTCAGTTTTTATTTCTTATAAGTACCTTAACCAAGCCGAAAGTAGTGGAAGCAGCGCTACTTCAGCAAGGGTACGAGTGGACCATTGTAGCGCGCGAGAAGCTATTCATGGAAGAGCTTATTGTTTATCGCGCCACCTTTATCCTTGGCGAGCCTGCCGAAAGAATTGGTGTGGGCTGGCGCAGCACAGTTTATGCAATTGATTCTGGACGCGTGGCAGTTAAAGTATCAACTCCTACACGCGCACATAAAGAAGGAGTGTTGCTGCGTGCGGCAAACAAAGTAGGTGTAGGTCCTAAGCTAATCAAAGTGAAGGACGACCGAGTTTGGATGAAGCGCATATATGGCGAGCGTCTTGATGAGTGGTTTGCAAAGCACAAGGATTTACGTGTCTTGTCTAATGTGCTTGAGCAGTGCTACTTGCTTGATCAGGCAGGCATTCGTAAGTCAGAACTTAACAGGCCCGGAACCAATGTTTTAGTATCTGAGCAAAAAATAGTGGTGCTACTCGACTTTGAGCGAAGCATTTTCAGTCCTAAAGCAAGTAATGTAGCACAGTTCGCAAGTTGGATTTCCGCACGCCTTGACATCAATGTACAGGCGCAAGCAAGAGCGTATGTAAAAAATCCTTCGCGAAGCAATTACGTAGTTTTATCGATGGCACTCGGTTTACCTGTAAGTCAAAAATCAGTAATTAAGGCGGTATAAATTAGCTGTACACAATTTCGTCGCCGCGCAGTATGACGCTTGCGCCCATAATTTTGCAGCCTGAACAGCTCGGGTCAATCATTATGCTTTCATTGCCTTCATACACTCGTACCCAGGCTCCGTTATTGCTCCTGACAATCTCATTACGGAAACCTGCGGCGCGCTGCATGCTGGCTAAGAGAACTGCAATTTCCATTTTGTCGCCTCTTCCGTAGATTAGCATTTCTCCTGGCGGGCGAATATATGGGGTTTCAAGTGAGCGTTCAGTAAATTCGAAATTCGTGCGTACAAAGTCATATATCGCGCGAAGTTGACATGTTTTACTCTCTGTTGGACAGCTAATTTCGAGTAGCTTCTTTGTGGCTGCGCGCACAAGTGGCGTCGGCCGCATTAGTTGCGGTGTTTGGCCTTCATCAATAGTCTTGATTAGGCCACTTGCAGAACTTCCTGCAGGAATAATTTCTGTTCTTACTGGAATTCGAACTGGATCATTAGAAATGTCTTCTGGCTTGGCAAAGAAAAATGTTGTCAAGGCAAGGCCTGCTATAATTACAACAAAGACAATGACCCAGTGCCGCTTCATCAACACATTCGTCGTCCACTAGGTATTTAAATGCAACCATCACTCACGGTCGAGAGAGTATGGCTATCGTACCTAAGCATGTTGCAGTCATTATGGATGGCAACCGTAGATTTTCCCGTCGCCTCATGGCAAAGCCCTGGAAAGGCCATGAGTGGGGTGCGGAGAAGGTTGAGAAGTTCCTTAATTGGTGTAATGAGTTAGGCGTCGAAGAAGTTACTTTGTATGCATTTAGCGTACAGAATTTTGAGCGCTCAAAAGAGGAGTTTGATGCGCTAATGAAGATTTTTTTGAGTTCCTTTGAGAAGCTAAATGCGCGTCTTTCTCGCTCTGTTGCGGGTGACTCGACTGGCCGAGTACGCTTCATTGGGCGCCGAAATCTGTTCCCGGCTGATGTGCAGACCGCTATGAATAACCTCGAGAACATCTCTAAAAATCGCCAAGGGATGCAGGTTAACGTAGCAATGGGCTACGGTGGGCGCGAGGAAGTAATCGACGCTGTGCGCGCTTTAAGCAAAGAAGTCGCAAGCGGCGCAGTTGCGCCTGAGAATATTACTGAAGACATGTTCGCGCAGCACTTGTACATGGTGAGCGAGCCAGACCTAGTAATGCGCACAGGTGGCGAGCACCGCACGTCCAACTTCCTACTATGGCAGTCGTCTTACGCCGAGTGGATATTCCTCGAGAAATGCTGGCCTGAACTCGAGCGTGAAGACTTTGTATCAGCAATTACTGAGTACGGCGCTCGCGAACGACGTTTCGGTAAGTAGACTTACTCAGTCCAGGCGGTAATTTCGCGCTCGCGCATGTTCAGAATAATTCTAGTTTTACCTTTAGGAAGCCACTTGCCTTCGTGCTCTACATGAGGTTGTCCTTCGCCGCTGTAGATCCGCATGTTACCGAGGCTCTTGTGCTGCATACGGTCAATTCTTACGCTGTAGACTATTTTGTCGTCTCCAATGTACTTAACGTGTTGACCGGCAGAAAACTTCGCGACAGGTTTTGTGTCCATGTGCTTACTTGAGAGCTTTGTACGCCTTTAGAACTGCTGCGTTGCGCTCGTGAAGGCGCTTGACTGCGTCCTTAAGTGCTGCGCGTGGCGCCTTCTTACCATCGGTGTGAACAAGAAACTCTGGCGTACCAACTAGCGGGTGCTTAATTGTGTATGTTGCTTCCTTAATTGAGCTGTCTGCATATAGCTCTTTCTTGAGTCCATTGCAGAATGTGTGGCCGCTTCCGCGGAGCTCAAACGAGAAGGTGTCCTTAGTTTCGTTTAACACAACGATTTCCATGTCGATAGGAGGCGGCAGGCCGTTTATAAGCCTTCTTATGTTGTTGTTTATTGCTTTGTCGGACACACTACGCAGTATTTGCATTTTTTTCTTACTGCGCGAAGAACAACTATGATTAAATAGGGTTGCCGTTCTATTAATTCGGGGAACTATGATATTTGGCCGTACTGTTCGGCGGGAACTGCGAGAAACTTGCGCTACACTGCGTGACGAACTCGATGATCACCGCGAAGCTATCAACGAGAGTATGAGTGACAACGCGGAAGTGCGCGACATTCTAAGTAGTATGGATGAGCGCATTGAGAAGCTCGCGTCTCGCGTCGATGAATTGTTTCTTTTGATGGGTGCTGAGCAAGGCTTGACACAATCAGAGGCTGCATTGCAGGCCTTCTTACAAACTCCGCGCTCCATGCATGATGTTGCTGCGTTTCTTGGTGAAGGTCTGCCTAGAGCCGAAAGAACGGTTCGTACCTTGTTCTTGAAGGGTATTCAATTGTATTCAGCCGGGCCAAATGGCGCTTTAATTACTACTAATGTGGCTGTACAAAAACATATAGCTCTTGACAATTACTTTTAGACATTATTTAGTATTTCTATAAATTTCGCTTTTTTATTAAATATACTTTGCCGTGTGTGAGCTAGTTAACTAAAACTAACTGTTTTATATCTACTAATATCTTTAATTAATACTGATAATGACTAGCAAATCGAAGGCTAATAATATTAATTTTAGCTTAAATATATTAGGCGTATTGTGGCGCTAATTTGTTTATAAATGCACAATTCCAAAATAGGTTATGTCTGATTCCGAATCTCGAACTCTAATTATAGCATTTTTTATAGTGGCAGCAATTGGAATTGGAGTTACTGTGTGGCAAGGACCTCAGCGTTCCGAGGCAGGATTAGCATACGAGATATCATTAGAATCTGATTCCGATGGTGCTTGTATATCTAGTACAGTTACGTGCAAGGAAATAGGAAATTGGCACTGCTATTGTCAAACCGCATCCGGATCTGAATGTACGTTTGAACCAGGCCACCAATTGGATAAAAGCTGTACTTAGGGTGGGGTCAAGCGCTTAAACGTACGATTTCGTACGTTGTTTATATAGAAACGCACGCATAATGTATATTATCTGTATGTTGGTGGCCTAAATACTAAGGGAGGAAGTCGGGGCGCGTCTTTACTATGCGGAAATTTTATGGGGACTATTGAACGCACTATCTATAATAAATGCCTATAATATTAAGACAAATCATAAAATATTAAAAGAGTCATCTGTGCAATCGTCAAATGGATAAGAGAGAAGCCAACATCGAACTTCTCAAAGTAACACTTGAAGAACGCAAACTCGCAATTGAAATCGCAATCGGTTTTGCAATAACTCTTGCAGTTGCAGGAGTTTCTTTGGATGGGGCTACGGGAATGGTTGTTAGTGGGCTCGCAGTAGTGGTTGTGATATTCGGCTGGCTAATTAAGCCGAAATATGAGGAAGCTTCAAACAAACTAAAAGCAGCCTTAAAAGCAATCCGATGAGTTTAACTAGCACTCGGATAATCGTTGTTATCTGAATGTATCTATATAAATCAAGGTTGTTGTAGTACTCCTAAGCTCTGTTTTATTAATTTTAGGTGGGTCCCGAGCACATCGAGCTTAGGATATTCGTTTCGCTGCGCCATCTCGAGCATTGGAATAAGTTCCGAGATTGCTGCGCGAACACTTTTATTTGAGATTATGAGATCACTTTCAAGCCGATCTTCAGGATTCATTTTAGTCCATTGATTTGCGAGTAGTTGCGCGTCTGACGCAGCTCTTCCAGCCATTGAAGGTAGTATATCTATGTCGACTTCCTTTTTTTCCGCGAGATGCATGGTGTTTTGAAAGCTACTTAGCTTCTCGCCCGTAGTAGTCAGAAAAGGCGTCTGGCGCTGCACTTTGGCTTCAAGAACGCTTTGAGCTTGCGCTGCGCGCGTATTTGCATTGTCTGGACTAGGATCATAGGTGGCGGTTGCCAGGCCTAGTGCAACAGCAATACCTTTGATCGTTTGTCGCCAGCTCATACGCTTAATGTACTTCTAGAGTATATAAACTTGCTTTTGCAGAGTATTTAGCTTCTGCTTAAAGTTATTAAACTAATTACATGCCGATAATTATAATTATTAACTAAAGTATTTAGATTCTATGCACTCAGTATTTTCAATCAAGACTTACAATTTGTAATCATAATGCTAACCATACAATTTAGTATTTTCCTAAAACTATTAGACTTAAATTGGACTCTACAACCTTTAAATACTCCGTTCCTTAAAAAGGGTCTATGGTTGTTGAGTTCCAAACTGCGCTTATCGAAATGAAGTTACGCGGTTACAGTGAACACACACAACGCGCCTACAGCAAGTATATCGTGCATTTTCTTGAGTCTACGCAAGGCAAACCCACGCAAGAATTAACGGACGCGGACGTAAAAGCATTCCTGTCTACACTTATCGGCAAGACCGCTCCAAGGTCAATTAATCTCGCAAGAGCAGCAGTACTGTTCTATACTAATGAGGTTCACAAGCGCGGGATTATCGGTGTAAAAACGCCAAAAATCGATAAGTCGTTGCCTGTGGTGCTTAGTAAGGACGAAATGGTCGCGCTCATTGCTTCCGTGCCACGTCGCCGCAGCCAAATATTACTAAAGCTCCTATATGCAAGCGGTATTCGAGTAAGTGAGCTAGTTAATTTGCACCTAATAGACATTGAAGGCACAACAATAACTGTGCGCCACGGCAAAGGCGGTAAAGATCGAGTAACCATACTACCTCAGAGCCTTGCAAACGATGTGATTCTTTATGTGCGACAGCAGCGCCTAACAGACCTATTGTTTCCAAGTAAACAAGGTAAGCCGCTGACTACTCGCAACGTGCAGGCAATCATTACACGTGCTGCAAAGCGCGCAGGCATACGCAAGCACGTGACGCCGCACAAACTAAGGCATAGCTTCGCAACGCACCTGCTAGAGGCTGGAACCGACGTACGCGTCATCCAAGAGCTACTAGGGCACAGTAACTTACAGACAACTCAAATCTACACACACGTAAGCCGCGAGCAGATAAATAAAGTGCACTCGCCGCTTGAAACCATGCCGGCGCCGCTGTCTGTGCCGTAAATAATTCGTAAATACGCTATATCTCTTGTTTATTTTTCATTTTTACGACGCGTGTCCGAAATTGTTTGAGACATGAATATAGCCTTGTTTCGCTTATCTATTTTCATGACTGCTGAACTAAAGCCAATTGTGTCGTGGTATAAACTGTACGAATCTGTTGCATCGCGAGCCCAAGAATTGCGTAGGCGATTAACTAATGCTGCCTGGCGTCGTGGCGTAGCCGTAGTTGGTCTTGCCGCAGTTGGTGGCGCAGGTATTTATGCTGCTTCGCGTGCTGACAATGAAGCTCTCGAAGCTAAAGTTGCTCAAGAGCCGGTGCAGGATTCAGTGACGGTAACAAAACCCGACTTTACAATTGTTAATTCCGGCGACAACTTATGGCGTATTGTAAAACAATACGCGCGGACGCATCCCGGTATTGATACTACGGAAGCTGGTTTGCGCTCAGCTGTTAACGCTGTAGCTATTGAAAGCGCGCAACTTTCGCGCCAAGGATACATGCTCGATGATATTGTAACTGCTGCAGGTGCAGGTCAAGACGGGATAATTGGTGATAGAATCTATCCTGGCGATTCAATGGCCACATACGCGCTAGATTTACCGCCGTACGTTGAGCCTTCAGTTGAAGATACTATATCTCCTAAGCCCGCTTCACAAAAGCCAGTTAATGCGCTTCTAGGCATTGCCGCGCTCGGAGTTATCGGCGCAAGCTACGGCGCGCGCAAACAAATTTTGAATTCTTGCGCTAGGAAATCAGTTGTTGCAAGCACACTTGCTGCGCTTCTTGCGCGCAGTCCCGCGCGAGCACCTGTAAATGATTTAGTGGTGGCTTCGCAAGTTTACTCAGGCGATATTTCGTTGCTACCTATTGCCACTAAGTCTCGCGACGAGTTTACTGCAAGCGCGCATTCTACACAGCGTGAAAGCGTTCATTACAATCGCGAAGCGCGGCGCGAATACATCAATGAGCGGCAAGACTTGGCGCGAAGCATGCGTAATGCTGGCGTTCGTTATGCAGATATTGCGAGTATGCTTGGAGTTTCTTATTCGCAAGCAAGACGAGACACCTATGACGCGAACCGATAAACATCGAGGCACAACGATTCTGGTCCAGTCAACTATATAGGATTTATTGGCTGGAAAATAGGTATAACAATCGATCCTTCTGTAACAGTGCTGTGCACTGTCAAGCTAAAAGGAATGCCTCTGCTAATTAAGGTGGTCATGATAGTGAAAACTCTAGCATCCATTACAATGTCGCATACAAATACGCCTGCAGTGCCTGTCGCAGTACCGCCAACCATACCCGTATTAACTGCGCCACCCGCAGGACCTCTTGTACTCGGATCAATAGGTTGAAGTTCAATATATCCTTCAACGGTTGGAGATGTCAGTCCTGAAGTGGTAATTTCAACCGTTACTATGCCTCCTGAAGTAACTCGTACATTTACAGGAGTTAGAAGTGCTCCTACTGCTCCACCATTAATTTGAGTAATGCGTGCGGCAGGAGAACCGGTTCGAGTTGTGGTGGCGCCAGGTCCAGTAGCGGAAGATACTAGCACTGTTAGCTGCGCTTTTTCAGTGTCGCCACGACTATCTCTACCTTGCACAGTCACATCATATTGCCCTGCTTGCATTTGAGCAGTGCCAGTATACGGAAGTAGTTCTAAAGTCCCAACGGTACTTCCAGCGATAGGTGGGGTCCAGCGCGTATTAGTCCATAATACAGTAGGTTGTCCTGGAAGTGTTGCTGCCACACTGTCTATTATAACAGCACCTATTCCTCCGGTAACTTCCACACCAATAGTTGAGCGGGACGATGGACTGTATGACAGCACAGGCAGTGAATTTGAATTCGGTAGGATGTGACCGTTATATGACTGTATTCGCAATGATAGGCGACGGTGTGTGAAAGTTCCAATTTGAATGTCTGCTGTAAGTGTAGTAGACGCAGGCGTTGGAGTTAATGCGTCTTGTATACGACATTGTATGCGATAGAATCCATCAACTAAGCCTACTGTGCCGAAAGATGCGGCAGGGAAAGTAATGTTTGCTCGCCGCTCACGCGCATCCACTTCTGTTTCTGTACTTCCCGTAGCTAGTGTAATAACGGGCGCGGCAGTTCGACGACCGCCAATTTCAGTAATAGGTTCTAGCTGCCACACAACTGTGTATCCTGGAGTGGTTGCTCTACGCGTACCGCCGCGAATACTAACTGCGCACACTAAGTCCACTCCAGTACTTAGCCTGTATAAACTTTGGTTCGGATTTAATCCAGCAATAGCATTCCATGTAGCGGACAGTGGTGCTTGGAATAGTACCTGCATATTTTCTATTCGTGGCTGCGCCGGCACTATAGTGATAGTGCTTGCAGCGGCCACTCCCACTCCGACGCGCGGAATATACAGGTGCCCAATGCCCGCCGTTGGACTTACACCTATTACAGTAATTTCTGTTGCAAAAGGTATGAACTGCAGAGTAAATCTGCCGTCGCTGTCAGTTCGAGCTTCAAGCGGATCATTTCTATAGTTTCGTAAAGGGGCCGTTGCGCCTGTAGCGCCAGGTAATACAACTCGCATAAGTGCATCTTTAATTGGCACTCCTGTATTATCAACGGCAACTCCTTGCAGTATGCCTCCTTCAACAACGCGAATATTAACTGATCGTGTTGCATGACCTCCGCCATTAGTAAGCGCTTCAACTGTAATAGTTTGTTCGCCTGGCGTAATGTGTTGAAGTGTTGCGCGGAATGGTCTAAACCATCCTGCGCGGCCTTGATTAGGCTGCACAGAAGGTGCTGTTGCGCGAAGAATGGCTCCGCGACTGTTCATTCCAGTCGCGCGCGCTTGCAGCATTGATGTTGTGCCTAAGTTAAATGATGCGTTTGTTAGCGGTTCAATAATTTCAACTGTTAGAGGCGAATTATCTCCGCCGATGCCTCCGTTTAAGCCTGGAATGCCGCTACCACTGCTGCTATTCGATGAATTGCCGGAAGAGCTACTTCCTCCGCCTGTATCACTGCCGACTGCTCCGAACATACCGAGCATGCAGCGAATAACTTGGACGATGGCAATAACGTAACCTATGGCGAAAATAGAAACTATTAATGGAGCTGCTTGCCACACTGTTTGGTACAGGGGCGAGAGTGCTGAAAATAGAATAGAGTGTGAAATAAAGTAGCTTCCTGCGACTGCGCAGAGTTTCCTATCAGGCCCGAGCATACTTGAAAGTAGTTCATACAAAAGTATTGCCATAATAAACAAAAATATCATTCCGGCAATGCCTTGCATTTCAGGCCCGCCGAATCTGAAACCACTTTGCATTTCAAATACGACGAAACCGAATGTTAGCGCAGCCCCCATTGCTAGCGCAATCATCTTGCCTTCGCGGCCTTGGAATCTTTTGGTAAACACCCAGTGGCAAACACTAAAGAATAGTGCGAATGCGATTGCACCATCGATAAAGGAGTTAAAATTATTGTATACTGATGCAATATTAATCATTGCAGGATTAATGATATCAATAATTGCTTCCCCTGTTACGAGAGGTGTCGCCATTATTTAGAACCCTCAGCCATAATCTTTGCATTTCCTTGAGCAGTTTTTTCTAGCTCAGTCTTCCAAAGCGAAATAGTGGCAGTGTACGCATCAGTTGCTGGTTTTAGCAGCATAGGGTTTCTATTCTCGTCGCTAAGTTTCTTAAGTTTGGAATAGTGATCCTGTATAGCTTGGCGAATATTTTTGTCTGCATTCTGTAATGCTTTTTCAACATCGCCTGGTAAGAATATCTTTCCATTCTTCAGTCTTGGCCAGAACGCTTTGCCTGATGCATCTGGCCCAGGCTGACTATTTGCCAATATTGTAATCGAAGCGTGATTAAGTTTTAAGGCTTCAACTGAAACTACGAACTGCCTTGCAGAAGTCAGTGTTTGCGCTGCTGTAAGGGTTAGTTCCGTTGCCTCCTTCCAAAGCATATTATTTTGTTCTCGAACTAATCTCAATTTTTTTACTACTTCTGCACTTTCAGTTACCAGTGTACGAAACTCAGTGCGTATATCATATACTGTTTTCTTGAATGCATTCACTCTGTTAACAGCAGTCTCCGCGTCAGCAATATCTGCGCTGTCAAAAGCGTTCAGTATACTTTCTTTTTGTTCATCAAAAGTTTTTAGTGCTCCCGAAATTTTTCCTTTAATAGCCTCGCGTTGTGAATTGCACAGTTTTATTGAGTCAACGGCTTCACTCCATTGTGTTTGATGATCTTTGAGCTGACCGGCTATCCGTTCTGCAGTGATATGTCGTTGCGCGACAGCTTCACCTAATGTGTGGGACGTTCCTATGGCTTGATTAAACTCGTTCAGAATATCAACGGTAGATTGCTTTAATGCACTTACTGACTCTCCGAGCTGTTCAAGCGATTGAATGTCTTTGTAAGTTTCATTTAGGGTTTCTATGCTTAATTGTATTAGTTTTTCATCTTCTAATTCGCGCGTTAAACCTGCTATTCGTTTAGAGTCTTTACCAAGACCTTTAGGTGCTTGAGGTATTGTTTGAACACTATCAGTCCATCGCTCTAACATTGTTGCCAGGTTACGTCTAGCATACTCGACTTTAGCAATGGTATTTTGCTTTTTTTGCTGAAGTGATGCAGCTCGCGCTGGAATACGTAATTGCTGCTCCCGAGGTGCTAATGCCAAAATTTCTCTACGTTCGCGTACATCTTCTTCTATTGCTTCTGTTGCGGCGTCCAAGCTAACTGCAGCTTCTGCTGCAGGCGCGTCCGATGCTGTTGCCACCATAGCGGTGTTTGTTGCCGCTCGCTCGGCCTCTGCTATTGCTGCGTCTGCTACTGCCGCTGTCGCGGTTGCTTCAGCAGCTTCTGCGGGTGCATCAGCAACTGGCGCAGCGGCCTCGGCGCCGAGTCTCGCTCCTACCTCTTCCAAACCTGCTGCGGCTCGTTCGTCGTCACGTGGCGTTGCACCATATTGTGTTGATGGCGTTGCGCCGCCTCGATTAAACAGTCGGCTGAGTAAGCCAGGTCCGCCGCCGCCTCCTGTGCTTGCTCCGCCTGAAAGAGACATTGCCATTCGCACTAAGGAGTATATAGTTATTATCATCATGACCGCATACAAAAGATTCAGCCAACTGAAGATTTGTTGAAAGTCATTCACAAATTCGGGAGTCATATAATTTCTAAATAGCGTCCAAGCAATCACGAATGCCACAGCAAAAGCGCCTAACCTATTGGATTCGGCAAAAGTCGCGACTACTGAATAAATTACCCAGGTCATTAAGAAAAATAGAATTATAATTGCAAACGGGGCAACTTTTTGAAACGAAAAACCGCTTGTAATTAGAGCAATAGCAAGCGCAAGTCCTATTCCTACAGCGCCAGCTTTGCCGATTCGCTCACCTAAAAATTTCAAGCTGACGCTAATGAATAATAGTAGTGCTATTATGGAATCGACGTAAATCTCGTTTCCTTTGTAAAACCCTAATCCATTAGTGCCAATAATCGGTTGTAATGCTTTTAGAATTTCCGGCAATTCAACCGCATAAGCTCCAGGACTACTTCCAAGAATAGCTACAAGAAGAACTAATGCTAACAGGGCTTGAGAGGTGTTCCTCGTCATTCGTACCAGGTCAGCCGTGCTCGCAGTCGTTTAAAAAGGTTGTTTTTAGTTTCCATAGCTCCATTTTAGCTGTAAATGCAGTTACTTGCCGTCTGGAACTTTTTCAGAATTAAGGCAAAAACTGTTACTCCTTAGCACCAGTATAAAGTTCTCGCAACAAACTTTAAAAACCTCAAGCTTCAAGAATGTACTAAATGGTTCTGGAAGCAGTCGGAATAACTAAGGCAACTGTTATCGCGTCTCTATTGATGGGTTCAATAATTGGCCTTATAGAACTCTTCTTTGTTCACGCGGATGAGCGCGGCCTTGGCTGGATGAGCCACGGTCTGCACGCACTTCCTGTTGCTATGGTGCTAACATTTGTTGCGATGCACGTACACATGGTTTATCCTTATGTAGGGCTTAAGAATCCAAGCATTTGGATTGACGGCGGCATTCGTGTTGTGCTAGGCTTAATCGCAGCAATAAAAGTTAAGAGCGCAGCAGCAGTAATTCAAGGACACAACAGTGTCGGTGAAAAGCTAGGTCACGCACTCATCATCGGCGCCCTCATCACTGCCAGTCCATACATTTACACCTTTATTGCAGGCGCAGGCATTTTACCAGCGTGGCTTCTTTAGGGCGTACAAATGGCTAAGCGATCAAAAGCAACGCTTGCAACAATTGATGCTCGCCTTGCAAGAATTGAATCTTTACTCGGTCGGGAGTTAAAAAGCGAGCAAAGTATTGCAAGCGAGCAGCGCTCTGAAGAAGATGAACTACGACGCTTAGAATCTTTGGAAAGAGAGATTAAGCAGGATGTTGCGCAGCATCCTCTAACAAAAATAACTTATCACGACGTGACTAAAGGTCTTATTGGTGCGTTCTTTGGAGTAGTTGGTCACTTTTCTTTTTTCTATGGCCACAAATTGGCAGAGGGAATGAGCGTACTTAGAGCAACTTTTATTCTGACAAGTTCCATGCTAATTCTAGTCGCATTTTTGTATTTTACAGGCTTTCGCCGCATTAAGGAGTACCACACTTACTTACCCACGCGCTTTCTGGTGATTTACTTCACTGCAATAAGCGTAGCAACCGCAGTTCTATTTTTGTTCGGCGTAATTCATATTCCGTTTGAGCTCGAAATGCTGTACAAGGAAGTTGCGGCAGTGAGCGTGCTCGCAGTTATGGGTGCAGCGACCGCCGACTTAATCGGAGGCGAAGCATGAATGCTAATTATGCGGAGCTTGTTAATTCGTTTCAGAATGCTCAAAGATATGAGAATATGATTATTAGTTTGGCGGAACACTTGCAAGCTGAAGTTGCAAACCAGTACTCCGTAGATAAAATTAAGGAAGAAGATGGCAGATTACAAAAATCAGTTGAGGCATTACGAAGTTACTTTGACAAGGGCGTAATTCCTAGGTCATCGGCGCCGCTCACAGACATTCTGCTCACGATAAAAAAAGAGCTTCTTAGACTCGACGCTGCAATGAATGGCTACATCATGCACCCTGATGAAGTAACATTTGCAGCAACGCAAAAAGAACTACAATCGTTACGTAACGACTGGATTACAGCAACTAAAGCCTTACCATTGGTGGCTCAGTAGTAGTATAATATAGGTAATACTATAATTACTAATTTCGTAGTTGCCTAGAATTAAGCGAACTGAACGTGCTGCGTAATTGCTTGGCCTGGGATGCCACGCTGGAATAGGATGCGGAGCTTTCCGCTGTTTCCGTGGGGACTAGCAACTACTCCTGGAATTACTGCGTGAACGCTCTTCCAAGTTACGGTCTTGCCAACCCACTTGGTTGCGTCCGCGCGGTTCTTGCAGCCGTCAACTAGGACAATTGCTTGGTTAGGGGTCTGGTCGCGCATTGAGCGTCGGTATGAGACTATGAGGCCTTGCATAGTATCTGGAATAATGTGCCCTTTATAAGCCTTTTTGTCAGTCACACGCCAACTCCAAGAAAGCGCAACCCGACTGGCACAAGTATGCAGCTCATAGCGTGGGCGCGGGCGCACTTGGACACGCCACTAAGCAATCCAATACAGGTTGAGCAAATAAGAAGTCCGAGTCCACTCCAACTGTTTAGAAGCAACACCAGGATTGCAGTCGATCCAATTACAGCCAGTGACAAGCCTTGGTACGGTATTTTAGGCAACAGCGCAGCTGCCACGCGCGCAAACTTTAGCGTGAGAATTGCTCCGATACCGCCAGCAAGCAAGGCCGCTCCAATGCACGCCATTATTGACTCGTTTGGTGACAAATTCGTGGCTGTCAGCAGCGCTCCATTTCGCGCTTTACCGATAGCGTCAAACGCGGCTAGGCTCAAGAAAAAATTTGTTGTACCGATTGTTCCAGTGAGAATTAGAAACCCATGGTCTCCAGTTCCAGTTGCGAGGAGCATTCCAATTACTGACGCGTGCGCAGCGCCGACTCCGGGCAAAATCGCTGTTAAGCCTCCGGCGATTAGCCCGCCGATTCCTGCGCGCGCGGCGTCTCCAAGTCTAAGTTGCGTTTCGTCGCGCCAGGCTTGAGTAGGGATGTTAATTTTTTCACGCAAGCTAATTAGAAGCATAGATGTTCCAAACAGTCCTGAGAGCATCGGAAAGAGCGGATCAGGATATCTGAAACCAACCATTCCAAGTGTGGACGACAGAACAATTACGATAAGTGCTGCTGTCCGTTTCTTTTCACGTAGAAGCATAATTATTGGAATGGCAAGCAAAGTTGCGCCAAGCCAAACTCTGGGCACACGCTCGAACAATACTGTTGCATACGCAAACAAAGGATAGCAAACTAGGCCGAGCAAAAGCCCTCCAAGCGCGCCAACGGTGCTCAGCCGCACCGCCATAACGCCTTGTCCTTTCAGTAAGTACCGGTGGCCTGGTAGCACTCCAAGCGCCGACGCACTATCAGGCGCGCCAAGAAACACACTTGGTATGGCATCAAGAAAAGTGTGCGTCGTGGCCACTGCAATAATAAACACTGCAATCGCGGCGGGCGAGAATGGAATCCAAGGTAGCGCAGCCCAAAGTAAACTGCAAACTAAATTAACATGTATTCCTGGCGCAAGGCCAGTTATTATTCCACAAACTATTCCAATAATTGCAGCTAGGATGAACTCCACAGTGCTCTACGGCTAGCAGCGTTAAACTCCTTGTCGGGCGTGGCTTGGGACGCCATGTGACAGAGCCGCAACTGCTACGCGGGCGCCGAAAGTTGACCGCTATGGACTCGGAAAGCATAAAAACAGAACAACACACATTTCGTTATGAATCGTCGCGGCGACCTGGAAATTACGATTAACACACGAATTCTTGAGCGCTGCGCTTGGCTTGCATTAGTGCTAGTGCTTGCGGCAGTACTATGGTGGCGCTGGGATGTAGGCAGCGCAAGTGGCTCGGCTGACGCAGACGAGCGAATTGCAACATTGGAGTCTCAGCTCTCTGAGCGAGACGCGCGCATCTCATCCCTAGAAGCACAAAAAACTAGCGCAGCAACTCCAGTAAAAGCAAATGTTACAGCTCCGCCCGCTGTACCGGCGCCTCCTGTCCCAGCGGCGCCAGTAGTTGTTCAAGTAAACAACACAGTAGCCACGTCAAACCCTGCGTTAGTACTGCGCTGGACGCAGTCAGGCTCAAGACCTGCGTCGGGCAAGTATAAGCTCGAGCAAGTGACCCTAATTGCAGAAAACGGGTTTAGTGTACCTGTCGGCATCACATACAATCTTTGCTGGGCATCTCTTGACTGCGAGCGCGCCGTATCAAAGGGCAACTTTACAGCCAAGGAAAGTACTACTACTGAGTTCACGCCAGTACTAACTATTCCAACTTATGTGGATATCGTCAAGGGCCAGCGCCTAAGATTGACTTTGTTTAATAGCACGTCAAAAGTTGAATTGCTTCGTGAAGAAATTACTATACGCTAAGCTTGTCGCCAAAAAATTCAACTACTGCCTCGGAGCGATGAACTTATCATCAGCCCAGAATACGGTTGAGTTAACAATAGACCCTACTTTAGCTTTACGTGTAACTAGTGTAACGTTGGTATTAACCAATACGCCACCACTTCGACTTGCAACTACAGTTCCTTCTAAGCGGTATCCTTCCTCCTGAACAGGAGCGCTTAGCCACAGCAGCGTAAGGCCTAAAGCAGCAGTTAACGCAGCAGCCCAAAATAGTATTTTGTCGTCCACAGGCACTTTAGTCTGGCAACCTTAATGTGCTCTTCCACTATATTTTCGGAAATTTTTCGAGCAATTCAAGTTTTAATAGTCTCAGAATCCCTGGCGGAAAGCATAAAACCAGGTACATGCACGCTTGGCCATGGATACTCGAGCGCGCCGAGTCGCGTGCAGCCTGATAGTTGCTTTGCTAGCCTTATGCGCGCTGCCCTCAGCTTATGCTGCAATCGCTTGCTCTGCTGCTGAAACGCAGAGTTATCTTGCTGAAGGCACTGACTATCGTTTCACACCGAAGCAAGTTGACTATGTGATTGTAATAGACCGCTCAGGCAGCATGGAAGGAGCAAAGCTTGACACAGTTAAGCGAGCAGCAAAGACTCTGGTCACAGGCTTAGGTGTAAATGATCGCGCCGCAGTAATAAGTTTTAATTTTGAGTCATCAGTTGATCAGGCGCTAACGTCGGACAAACAATTGCTTCTTACTGCAATAGACGGGATTCAAGCATCATTTAGTACTAAATATGGCCCTGCCCTTCGGGCGAGTACGCGCGCGTTCACTGATACTTCCCGAGACAGAGCAATAATTTTTCTCTCTGATGGACGAGGTGACTTTAGCGAGACGCCGCAGGAGCTACGCTCACTTACGAGCGCACTCGGCAGCCAAGGCATATGTGTGTTAACAATTAGTTACGCTCTTGGAGAGGAAGAGAGCGAACAACTGCGCACCATGGCAGAGATAGGAAATGGCTTTGGATGCGGAGAACATTTTATTGCGTCGGAAAAAGGCACAGAGCTTGAAGAAGTATTCACATCTATTCGAGAGCGTCTAAGTTCAACTGATATTCTCAGCGTAAAGCCTAAAATAATTAACGGGAACTACGAATTTAGTTTTGTTAGCATGCTAAACAATCAAAGCGTACCAGGCTCGAGCGCAGTCGGCTGCGCAGAGTATCCTGAATTTACAATGACTGTTCAGTCAAACGGTAAAACAGTACATGCATCCAAAACTACAAACGGCACTGTTCCGCTGCCAGCAGGCGTGTATACATATAATTCCATTGCTACAATGCGTTGTAATGGAGAATGTTTGTTTAGTGGAGAGCGAAGTGGCACTTTCACAATAACTGGTGAATGTAATCCGTCCTATGCGCAGCTTGCTACTTACGTAACTGGAGACACGCAAATGGTGCGTATTACAGGACTAGGATTTTCTCCGCGCGCAATTGCGGCAAAGCAAGGCACTCCCGTAATATGGAATAACAGTGATACTGTGCCGCGGCGAGTTTCCAGCGCCTTCTTCAACGTTACAATTATGCCGGGGAGTTTGTTCACTCACATTGTTGATAATATTGGAACACTAATCTTCTTCGACCCTGATACTAATGAATCGCTAACAGTAAATGGTATATTAACTGCAGGTTCTGATGTTCTACTAGTAATAGATGAAAGCGGAAGCATGAAGGGCGCTCCAATTGAAGAAGCGAAGTTTGCCGCAAAAAATTTCTTTCGCACACTGAGTCCCACGGACCGTGGCGCATTAATTACTTTTTCACAATCTGCCCAAGTAGTGCAAGGTTTCACAAGCGACCGCGCTACTCTCATTGCTGCAGCCGACACGTTGCGCTCAGAGGCGGCCACTTCCTATCTGTCTGCTTTAAGAATGGTTGAAGAGCAGCGCCCGACACAGCGCCCGATTCTAGTGTTTATGAGTGACGGCGCTCCAACCGACTCTGAGGGAGTGGATGCTATTCTCGCTCAAACAAAAATACTACGCGACAAAGGATGGTGCATAATGACTGTTGGCTTCGGTGAGTCTGGTGTTGCAGCGCAAGCAGTACTTACTGATATGGCAGGGGAGGACGCCTGCTCAGGTTTCCTGTACGCAACAGGTGGCGAGCTAGCGCGCACATTCGGTTCAATTTACCAACTAGCGCAGCGAAGTGATGATCTGCGTTTTGAAAAACTGTCTGTGCCGCGAATCGTATTTTCTGAGAATGCAACCATAATTACTCGCATAAATACTAAAACTGGACAACCTGTTCCAGGCGGAGACAGTGTTTGTTCCCCTGCTGCGAACGTGCAAGTGCGCACACATGGAGCCGCGTCAACGCTAAGTCACAACAAAGGCATATACTCTGGCTCGATAATTCTTAAACCAGGGTTCTCAAAAGTACAATTAATAGCGAGCGTAGTAAGTGTCGACGAACCTTCTCGCCCACTGGTCGGAACTCAAACTGAGAAAGTATTGTTTGTTACGCCTTGGGTCGCGCTCTTAATTGGTGCACTAATTATCGGCGGCATAGTAATACTAGTGCTAAGAATATGGTTGTGGTTTCAAACTAGCGGAGAAGAAATATGAATTCTGAAACAGATTTTACAAAAATGCCTGTTCCCGCAGAGTACGCTAGTGTCGTGCCTTTTCCAGTATTGCGACCAGCACAAGCCAAAGCGGTTGCAGCAGGTTTACTTGACGGCGAGAGCGTGCTTGTTGCCACACCTACTGCAAGTGGTAAGACAATGATTGGTTTGCTCGCTTTAACCAGAGCAGTTCGCCTTGGCAAGAAAGGAGTGTTTCTAGTTCCACTTAAAGCACTTGCTTCGGAGAAAGCGCGCGACGTTGCGAAGTTACCGTTTACTAGTACTTTGTCAGTAGGCGACTATGATGAAAACGATAGCACCCTTGGAAACTATGATATTATTGTCACCACACCTGAGAAACTTGACAGTGTTGTGCGACACGGCGCCGCATGGATTGGTAATATCGGTTGCGTTGTAGTGGATGAAATACACTTGCTCGGGGAGAACTCGCGCGGACCGACTTTAGAACTGCTGTTGACTTTGCTACGAGCAGTCGCGCCTAATGCGCAAATTGTTGGCTTGTCCGCAACAATTCAGAACGCGCCTGAACTTGCTGCTTGGCTTGGTGCAAAACTCGTCAAAGACGACTGGCGCCCCGTGCCGTTGCACGAAGGAATGTACGTTGATGGCGCGATACGATATCGGTTTGATAAACCTGTGAAATAGGCATTGTATAAAATTCTGCAAAAAACAGATTAGAAGGTTCTGGTTAATGAGCAAGGAGGGATTCGAACCCCCGACCCCCCGGTCCGAAGCCGAGTGCACTATCCAGGCTATGCTACTTGCCCAGTGGTTTTGGGAATATTACTCGGTTAAGAACCTTCCGTTTATGTCATATAAAATTTTACCAGCAAAATGCACAATTAGGCTATTCCAGTAATAAGTGGTAAAAAGAATAGCGCCAAGTACACGTTAAGCCCAAGGTCTGTAAAGCGTGCAATAATTGTGCTTACACCGTTGCTTGCGCCGGACGCGACAATTATTCCGTAGTGCGCTGCCACACCAAGCAAAACTGCGAACGCTACTTCGTACCGCGATGGCCCAAGTACGCTCGCTGCCAGCACCATGGCGAGCGCAGCTATGGTTTTGCGCAGGGTTACGTCGCACACGTGACCGCGCACGGCAGAGGCGATGAGCGGCCCTGTTCCTGCAAGCAAAAGCCCCCAGCCCGTTCCATGTACAATTGTTACGTACGCAGCGCCGAGAAAGATCAACTCTAGGTCAAGCGGCACGCCTTCCGTGAAATACTTGTGATATTCGAGTGCACTATTAAAAATAATAACTATGAGTACTGAGGTCAGGCCTGAAAAAGACTTGTAAAATAAAAGCAGTACAGGAATAATAACTATTAGCGCGAGGCCCCAAATTAGCATTCGCTTTGAATCGAAGCTTTTACTGTGAGAGTGCCCGTGACCTCCATGGCCATGATTATCATGACTACCACTTGCAGGTCCATGATTCGAACTGTGCTCATGCAGGTGAGCGTGAGAACTTTTATAGGGGTGTTTGGGTACTGCGCTATGTAAGTGAGCGTGCGGGTCTCCGCCAAGCGCTATGTGCTTTGGAAGTGAGCCGCTGCGACCACGCTGCGAGTGCACGTGATGGTGCACTAAGTGTCTGCCGTGGTCAAGATGCTCATGACCAAGTATTTCATCAGCCACAGTATTCGTTCCTCATGAAGAGTAAATACTGCTTAAGTTAATTAATTAAACGGTTCTATACTTGCTCGCTTCGCTTAAGACGGGTCAAATAACCTGCCACTACGTTACGAATCTTCTTACTTGGCATGTTTGCAATGCTGTTTACTACTTCCTTATTCTTTACGAATTCGGAGCTGAATTGGTTGCGGTGCGCCTTAAGTAGTTCCCTTGTTACGCGCTTTACGAGTGCTGTCTTGATACGGCCCATACTTGCTCAGACTACTGATTTATTTATAAAGCTTTCTTAGCGGAGAACCAGCAGGATGTCCGCCCGTGCCGTTAGCAGCGAGAAGTCGTTTAACAGCAGTAATGACTGGCGGAGCAGTTTGATCATAACTAGCGAACCAGTGCAGGCTTGCAATATGCATAACTAGGTTTCCCGAAGGCAAATTCAATTTATTTGCCACATAAACTTGTAGTGCCTGCACTTGCCAAGCGTTCGCAGGCAAACCCAGATACGCGTCACAACTGCGCATCGTGCAGTTAACATCCAGAGAGCCGTCAATCACGCGAAATTGAATTGAGATTATGCAGGGAACGTTTTGGCTGTCCAGGTTTGAATCGCCGCGATTATCATAGCAAACAGCAATGGCTCGGCGCGAGAGCGGGTTTGCGCTAAGCATAGGAATTATGAACGAGTCAATTTGGCCTTGACCGTCGAATAGCCGACTCCCAATACTCCACTCGAACATGGACTTGTTCACGCTGAAAGTCTGTGCCTGCAACTCCTCTATTGAAGGATATAATTCAGGCAGGCATCGGCGTAGCGCCTGAACTAAAGCCTGCCCGTCAGACGCGTTCTCTATGCTTAAAGAACAGTTGCGATACTCGCGGCAGACAGTTCCATCCTGATCAGAATACTTAACCCCGTCAAGAGGTAATTGTTCTAGTACATGCGACCAAGCCTCTTGCACTGAACGGCTTTGAATTGTTTTCACTGCGCACCTACAAAAAATTCCTTAAGAGTTCTCACACCTGAGATTGCTTTAAACTCGTAAGTTACGAGCGGAAACCCTGCGGCTGTGAGCCACATTAGCTCTGCTGCAACTTGCGAACTAGTTGGGCTGCCTGTTCGGAATATTCTAACGCGGTCGATTCCTCCAAGCTCGCGAGTAATACGTGCCCGAGCTTCCCGGTATAGCGCAAACTCAGGCCTGTGTAAATCTTGGTCACTTCCTATCGTCCATTTTCGGTAATTGCGCCCTGAGAGCGAAGCGTGGTACTTTGCAAACGCCGTAGAACAAGCTATACTTGGCCTTAGCGGCATGCCGCAGGCTCGATACACATGCGAGTGCGCCGCGACGCCCGCCGCAAGAGTAGGTCCAATTTGCGCAAGAAAGCTTGGCGGACTCTCCCAGTCATAGTTCCAAACGCGCACTATTAACGCACTGTTTTGAATTGTAAGAGCGGAGTTAGGAGTGATATTTTCGAGCGCGGTCATTCCTGTTCCTGCAAGTCTTTGCTGCGCAGCCATACTAAACAGAGCCTTTGTTGAGCGATTAACCAGCGCCACGACATCATTTGCATGCGCACTCTTCATGCTTGACAAATCAAGTGTGATGCTTGCACGACTTACAACTACACTTGGTACTTGCCCGTCACATACTAGCTTCCAAGACTCCTTCGGAACGCAGTAAGGGCCTGCCCGGCCAAAGAACACAGGAGGATTATTCGGCAAGGTGCTGGAGACAGTAAGCTTTCCAAGCCGCAGTCTAAAAGCCTCTAAAACCTGCTGCGCTGCGGGATCGCGTAGAGACGACGCCGAGCAATTGAGAATTGCTTGGATTCGTGCGGGCTGCGTTTCTGACAGAGTCAATGCGAGCGCTCTGTCGCCGGCGTATGCTACGTCTAAAATGAAAACTATAGACCTGCCTTCATCAAGCGTTTGCATAGCAAGCGCGTGGACGAATTCACGTAAATCTTCGGCGCGATACCGTGCGAGCATTCTAGTTAAACCACCAATAGCAAGCATGTCGCTTGTAGCCCTTAATGCGTGCTCTGCGTAGTGAAGAAGTTGACCAATTCCATCCAGCCGCGCGCCATGTAAGTAACATGCCTCAAAGCGGCTAAGTGCACTGTGCTGCTCAAACAAGAAGCTAGTGCCATTTTCCAAGTCGCCTGTAATCATAGGTAAATTGAGCGCTTTTTGTTCTATGGTTACCGCGCCCACAGCACTATTTACTGTGGCGTACTGTAGCGCGACTTGATAGCATTTTTCCCCATGAGAATCAAGTCGCACAACAGTAAGAAGTCCCTGAGCAACTAGTTGTCCGATATGATACAGGGCTTTACGGTGCAGTTTTGTTTTCTCTATTTGCGCAACGCGTTGCGCACGGCTGTCCCCAAATGCTTGATTCTGACGTATAGCTCTCCATTGCTGCGGGTAGAGCGTTTCAACCAAATCACTTGTAGAATATTCGCGACCCGATTCCTGTTGAAAGCGTCGCAATAGCTCGTGATGGCCGCGCATATAATAGGAAATGCCTTGGAAGCTATAATCCTTTCCGAATCTAGTGCATGAGCCTGTACAGGTTCAAATTATTAGTCGTACATACTACCTTGGGCGCTGCACTTGGAAGTTTATAAGACTTGTACAATATAATTGGTTTTCGCGTAAGACATAACTGCCACACTCTCCCAGGTTCAGCGTCCAACAACCAAGGTTCAGGAAATTCAAAGAACCAATGTTTATTGGACTGGGCAGGCAATAGTTGTGCAGCGAGCGACACGCTCGGTTGGTGCTTCGGATGAAGGAAAAAGAATTGCAGATTCTACGCGTACTTCGAAATAATGCTCGAGAAACTCTAACAATCATTAGCAGAAAGACAGGCGTACCGATAAGCACACTTTTCGATAGACTCTCCGAGTACCGCACAAAGTTCATAATTAAGCACACGTGCCTAATTGATTACACTAAACTAGGTTATGATTTGCGCGTGCACATGCTTCTTCGAGTTCAAAAGGATAAAGAACGTTTTGAAACGTACATGACTGAGCACTACTTAGTGAATTCTGTCTTTCGCATAAATAATGGCTATGACTATCTAGTTGAAGCTGTGTTTCGCAACATGCGTGAACTTACTGAATTCGTACAAGCGCTTGAGAAGTATCATGTTAAGGAGCATAAGGAGTTCTTTGTTTTGGAAGACTTAAAACGCGAAGCGTTCCTAACTACTGATACACATGTAAAAATGCTTCTTGACGCTCCAATGCACAGAGTCTAGCTCGAGAATAAATCAATGGTGCCGGTCAAGTCGCTGCAATTCACGCACGCGCTGCGCAACAACTAGGAACTCGTCCAGCTGCATACGGGCGCGTATTGGCAGGTTAAGGCTAAGTCCGTCGCCAAGATCAAGTACGACTCCTGATGCATCCTGCTCAACGTGGTGCTTAGGCTGCTCGCGTGGACGAGTGTCGCGCCAGACGTCAGGCGTCGACCTATCCGCGGCCACTGGTCTCTCTGCTACACTTTGGCGCTCTTGACGAGGCTCGTGCCGTACTTCGTGCCTGTTATCGTGACGAACTGCTTGGTGGTGCGCTCGCGCATACTCGCGCGGAGCATACTCAGTCGGCGCAGTAGGTCGCGGCGGCTGCGGTTCACTAGGAACAACATATACGTTTGGAAGCGGCATTGGAGCACTTACTAGCGCTGCAGCCACCGGAATAGGAGCTGGCGCAGCCACTGGTGGCGCATACTGAGTTAAATCTTCAACCCTAGCAGGTGGCGGCGCAGGCGGCGGCGGAGCCACTACAGTCTGCGAGTATGCAGTTTGCTCGGCTTGAATCTTTTTTTTTAGCTCTTCAATGCGGGCCTTAGTGTCGGACGACGACTTCTTTCCAAACCAACTCATAGGTATCAACCACAATTCGTCATTTATATAGCTGCGTTGCTATTGGCGCGCGGTGACTTATTTTTCGAATCAAAAAACTAGGCTATAGTAGGCTTATTTAGAAAGTAAAATAGGCAATAAAAAACTAAAAAAAGATTTTAGCAAAAATTAATTTATGCGATGCGCACGAATACTGGCGGTCGGTTTACGTCTTCAACCAAGATCTTTAGGTCGGTTGTTGTCGTAAGGCCTGTTTCGTCCTTCGCAGTTATCTTAACTATGTGCTCGCCTGCGTCGTCGTAGGTGGTCTGGTATGTGCTTGTGCTCATCCAACCTTCGTACGTTACAGTTACTTCGTCGCCTTCAGCGTCAACAATTGTAACTGCCTTGCGAAGATCGATTAGCTCGTTTTCCTTAATGCGAAGCTCACCGTCCGTGCTAGGCAATTCAATGCTTGGTGGGCGGTTTGCCTTTGCGATAAGCACCTTTACGTTCTTAGTTGTTGAGTCGCTTGCGCTGTCAGTTGCAGTAACTACTACTGTATACTCGCCTGCGTCATCGTACTTTGGCGTCCAGCGACCACGCGAGTCGAATGGCTTACCGTATGTGATAGTTACTTTGTCGCCATCACGGTCTTCAGCGCTTGCTTCGATTTCTACTCTCTTGAGTTCAATTCCTTCAAGTTTTTCCGTATCAACAGTAAGTTCTGGAGCGCGGTTCACGTTAATTACATTTACTGGCACAATCTTTGTGGTTGTTAGCTTACCGTCTGATACGCTAACAGTTACGTTATATGCTCCTGCGTCATCATAAGTTGTAGTGTAGCTGTCGCTCTTCATCCAGCCACTAAAGCTTAGAACAACTTGATCTGCGCTGTCAGCGTCTGTTGGTGCGTATTGAAGCTTGATTGTTTCGCCTTCCTTAACAGTAAAGCTCTCTGCTCCCGAAATTACCGGAGCGCGGTTTGCGTTCTTGATTGTTACTAGAATGCGCTGACTTGATGTTAATCCTCGCGCGTCGCGAGCAACAATGGTGACTGGGTAGTCTCCTGCGTCGCCAACCTTTGTTTCCCACTTGCCGTCCGAGCTGAATGGCTTGCTAAACTCAAGCGTCACGGGGCTGTTGTCAGGAGACTTAGCATCCGTTTTTAGTGCAATGCTGTCTCCTTCCGTGTAGGTAAGACGTGCTGCATACTCTTGATTCGGCATTGAATTTACAGGTTCCACAGGTGAAACGCTGATTAATCCTGAACTTGCATTCCCTAGTGGGAGCATCAGAGTTAAGTTTGAGGATGTGTTGTTAAAGTCCGTGGTTACTGGAATAGGAGTACATGCTGAAAGAGCAAGTGCAACTATGGCTAGTATCGGAAGCATTAGACGATTTGCTGTTACCATACACCCTGCACAGTGATGGCATTTATATTCTTTTTCACTGTACAGGGCTCCTTTGCAGTTACCATAAAGCAGCAGTGTCACGCTTCAACAGCACAATACTAGAATAAGCACGACTAGCTAATACTGGCTAATTTGCTATGTACAAATATTACAACCCTAAACGGCCGAAAAATCCTTTGGGCTTCTCAATTCCAGCAAGTTGTTCGATTAATTCACGTTCTTTTTTTGATGGATGCTTTGGAATGTCGACAATAATAGTTACAAGCAGATCGCCGTGCCCTCCTCGAAGCTTCGACATACCTTTGCCGCGTGCGCGCAACACCGAATTACTTGCAGTTCCTGCCGGCAATGAAAGCGTTACACTTCCTAAAAGAGTTGGCACTTCAAGAGAGGTGCCGAGCACTGCTTGAGGATACGTAACTGTGCTCTGAAGCAAAAGGTCGTCGCCATCGCGCGTGAAGAGCTCGTGTTCTGAGACAAATACGCCAACTAATAAGTCGCCAGGACTTTGACCTGGACCGCCCGCGTTGCCGCGACCAGGCACACGTAGTTGCATTCGGTCAGCTATGCCTGCCGGAACATCAATCTGCATCTTCTCTTCGCGCTCTTCTTGTCCTGCGCCGCGGCACCGCTTACAGCTCTTCTCTGCAATTGAACCGGCGCCGCCACAAGTGTCGCATGCAGCGACCATCTGAACCACTCCGAAAGGAGTGCGTTGCGCTCTTCTTACTTGACCCTGACCTTTGCAGGTAGAACAAGTTGCGCGCTTGCCGCCTTCCGCGCCTGAACCGTTGCAGCCTGAGCAAGGTATGCGCCGATCAACTGTTACAGTAACGGGCGAGCCCTTGGCTGCTTCTTCAAGAGTTATTCGGACAAGTACCTCTATGTCGGAGCCGCGCCTCGAGCGCCTCGCACCGCCACCAAAGAAGTCACCAAATATGTCGCCAAGATTAATGTCAAAGCCGCCGTCAAAGCCTTCAGTTGCTCCAGTGTGCTGTGGCCCGTCAGTACCGTAGCGATCGTATTGAGTTCGCTTCTTTTCGTCGCCGAGGACTTGATACGCGTCATTAATTTCTTTAAACGCTGCCTCTGAGGATTTATTGTCTTTATTCAAGTCAGGGTGGTGTTTTTTTGCCATCTGCTTGTATGCAGCCTTTATCTCATCTTGGCTAGCGCTACGGCCAATGCCTAGCGTTGAATAGTGATCTTTTGCTTTCGCCATGATGTCTATGCTGAATTTGAGGATTGGAATTGCTGGTTAGCTGAATAATTAGAAAGCATTAATTTGGTTTATATGTGTGTTGTGCGGGCGCCCGAAGGCGCCCGCTACTGGTACTTCTCCAGTACAAGCCGAACTTATTGTTCGCGCCCGACTGCGTAGTTCATATTTACTTGTGCTTCTTTGAGCTGTGGCCTTTTGGCTTCTTGTCGCTCTCGCCGACCACTTCCGCGTCAACCGGTGCGTCAGCATGGTCGTGCTTGTGTTCGTCATGTCCATGGCCTTCATGGTTGTGTGCGTCATGGCTATGGCCTGCACCGTCTGCTCCTGCTTGTCCGTACAATTCCTGCGAAACTACGTGAAACTCCTTCATGAGTTTGTCGTGGCTTGCTTTAATTGCGCTCGTGTCGCGATCTTTGTTTGCAAGTAGCGCTTCAAGCGTTTCGATTTCTTCGTTGATTGCCTTGAGCTTGTCCTCAGCGACCTTTCCCTTAACGTCTTCAATAGTTGCGCGCGCCATTGCAATTGCTTGCTCAGCGTCGTTTGCAGCTTGAACCGCTTCAAGGCGAGCTTTGTCGTCTTCAGCGTGAAGCTCTGCTTCCTTGCGCATTTTTTCGATTTCGGCCTCTGTTAGGTTCGTTGAAGCAGTAAGCTTGACACTTTGCTCTTTGCCTGTTCCTTTGTCCTTGGCACTTACGCTTACAATTCCGTTTGCGTCGATGTCGAACGCAACTTCAATCTGCGGAACTCCGCGGCGCGCTGGTGGGATGCCAACAAGGTCGAACTGTCCGAGTAGCTTGTTGTCGGTTGCCATTGCGCGCTCGCCCTGGAACACTCGAACTGTTACTGCAGTTTGATTGTCTGCTGCGGTACTGAAGTCTTGGCTCTTTTTTGTCGGGATGGTGGTGTTTCGCTCAATGAGCTTGGTAAACACGCCGCCGAGAGTTTCGATACCTAGGCTTAGCGGAGTTACGTCAAGTAAAAGGATGTCTTTTACTTCTCCTGCTAGTACGCCTGCCTGGATTGCTGCGCCGAGTGCGACTGCTTCGTCCGGGTTCACGCTCTTGTCGCCGTCCTTTCCGCTAAGCTCCTTCACTAGTGCTTGAACTGCTGGGATACGAGTTGAGCCGCCAACAAAGATTACTTTGTCGATCTTTGAAATGTGAAGACCTGAGTCTTCAATTGCCTTCTTTGTAGGGCCCTTTAGGCGTTCAATAATAGGAGCGATGATTTGCTCGTACTTTGCGCGCGTAAGCTCCATTACAAGGTGCTTTGGACCTGTTGCGTCCGCAGTGATGAATGGCAAGTTAATGTCGACCTTAAGCTTAGTTGAAAGCTCAATTTTTGCCTTTTCAGCTGCTTCCTTTAGGCGCTGGTGTGCCTGCTTATCATTACGTAAGTCGATCTTCTGATCCTTCTTGAATTCGTTTGCGAAGTGATCGATAAGTAAGTCGTCAATGTCGTCGCCACCGAGGTGGTTGTCGCCGTTTGTTGACTTTACTTCGAAGATTCCGCCGCCAAGCTCTAGAATTGATACGTCAAAGGTTCCGCCGCCGAAGTCGAAAACTAGAATAGTGTGTTCCTTTTCTTGCTTGTCAAGTCCGTATGCTAGTGCTGCGGACGTTGGTTCGTTAATAATACGAAGTACTTCAAGTCCTGCGATTTTGCCTGCGTCCTTAGTTGCTTGACGCTGCGCGTCTGAGAAATACGCTGGAACCGTAATAACTGCCTTTTTTACAGGCGTTCCAAGGAAGTGCTCTGCGTCAGCCTTGAGCTTCTGCAGAATCATTGCACTTACTGCCTGCGGCGTGTACTTCTTTCCACGAATGTCCACAGTATAATCCTCTCCCATGTGTCTCTTTATGGAGCGCACGGTGTGCTCAGGGTGCAGGATTGCTTGATTGCGTGCTTGCCTTCCAATTAGACGCTCGCCATCTGCAGTTATGGATGCAACGCTCGGAGTCGTGCGGTCTCCTTCAGTGTTAGGAATAATTACTGGCTTTCCACCTTCGAGTACAGCTACTGCGCTGAATGTGGTGCCGAGATCTATGCCGATTATTTTTTCTGCTGCCATTGTTAATTCCGTGCTGCCTTAACTTTTGCGGTACGGAGCACTGTACCATTACGAACATAACCTGGTTGAAGTACTTGGAGTATGGTTCCAGCGGGCTTGTTCGGTAGCGTTTCGGTGATATAGACTTCATGAAGGCGCGTGTCAACCAGCCCTGTTCCGGGGATTTCACTCACTTGCCACTCGTCCAAAAGCTTGTGTAGTTGACTGTAAATTAATGTGAAACCTTTGCTCAGTTCACTCTCTTCAGTTACTGCTGCTGCCTTGTGCGGGTTTTCGGCTGCCGGAGCCGGTGCTTTTGCATGCGCCTTTGCTAATGCGAACGAATCGAGCACAGGCAAGAGTTCGCGGATTGCTTTCTCGCGTCCGCGCTCAAGCGCCGTTGCTACATCAGCGTCCGCGCGTCTTCTGTAGTTATTGAACTCCGCTTGTAGGCGTTGTAAATGTACTAGCAGCTCTGCAGCCGTTTCAGCTGGCGCAGGCGTGTCAGTGCTTGTTGTTACCGTCGCAGCGTCAGGAGTAGCCGCTTCTTCAGCGCGCCCACTCATAGCTGCTGACTTATGCTTTTCAGGTTCTTTTGCTGCGTGGTTGTGTTTCATGCACTCTCTGTTGACTTGAAGTCAACTAAGTTGAGGTTAAATCAACAAGTATATATACCTTGCGCTTCTTGCCAGTAGTATGGGTAAACCGTTTCGAATCACTTTACTTCGAAGCCCGTCGCCGCCACCCGCGAGTCACGACGTTAATACTGACCTACAATGGTTCTGCACTAGCCTCGGCCTTGTCGGCAATCGCGATAAAAACCACAGTCAATTCCGCATTTTCATAGTTCTACTTAAGGCGCAGCAAGGCGGGCAAGGAATATCATCCGACTCCATTGCTGGTGCTACAACCCTATCCCGCGCAACTGTAATCCACCATCTAACAAAATTAGAAACTGCCGGAATAGTTGCTGCCGAGCACGATCGCTATCGCCTAGTTGTTGACTCCACACGCGCTTTAGTGCACTCAATTGAAGAAGAAATGCGCAAGAGCCTGCAGGAATTAGAAGAAGTAAGTAAGCGCATCGATGAGCGGCTTGGCCTAAACTCGAAGCCACCAAAGTAAGCCGCGATAAAAGTCTACTTCACTACGCAAGCCATTATATACTCCGCTTCAGCCTCTGACAACATGACACTCGTTACTCGTATTCCGGACGCGCAGACGAATCCTAAACATGGCTGCGCCCCGTCGGACAGGCCATGGCAAGAGCGCATTCACAATGGAGTAATTGTTCTTGACAAACCGGCGGGCCCGACAAGCCACCAAGTCTCTGCGTACGCGCAGCAAATTCTAGGTATTGACAAAGCAGGTCACTCCGGCACGCTCGATCCGCAAGTTACAGGCGTACTAGTAACTGGCCTTGGCGAGGCCACTAAAGTCGTACACCACCTATTAGTATCAGGCAAGCAGTACGTATGCGTCATGCATATTCACGCCCCAGTTGAGGAGTATGCGCTTCGAAAAGTATTGCAAGATTTTACGGGCAAAATTATGCAAATGCCGCCTGTTAAGAGTGCAGTAAAGCGCCAACTGCGCGAGCGCACAATTTACCAAGTAAAGATAATAGAAATTCTAGGCCAGGACGTATTATTTTCAATGGATTGTCAAGCAGGAACTTACGTCCGAAAGTTCTGCCACGATATTGGACAAGCTCTCGGCTGCGGCGCGCACATGGCGATGCTGCGTCGAACGCGCGTTGCAGACTTTACCGAAGCGCAAGCAGTATCGCTGCAAGACTTAACTGACGCGCTAGTACACGCGAAGGCAGGTGAACCAACAGCACTCTTGAAAATGATTATGCCAGTAGAAGCTGCGGTCGCACACCTACCTCAAATCGTAATCCTTGACAGCGCAATAAACGCACTCACGCACGGCGTGCAGCTAAAAATGCCTGGCATAGTCGCGTATGATGACTCGATTAAGCAAGGCCAACTTGTACGTGTAATGACCCTTAAAGGCGAACTTGTATTGACGGGTGCCGCGCTGCGCGACGCCGCGGCTTTCACAGCAACTAACGGCATGGCTGTCAAAACTGAGCGCGTTTACTTGCACTCAGAATTGTATCCGCGAATGCAATAATATTTCTGTTTGAAATTATAGTAGTAGAACGCACTGTTCGCTAAGTTGTTTTCACTGAGCGCTCACACTACACCTTTTTAAACGATTAACTTCGTTGTTAGGAACATGCACGAGGTAAAGCCGTACAGACGCGCACATCCTCATAGTAGACTGCTCTTGTTTGAGAGCGTATTGTTTCTTGCATTCATAGTCTTCTTATTCTTTCTATTAGGATTTGCTACTGGGGCAAGTGCTGCTGCTGTGCTTTTAGCTTTCGCACCGAGTTTAATTTTTGGAATAGTACTAATTGCGCTAATTCAGTCCGACCACTTTCAGCCAGCGTATAACTGGTTTGTGCTTGCAGCACTGCTAGTTATTTTTGGGCTAGTTTACTTCTTGATGCCGAGCCCAACAGTACAAGGACTCGATGGCGTTGCAGTATTAGGAATGAACGCAATTCTGTGTTGCCTTGCACTTCTAATATTACACACCAGTTATTCGCATGAACCGGTAGTGCACGAGCAAGAAATCCACCACCACGAAGTCCATCACGAGCATCACACTCCAGCAGTTCACGTAGTTGAGCGCGTCGTCGAGGCTCCAACTCCGAGCGTCCAGCAAACAGTAGTGCACGTTCATACACCTGCTAGAAAAGAGGTTGAAGCTCCAGCGCACGAAGACATTTTGCAAGTTATTCATGGCGTTGAAGACAAGGCTAAAGCACTTAACTTTGTAATTGGGCGCGTATATAGCGTCTACCATGGAGGCACTGACAAACTTCGCAACCGAGTGCGCATCGACAAAACATGGTACGCGGAGTTTAATGAGATAGACGCTAAGGACAGTGGGCGCCGCCGCGCACAAGCAATAGTTTTACTCGGTAAAATTAAAGATAGACTAGAATTACTTAAGAAGTCAGAAAAAGACATTTTTGGCGATGATGCGTCAAAGCTTCGTAACATTAAGCGTTCCGCCGATGGGCGTGACCGGGTAATTGACGTATTGGTGCGCAATGATAAAGATCCTGTTCAGCAGTACTATGACGGCGCCCTATCATTCTGTACTGATGCAATCAAGAAACTAGGCGACGGTAAATCAGTGGATTCCGTAGTTCCTCGCACACACATAAAGTAACGGATCAACAGTAAGCCGTTACTGATTGTCAATTTAGTGAACTATTGTTTACTATTTTCAGTTTTGAATTCTCGCGGATCAATTGTGAACAAACGGTCGTCCGTGACATGAAAGAAACGTAATCGCGCGCCGCAGTCAAGCCAACCGTGAGCATAACTTAATGCCGCAATAGACCTTAGAAGGTCGCCTTGAGAATTAAAGTAAGCAGCATCCTGAACATATCGTGACGCCATGTCAATAATAATTGCAGTGCGAGCGTCAAGCACAGGCGCTGCACTTGCTAATGCTAGTGCCTCCGAAGTAAGGGCTGTGTAGCGAATTTGCATTGCTTGCAGAGCTTCTTCCATGCGGCTAATGTCCTCTATTCAATGCCGCTGAGGATGCTAGGTTTTCAAATGGCATTGCGTCCAACCGTTGTTTAACTCGATCCATTGCTTCGTTTCTTGCAAGTGATGGCAAACGCGCAGTAACTCGGTTTAGAAGCGCTTGCTGCTCACAGAGAATTTTGCGCGTATCCACTATAGCTGCACGTAATGACGTAAGTTCAGATATGCTCTGAGCGAGTAATTGTTCGCGGTGCGCAAGCTCTAAGAATTTAGTATCCAGCTCTCTTGAGACTTGATTCAGATTCTGGGTACGAGCAGCATATTCCATACTGGTCGATGTGTGCATTGCGATATAAATGCAGCGCTTAAGAGAGCAGAATATGATCAAACTAGGTTGATTCTTGTTTTGTACTATTGCATAAGGGCAACAAAGGTTTATCAAGGCCTGCCCCGGCAGTATTAGAAGTAAGGGGGTACATATGGCGATTTCGCTGTTTTTTTGGCGTAAGAAGGAGAATGTGAATAGTTTGCAACCTCCGCCGCAACCAGGTGCTCGCGAGCGTGAAGGTCCTAGCATGCCTTTTGTTCGGGAACAACCTAAGCCAATGGTTAGCAACGAACATAACGTGCAAGGCAATCCAAGGCTACAGCGAATGGCCGAACTTTTGCAGCAATTGCCGCAGCCAGGCGTAGCGACATTAGCAACAGTTGAGGCTGCGAGAGCAACAGAAGCCGCCTCCGCAGCGTCGATTGCTCCCACTACACCACAAAATACTATTGCTGATACTCTTCCAAGCCGCAGCAATCAAGAAGTTGATCACGCAGAAACTCATCCACTTCACAAAACTTCGGCGCACAATTCATTACCTCCTGCTCACGCATCACCAACGGCAGCGTTTGAAAGCGCAACATCGGAACCCCACATCAATGTACATGCGCATTCAATTCCACTAGCAAACACCGCTCAACAAGGCGTACAACAATCAAGCCATCCAATCAATACAGCACCAGCACCAGGTCATAGCATTCAGGCGCAGCCCACATATTCATCACAAGTCTACACACAAGAGGCGCACCAAAGCAAGCCTGTAGCACCAACCCCACACACTCATAGTTACAGTAGCATCCCACCTTTACCACCTTCATTTCCTCCCCCAGTTTGGAGAGCAATTGAACCAGTAGTAGTTGCTCCGGTTGTACATCAAAATACGCAGCAAACGCAAACAATACAACCGAGTGCGGCGCTAGAGTCGACGTTCAAGCCTTTCCAAGTACAAACAGCGCAAGTACAACCAGTGCAAATAATTTGGCCTGCGCAATCAGTACACGTTGTACAAGCTGTCCAGCCAACCGAATCAGCCAATATATTCGAGCCGACACCAGTTCAAACAGTGCAACCAATACAATCATCACAGCACGTTCAAACCTTCGAACAAACCGCATTTAATGTGCAAACAATGTCAGAACAAATGGCTGCAACCTCGATGCCGGTGCAACCGCCGAGAATGCCCGATTCGCAACAGCAATCAAGCCACATGCAGGCAACCCAGGATTTACCGATGTTCGCAGAAATACCTGTCCCCTCGGCGCCGCGCGCACCAAGTGCAACCGGATCAAATTATTTTGTTCCTGAGCAACAGCTTTCAAAGCCAACAACTGCTGATCAGTTCGTAATTGAGCAGCGAGACCTAATTGAACCAAATCTATTTGAGCGCGCAAGCAATGCGTTTTATGCGGCTGATGGTACAGTATTTTGGACGACTGAAGAGCTGGGAGACGCATTAGTGCACATGAGTGATGAAACATTCAGCCATCACGTCTCATATGCACGCAATGACTTTGCCAATTGGATTGACGGATGCTTCACTGGAGACACGAGGCTTGTTGGAGCGCTGCTCACAGGACTTGATCGCCAAGCCATGATTAGATTATTTTTACGACTGCATCGCCCTAATGCACCTCGTGTGCCTCAACCACACTTTGATGAAAAGCAACCTGCGGTTTGGGATTGGAGTCCTCAAACAAGTAGTAACGAATCCAAGCTTCGTGAGCTAGAGGACGCGCTAAAAGTAGCAGAACTTACTGCAACTCACGACCCAGGCGCTGCTAGAGAGGCATTCATTCAAGTTCGCACTCGCGTATGGTCTGAGCTCACAGACCAGGAGCGCGGCGCCATGTTGCCAAAGATGCGCACCACGTACGAACGATTACGCGCATACCACTAGTATCTATTTTTATTTTAAATTTAGAGTGTACCGCCGCGCAGCAGTATTCAGTAGATTAGAATGCCGATAGGTTTATATACGCGTTTTTCCCGGTTTCTACTCATGAATACTCCTCAAGACCGCGTCATCAAGAAGATGATTGATAACATAGTAGAGACCAACCGGCCAGCTTTTGAAAAACCAGTAACCGGAATGGCCACAGTAACTTCCGCAGCTGCGACTACTGCACCTTCAATGGTTCCTGAAGATTATGCTCTTATTACTCGAAAACTAGACTACGGATTCAACAATTTGCGTCAAGAAAACACAGAGCTACGAAAACAACTCGATGAATTAGGCGGCGGTCTTAAGTTAATCCGCGGCGACTTAGAAAACATTCGTTCTATGCTCAATCAGCGGGGATCTGCAAGCAGTCACAGCCCACAAGCAAGTCCACGTCATGAAGAGACCCACCATGCTCCACCTCAAGCACACGCGCCAAACTATAAACAAAGCGAGGCCGACGCAGCATATGAGCGCGAATCTGGTGGCTCGAATCAATCCCATGACGAGCAACCGCAAGCACGCGGAATTCAAAAGAAGGACGACAGCCAAATCGATATTAGTAAGGTATTCTACTACGGCAAGAAGTGAATATAATGGATGATGTACGTAGGCGATTTCTTTTAGCAGTCATAGACATCTATGAAGTCGTCACCTACGATGCCCCAAAAGATGGCGTGATGACGCCCGAGCATACCAAAAGATTTTTTGGAGCCGCTAAAACCATCAGAGAAGCAGCATCACTTTCTGAACTTCAATATCAGACGCAATTTTCAATAGATATTAGGATGGATGTAAAAGAATACGTGAATTATTGTAATGAATTTCTAAACATAGTTCGTAGCGAAACCCAGTCTGTAACGAGAGTAGAGCATCTAGCAAAAATTTTTCTATCAGCGGCAGCTAATGCAGATCTAGTTCTAGAGGACGAATAAAAAAAAATTTTCTAAATATTTATTCTGGCAGCTTACGAGTTACCTCAATAGGGATGGAACCGTTTTCGTATTCACGCTTTGCAATCTCAACCGGATTATAATTCATTGCAGCATAGTCTGCTTCCGTGAATTTCATTGTTGACGGAGCGCCCATACTAATTTGTAATGCTCGCGCTCCAATTAGGCGTGCTTTTTCATAAATTGTGTATCGCTGCTTTACTGCTGGTTCTTTTGTAATTGCTTTTGTAGTCATAGTAATTTCCTCCTTATGCTGCGGTGACGAGCGCACGTAGTTCTACGCCTTTGCGCAGCGCTATATCAACCATAGTTTCAATGTCTGCAATTGTAAGTGAGCCTGCAAGTCCTTTTTGCAATGCACACACAGTTTCCGAGTCAAGCGTCGCTATTGACAGGCGCGCGTCACAATAGCGCTCCTCGTCTTGCGTTGGATCAACTATGAAATATGCGCCGACCTTGTATACTGTTACTGTGATTGGCAAACGTACAAGCTCCAGCCTCTCATCAGTAAGTCGCTCGTAGTCAGGCACTCTTCCTTCAACAAATGGTTTGCGCGCATCTCTAATGGCGACCAGTGCGGCAAGCGCGCTGATGTCAAACAAGCTACCATTGGCATTAATAGGCGCAATATCAACAGCGACAGTCCAAGATGATTTGCTCGGCTCTATGCATAAGCTTGATAGATCGAGAGCTTTTGATTCGCGGATTGTGCGGTCTGTTACACGCGCTAGTTCTATCGAATCAATGCTTGGCGGTCCTGCTTCAAAGACTCTGTTTGAGAGTGGAAGTAGCTCTGCTGACACCATAAGGCTACCGTCAAGCGGCGTATCAGGATATGGCGTGCCAAGTTCAAACTTTACGCCCGCAATCACAATTTGATCGCCACTTTGCACTCGTGAGGAACCGTGTGCTGTTGATGAAACGCCCCGCTCGACTGTGAACTCGCGATATTCAAGCAGACCGCGACCATCTGAGCGAATGCCTGCTGCAATTGCGGCGAGTGCGTGCTCGCGTTGTTTGTCCTGGTTCATTGTTTGACCTCGCTGTATCTGTCAAGAAGCGCTTGACGCTGCACTTTAGCAATCTCCTTGATGCAACTGTGCGCTTCTCCTAGCGCTGCAAGTAGAGTTTTGGTGTTGGTTATTCCATCCATCTGAAGTAGAGTAATTTCTCCGGTTGCTGCAATCATCGCAACTGGAATATCTGCAACTTCGTTACCTAGATGTTCTTCCACACCGTCAAGGTCAACAAGTGTTTGCCCGTCCACGTGACCTACTGCAATTGCGCCAACCATGTCCTTCATGGTTATTCCTGCGTCTGCAAGTGCGATCGCTGCTGCACAAATACCTGCACAGCGACTTCCCGCGTCAGTCTCAATGAATTCAATGAACACATCAACCACTGTGTTTGGAAATTCCGATAAATCAACTACTGGTTCAAGCGCTCGCTGAGTTACCAGGCTAATTTCTTTTGAGCGCCTGCTTGGACCACTTCGGCTTCTTGCGCCTGGGCCCGAAAATGGCTGCATATTGTACGAGCAGCGCAGCACGCCCGTGTTAGGGTTTGCTAAGAACTTAGGGTGAATTTCTCTAGGACCATACACTGCGGCATACGCTGTCGACTTTCCAATAGTAAACAGAGCGCTTCCATCCGCCTGCGGAATTACCCCTGCCCTGGCGCTAATTGGTCTTGTTTGGGTCCACGAACGGCCGTCTGCTCGCTCCGTGTACGGCTTTGCATTTGCATCGTTTCGGCTCATTGCGAGTCCTCCTGCTTATTTTGCTGCGTAGCATTTTCGCTGCTTTGTGAATTAGGTGCATTGGTATTTTGGAAACCGCCTTTACGGAAACCTTGCGAGCGGAAACCGCCAAGCTGACTCGGGTCACGCTGTATCTGTGACCTAATTACACTTGTGTGTTGCTCGCTTAGATTGTCCGAGTTTCCAACTTGACTGTCATCAACTGGTTGCACGCTCTTTCCAGTTTTCTCCTTTAGAAAAGATTGAACTCTTTCAGTAAGCCCACTAATGTGGCTTTCACGTTCAATAAGCGCAATTGCCGCTAGTGCAACAACTTCGTTCGCCGGAGTGCCGCTCATCCACACGCGACCGTTTTGTCCGACAATAATGTTCGCGCCTGTTGCGCTCTTAATCATGCCCAGCATGCTGGCCCGCGCGCCAATAATGCGAGGAACTTTCTGTGCGTTAACAGTCTTAACTTGACCGCCCACTAGCTTGCGTAGACCTGGTCCTCGCATGCTGACGTCAATTAAATTTTGACTAGTTACTTGCACAATCTGACAAACAACCCAGTCACCTATTTCGAAGTAACGAGTTAGATCAGCGCCACGCTGAATAAAGTCGCTCGATGCGTCTTTAAGTGTGAGTACGCTCTCGTACGGACTGTTAATTTCAATACGCCAACCCGTTAGAAGTACGTCAGTTACTTTTCCAATAACTACGTCATCCTTTTTTGGTAGATAGCGTCCTGATAGAGGAATAGTTTTGATTACTTTGCCATCAAGCTGAACTATGCCCAGTCTATTAGCAAGAATTTGATTATTTTCTCGGTACGTACCCTTACTTGGCAAGTAGTCCATTCCAGTTGCAAGAACTGATCCTGGTGCGACAACGTCGCGCTCTTTAACATGTATCGTGCTTTCCATGGTTGTATCTCGTATTATTCTAGTTACTATTTGTTATTTGGACAGTGCCATGCGTTTTACTATTCAGCACGTCTGTAAGTTCATTGACTAATCCTGCAGGAGTTTCCACGTCGCCGACCCAGCTGCCATCAGTAAGCCACTCTTGTCGCTTGATGGTTCCAAGATGGCCAATCGTACTAAAAGCCTTGGCTGCATATTGCGCTGGTATATGCACATGCAGTACAGTTTGCTCGAAACGAATAGGAAGTATAGGTTGAAGTTTGCGCACTATCTCTGCGACCTGGTCTTCGGCGCGCTTAAATTCGTCGAGCTTGATGTTTGCTTCTTCGAACGCGAGTTCAATTCTTGTAACTGGGTGCGGTAGTTTTGTGCGCGGGTCGATGGCGTTTCGCGCGATCATTGTTACTACGCGCTTTCGCTTCTGCTCACGTACTTTATCCCGGTGCTCTTTTGTAAGCTGTACTTCTCCTTCACGAATGATACGCTCAGCTACAACAAAAGGGTCACTACTGCCAAACACTTCTTGTAGTGCTGTTTCACTTGCAACGTCTCCCTTTTTTGCGTCCGAATAGACGTGGCCACTCTTAACAATATCGCGCGCTTCACCAACGCCTGATTCTTTGAATACTACCGCAGCGTCAGGATCGACTACAACTTCAAAGTGCTGCCCGGCCTTTTTGAGCCACGCAGTATTCAAACTGAATCGCTCTTCATCAAATGTCATGCGATGGGCCATAGTGTTGTGTTGCGCGTATTATTTTTACTTTAGTAGCTTTGCAATCTCCTCATTGCTGAGGCGTGTAAGCTTATTAGTTTTTGAATTTACAAAAGCGCAGTCGATTCGCTCTGCTGTAATTACGTCAGGTAGCACACGCTTAAGTACGCTTGCTGCGAGCTTAAGTCCATCTTCGTGCTTAAGGTTTGCTTTCCATTCCTTTCGTAGAATGTCTTCTGCTTCCTCTTGTCGCTCGCCGATTGCCGCAGCCCGGTATAAATTGTAAACACCCACAGGGTCTGTAACGTATAGCTTTGCGCCGTCGCTGTCGATACCTGCGATAAGCATAGATACGCCGAATGGTCTGTAACCGCCGCTCTGTGTTGTGAGCTGCATTAAACCTGTTAGATCTTTTACAATTGTAATTGTCTCAACCGGAGTATCGTACGTAACTGCATGCTGCTGCGCCTTTACTTGTGCACGCTCAACTAGCACGCGAGCGTCTGGAAGAATTCCTGCTGCAGTGCAAATAATGTGACTGTCGATTTCGAATATTTTTTCGACAGCGCCTGACACTACTAGGGTGTCTACAATGCGCTTGTCTGTCATTAAGATGACGCCGTCAGCTGTAGTTACACCGATAGCAGTTGAGCCTTGCTTCACTGTTTTCTTTGCGTACTCAACTTGTAGTAGGCGCCCGTCTGGACTAAACATTGTGATGGCGCGGTCATACCCCATCTGCTGGTGTTGGATAGTTTGCATTGTCATACGGTTCCTCGTGCACGGTTGTGCGGCTTTGTTTTTGTCGATACTGCCGATGCAGCTAATGTTTTATTGGAGCTTGCAAGATCTTTTGCGTCGCGAATACTTGTGCCAACGCGCACCGAGCGGCAGCCCAGCGTAAGTGCAATTGCTGCTCTTACATTATGCACTGAACCTGCTGTGGTTCGAAGTACACCAGGACCTTGCCTTTGCAAGCCTGCCTGCGCTCCACCCATTGCACCATATAACGCGCGAAATGTTGGACAAGGATCTGGCCCTTCGTACGTTACGTAGCGTTGTCTTTCGCGGTCCGTCTGGCGGTAGACCATAGGTTAATAGTTTGTTCGAGAACTTGGCGCTTAGCCGTTTCCAGCTGGAAACGCCGCTCCCTCGCTTCTTCTCCGTCAGTAGTGGCGAAGCCAGTTCTTTTTATAAAGGTTTTGGGGTTCTTGCCGACGGTGGCGCCCAGTTCTAATCTTGTCGCCGAGCGCAAAAACTAGTGTCCGTGGCCACCGTCTAGAGCGCCTCCAAGATCATGAACTATCTTTGAGACGGTTTCCATGCGAACATCCAGAATTTCCTGTGTATCTGCTTCTGCGCGGATTCTTAGAAGAGGCTCCGTGTTACTCATTCTAGCAACAATCCAGCTGTCTGTCCAACTTAGCGAGACGCCGTCAAGGTAGTCTATTTGCGCATCCGGAAACGCCGCTTCAAGCTGTTCCATGGCCTCCTTAGCGCGCTCAATCCTATAATTAGTTTCTGGCAGAAGTACATATCGCTCGTACGGCTTCACGAGCTCGCTTAGCGGCTTGCCCTCCCGCGCAAGCAATTCTAGTACGCGAAGAAGCGCTAGTCCGACAGCCTCTCCGTAAAACGTCTCTTTGAACATCATATGGCTGCTTGTTTCCGCGCCGAAAGCGGCGCCATTAGACATCATTTGCGCGATTATACTTGCGCGACCAACTTTGCTCCGTATAGGAATGCCGCCACATTCAGTTATGGTTTCTGGAAGCGCCCTAGTCGATATTAAATCATAAGCAATGGACGCGCCAGGACTGTTTTCGAGCTGCGCTTTAACCAGTAGGCACGAAATATAGTTTGGCATAATCGGATTTCCCTTTTCATCAAGGAATGTTACGCGGTCAGCGTCCGCATCAAAAACACATCCTCCAACCGCATTTGTTTCTCGAATTACTCTACCAGCTTGGTCAGCAGCGCCTGGCGCAATCGGATTCGGCGAATGTGCGGGAAATGTTCCGTCAGGCGTGTCGTTAATAATTATTAGGTTTGGCAGGCATGCTGCTTTGAAACCATGAAGTTCAGCTCCTATGGTTCCGCAGCTCGCGTCAGCAACAAACGTAACTTCACTTCGAGTTGGCGAACCTGCAACTGCAAGTATGCGCTCAACGTAAGAGTCAATATAGTTTGCGTGCTTATGGTGGCCAGTACGAGCAGGTTTTGGAAAGGCGCGCTCACTTACTATTCGCTCTACGTCACGCATACCATAGTTTTCGCTTACGTACTGCCCAATGCCAGTAAGCATTTTGAAACCATTGAACGGCGCGTCTAAATGGCTTGCTGTGACCATGACGGCTGTGTTGTGGTTGTGCCACGATCGCAGCGCAATCATTTGAGAAGTTGTTATTTGACCTATTTCTGTTACGTCAGCGCCTTGTTCAAGCGCGCCTTTAATGAAAGCCCGTGCCAGCGCCGGCGAATGAGTACGAGCATCGCGACCGAGCATTATGTCAGTCGTACCGGTGAAGGTTACGAAGGCTCGACCTATAAGGTAAGCATTGTCTTCATTGATGTCCTGCGGATATCGTCCGCGAATATCATATGCTTTGAATATTCCTGCCATGGGTTTGCGTCCTTAGTAGTTTTATTATTGGCTTATTGTGAATGATTCATCAGAGGCCCTAGTCTTTAAGAGGGTTGAGGTTGCTGATGAAACTAGTTATGCGTTCTGGAATTCCTTCATGCGAGTCGATGTACAGACCGCTGAACGGATATCCAACTAGTTTTTCTTCTCTTGCGAGTTTCGGAAATACATCTGTTTCTAAACTTGCAAAACCACGTGGTATCGCGTTTAACGCATCAGGTTCAAATACGTATAAGCCTGCGTTAATGAAACTACTAGGTGCCTGCCGACCTTGTGGTTTTTCTATAAACCCAATTATTCGTGAACCGTTCATGACTGCAACCCCGTACTGGGACGGGTCTTGCACGCTAGTAAGAGCAATCGTCACGTGACCATGCTGCTGCTTATGGTACGCGTACAACTCACGCAGGTTCACATCCTTAATTTCATCACCATTAAGGACAAAAAAAGGTTCCGTTAACTCAGCTGCAATCGCTGCAATACAACCTGCAGTGCCGCGTGGCTCAGCAGCTTCAATATACCTGAGATTTAGATCATCGCGTCGACCATCACCTAGAAATTCTTTTACGCGCTTGTCACCTGCAAGAGCTAGAATTAGTATTTCTTTAATTCCGAAGCGAGCGAGCAAATCAATATTATGCTGTATCGCAGCGCGGCCATTAATTAGCTTAAGAAGTCCTTTAGGATCGCCGCCTGCGAGAATCAATGCTTTTGATGGCAACTGATAGCGTAGGCCACGCTCAATCAAAAGTTCAATTGCGTGACTCCTATTCTTTGTAGAGACGCCGTCAACTGACGCATCGACAAGTCTAAGTAATGAACGCTCAATTGTTACTGTGATTCGCTCCTTCACAGCCTAGTGCAAGTGCCTCACGTTATAATGATTGCGCGTATTAGGCAGATTTATGGGCTTGAATGCATAAACACAAACTTTAAATAGCCGCGGCAGGGCTAGTTGACTATCCTGGAGAGGGAACAGTCATGAAGAAGCTATTCGAATCCATCAAACAACGCTTCAAAGGAAGCGACCGTGACTTCGCCGAGGATGGCGAAACGGAATACGTACAACTTGATACTGCACCGAAAGGCGGCGCTGGCGCTAAAGTCATCGTTCGTCCTTTCGTTCTTACTGATTTTAACGAGACTAAACAGATTCTGGATGCACTACGCACCCAAGATACTATCGCGCTCATCAATATTCAGCCGCTTAAAGACAAGGATATTGTCGAACTGAAGCGCTCTATAAACAAGCTCAAAAAAACTGTTGACGCGATTGGCGGCGACATTGCAGGCTTTGGCGACGACTATATCGTTGTAGCCCCGGCATTCGCTACAATTTGGCGCGCACCTGCAACAAAGAAGATCGAAACGGAAGACGACGACGAATAAATAGTTTTGATTCGCCATGATAGGATACCTAGCGGTAAATGACTTTACAGGCGAATTAAGTTCTAGTGCCCTTTTAGGTGAATTAGAAAAATGTTCATCAAATTCTAATTCTTACAATATTAGCGCGACACTGCTGAATCCGCTTAAAAAGGTTACAGGCACACTATCCATTGATGATAAAGTTGCAAACGTAAATTTGCCAGATATTGGGTTTGCTGAAAGTCTTGCGCTTACCAAGTCCATTAAAAAGGACGGGTATAACGGTTTTGCACGGTTTGCACAAATAAGTTTCTATTTGCCCCGCAACGTTTAAGAAAGAGAGCATCAATTCTATGGTCATGGAAGTGCTTGAAGGTGAAACCTGCCCGTTCTGCAACGCTAACACTCTCGCGTTAACTGAGGACGATGTAGATGTACCCTTCTTTGGGCGTTGCTATGTGTTCTCGATGACCTGTACGACTTGCAAGTATAGAAAGGCAGACATAGAATCCGAAGAAGCGCGCGAACCTAGCAAGCACGAACTAACTGTTTCGGGTGATGAAGATCTCAAGATTAGAGTTATTCGCTCGTCTGAAGGCATGATTAAAATAGGTACATTTGGTTCGATAGAGCCTGGCGAGAACGCTGAAGGGTTTATTTCAAACGTAGAGGGGGTGCTTGAGCGCTTCAAAAAAGTAGTTGAAGGCACCAAGCTTAAGCCGGAAGAGATGGATGACGCGAGCGAGGAAGACCTTGCAAACCACGAGCGCTCCCGCGAAGTTATCAAGAAACTTAATCGTATCCTGATGGGCTCGGACAAGTTTACTCTTACCATAGAAGACCCAACCGGCAACAGCGCAATTATCTCAGAGAAGACTAAGATTACCCCGCTAAAGCCAGCTGCAAAGGGCAAGGGGAAAAAATAACTTTACGTTGCTACAAGTGAGATAAATAAACATAAAACTAGCTTTCTACCATGGATACAGTCTCACACGGCGCTTGGAGTTATCTTCTTTGGTATGCAAGTCCGTACACTTGGTTTGCCGTTGGCGCAGGTATGCTGCCAGACTTATTATCAGTAATTCCTGTAGCGCTCGCGACCTTTGTCGCAAACCGCGGCGACCTAAATAAGACTCTTCATGACAAGAACGTGCCGCACTGGGCGGCAGTATACAAGCGCGTTATGTTTCCAATTACACATAGTCTTATTGTTGCAATGCTTGTGTGGATGACAGTCGCAGCAGTGTGGGGCGCGCAATGGTGGCTCCTTGCATGGCCGCTGCACATAGTAGTAGATATTGTAACGCACCCGCGCGAAAAAGCAACTCCCTTTCTGTGGCCCCTACTCGGCACTAAAGTGCATGGCGTCAAGTGGTACGGTAAGCGCTTCATGGTTGTAAATACAGTTGCACTTATGATTATTGCAGCAATTTTTTGGTTCTGAGCTACTTTCGCTCAGGCTTAGGCACGGCAGCTTGTAATTGTGACACAGTCCCGCAAGCAAGTATTGTAGTTTCCTCAACGGCGTAGACTTGCGCATGCGCGATATTTCGCAGCAGCGGATTGTCTGGTTTGTTTGCAAGGACATCAAGGCCCACAGTGAGACTGAATGTACTTGGCAGCACAATTAGATGCCTACCTTCATACTCCATTTTCAAAAAGCACTTGTACGTTTCGCTACGAATACCATTAGTTAATGCCACTGCGGGGTGTTCATGACCTATGATGAGCGTGTGAACCCCTGCCAGGAGCTCCGGCTCAGGTACCACGTCGCCGTGCAAAAAAAGAATACCATTTTCAATCCAGTATGGCTCAGCTTCAAGCCCTGCGCTGCGGGCTACCGGTCCGAGCGCGAGGTCATGGTTGCCGCGAACTACAATTACCTGCGCCACGCGTTGCAACGCTTCTAAGAGTTTACGTGTATGCCGCCACTCGCTGTCGTTAATTGTGCCGAAGCCGTGCTTAACATCCCCATTAAGCACAATTGTTTTCGGCTTGTGGCGCTTGACTAGCGATTCAAGCAGACGCTCGACGTTTGCGTACTCGCCCGTCGGAATAAATATTCCCTTTCTTCGCAACTCTTCTTCGTAGCCGAGATGTAAGTCGCTTAGTACAAGCGTTCTTGTTGCCGTAATATACAGCGCCGTCTGGTCTGCAATAATGCCAGGAAGCAGTTCCACTAGCGCGTCCAGCCTGCCGCAAACGCGAGTTTAACCGCGAGCTGCGTGGTTGCAGGTAGATGCGCGAGGCTCATGGCACCATATACTGCAATCGCTTGTGGCCGCACAATTCCTGCCTTTGCACCAGCAGCAGCCACGATGCTCGGAGCACGGTTGTAGCCTGGCGCTGCGAGTTCAAGGTAGACAACACCTGTAGGCGACAATCGGGAAGCGCTATTAACAAGCGCCTCCAGAGGCTGAGCAGAATCTTTGGTTTTCTCCAATGCGGAAGCAGCAGGCGTATATGCGGTTTGATCGGCAGCGTCAGCAATGTATACAAGACTGCCCGGCGTCAAGGCTTCTTCACTCCATCCAGAAGCCAACCGTTCATAGTCAAAATCAGCTGGAGAGAGGCCGTGCAGCGACGATCCTGCGTTAAAGAGGTAAAGTCCACCGCCGCGAGTAAGGCCGCGATAGAACTGACTAAGGCCGGCTTTTGATCGGTGAGAGTGAATTCCCCATTGCATGCCTAAAGAAAGTAGAATGTTATGAAAAAGATATCGGAAAAAAATTACTGCGGTGTTTCGAGCGCTGCGAGCTTTTCCTTTAGGAACGCGATGGTCTTCGTGTTGTCCTGAAGGTTCATGATTTCGTGGCATTCAGGACAATGATAGTCGTATTCGAATGCTTTTTCGAAATCCATTCGTGCGCAGGCGTTTCGACACATGTAGAACTGGTGGCTCTCTTCACGTGTGAGGCGGTCGCGTAGGCGGATGGTCTTCTCGCGCACAATCTTCTCAAGCAAGTGAGGAACTGCCTCAGTATTCAGGTTCCAGTAACAGATGTACCAGCCCTTCTTCTTATCCTTCTTGCGCTTGAATGATGATAGCTGATTCTCGTAGCAGCGGTAAAGAATATTGCGGCAACGGTGAATTTCAATGTCAAGATCTTCTGCGATAATGAACTCTGAGACGTTCTGCTTACCCATAAGGTACTGCACAACAGGAAGGGCTTCCTCACCTACTAGTTCCTGAGTAGCTTCTGAAATCATGGCAGGCGTAATCTTCTTTTTGACTACACGTACACGCTTAGGTTCATCCTTGAGAATTATGAGTTTCATCTTTTTGACCATCTATCACACCATCGGCTGTAATTAGTACACTATTCTGCCTAGAATAGTCTTTTATCTTACGCCCCAACGAAGTCTACTCCCGGGGCGAGTAGATTATATACCTTCCGCTTTAGTAAATCTAGTTTATAAATGAAATTGCCTAGTTTATAAACCAATTATGCATATAGGATACTAATAATGGCAATATTGAGAAATTAGTCTTCGCCACGCAAATTCATATGCATATCAATAATCTTTTGGGCGGCGCCGCGCTTCTCCTCAATTCGATCGCTGTTGCAGTAAGGACATTTTTTCGCGTGGCTGTCTTTTAGCCAGAATTCGTATTTGCACTTACCACACTGGTAACGCACTCGACCAGAACTTGAGGCTGCAGCCATAGCCGATTCCGTTGCAACCGGAGACGCACGCACAGGAGAGTGAGCTACTTGACCTGGCGTATACTTCGCACACTCGAAGCAAATGTGCTTACCGTCAGGTAGCACGCGTACCTGGTTTGTCGGAACCTTGCGTTTACACTTTGCACACGGAAAATTAAATTCGGCCATCGTTCGTTACCCTCGGCGAATGGTGTATTTAAGTCTTGCGGAGCTGGTGGCTAAATCGCAGCTAAAAAAAGTATCAATTACTGAATAATCCCGTAACCAACTAATCGGAAACGAGTACCGACACGCCGAGAAATAGTAACTCGCGCTCCCGTTGCGGCGCAAACAGGAAGTTTAAGCTTCATTTTCAAACGCATTGTGTCCTTACCTTTCTCTTTACCAAGCTCGTTCACAATGCCGACTGTTGCGGCTGCCTGCACGTTCAGAAGAAGTGGCTCGCCAAGCTTAAGTGGCTCAACTTTGAGCTCTTCAGCAGAACCTACAACACGCTCAAGCAGCGTAACACCAAGCGTTAATTCGTAGCGCGTTGGCGGGAGTGATCCTGGCTTTCCAACGACGCTGCCAGCAAGACCGTCTGCTTTTACTACAGCCGGATCGAGCGCAGTCATTATGCCCTGTGAACCGCCAGGCTGAATTTCAGGAACTGATTGGCTTCCAGTCATAAGCGCTTTCACGGTCGTAAGAATAGGATGCGCTACTTTCTGGTTTGCTTCTTCAACAACGCGGCCTGGGCGGATTTCTATTGCGTCACCAACCTTGAAGACGCCTTGCTTTACCGCGCCGCCGAGAATGCCGCCGCTGAGCTTTCCAGGAGCAGTGCCTGGCTTGTTAATGTCGAATGAACGTGCAACAAAGAAAATTGGATCGTGCGTTTCATCGCGCGCAGGTGTCGGAATAACGCGCTCAATTGTGTCCAGAAGTAAGTCTATGTTTGCGTTGTGCGCTGCGCTGATTGGAACAATTGGAGAATTCTCAAACGGAGTACCAGCAAGAAATGCCTTAATCTGCTCGTAATTCTTAATTGCGCGCTCTTCGTCGACTAGGTCAATTTTATTCTGCACTATTATTACGTTCTTTAAGCCTACAATTTCAAGCGCTTTTAGGTGCTCGGCTGTTTGAGGCTGCGGACAGGATTCGTTTGCCGCAACCAGTAGAAGCGCACCATCCATTATCGATGCGCCTGCAAGCATTGTTGCCATTAGGCTCTCGTGGCCTGGCGCGTCCACGAATGATACTTTACGCACTACTTCAGTTGGCTTTCCACTTACTGGATGCGTCTCAAGCGTAGTGTAGCAACCCGGCTCTTCAAGAGCAGGGTCTTTACGAATAATTGTGTCTGCGTAACCGAGTCGTATAGTGATACCGCGCTTAAGCTCTTCTGAGTGCGTGTCAGTCCACTTACCACTGAGGCGTTCTGTGAGCGTAGTTTTACCATGGTCTACGTGACCAACAAGGCCAATGTTAATGCTTGGCGCTAGTATACTCTCGCTCGCAGATTTCTTTGCCATCAGTTCGCGCTCACTCCGCCTGCTCAGCAGGTGCAGGGCCTAATAGTTCTTGGCCGTGCTTAGTGACGCGAACGTTTAGTTGAGCAGTACGAGCAAAGACTGTGTTTGCTGCTACAGTCTTACGAACACGGCAGCCTTGTCGCTGCGTGCGTAGACCAATGCCTGACGCTAGTAGAATGCGCTTACGCAGAGTTCCGTCAACGTCGCGTCTCATCGGGAAGCCGCAGTAGTCGCTGCCGCCCATAATCTTGAATTCGTAACCGGCCGCATTAATTAGTTCACCCTTGATGGTGTCTCCAATGCGCTTGCCGAAGAAAGTCTTACTATCATCTTCGGAGATAGTTCGTTGAAATGTACGACCCGATTTAGGGTCTCCAATGTTTACTTTGATTTCCATAGGTCTTTGGCCTCCCGAAGTTACTGGCAAAGCCAGTCCTCAGCATGTTATTGATGTGAAAAGAGGCCTTTTTAAAAGACTATCGGTGAATCAGGGTTTTAGAGAAGAAAAAAAGAAATAAGCTAAAGAATTAATTTGGCTGCGCCGAACTATGGCGCGACTTCGGCTTCCGACACGCCTAGCGCCATGTTGGAGTAGGAGTAAGTTGTACTTCCGCGCACTACTTGCAATGGTAACCCGCTGAATCGGTCAATCCAAATTGTAATTGGGACTCCTGCGTTAGTTGCGCCGAGTTTGTAAGTGGTGCGACCATTGATTGTCTCCTCGCCAACTTTTGTTAAGTCTCGAAGATCGTTAAACCAGTCAGATGGACCCATCCAGCTCCATTCTGCATAAGGTAGGCTTCGCGGAGCTGGCGTGCTCGAGCCTTCACATTCACGACGGATGCAATAGCCTGTTGCCTGCTTTGCACCAGAATCAATAATAGTAAACGCTATCCAGTAAGTTTTGTCAACTTGGATTTGATTGCCTGGCGTTGCTTTGCGAGTGGTTCCGCGCTCCTTAACTTTTAGGCTATTTACATCAGTAGCCGCGATTTTGCTGTTCTCAAGTTGCTGATAGAAGTAAGAATATCCTTTTGCTGACTGAGCTGCGCCTTTGGCAACTATGTCTGCCACGTCTTTTGGCAAGCCATCTAGGTTTGATTTGTCAAGCGTTTGCTGCTCTACAACTGGAGCTGGTGGCGGCGTTGGTGCGACGTACACTGGCGTAGGTTTAGCTTGATCAGGCGTCGGCGCTCCAGGAGTTTGCGCAGCCGGAGCCGAGCACGCGACGAGCAGTATTGCAGCACACAATGCTGCGCAGAGAGCGAATAGAGTTTTCATACACTCGCGCGCCTAAGGGACTATAAAAAAGTGCTGCAAGCCACGAATTTCTATTTTTTTATGTGCACGGTTTGCACAGGGTAGGGAATCTCAATTTTGGCCTTGACTAATGCGTCGTATACGCGGCGGTTCGCCTCAAGCTTTGCATCCCAACTGTTGCGATAGTCGTCAACCCAGAAAATAGCTTTCCAGTTCATGCTGTAGGTGCCCATCTCAATAAATTGTACTGCAATAACCATTTCCCGCTTGTCGTCGATAACTTGGTGGGTAATTCCTTTAAGGGTGGCTCCTACAACTTTAGTAACTAAGTCAATGTCTGTTCCGTACGCAACGCTAAACGGTACAGAAACGCGGGTTTCGGGCGTTGGCTGCGCATATGTTTGGAAGTTTTCGTTCGCAATTTTTCCGTTTGGTACTACTATCTGATCGCCATCAAAGGTCCTTATTTTGGTTGAACGTAGACTAATGTCAAGAACCGTTCCTACTGTTCCATCATTTAGTTTAATTCTGTCTCCAACAGCATATGCGCGGTCGAATGCAAGTGAAACGCCTCCAAACACGTTCTTGAGCGTTTCTTGCAGTGAAAACGCAATTGCTATTCCTACTATTCCAGCTCCTGCGAGGAATGGCGCAATTTCCACGCCCCAAACACCTAAAATAACTAGCACCGCAATTGTGTAAACTGCCGCAGTAATCATGCGCCGCACAATAGGCAATATGTGGTCGTCTACAGTACTTTCAGTTTGCGTGGCAATGGACGCACCATAATGATTTACTAGCACTCCGAGAGTGCGATTGATAATCACTGCTACAAGCAAAATGTTGCCGCTGATTAGTAGCGTGTTCAAACCAGCAGCAAACCCACTGTTCAGGCTTAGTGGTACTAACGCAATATTCAAACTAGCAATAAACAAAAACAGTGCTGCTGGGTGCGTCAAACGCTCAAGAAGCTGATCATCAAGATCAGTTTCAGTGCGACGAGTGAACGCTTTAACTACAGTTCTGCTTAAGTATACTACGCCGTAGCTTAGAACAAACCCGAGTAGTACGCTCACAATTACAAATATAATTGGACGCTGCGTTAATTGTAAAATCCAAGGTTGCCCTGTACTTGCAAGTATCTCCGTGAAAGATGTATGCATATGAGTTGCAACGCTGTCTACCGCACTTGCAGTACTACTGCTAGATGCGTTCGTTGCGAGCGTTACTGCTTCAGCCATGACTCAAACGGAGACTGGCTTATTTTTAAACCTGTGTGTTCACCCGTACATAAGTCATAATTCCAAACATATGAAAATTCCTGCAGTTCCTGTTCCGAGCAGACTTTTTGACTACGTAGCGACTCGCAAAGCAGGAGAAGGCGCATTGTACATAGCTGGCCGCTTTGAAGAAGTTGTTTCAGGGTTTCCAAACTTTGACAAGTTAGATCCGTTCACGACAGCCATGGTCTCAACAACCATTGATCGCGATGCTGTTAAGCACGCGCTAGGACGCCTACATGGCTCGCAACGCATGATTAAGCGCTTAGGCCACGTCCCAAAACACGAGTTTCTTGGACGCGTCCAAAGTATGATGACTCGGCTTGGTCCGAGCCTTAAAGTGCTTGGAGAAGCGCGCGGTTTTCTGCGCCGTTTGCCTGATCCAACTGCACACTACACTATCTGCATGGCAGGTTTTCCAAACGCTGGCAAAACTACGCTTCTAAAAGCGCTCACAGGCTCCGGAGCTGAGATTGCAAATTATGAATTCACGACGCGCGCGCTTAACTACGGTACTTCCGAAGTAAATCACTATCCGCTGCAAATTGTCGACACACCAGGCACACTTAACAGGCCTGAGAAAATGAACGCAATAGAAAAGCAGGCAGTTATCGCGCTCGCGCACCTTGCCGACGCTATTGTATTTGTGTTTGACCCGATGCGCGACGACGAAAGTCAAGAACTATTGTTTAAAACTCTTGAGAAATATGATGTGCCGCTGGCCATTTATGCAAGTAAACAAGACCTTGTGCAGCACGTGCCCGCGTTCACAGGCAGGCTTGCTGGAAAGCAATCACGCATAAAGGCAGTGCCCGTTTTCACAACGCACAAGCAAGTGCTTGACTGGGCGGCGCCTGATGTCCTTCGTTTAGCTAAGGAATATACTTAGCCAAAAAACTAAGTTTCTACATCTTAGTTGAGTAGAGCGTTGCCCACTAATTTGAAAATCTAAATAAAAACTTAGAAAATAGCTAAAAAAATCTACTGTGCTTCCATTAATTCTTCAGCAACTATTGCCCAGCTGTTTGGAAGCTTGCAACGTACTAGGTTCAGCGCACGCTTTGCAACTGCTTCGTTTTCGGCGCGAACTTCGAATATAATGTCGCCTGTGTGAACTTGAGCTGCTAGGCCTATTGGCTTACCGAAGCTCATCTTCATACCAGTTGATAGACGGTCTGCGCCTGCTCCGGATGCTAGCGGGTTCTCGCGCAAAATGTGGTGCGGGAACTTGTGCAAGCGAAGGAAGAAGTTTGCCTTGCCTACTGAGGTTTCAAGGTGCTTTACTGCTACCTGACGCGCACTTTCAAGCGCGTTTGAGCGCACTTGGCAATCAGTCTTGCTGCGAAGCAGAAGACGGATAGGGAATGTACGGTTAGTGTTTCCCATTACATAACGTACGATAACGTTGTGCGGGAATGCACGAACGAAGTTCTTTGTGCGGTACTTAGATTTTCGCGTATACGGACGTTCAAGCGTTCGGTACGCGGCGAACTTACGGAGTCGTGCCATCTTAATACTGCGGACAAACGCGGGGTTTATAAGAGTTGCGGCGACTGTTACATCATCTTAGAAATCAGCACGGTCCACAGGCGAACCGCCCCGAAAGTACTTAAAGGCATAGCAATATCGCATATACGATAAGCTAGAGCTATGCAAACTTCAGCAGTCGCGAAGACTGAGCAAGATACAACTGGAATAGTCTTTCAGCGCGAGCCCTATCCAAGCGAGCAAATTCTGAATTCGTTACACCCTTACGTGCGCGAGTGGTTTACAACTACTTTCAAAGACTTTAGTCCTCCCCAAAAGTTTTCCATTCTGAACATCACATACCGAATGAACACCCTTGTCTCATCGCCGACTGGTTCCGGTAAAACCATGTCTGCGTTCCTTGCCATTATTAACGAGCTAGTTACTCTTGCGGACGCAGGCACACTAGAAAACCGCGTTTACTGCGTGTATGTTAGCCCGCTTAAAGCGCTCGGCAACGACATCGAACGCAATCTAAACGGACCGCTCAATGCAATTAATGAGATCGCGGCAAAGCACGGTAAGAATTTCGAAATCCGCGTTGGCGTGCGAACTGGCGACACGACTGATGCAGACAAAGCACGAATGCTCAAAAAAACTCCACACATCATCATCACAACACCAGAGAGTATGAGCATTATGCTCACCAGCATTAAGTTTGCAACGCTGCTAGCGCAAACGCAGTGGGTTGTTCTGGATGAAATTCACGCCATTGCAACAGGCAAGCGCGGCGTTCATCTCAGTTTAAGCCTTGAGCGTCTCGCTCAGACTGCGAACTTCACTCGAATCGGACTCTCTGCGACCGTTGCGCCACTTGAAGACTTTGCAGGCTACCTTGTCGGCTTTGACGATGCAGGGAAAAGTCGCGGCTGCCATATTGTCGACGTAAGTTATGCAAAGCAGTTCGACATCAAAGTAATCAGTCCCGTTGCAAACCTCATCGACACGCCGTACCAGCAAACGCAAGACAAACTCTTTGAACTTATTCACGAGCTTGTGCAAAGTCATAAGATGACTCTTATCTTTACAAACACGCGAAGCGCGACAGAAAGAGTCGTTCACCAACTCAAAGACCGCTACCGCAGTAAGTACGTTGCAATTGAAGAAGTAGAGCTTGAACGGCAACGGAAAGAAGCCGCACTACTTGCGCAGCAAGTTGGACTGACGGCAGCGCCAACAACTACAGCACATGAGGACACAGCGCTCGCACGCGAGGAACGACCTGAATCGGTAAAGAGCGTAATCGCAGCGCACCACTCAAGTTTAAGTCGAGAGCACCGTCTCAACGTTGAAGAGCAACTTAAACGCGGCGAGCTGCGCTGCGTAGTATCGTCAACAAGCCTCGAACTAGGTATTGACATAGGAGCTATTGATCTCGTACTTCTTCTCGGGAGTCCCAAGTCAATTAGTCGCGCACTACAACGAATAGGACGAGCAGGCCACAGCCTTGCAAGCATAAGTAAGGGCCGCATTGTGGTGCTTGACCGCGACGACTTAGTTGAGTGCGCTGTTCTGCTTAAAGCCGCGTTCGATAAAAAAATGGATCGTGGCGCAATTCCAAAGAACTGCCTCGATGTTCTTGCACAAACAATTTACGGAATTGCTGTACAAGACCAAATCCACACTGATGCGCTGTACACACTAATTCGGCGCTCATTCTGTTTCTCATCGCTGTCAAAACAAGACTATGAGAGTACGCTCGCATATCTTGCAGGCGAATTTACCGCGCTCGAAGACAGAAATACCTATGCAAAAATTTGGCATGACAAAGAAACCGGCATGATTGGTAAACGTGGTAAGCTTGCGCGACTAATTTTCATGACTAATATTGGCACGATTCCGGATGAGACGGGTGTACTAGTAAAGATCGGTGAAATTCCAATAGGTACTATTGCCGAACCGTTCCTCGAGAAAATGAAACGCGGCGACGTGTTCGTACTTGGCGGCGAAACCTACGAATTCCTGTTCGCGCGCGGAATGGTTGCCCAAGTAAAGTCTTCCGCGGGACGATTGCCAACAGTGCCGAGCTGGTACAGTGAGATGCTGCCACTTGCATTCGACTTAGCGCTTGAAATCCAAAAGTTCCGCCAATACATGGCGCAACTCTTCGAAGCTAAAAAAGATAAAGAGCACATCATAGCATACATTCATTCATACCTAACTGTTGACGACAATGCGGCAAACAGCATATTCGAATACTTCCGTGAGCAACATGGCTTTAGCGCAATCCCACACCTTAAGCGAGTAGTAATCGAGCGCTTTAAGGAAGGACCTAAACACTTCATGGTGTTCCACACACTCTTCGGGCGCAGAGTTAATGACTCACTTAGCCGCGCCGTAGGCTTTAGGCTCGGTAAATTATACCAAATTGATGTTGAAATCGGAATTACAGATAATGGCTTCTTCCTTGTAACTAGGCAGGCAATGCTTGCAAAGCGCGCGTTCGAACTGGTACAAGCTGATGAGTTATATGAAATTCTTGAGCAGTCAATAATGCGTAGCGAAGTACTAAGGCGCAGGTTCCGACACTGCGCTGGTCGCTCACTCATGATTCTACGCTCATACAAAGGTACAAAGAAAAGCGTTGGCAAGCAGCAAGTTAGTAGTCAAACTCTGCTAGCCGCTGTGCGCAGCCTTGGCAACGACTTTCCAATTTTGAAAGAGGCGCGCCGCGAAGTACTTGAAGACTTAATGGATGCGCCGCACGCGCAAGAAGTGCTTAAGCTACTTGGCAGCGGCGCGATAAGTGTTGACGAGCGGTTTCTTGAAATGCCAAGTCCGTTTAGTTTTAGTATCGTGTTGCAAGGTTACTCAGATATACTTCGAGTTGAAGATCGTCAATTGTTCCTCAAGCGCATGCACGAGCAAGTACTAGCGCACCTCGCCGGAGAGCGACCGGCCGAACTACGCTCTGCTGCGTCGCAAGTTGCAGAATTTACCTATGAAGAGCACTGGGCTGCAACGGAAAAAGACGAGGCAACTAAAGCTTCGGACTTGAAACTACTATTGAAACAACAATTGTATCGTGCAGCGCGCGCAGTACGTCTTGAACCAGACATCGTTATGGAAGCAAGCAGACTTGTTGAAGGCGAGCGCAAAGGCTTTTCTGAATCGTTTGTAACTTGGCTGCAGAATCTTCTTGCAGGTACAATTCCTAAAGCGTATCCTGACGAATTAATTAAATTCTTTCATGATGCACTTACACAGATTATGAATGAATGAACAATAGCGCAATTTAGATTTGGATCCACTTAAACTTTTATGTCGCCGCGAACAAAATAAGTTCCACCAAGTCCTAGTATAGCCGCGCCCCAAAACCAAAGCCAATCTATTTTTCCTGCGGCGGCAAGAAACAAAGTCACGATTAATAGTGTTGAGAGCGCAAGCGCAATTACCTGAAGCAGTATGCGAGTTTTCATGAATTTACCTACATACTTATACCTTTAATGAGTATCGGTTACTAGCTAAGGAACGCGATTCCGAAAAAATTAAGTGCGACTACGGCAATAAGGCCTATAATACCAAATATTGCGACTAATAGAGTACTGCCGATTGTTATCGCAACAGGTGGAAACAGCAAGTTCCAACCCATTAGCGCAAGAACGCCTAGCATACTGTTGAACCCGAACCACAATAAGTGCTTCGCGAACCACCAAGCGAATGCAATGAACGCAATCACAGCTACAAGCGCAATAATTAATAGAATTGAAATCATTATAGCTTTCGCAGTACCGCTGCGATACGCTCATGACCTGCTTGCGTAATTATGTTTGCGAGCTTAGGGCCTTTTTCCTTACCGACGAGCGTCAGGTATGCGCCCCGGAAGAACTCAGTATTCTGAATACCATGGCGCTCACACAGCTGATAGAACGTTTCCAGAAGTTCTTCTTCATTTTGTCCCGCAAGCAAATTACCAAGTGCTCTTAATGCGTCACGTACAGGCTCATCTAGTGCAGCCGGATACGGCTCTGATGTTGCTAACGTAAATTTATATTGCTCAGGCGCGTACTCACGAACCCAGTTCCAAGCACACTGCGCGCGGCGTCGAACGCGCGCTTCATCGTAATCATCTTTTATTTCGTGAGCCATCATAGCTACTACTTTGTCAAGGTCGCCTTCTGCGAGCTGTACGTAACTAGTGAGGTGACGGAAACTTGGCTGTACAGGTAAGTGCGCAGGTGGAACAATTATGCTAAGCTCATATATTCGCTTTGCGTTCTCCACATCCTTCTCGGTGCCAGCGTCCTCAGCACCGAAATACTTCCGCTCGACTGTATCAAAGTCTTCGTATACCTTGAATACATCTATGTCAAACGATACTTGAAACTCTGCGTCAGGACGAGTACCTGCAAACATGAAGCGTACAAGTTCAGGATTATATATAGTAAGTACATTTCTTAACGTCACTACGTCTCCCTTACTTGAGCTCATCTTTCCTTTCATTCCTTTGAATGAAATAAAGTCATACATGATGTAAGTAGGCGCATCATAATTCCAAATGCGTTTTGAAATTATTTTGCCACTATCATAACTGCCTCCTTGACTCGAGTGATCTTTTCCACCTGGTTCAAAGTCAACCTGCTCCTTGTGCCATCGCATGGGCCAATCTACTCGCCAAGGCAGTTTTGCGATTCCCTTTTTACGAAGGTCAAAGCTACCCTTGTGTCCGCACGTACATTCATAAGAAATAACGTACGCATCATCATAACCTGTGACTCTTGTAGTGCGGTCTCTTGAACATTGCTCGCAATACACAGCAAGCGGCCACCAATCAGCACTTACTTCATCAGTTTTAAACTCGTTTAGAATATCTCTAATAACTTCTCGGTGCTTTAGAACGTGCTTCATATCCTCTGCATATTCGCATGCACGATACTTCTTGTTCTGATGAATAAATTCGGGAAAAACACTTACAATAGGAAGGTCTTCAGTAATTTCGGCTTTGAAGTGGTCTGCATAATTCTCATGTCCGCAACCGAATGGATCAGGTACATCAACTGTAGGCCTGAATAGGAACTCTTTCAATGCCTCCTGGTCTGGAAGATTTTTTGGAATTTTTCTAAAAGTATCATAATCATCCCAGCTGTAAATGAATCGGACTTTTTTGCCAAGTTTCTCAAGCGCCTTAACTACAAGATCATTAGTCATAATTTCCCGGAAGTTTCCGAAATGAACAACGCCGGAAGGAGTAATTCCGGCAGCTACAGTATACTGCGACTTATTTCCTTTTTCAGCAATAATTTTCTGCGCGGTTTGATCTGCCCAGTGATATACACGTCCCTCTGCCTTAGCAGCTGGTGTGGAAACGCTTGGCGACGCGTGAGACTCAGATTTCATGGTATCTTGTGAGTACTTGCTAGCTTTATGTGTTTCGGCGCCGTTTTCTGACTTATTCTCAGCGTCTTTGACCTCTTCATCCTTTAACAATTCTGACTGATCTTCGGATGAGAGTGGCTCCGCGCCGTCAGGCATGTCACCACGCGCAAATGCACGCCTTTCAGCTAGAAAATGCTTTGCATCAGCCTTCCCTGATTCAGTTCGAAACTTTGGAAGTAGCGCCTCTAAGATAAGTACTGAGTCTTGCGGCGACTCATTTTCCTTCCGCCAAATTCCTTTGTGGTACGAAGCTAATAAAATCGAATCATGCACTATGGCGGTGTTCTTGTTCTGTGGATCTTGATCAAGAATTCCGTGAATTTCACCATGCAAATCACGCTCCACATACTTAGAGAGCAGTGCATTACGATGCTCTGGAGCGACTGTTGCGAGCATTGCCGCAGCGAGCACCACTGTAGGCTCGCCACCCTCACGCGCCAATAAGCGATGCGCAGCTCCTAGTATTGCTTCGGCGCGCACTGCCTCAGTTTCACCATAGCATGCTTCCCAGAGATCGTGGTACATGCTTACTGAGGCATCCGCATGGCCGCGGTGTAAATAGTATCGAAAATTGCTTTGTCAGTAGTTGCCGTGTGAAACGTGAATCCGTAATGCCCGGCAATGTCGCGCAATTTTGCGCTGTGATCATCCATTTGACCACGGTATTCCTGCTGCACTCTACGAGTCACATAGGTGCGCATTTTCTGGTTTGTCTCAGCGTCGTGCAGCATCAAATCACCTTCAACAGAAAAACTTTGTTCGAGCGGGTCAAGCACTTGTATTGCAATAACTTCACTATTCTTGAATCGCGATAAAGTGTTCTCAATTTCTGCCACTGGGTACAAAAAGTCACTAATAATTATAATTAGCGAGCGACTAGTAATTAACGCTTTATAACTCTCAAGCGAACGACTAAAAGCACTAGAACCGGTTACCGGTAACTCTTGAAGTCGATTTACGATTGAAATTAGCTGCGCAGTTCCCTTCTTAGCTTTGAATGGGTGTAATTCCTCGGCAAAGGTTGAGAATTCAAATCGCTCGTTATTTTTGAGAGCAAGGTAGGCAAAACCAAGCCCTACTTGCGCTGCATACTCGAACTTAGTAACTGGCTTTCCGAAATTCATGCTTGCGCTTGCGTCAACAATAATGTGAACAGTTAGGTTTCGCTCTTCCTCGTAGCGCCGCACATAGTATTTATCGGTGCGACTGTAAACTCGCCAATCAATTTGACGGAAGTCGTCACCATAAGTATATTCTTTAAAATCCTTAAATGTCAATCCGCCGCCAGCGTTAGACGTAGGTCTGTTTCCTTGATATTGAGCATTCACTCGCTTCTTAAGAACCACTCTGAAGCGGTCGAGTTCACGCAGAAAGTCAGTGGTTATTGCCATGGGGTTCGATAGGTGCTGAGAGTGACGGCGTACTAGTTTCAGCCGCCACTCCCCAAATATAATTTACTTAAGGAGCTTTGTCAAGTCGCGGATTACGTCATCCGTTGACTTGCCTTCACGTTCCGCTTTGAAGGACAATATGATGCGGTGACGAAGTACCGGTATTGCAACATAGTCAACGTCGGCTGCGGACACGAACTTACGACCCTGGATTAATGCGCGAGCCTTTGCAGCGTTAATAATTCCGATTGATGCGCGCGGTGAACCGCCGTACTCGATAATATCGCGGCGCGTACGAGTGAGCGTTACAAGATCTATTGCCCGCTTCTTAATGTCGTCTGCAATTGGAACTTGCTTAGCGAATTTCTGCAGTAGCAGAATACTTTGCTTGCCAAGAAGCGTCTGGATCTTCGGGTACTCGTTTGCGCTTGTTGCCTGGTTTACAATTTCAAGCTCATCCTTTGGAGACGGGTAGTCAACAAGAATCTTGAGAAGGAAACGGTCAGTTTGCGCTTCCGGCAATGGGTAAGTACCTTCTTGGTCTATTGGGTTCTGAGTAGCAAGTACAAAGAAAGGGCTCTCGAGAGGGAAAGTCTGGTTTCCTACAGTCACTTGTTTCTCCTGCATTGCTTCAAGAAGTGCGGCTTGTGTCTTTGGAGTAGCACGGTTGATTTCGTCCGCTAGCACGAGATTTGCGAATAGCGGTCCGCGTTGGAATTTGAATACTTTCTTGCCGCTTGACTCCTCAATAATGTAAGTGCCTGTAATGTCTGACGGCATCAGGTCCGGAGTGTTCTGAATTCTGCTAAACTGGAGGTCTAGTACTTGCGCTATGGCCTTAACCATAGTGGTTTTCCCAAGTCCTGGTTTCGATTCGAGGAGCGCGTTTGCGTCACAAAGAATTGCGATGAGAATTTGTTCTATTACTTCGTCTTGTCCAATAACCAGCTTAGTGATCTCGTCCTTGATATTTTGGAACGTGTCCTTTAGCTTGTCGAGGTTCCGTACCTGTTCCAGCGTTGCCATAGAATGTTTTTCGTTAGAGTTTTTATAAAAGTATCGTCGCTGAAGTAAACTTTTGGCGTCGCAGGGTAGCTCAGCGCTAGTTTCTCAGCTCTAAGAGCAAGATTACTTAGGACAAGTGCCCTTTACACGGCAGCTGTAATCATTAATCAAGTCGGCCTCGTCTAGCGCGCCGCCAGTTCCGGCCTCGGATTGCTCCGCTACAACAGCATCCGGATAATCGTTATATCGGAACTGCTTACCGTAAGCTTCATCCGGATTGCCGAAATCAACACCGCCCTGGCTTGAGGCCGCAGTAATGTCCAACTTGTCGTCACCAAGCGCAATTATATCGCGCTCTCCTGAGAGATTACGCTCCCCAGCGTCTTCAATCGGCAGAATTGGCGCAAGCGCAGACCTTGCAGCGCCTGAAACGCCTAAGCCTAAGTTGCTTAACGGCTGATTTAGCATCAGTCCAGGCACATAGTTCACTATTAGCAGCGGAGTAAACGCAAGTGCCGCAATAACTACTAACTTAATCACTGTTTTTCCAGCATTAATGAAGACGCCCGCGCTAACCGTGTCCATTTTTTCAAGTAAATCAACAAACAGTGCGTGAACGAGTAAGCTGTCCTTGCCTTTATTGTCATGGGCTGTGCGCAGCATTTCACGCACCTCAGGATTGCCGTCTTCTAGCCGCTTTAAACTGTATCGGCTCAGTGTGTAAACAGTACCAATAATTAGAACTATTGTAGCAGGGACTAGACTATACCAAAAACTAATATGTAGTACTGTTGCGAGCACATTCATTACAAAAAATACTATTGCGCCATTCAGAAAGGAATTAAGAAACGCGACTTTAGCAACTTCATATCGCAGTTCCCCGAATACATTTTGGTATCCTTCCATTTCTAATTTACCTTAAGCTCATCAATTTTATCGTTAAGTGACTTTATTTTTGCCTCGAGCTTGGTAATTGTGGCATCTCGCGTGTCGATTATAGCGTCTCGCGCAGTTACCTTCGCATTAGCTTCGATTATGCTTTTGTCGCGCGCCGCAATAGTGCCTTCAAGGGACTTAATTTTATTTTGAGCAGTAATAAGTGTAGTTTGGGATGAATTTAGCTCACGGTTCTTTTGTTCGAATAGACTTACAGTTTTGTCCACGTCTTGTTGATTAGCGTTGACTGCTTGCTTTGCCGCCTCCAAGTCTGAGCGGGCAACGGTTAAGTCTTGTAAGCACGCAGACGCGTTGCCACGTATTGACGCAGATTCGACAGTCACCGACTGAAAACTTTTCTGATAGTATAGCGTGAGACCGGCGATAGTTCCAACGGAACCTACAATAAGAAACACCAAAAACAAATTTACGCTACGCTTCACGAAGGCCATGCCTTCATGCTGCCGCTCACATTTAAGAAGCTTGCGCAGAGTGTAACCGCGGACTAGTCGGGCTGGTTCTGAAAACTAGCTAAAACTAAACCGTGCGGCGGCGCGTAAACTCGAAAATTCGTCTCAAAGTTATTTCAAGTAAAAATAGTGTGGCTGCAGCGAGGAGCAGCGGCGCACGCATTGGCTGCTTACGAGTCTCTTGCAACTGGCGCACTGTCAGTACTTGCTCCATTATTGATTCGGGATCCGCAGGGTCGAGAAGTTCACCATTTGCAATTGCTAGTGCGCCAGCTAGCGCAGGATTCTGCCCGACACCTTCGTACTCGGCCGGATAGCTTGCAGCATATAATAGGCCTCCAACAGTACCGAAACCCAGTGCCGGAGCAGTATATGTGGCTTCGTAAGTGTCTTTGCCGCGCGGCGCAAACATTAGAGCCTCGTTGGTAGGTATTCGCGAACTAGTAACACGAATAATCCCTGGCTCTCCGACACGCAGTTGCGGTACGCTCACCACAGTGTCTTCCTTACGCTCTGGATCGCCTACTAGCCAGTTTCCTGATCGACTAAGAAGTAGTGAGTTTCCTTTAGATGTTAGGTCGCCGTAGCCATCCCCATTGTATGCTGTGAGGCTTGCGACGCGACCTACTCCATATTCCCAAACAGTAAGCGCAGGCTGTCCGTTCTGCGCTGCTACAAGCATGCTTGCATACTGCTTTGGAATGACTTCATTATAGCCGAAGACTGTGCTCTGTAGTTTGACATCTTGTGTTATGAAATGGTTTGCGTTTAGCACAACAAGTCCAAATGAATCAACACCCTCGTCTTGCTTCTCGTTCGGATCACCAAACAGTATTCGCAACTTATTACGCTCACTTGCACGGAAATAAATTCCATTACCTGCGTCTGCTAGGCGTATCATAAATGCTTCATCTGCCCCAGAGAGTATTCCAACGACATATACGCGTCCGCCCTGCGAGGAGACAGTGCGCGCAATGTTCAGAGTTTGTTCTTCGTCCGACCCACCTCCCGCTGCTAAACAATTTGCTTTACATGACAGTCCGTCCGTGAGCACAATAATGTTCTTTGAACCAGATACTCCCTCCATGGCCTTAAGTGGAGCGGCAAGCCAATATTGGCTCGCAGCTTGGCCTCCTCCTCGAATAGTTGTAAGCGCAGCGATTAATTGCTCGCGCTTTGCGCCAAGAGTTGATACACGGCCAAGTGCTCGACCACCAATGTAGTCCCACATAATGAACTTCTCACCTATTAGATTCTGACTCGCGTTGGCACTTGCACTACCTATTACCACTGCACCCACATTATGGTTTGGATCAATATCATCAATAACACTCGCAGCAAGTGAGCGCACTAAAGCGGGACGATCCGTTGTAACATACTTTAGGGTGCCATCATCTTGCTTTATGTAGGAGCCTTGCAGCGCACTTGACATGTCTAAACTAACAACAATATTCGTGATACCTTTACCTTCCTTTGAACTTCCTACGCTTACTGGCAGATACGCTTCAAACGGCGCGTTTTTGTAATTGCCATAGTCATAGCTGTTCGGTCCGCCGACAACAAACACTCCGTTTCCGCTCAGTATATACTGGCTAAGGGCTGTTGACGACGGCGTAATTTGCGAGGCAGACAGATCAACAAGAACTATCGCGTAATATGGCTTAAGCTCGTCAATAGTTTTAGGCAGCGCAGTAACAGTCGTAACACTGTACAGCTGTTCGAATAGGCCTTGTATAGCGGATGACTTTTGCGCAACTATTAATAGACGTGGCTTCGCGACGACAGTCAGTAATGAGTCATACTTGTTGTTTTTGTCGTTTGCGTCTTCATCTTCAATCGTGGCCGTGATTCGGTGTTTTCCTGCAACATATGAGCGAGTCACTGGAATACTGCTGGCGCTCGTTGTTTCATCAAACACTGTTTCATTATTGATTACTATGGTGACTTTTACTGAACTCTCGTGCGTTCTTGCAATCATCACGTTGAAAGTGGCGTTTGTATCAGCAATCGCCTTCTGAGGCGCTAGTATGCTTATGGCGGCGTCTTCGACGGCTGGTTCAAGACGTAGCGCACTTACTGTGCTATTTACTTGGGCTGCGTAACTTAGCGCGCTCGATAAACTCTGGCCCTCCGTACTATATCCATCAGTCACTAGAAGAATGTTTTCGCCTTGCTTAAGGTTTGCAAGCAAACCATCGCCAAGCTCGCTTCGCTCGCCGCTACTAATTGTGCGCACTGTTACAGGCACTTGTTTGCGCAGCTCTGCAATTAAAGGGTATACTGCGCTAGTATCAAGCGACTGCATACTCGTTGAATTATCTATTAACACTGTAAGTTTTACGTCCCCAGGCCTGAGTGTGGTCTGTTTTACTAGTGGGGTCGCGAGCACGGCAATAAGGCACAATACTATAAGCGTGCGGAGGGCGAACACCATCCAACGTAGTTTACTGCGTCGACGTATACTGCTCTGATCGTCGAATCGAGGATTATCTTGAACAAACGAGTGACGCGCAAGCCAAAGCAAAAATAGTGCAGCAGGTATTCCGAGCCACAATAGCGCAGGATACAAAAATTCCCGCGGAACTACGCTAGTTACTACCTGCACAGCATCCACCATTAGAAGTCTCCTCGATATTTAACAATGAATAATTCAAGCAGTAATAGTATGAGTGCTGCTAGAACAAAAATACCTGTCAACTCTTTTTCCTTTTCCAGGTTAGCTTCGTCTGCAGCAATGTTTGTAAGACTTTCATCTGGAACTATTGCCGAAACGTCACTCTCACCCGCAGACAATAGATTTGCAGCAATAGTTCGGTCTGCAAATACGTAGGCGCCTTGCAAGTCGAAAAACCCATCGAACGAATCCGCGCCAGGCATACTAGTCGGAGTTCCCGCAACTCCAATCGGAACGCCACCAGTGTTAACGTTTAATTTCTCCACCGCTATTCGTCCTGTAAGTTGATTGACCATATACTTCCAAAATACTGGGTATTTGGGCTTAAGTGGGAAACCTGACTGCGCGTCATTGATTCCGTAATAAAGCACTCTTCCTTTTCCAACAGGATATAAACTAATTAAAGGCGTACCATCGCCAGCCGTAGCGAGCACAAGCCCGGCATTGCCCTTGACTTTATGATATTCTTGAACGTCACCAAACTCCAAGTTGGGCGGAAGTACGCTAAACTGCCCTCCTTGTATCTCACTTGCGCCTCCTTTACTTTCATATGTTAAAGGAAGAAGCTCTTCGTAATTTGTGGCGAATAAATCAGGCTGACCCATTATAATGACGGCGCCACCATTTTGAACATTCGCGATTGCATCGCGGATTGTACGCTGTACTAAAAGCGTCGGATTAACGTTTTGGAATACTACTATATCATGATCTATTTTGGGCAATTGGGGTGGCGAACTTACTTCCAATGTTAAATCCAACGGCTTTTGGCCGCTTATTGATTCCATTGCAAGCCACCACGGTTTCTCACGCACCTGAGCATCATTGGTAATTACAAGCATCTTTACGTCGAAGCGGTCTGCATTCGCGATAAACGCAGTGTTATCAAGCGCAAATTTATCATTAGGCTCGAGTTTTACTTCAGTTATTCCCGCTGGAGTTTCTATTGTTACATAGTCTGTAGCCCCAGGTGCGAGTGGCACAGCCTGCTCAAAGCCTTTCATGCTAACGGTTGCAACAATACTCGCAGCGCCGAAATTACGAACTCCTATGCGTGTACGCTGATCATCAACATCTAATGAAATTATGCCTATATTATCTACTTGCGTTCCAACACCAATAAACCTAACTACTGCTCCGGTTGCAATGAGTGTTTTTGCCGCAGCACGGTAATCTTGCTGATCATCAGTATTTCTAAAATCGCTAACAATAGTAACAACAGTGTCAGGTCCATTTGCAAATTCACGAGCAGCTATAATTGCGCCGTAGATGTTTGTTTCAGTGTCGGACGGCTTTAATCCATCAATAATTTCTTCAGCTTCATCGCGAGTCACGTCGCGTGCAACTATTACGGGCCTGTTCTTAACTAGAATTATTGTGTTTTGCCTTGCTAAGTTGTCTATTGCGGCACGCTTTGCTTCGCCCCAGCGCCCGTCATCTGTTTGCATACTTGCGCTCGCATCTATTACAACTACGGAAGAACCGACAAGCGACGTCTTTGAGACGGACAAATAAGGTCTGCAAGCGGCAGCAACAAGCAATACTAAAATAAGAATCTGAAGCAGCAAAACTAAGTCTCGGTACAGGTAGCGTAAGAAACTATTACTAATAGCCTTTCCTTTGTCTTGTAACAGAAACATTAAGCTCGGAATTGTCTGGTCAATTGGCCTTGGCCTAATCATATACAGAATTAATAGTGGGACCAGTATCCATAGCCACGGAAGGTACTCCGGGTCTAATACGTACTGCGTCCAAATAACCATTTCAAGTCGCTACACCTGCGATTTATAAAAACTACGCACGGCCAGAAGCAATCAACGCCCCGGCCACCGCGAGTTATACCAAAACGGAGTTTACAGCCGAATGAGTAACTTAAAAAACTGAATATCGTGATTCAGGAAAATGAAAGCCCCGTGGCTACAACAATTACCGTTGCATGACGTCTATAAAATGCCGCAGACACTGTTTGCAACTATAGTGCTGTGTTTATCGATTTCTGGCGCGCTCGCAGACATTTACGAGCCTGATGACACGTTTGGCGCAGCCTCATATGTAACTCCGAACGGTGTGCCGCAGATTCGTTGTTTTGACTCTCCCTGGGATGCTGATTATGTACGGTTTAACGTAACGGCGCTTCAATATTATGAGGTGCGGGCAGGTAACCAAAGCCTTGCAGGCTCGCCCGACACCATCATTCGCCTTCTTAATTCAGCGCAAGAACTTATTATTGAGAACGACGATGACTTGCTGAGCAGCACCACTGTCGATTCTCGCCTAATATTCCGTGCGGCTTCATCAAGTCCTTATACATTGTCGATTAGCGAATTCTCTGCAGGCACGGGATGTTACTTGCTATCCGTTTCCCGACTAGGAAACATAACTACAACAATGACTGCGCCAGTAACAGGATATGTGCTCGCAGATCAAACATTTATTGCGAGTGCGAGCGTTACGTGCACAGGCGGACCCTGCACCGACGTTAAATTAATTCTAGACCCTGAGCCAGTCAGCGGCGATGTGACTGCCGAGACAAAGATAACTGAGGTAGCGACGGGCGAGGCGCTCGGCAAAAATGAAAAAATCGACGTAATAACAGCAGATGAAATGGCTGGCAATAAGCCAACAAATGGAGAACTTAAGGAAGAAGAATATAGTATCGAATTAGACACTTCAGCTGAAGTAATTCTCAACAAAGAAATAATTGAAGCTTCTGTAACAGACACAGAATCAACCAATTCGGAAATTCCAACAGCCACCACCACAATGGCAAATGATAAAACAGAACAAGAACAAAAAGAACCTGATAGGCAAGAGAAAAAAGAAGAAGATAAACAAGAGAAAAAAGAAGAAGATAAACAAGAGAAAAAAGATATACAAGTAGAAAAAGAAAAGGAACAAAAAGAGATTCGGACAGAAGAAGACTTAATTGAGATGCCTTCTGAATTAACAGATAAAAAAACCAATCTGGAAACGGAAGACAAGCATCCTGCACGTGTTCAGAAACAACAAACAATACTGGCGCAAACAAATTTAGCAAATAAACAAAGCAATTCCGACAATGACCTAACACACATCATCGTGCATCTTACTCCTACAGAACCGACAAAAACAAGCGCGCGCAGATCGCGATTAAAGAATATAGAACCGAATAATATTGTCGAAGAAACTCAAAAACTTCGTCGCGCCGCAATTCGCGAGAAGCAAAATGCAGTTCTTGAAGAATTGCCTGCAGGCACAGAAAGCATACGCAAGTACAATACTATAGCAGCGTTCTCCGCCAGCGTAACAAAAAAAGGATTGTTAGAATTAGAGTCGAACCCTCAGATAGCGTGGATTGAATATGACCAAGAAGTGCGCACACTTCTAGACACCAGCGCGGCCGCAATCGGCGCACCGAGCGCATGGAACACCGTTATAGCGGGACAAAACATTACAGGCTCGGGAGTTGGAGTGTGCATTATTGATACAGGTATAAACTACACGCACCCTCACTTCGGAAGTTGCACCCAGACCACAGACATTAATGACGGAAGCTGCCCTGCAGTAATTGGCGGTTATGACTTTTTCAACCTTGACAACAACCCTATGGACGATGAAGGTCACGGCACTCACGTTGCAGGAATTGTTGCAAGTCGCAACACGATTTACCGTGGTATTGCTCCGAACGCAAGCATAGTAGCAATAAAAGCACTTGGCGCGGATGGCTCTGGCAGTTTGTCTGACGTAGTAGCAGGAATTGACTGGTGCGTTGCAAACGCCACAAGGTTTAACATCAGTGTAATATCCATGAGTCTAGGTTCAACAAGTTGGAACCAAAGCTGTGAGCGCTTCGCAATTTCCGACGCAATAAACGCTGCGCGCGAAGCAGGAATTATTGTAACAGTTGCCTCCGGTAACGATTTCGACACTGCAAATAATTTACAAGGCATCGCAATTCCTGGCTGTGTTCCGAATGCCACAAGTGTTGGCGCTACAACGGACGCTGGCTCTGTCGCAAGCTTCTCCCAACGCGACATTACTCTTGACTTGTACGCGCCTGGCTTTCCAGTTACTGCAGCTAACGCGTTCGGCACAGTAATAACGCAAAGTGGAACCTCCATGGCCACACCACATGTTGCTGGCGCCGCGGCACTGCTGGTGCAGGCAACGCGCTTGCGATATTCTCGCTCACCCACCCCTGAATCGCTTGAACTACTTCTACGCTCAAGCGGAACAAACACAACAGACTCGGAAACAAACCTTACCGTGCCGCGCGTAAATGTTACTGCGGCGATGGCGGCAAAAGGAGTAGTTCCAATGACCCCAGGTGCTCGCCCGTTCTGGACGCCTGATCAAAACCCTCACTCTTGCGGCAATTTAACAGACGGACAAACGTGTTCTGTGAATTGGACTGTACACACGACAGCTACAAACGGAACTTATACTTTTTTTGTGATTGCAACCGACTCCGTGCATTTAACTCGGAGCGCCACTGCGCTCGCCACAGTTATTCCTGATAACGTAAGCTTAGTCGTGTCGAATGGAACTGGTAACGTAAGCGGAAACGTGACAATCACAGTTAGAATTAGCCAAAATGATAGTATTGACCGAACAAATAGAACTATTTCTATGCAATTTACAAGCGGAGTCTCCTTCCTCGAAGCAACTTTGACTCCGTTGACTGTGGCGAACGGATCAGGCACGACTAATGGAAGCGCCACTTGGAATATTTCACTTGTTGGCGTAAACGCATCGATGACATGGAATATTACTTTTGCTATGAACGCACGCGGAGTAGCAAATATATCCACAAGACTACTGTCAGCGCTGGCTACTGAAGAAGCCGAAGCAAGTAGCAAGGTAACAGTTAGCGGCTTTGTGAACGCATCATCGCTTACGCTCACTCCCGTTAGTCCTGTTGCAAATGCTAGTAGCGTTGCGAGCTGCACCGTCGTTGATGGTACAACAGGCGCAGCTGTGAGTCTATATAGCGTTACCTTCCAGCGAAATGCTACAACGCTTGGGATTAACAACACTAACGCTTCAGGCATAGCACTATACCGCTTCAGTACTGCAAGTGCTGGCGATTACGCAGTAACATGCACTATTGCTTCGAATGCAACTGACCTACGAGTGCTTGGTACACGAAATAGCACGACTAACATGACAGTTCGTGAACCTGAAAGCGTTCCGCCCAACATTACAACGCTACTGACAACCTCGATTACAAGCTCTTCTACTTCATTGTCTGCAACCACTAATGAGAACGCAACATGCCGAGTCGGTTTAACAAACGCAACCTATAATTCGCTAACATTTGCGTTCGACTCGACTGTCGCGCTTTCCCATACCACAACACTGACAGGCCTAGATAGCAGTACGGAGTATGAAGCGTTTGTTCGCTGCCTTGACACTGCAGAAAACTCAAACAACGTATCAACCACAGTTACGTTTACCACTTCTGCAGCCTCATCCGGCGGAGGAGGTGGCAGCGGCGGTGGCGGCGGGGGTGGAGGAGCAGCAGTTCAACCTGCGGCCCAGTCTTCACCAAACGAGCGTACATGGACTGCAACTTACGCCGGCGCGGGTCGCTCGCAGCAGTACACTTTGTCAGCTCCTGAGCTTGCTTTGACTGGCCTCGCGTTTACTCCTGCGCAAACTATTACTAACGCCAAGTTTGCCGCTCGCACGCTGGAATCAATAACGCAGTCGCCACCGTCAAACACTTTAGTGTATCAGTTTATTGAGGTTACCCACCCAGCAACGCTTATTGCGGAAAACGTTACGTTAACAGTTCGAATCCCACAGTCTTGGCTTCTTGATCAAGGGCTAAATCCAAGCGACGTCACCATGCTGCGCTTTGAAAATGATACTTGGACTGAATTAATAGTAACAGAAAGAGCGCGAAATAATGGTTCGTATGAATTTAGTGTAGCTAGTCCAGGTCTGTCGCTCTACGCATTAGGTACGCGCGCACAGGCAAAAGCCACCCCTACAGAAGTAATTAAGATGGCAGAGACTGAAAAAATCGAAGTGCTGGAAGTACAGACTGAGTCCGCCTCACCCACAATAAGACCGAGGGCTCCGTCGCCCGAAATTCAGGAAGACTTCTTCGGGTTACCTGCAGAAGTGACCACTCCCAAGCCATCCGCGCACGAACTGCTTAATACTACCGCCCTCTCAATCCTAGCAGCACTTCTAACTTGCTTTGCGGTGGGCACGAGCATCTTGTGGCATGGTCACCGCACTAAACAAATTAAGCTATGACAATACAAATTCATTTATAAAGCAACCAGCAGCTTTAAGAAAACATAGACACTTCCAGGTGGTAACAATGAAGCCTTCCACAGCAGCCATAGGTGCAGTTTGCATTCTCTTCATCGCTCTGAGCAGCTCAATTGCGCTCGCATGGACTCCTGATTGGGGACCGGTCGCGAACCGCAATACCGGATACTACTACGCCGGCTACGCAGGAAATGGCTTTCAAACTTCAAGTATGCGTGGCAGCTGGGACGTTGCTCCAATGCGCTCACAAGCTCAAAGCCAAGTGGCTCTAGGCACTATGAACCGCTATGGCTCAGGCAACTATGGAAACAGCATCAGAAGCGCAGGATGGAATGGCAACCGCGCAGACCGTACAGGTCCTTACTTGACCGCGCCAGGCGACACAGCACTCGCATTCCCTGTTGCACGCTACCAAGATCCGGTTTATCGCGGCGCGTACAGTGGCTACACAGGCCAGCACTACAACGCATTTACTGGCCGAGTACAGAACCAAGACCCGTATCAATCCACAGGCATTCGTGCTCGAAGCTACCCTGATCCAAGGTACGTAACACCAGAGTGGCGATAACTAACGCATGAAACTATTCCAAATAATACTTTTAGTTTTCCTCGCGTCGCCCGTACTCGCGTACCCTTACGTCACAGTATCAGGACAAGGTACGGACTTTGTTGCGTCAGCGCCAGTGAACTCTGAGAGTACTGCGCAGTATTATGCGCGATCATATCAAAGCAACACTTACGACTATGTGGATGGTTATGATGCGGGCTATGCTATGGGCGCGCAAGACGCTTCAATATATTCGTGGAACTATCGCAATCACGATGAGATTGTTTATCGACAAATTGGAAACGGATTTCCGTTTGCAGTACCGCGCAGCCAAGCAGCATACTACAACAACTACAACACTTACGCTGTGCCAGGACTAGACTGCGAGTTTGGTCGGCGCGACATTTGTTTCAATAGATACACGCAGTGCCAGTACGGCTACTGTCAAACAGGAGATCGCGATCGCGCGACATACACGTACTACAATCCAAATTCAGTGCCAGGGTTATACCCGCTCTCAGATAGAAGCGGAATTTACTACGTGAGCTAGCAATGCGAATTACCGATCGAACTAAGTTATTTATTTTCATACTAGCATTGTTTGTTGTACTTCCATCAAGTAGCTTTGCCGCTGATCAGCGATTCATATATGGTGACACAACTAATTGGTACACCTACGATGCGTCAGGACGCGCGTCCTATGGCTATCCATCCACTCCAAGTTCTTACTATTACTCCGATAGGGACAGTACTGAATACCGCGTATCGAGCATACACGGAACTTCATACTACTACGCACCTGCGCGCAGCACTCGCTGGTCTTGCGTCGGAAGTGGCTGCGGTAAAACTCCTTATGTGCGGCCTATTTTGTACGACCGTTATCCGCCTCGCATTTACAACTACAACACCCCAGCAGTGTTTCAACCCTGGTAACTATTTCTGCAGATACCTAACGCCAGGTCACAGCTATCTGGTCTGTGCGCTCGCGCGGGCGCACCTCGCTCTCAGCTAACAGAGTGCTAATGCCCGAACTATGCATGAGTGCGCCTGTGACTGCAATCATTGCCGCATTATCAACCAAGTATTGCTTTTCTGGTACGTAAAATTGTACGCCGCGTGCAGCGCACATCTCAGAGCACATTTGTTGTAAGCGTCTATTGCACGCAACTCCACCGCCAAGAACCAGTGCGCGCTTACCAGAATGTGCGAGCGCGCGCTCAGCGACTTCAGTTAGCATAGCGAACACTGTCTCTTGCACGCTGCAGCACAAGTCTTCATTACTCATACCTGCTTCATGCGCACGCTTTGCAGCCGATAGCAATCCACTAAACGACACATCCATGCCTTTTACGCTATAAGGCAACGCATGATAAGTGCCAGTAATTGCAGCTTGCTCAATTACCGGCCCCGCTGGGAAACCCATGCCCAGTTCGCGCCCGAGCGTGTCCAGAAAGTTTCCTACGCCAGTATCAAGGGTTTCGCCGAACACACGGTAAGTGCCTGCTTCCAGCGCAATTATTTGCGTATTTGCTCCGCTCGCATACAAGAGCACAGGATCCTCGACTTTGCCGAGAATGCGTCCAATTTCTAGATGCGCAACGCAGTGGTTAACACCAACAAGCGGCTTATGTAGGCGCATTGCGAGGCTGCGCGCTAGTGCCGCGCCAATACGCAGACTGTTGCCAATTCCGGGGCCTTGACTGAAAGCAATTAAATCAACTTGATCGACAGTTACATTTGCCTCACTTAGCGCCGCTGCAAGTATACTTGCGCTATGTTCTACATGGTGGTCGCTAACTTTCGCAGGAATCATACCAGCATCAGGACTCGTAAACGCCTTTTTTTTGTTTGAGAGAATCTCCCAGCCACCATACTCGCCACCTTCACTTTTACGTACTAAAGCGACTCCAAAAGTATGGGCTGTGCACTCTATACCTAAAATTAACATCATCTTAGAAATAAGGTCTCGATTATATAGGCTGCGGATTACGTAACAACTAAAAACAGACCTTGATTTCAATACTAATGAATATTGACGACGTAGTCTACTTTGGGCGCGCGCACACGGTAAGAATTCTTGTACAAGCTGCGCAGATGAATAGAGACACTTATTTCCTTTATGCGCAGCGAGCTAGAGAAGGCCTCGCCGCTCCAACAATCAACGAGCGAGTAGACCACTGGACTCACAAGTACAGAGAAAAATTTAATTTAATGTACTATTTTGAGTGCGAAAAGCTCGAGCCCGCTGTGTGCGAGTACATTTTGCGCAACCCCGGCAAACAGTTGCCATCCACATTTCACCCCTTGATTCTACTCGGCGAGTGGTCGCAGCGAATGGACTACTATGAGGAGCGACTTCGCATCTTAGAAGCGTTTGACGCACGACTACAAACTATAGAAAGCTTTGATGAGCTTCTATTAGTTCGTGACTAGCATAGCCAAGATCGCGCGCAAGCGACAATAGAAGACGTAGGTCATTTGCAGTCGCATCGCCGCGAACATAAGACAGCGCAGTTGATTGTGTAGCGTCGCGCAGTACTCGCACTTCTGCTGGATACGTTGCGACTAATGCAAAAATATCTAGCACTGCTGAGTATCTAGCATTCATACTGCTACTAAGTTATAGGTACTTACTAATACTTCGTGCGGGATACCGGAGCGCTTACGCAGAGCACGGACACCAGCCTATTCTACAGCTTTTCTGACGCTTGGCGCGCCTTTATGCTTAGGAATTTCGCGGCCAAGCTGTGTTTCTAAGGCGTTAAACGCGAGCTCGATTGCTTCGCGAACGTCCCAAGCATGATGCTTATCACTTGTATGATTGTGCCCATTATGGTCGAGAAACAGATGCGCACTGTATTTAGCGCGTGAGCCATCAGCGCGGTGAATTGTAAAGTGAACGCGCAGCGTAGCATCATGCGCCCTTAGGCCATGGCTGCGCTGCTCAATTTCTGAGCGGACTTGTGCTGCTTCAGCGTCGTCAAGTTCCAATGAATCAAATCCTACATATGTAATGGCGGGCGATGTCATAATGTATATGGAGCAGCTCGTATTTAGATAGCTTTCGCATTAGAGGCCCACTTAATTACGTGAAGCAGCTTGCAGTACGCGGTAAATTTCCACCATTGCGAGAGTGTCAAGTTCGCAGTATCGTAACAGTGCTTCACGCACAAATTCTCTATCCTCTGCCTGCGGATTGTCGTATGTGACTCGGTAGTACTCGCTCGCAGCCACGTCTCCTTTTTTTATGGTAAGTGCGTCGTAACTAATGCCTGTTAAAGCTGGGAGGACTGCTTTAAGTGAGCAACTTCCTTTCTGCTTGGCATCATAATACCAAAATTGCTTGAATGGATCAATTAAATCAACAAAACGCGAGCAGAGGGACTCGATTCTAGGCACCAAATTAGGGTCCCATCTAGCCAGGTCTTTTAGAATTCCTTTTTCAAATCCAGCATTATACGCAAGTATTGTGCCACTATCACCTAGAAGCTCAAGCGCATGAGTGAACGCCGGCCGAGGGTCATCGTCTTGCGCAAGAAACTCGTGATGAGTAAGTTCGCCAGATTGGCCCAGGATATGAAGACTAAACTGAAATGGTATAGCCTGATATGGTTTCGCACCATCATGAAGAGGCAATGCGGGGCCGATTGTTTCTAGATCAAAAAAATATAGCGGGTATGCGAAGTGCTCTAAAAACTTTTGAATTTGCTTTGATTGAATATGCGGCGCATTGTTCTTTAGACTCTCATATTGAATAATATGTTTTCCTTCTAATAGCTCCGGCTTTACGTCAAGCAGACCTTGTACGCCATCCAACAAATAATTAAATCCCATTTTTTTATCAAAGTAGAAATGCATCACATTATTCTCAGGTAAATGTTTCCAACAGTAAGACTTTGCAGGACACTCAGTTCGTCTTTGCGAAGTGTTACAATATGATCCTAGGGCGACTGTTGGTTCACTCCCATCGATCGCTGCCAAAGTAGAGGCGACGATAGTATCTATTTCTTTTACGTTAATGCTTGCCTTTGTAAAAAAAAGTTCAGGATTGATGACGTCAGACTTTTTGAAATCGCTATTTATGTGAAGTACGTATGCTCCTATAACCTGGACTCCTGCCTCTCGCAATAGCATAGCTTGAAAGCTCACATCCTCGATATGATCAGACTTAACATCAGTCGCACTTTTTACTTCTATTAATTCCCAACCACCGTCTACCGGCGCAAGAATATCTACTTTACAAAGTAATCTATTTACTTGAAAAGTTGCTTCAAAAATAGTAACTCTTGCTTGCATTAGTAACTGCGTCTTTTGAATTAAATTATCGCCTTCAACCAGTATGCCTGTGGGATAAAGCGTGCGCGCCAACGCGCCGACTGCCTGGCCTTCTTGCACATGCGACAAATCCTCTTTTATAATTTCGGGCTTATGCTCTGCAAGCCACGCCAGTTTCTTGCAGCGAACGCTCTGAACAAAGCGCGACTTTGTTAGAATGTGCAGTTTTGTCATTTTGGATATAGTGGGCGCTATAATTATCTATCAAGCGCTGCGTTCACAAGCGCGTCAGCCATTGCTTGCTTAGGATGATCGCGCGGTACGTGAGTAAACGTAACTTTGCTAAAGTCTCGAAGCTTTGTTTGGACTTCAAAATAGTACGGTTGCAAATGTTCAGCCTTTACTTTATACTGCCCTAGAAGCTGACGAATAATAAGCTCAGAGTCCATGTGAATTGCAAGTACTGTTGCGCCGTGTTCACGCGCAAGCGTAATGCCGCGAAGTAATCCGAGATACTCAGCCACATTGTTAGTGGTGTTAATTAAGCGCTCGGAAGCGGACGCAACGAGCGCATCATTTGTAAAAAGTACGCATCCGATTGCGCTCGGCCCAGGGTTGCCGCGAGAGCCACCGTCAGTGTGAAGAATGTGCATAATACCTGAGCAATTGGGCACCATTATAAATTCATTGTACTTATGCCAATTTATGAAAAATGCGTACGTAATTGCATCTCTTTTATGTCTGCTACTGTTTGTTAACGCTTGCACAGCGCAAGATTCGACGGACACCAATGACTCGCCCTCCACCACGCCTGTGCCGCCTGTACCTGGCGTTAGCGGAGTACTACGCGGCACGTTGACCATAGCTCCGCTTTGCTCGGTTGAGCGAGAAGGAGTGCCGTGCCTTGCTACGCAACCAGCTTTTGATGCAAGACCCATTACTATTAAGAATGCAAACGGCGAAGTGGTTGAAACTCTTACTGCCAAAGCTCCAATGGGCACCTTCACTGCTACCCTTCCATTTGGAATTTATACTGTTTCAGTTCAAGGCGCGAGTACTATAGAAAATATCCCTGAACAGAGTATTGAAATTGAACCCGAAGCACAGGACATCTACTTTACTGTTGACACAGGGATTCGCTAAGTATACAAAATAACGGCGCGAATATAGTATATCACTGCGACGGCCAAGGCTGAAAAAGCCACTGCAAGAATTATTCCCATCGAGGCAATAACCTTCTTGTAACGCTTTGGATCCATCGCCTCTTTTTTACAGCTAGGGCAGCGCTTCGCGTTCATTTCTAAATTACCATAACACAATCTACAGACGCGCAGCGAGAACATTAAGTTAAGCAGTTAAGCTCAATCATAAACTTTACTATTATATCGAGAGCCTTAATACTGACTGCTCTAGCTGAGGATAAACTTTAGCGCTAATAGCAGCTACGTAAAACTGCGGCGCAACATAACTTGCACACAGTTTTCCAGGCGCCGACGTTAGCAAAGCGTCGAACGCCATGCTTTTTTCTTCAGTAGTTAGAAGATGGTGTTGCGTTCGAGGCATATTTCTAAAATTAAATTTGCAACTTCCATTAATGATGCTCGCAATTGATGTTGGTACGAGTGTGGCTTGCTTAACTTCATTAGCCTGCCGCAATAGTTTTATCGCCTGGCCAGCTTCCGGCAAGTTATCATAAACAGAAATATGATGCAGCGCATCCGTTCCAGGATACCATTCACACAATAGGTAAGCTTCAGTATCACCTCCAATTTGATGCACAGCGTTCGCAACATACGCCTCACGCAGGGTTCGCGGCGAGTATGCAACACCCCTAGTTTGATCTTCGCGATTGGTCATATACGCTGGATCTGGTGTTAGTTTATCTGCGTTGCCCCACTGGACAAACGCGAGAATAGTTCATATACTCATTTTGCAATTAAATATTGTGGAATGGCTGTGGATAATTCTTGGAATAGCAGTTGGTTTTGGTATTGCATGGCTGTTTCGGATCATAGCCTGGACCGATCGTGAGCGGGCGCTCCGAGCTGAATTTTCACAGTGGCATCAATCACAAATTAAAGGCGAGCGCGCGGACGCTCTGAATTCGTCTAGGCGCGTTTTAGCAGGCAAGTATCTCGAACGGTTTATTCCGTTTACAGTGCCGTACGAACCCGCCGATATGCATTTTCTTGGCTCGCCCGTCGATTATGTAATTTTCTCTGGTTTGTATGACGATCGCTGCGAAGAAATCATATTCCTCGAAGTAAAGTCAAACAATGCTACGGTTACAAAGCGCGAGCGTGCTATCCGCGACGCAGTTCGCGCCGGTAAGGTTCGTTGGGAAGAAGTTCAGAGAGACGTTTAGGCACAGCCAACATTAGCAGCGCAAACTAATAGCGACTACATAAGAAGTATACACGAAAAGAAAGAGATAATTATGTAGGATTACATATCTATAGAAATTGCTAGTACCGTGTACAACATATAACAATCCATAAATTAATCAATGCAGCATATTCGCAAGTAAAAAAATAGTGAGTAGGGGCAACTATCGTCAAGTATTGCAAGCAAATTAGTGAATCAAACAGGCATAACGCATATGAACATGACACGCTGCAACATAATATGGCACACAACCCAACAAGCAAGAATGAAACACCAGGCGTAATGGTAGGTTCTAAAAAGCACGATCCAAATGACAATGATATAGGACCTCATGAGGCGCACCGCCATCGCGATCGCAAGGATGAAACAGCTGACACAATGGTAAGTTCTACAAAGCACAATATAAATGACAACGATAAAGGCACTCATGAAGCGCACCGTCATCGCAATCACAAGGATGAAGACGTACCGAATCCAAGAACGACTGAAGACAAATCAGAAGAAGATGATGAAGATTTGAAATCAGATTCTGAAGATGAAATGGAAGAAATGGATGACGATGCGGTTGGCGATGAGGATGAAGAATCCGACGACAAACAAAAGTAAATGCACCTATAATCTTTTTTAGTTTCTATACGTAATTAATTGCAACAACAAGTAACAAAGAACCCAATCATTGACCTAAACCGCATTAATGTTACTTTTGTACCTCTCGAGTGGTACCTTGTATCCTATTCCTTGATGTAGGCGTTCTTCGTTATAAAATGTTAGGA
>JAYVHA010000019.1:0-140703 GCA_043771635.1 Candidatus Woesearchaeota archaeon
GATACGGCCTTGTTCTGCTCATCGGAGCATTAATTGTACGTACAACCAGGCGGAAAAATAAACCTATTGTAGCAGTAACACACATAGTAATAGCTAGCGCAATTGCCACTATTATTTTTGGCGCAATTTATGGAGAATTTTTCGGCGCGTCCGACCTAGGATTTGTTAAATTGCCCTATCTAATTCACCGCGCACACGATATAATGACGCTATTAATTGTGGCGATTGGCGTTGGTGTTGTGCACATATCAATTGCGCTCATCACAGGATTCATTGAAGAAGCGCGTCATCATGGTGGCTGGAAAGCGTTTTGTGCAAAGGCGAGCTGGTTAATTTTGCTTATCGGCGCAGGACTTATCGGCGCAGCTAAAGTGTTTGACACGCAGACTACATTAATTGGCGGCCTATTGATGGGGCTTGCAGTAATACTAATTATTATCGGAGAAGGTGCACGCGGCCTGGTCGAATTGCCAGGCATCTTTAGCAATATCGCATCATATGCTAGGCTGATGGCAGTTGGCGTCGCTAGCGCAGGTCTTGCAATCGTTGTAAACGAACTTGCAGGCGGGCTCTTTGCGAGCGGCAATGTAATATCAATAATAATTGGGGTGATAGTACTTATTGTCGGACACATCATAAACATCACTCTTGGCATCCTCGGCTCATTCATTCACGGACTACGTCTGAACTACGTTGAATTTTTCGGTAAGTTCTACGAAGGAGGAGGCAAAGCCTACCGACCATTCGGGTCGGAGGAGAGCAAATGAGGGGCAGGGGAGAGCAAATGAATTCATCTGCTCCCGCGGCAACAAACCGCGTCTGCTACACGCAGAAAATAATTTACAAGCAGCACACCGCTGTACAAAACACAATCCTGGAGGAATCACAATGGCAATAGAAAATAATGCAATTTACGCAATAAGTGCAGCACTTGCAATCGGCAGTACTGCTTTCGCAGCTGCAATGGCAGAGAAATCAATCGGAACCGCCGCAATCGGCGCAATAGCAGAAAAAGAAGAACTCTTCGGTAAAGGATTAATCCTAACTGCGCTACCAGAAACGCTGGTAATTTTCGGACTAGTCGTTGCAATCCTAATCCTTGGACTTGCAAACTAATTATTAAAAAAACAAATCCGAACAATTAAACAAATAAAATTTGCAGAGCAAATAAAAAATAATAACGCATAAGCAGAAATAAAGCTGCGAATAACAAAAACTTGCTATGCGCGAGTTTTTGGGATTGAAAATTTCGGTCTGAAGACCGGAGTAACGAGAACACTACAAGAGTTCTCGGAACAAGAAATTCGTCCAACGAATTTCCTGTATTCAACTCAAATTTTCAATAATCAAATCAACTTAGGCTTAGAAAAATGGGATTACACGAAGTAGAATCGGCAATTAAGCGTAATATAGAGGCAGCCGCTGAGCGAAAGTTAGAAATTGCGCGCGCGCAGGCTGCACGTATAGTTGCAGCAGGTACAGCGCAAATGACGGCAGAGCGAGCACACTTTGATGAACAAACGCGAGAGCTTCTCGCGGCGCTTGAGCGCCGAGAAACGGGACAAGCGTCCGCTCACGGAAAAACCGTTATTCTTGAAGCGCAACGCGCAGCAATCACAGATACATTTGCACACTCAAACGAGCTTTTGAACAACCTTAATCCTAAGGCGCGCGCCGCACTACTTACTGAACTAATAGCGCGCGCACAACGCGAATTACCTGGGATTGCACGAATAAGAGTAAATCAACGTGACGTTGATACTGCGCGCACCTCGGCTCCGAGCGGCGTTACCATTATTGCAGATGCAAGCATTACCGCAGGCCTAATCGCAGAGGACAACGCGGGCGACGTACGTAGCGAGCTCACATACGATACTATGCTCTCCGCTGTACGGGAGCGCGAGCTTCCTGTAGTAGCCCATATGTTATTCCCTGATCGCAATAAACGCGGAGTAAACGATGATTAGTGATGCAACAGCAACTATACTCACAAGCGACGATAAAATAAGAATAAAACTTTCACCCTATTCTTATGTAAGAACTACTGTTATGTCGAGCAAGCTGCTCACACCTGAAGACTATCGTAAACTTCTCAAACTTTCAATTCCGGAAATAGTACAATATTTAGAAGAAACTTCGTACCACACAGAAATTGACGAGCTGGCTTCGACTGAGAACGGGACTGCACTTATTGAACACGCAACGCAACGAAACTTTTGGCGTACAGTAGACAAGCTTAGAAGAATAAGCGACGACACGCTCAGGTTCTTTATTGACGTGTATGTTTGGCGAAACGACATTCAAAATATTAAAACTCTACTCAGAGCCAAGCGCGGAAATGAACCAATTAATAGAATACGAAATCTACTTTTACCAGGCACAATTTCAAAAGACGATCTTCTAGACCTATATTCAGAACCAACAGTTGAAAGAATAATTGAAGAGCTTACTCTACCGTTTCTTGATAATCCAATGGCAGTATATCGCGAAGAAGGATTGGAAGGATTAGAAACCGCAATGACAAACGGATATTTCTCTCTAACACACAAAATAGCAAGGCGCATTCCTGATCCGGAAGACCGCTTTCGCCAATATTTACTGCTCGAAGTAGACCTACTGAATATTTTGACTGTGCTAAAGCTTAAGCGACGCGACGCATCCGCAGCAGAAGTAAAACCATTTCTTATTGACCCTTACAGCGATCTCCCTGCGGAGTCATACACGATTCGGCACCGTACCCGTAAACAGCTTTTTGCTAAACTTATTGAAGCGGACGGGATAAACGAAACACTTGAAATATTGGAAACTACGCGCTTCGCGGAAATAATAGCGCCCGGCGCTGCTGCATACAGAGTTAGCGAGTCACTACTCGAAATGGAGCGCGAGATGCAAACCTATCTGTTGCGTCGCGCCGCCACTATTAGCCATCAACGCCCGCTGCAGCCGGACGCTGTGCTTAGTTTCCTTTTTGCTAAAGTAATCGAAACAAGAAACATAATGGTGCTTGTTAAGGGAAAGTCACTCGACGTGTCACCTACATTTCTTGAACAAGAATTAATTTTAAAATACTCCTAATACCACTCACCATGACTATCTCCCCCTCGCAAGAAACGGCTGCCGCAACCTCTTTGTTAACAATAGCTGTTGCGGGATCATCAGAATTCCAAATAGGATTCGAACTCGCAGGCGTTAAACGCTTTTACACAATTGAAAACATGTCACCTGAAGAAGTATTTACTACGTTGCAGCAAGCGTCTCTAGAACAAAATATAGGAATTATAATAGTGGAAGAAGAGCGACTCACAGGAATTCCAGTAGCGGACCGAATGCTGCTTGAAAACAGCGTCAAACCAGTTATTGTTACATTACGAAAAGAGCTTGGCGAGAGCGGTATTTTACGAAGACAGATTATTAGAGCAATCGGAATTGATTTACTAGCGCCAAATCCTCATAGAGGCGGCGCAAGTCACCACACAGACACGCATCAAGAAAATAAATTAAACAAGGGGCAACTGTAATGGCAACACTAGCAGCAAGTTCAAAAGAAAAATCGACCGGCACAAAAGATGCCGCAGCTACCCCTGCGTCGCGCAAAAAATTAGTTCAAACTGCAGCGACAGCCTCGGTCGCAGGCGCGAGCGCGAGCGCCAGCGCAACTGGAAAAAAAACAACTATGGCTACCTCTCAATTAAACACAACCCGTAATTCCACCGTTCGCGTCGAGTCTGTAACTGTTGAGAGCCGAACAGCGGCAGGTAACGGCACACTTGTTCGCATTGCAGGGCCCGTAGTTGTAGCAATAGGAATAGTGCCTGCAATGTACGACCTAGTTCGCGTTGGAGACCAAGGACTTCTTGGCGAAGTAATCCAAGTTCGTGGGGACCGCGCAACCATTCAAGTTTACGAAGACACAACAGGACTGCGGCCTGGCGACCAGGTTGTTCACTATGCAGAAAGTCTGTCAGTTGAACTTGGCCCGGGTTTACTCGGCAGCATTTATGATGGCATCCAAAGGCCACTTCCACTGCTTGAAGAACAAAGTGGCGCATTCCTTGCACGCGGCGCAACCGCTCCTGCAATCGACCAAGAAAAAAAATGGGCGTTCACGCCAAGCGCTACAGTTGGCACTTTAGTAAAAGCGGGCCACAGCATTGGCTTTGTGACAGAAGGTCACACTAAGCACCACATTCTAGTACCGCCAGGCAAAGATGGTGTGATTAAGCAAATTAGCGCAGGACAATATAATGTTCATGAGCCGGTTGCTACACTTGATAACGGAATAACGCTGCAAATGGCTAACCGCTGGCCGGTGCGAGTGCCGCGCCCAACTGGACGCAAGCTTCCTCCAAAAACTCCGCTCACAACTGGACAGCGCGTAATCGACGCGCTTTTTCCATTGTCAAAGGGTGGCGCTGCTGCAATCCCAGGACCATTCGGCGCGGGAAAAACTGTAAACCAGCAGCAGCTTGCTAAGTGGTCGGACGCAGACATTATTGTGTACATTGGTTGTGGTGAGCGCGGTAACGAGATGACTGAAATTTTAACCGAATTCCCACATCTCACCGACCCGAAGACAGGCACACCACTAATGGACCGCACTGTACTTATTGCAAACACTTCGAACATGCCTGTGGCTGCGCGAGAAGCATCAATCTATACAGGAGTCACGATTGCAGAATACTATCGCGATATGGGTTATGATGTCGCGCTTATGGCGGACTCGACAAGCCGCTGGGCCGAAGCGATGCGTGAAATTGGCTCTAGACTTGAAGAAATGCCGGGAGAAGAAGGATTCCCAGCTTACCTTGCTACTAGGCTATCGCAGTTTTATGAGCGTGCAGCGCGTGTTGAAACTGTGTCAGGCCTTAAGGGATCAGTCACAGTTATTGGCGCAGTAAGTCCACCAGGAGGCGACTTCTCAGAACCAGTTACACAGAATACTCTGCGTGTGACTAAAGCATTTTGGGCACTCGACGCTAAGCTAAGTCAGCGTAGACACTACCCTGCAATCAATTGGCTTACTAGTTACAGTTTGTACCACGACACGCTTGCGGTTTGGTATGTGCAAAATGTAGCAGAAGACTGGCAGGAGTGCGTAAGAGGACTTACAACAATACTTCAAGAGGAGGAGAAGCTACTGGAAATTGTGCAGCTTGTCGGCAACGATGCACTACCAGAGCGGCAACAAACAACACTTATGGTCGCGCGAATAATGCGAGAAGGCTTTCTGCAGCAGAACGCGTTCCACGAAGTAGACAGCACATGTAGTTTACAAAAATGCTACCGACTAATGAAAGCAATGCTCTACTTCAATAAACTCTCAGTGCGCGCAGTGGACCAAGGCGCACGTACAAGCGCCATAGGTAAACTAGCCTGCCGCGAGCAGCTGATTCTAGCAAAGTACGAAAAAGAGGATGAAACGTTTATCGCAAACCTAACTAAACAAATGGACGCAGAATTCCTCAGCCTCACAAAGACAAACGCGCCGCTAGGAAGCAGCGCAACCCCAACCAGGAGCACCTCATGAGAGAATACGCAACAGTCAGTAGAATTGAAGGACCACTCATCTTTGTTGAGCGCACACACCCAGTTGCGTACGGCGAACTTGCACAAATTCGAACACGAGACGGCTTGCGCTTAGGCCAAGTTCTAGACACAACCGACACACACGTTGTACTGCAGATTTTCGAAGGTACAAGCGGCATTGATCGAACTGCGGGAGTGCGTTTCCTTGGCAAGACAGTACAGCTCGGCGTAACTGAAGACATGCTTGGACGAGTATTAAATGGAATTGGTAAAGCAATCGACGGCGGACCAGAACCAATTCCAGAAAAGTTTGTTGACGTACATGGCAGCGCAATCAATCCGTATAGCCGCAAACAGCCGTTCGAGCCAATTCAAACAGGCATTTCCACAATAGACGCGACTAACAGCCTACTGCGCGGACAGAAACTGCCGATCTTTTCGGGTGCAGGCCTTCCACACAATGAATTAGCACTTCAGATTGCGCGTCAGGCAGCTGTTCCTGGTGCAACTGGAAAGTTCGCTGTAGTATTCGCCGCAATGGGCATCACAAACGAAGAAGCTCAAAAATTTCTTCAGGACTTCGAAGAAACCGGCGCTTTGAGTCGTACTGTGGTATTCCTAAACTTAGCGAACGACGCAGCGATTGAGCGTCTACTTACTCCGAGAATGGCGCTCACAGCAGCAGAGTATCTGGCGTATGAAAAGGACATGCACGTGCTAGTTATTCTGACAGACATGACTAACTATTGTGAAAGCCTGCGTGAAATTGCGGCAGCTCGTCAAGAAATTCCGGGACGCCGCGGTTACCCTGGTTACATGTACACTGATCTGTCCACCATTTATGAGCGCGCAGGAATTCTAAAAAGTGGACCTGGAAGCGTCACTCAGATTCCAATCTTAACAATGCCGGCGGACGACATAACGCACCCCGTACCAGACTTAACAGGCTACATTACCGAAGGACAAATTACACTCTCACGTGAACTACATCGAAAGAGTATTTACCCACCAGTCGACATTCTACCAAGTTTAAGTCGGCTTATGACCCTTCTCGGTTCTGGCGAAGGCAAAACTCGCGCAGACCACCGCAGCGTCAGCGACCAAGTGTACGCTCTATACGCGGAAGGCAAAGATTTGAGAGGCCTCGTCGCAATCGTAGGAGAAGAAGCATTAGCGGAGCGCGAGCGTAGCATTCTTCGATTTGCAGCTGCGTTTGAAGACCGCTTCGTTCGACAGAGTAAAAGCGAGAACCGCTCATTTGCACAAACCCTGGACCGTGGCTGGCAACTTTTCGGAGGGATAGCAGAGAGTGAACTCACGCGCCTACCAGGAAAGCTACGTGAGCAATACCGCCATCTAATGCAACCGACATCAGCAGCGGCAGCTACAGCAAATAGTTCTGTGGCTGCGTCAGCTCCTGCAACGACCTCGAATAGTAGCGCGGCAACGCCTGCCACAACGCCCAAGGGTGCCGCGCACGAACATGCAAAGAAAGAGCATGAAGTGAAGACGCATGAAAAAACTGAGGGACAAACTAAGCGTGGCTGAAAATGTTATAGCAACTCGGGCAGAGCTCATCCGAACTAAAGATCGAATTAAGCTTGCGAAGAATGGATACGGTCTTCTAAAAAAGAAGCGAGACGGCCTTATTATGGAATTTTTTGCGCTACTGGAAAAAGCCAAAACCGTGCGACAAGAGCTAGATGAACTGTACATTGAAAGCCTTGGACGAATGAATATAGCCCGAATGCTCGACGGCGACATAAGGGTACGTAGCGTTGCACTATCCGTGCACCAGCAGCCTGAAGTAACCGTTACTAGTAAGAATATTATAGGCGTTGCAGTACCAAAAATTGCCGGTACAACTCCAAGGCAATCATTTAGTTTGTATGACTCAATTGCGATCACCGAAGCCGCAGAGGGATATGAGCGCGTTATTCTCAAAGTCATTGCTGCGGCTGAACTAGAAACCGCAATTCGAAAACTACTCGCCGAAATTGAAAAAACAAAGCGGCGCGTAAACGCACTAGAGTTTGAAATAATACCAAGGCTTCAACGAGACAAAGCCGCAATTCTACTGAGACTTGATGAAATTGAGCGCGAGACCTTCTTCCGGCTCAAACGCAGCAAGCAACGACTTATGGCAGAAGACCATAATAGCATTAAGCCTCGAGAAGCACCTGCTCATGCAACACCAGGCATGTCGGCCGATTAATTATTTAGTAAATTTTCTGTTTACAAATGCAAAATCAATACTTATTAGCTCGTACCGACGGTGCTATTTACTTCTCCGACGGTAAATTCCGAAATGATTATAAACCCCTCGTCGCAGGAATAGGCTATAACTGTGTAGCGACCAAAGGTTGCTACCGAAGGACATACGGCAATGGCAGAAGTACTAGTAAAGACTGGAATTAAGCGCGAGTCAGGTTGGCTCTATTTTGTTGACAAGGCAGGCAATGCAGCACGCGTAAAGATGGCACGCAAAGGCGAGAAGACTAACAAGAAACAAGAAGTTCTCGCTAAAGCAGGCATCAAGCGTGAAAAAGGCTTCCTATACTTTATCGACAAGGCAGGAAACGTAGCACGCGCAAAGATGGCACGTGGCGGCGCAGCTAAGAAGAAGGCTCCTGCAAAAGCAGCAGCAAAGGCAGTAGTAGCTAAGAAGAAGGCTCCTGCAAAAGCAGCAGCAAAGAAGAAGTAAGTTTTAATCAATTCTTTATTTTTTTTAATTTTCTAAATCACCTTATAATTTCCGACTTTGATTTGTGAATACATATTAACGCTAATTGATTTTACGTTTTATGCGTCCACGTACTACAATAGTAATAGGTATTTGCGCTGTCGTGTTGCTTTGCGCAGCGGCAGAACTGGGAGTAATTATGCATGCTCCGCAGATAGTGCATGAGCAGGGCACGATTGAGGTAATAATGTGCCCGGAGTGCGAGAATAAATTTTTAACGCTACTCAGAGGCGGAGGCGACATTGAGTGCGCTCTCTATGATTATGGCTCCACGACCGAACAAGCACTTCGTGCCGCCCGTGCACGCGTAGTAACTGATGATAAAGATGGCGGCTCATACGGCAAACCGATAGAACAGGAGGGTCTCATGCACAATAAGTTCTGCATAGTTAACAGCTCACTCGTCGTAACCGGCAGCTATAATCCTACGGAGAATGGGGAACTTAATCGAAATAATATGTTAATAATTCTAAGTCCCACCCTTGCAAAAAATTATGCGGCGCAGTTTGCTTCAACTGAGAGCGGGCTTATGCGAGCAAGAATTACCCCTATCGTAAATCTGAGCGGCGTTAGAGTTCAAAATGCGTTTTGCCCGAATGATGATTGTGAAGCGCAGGTAAACCAAGTTCTACTCGGTGCTAAGCGCGAAATAGTCTATATGCAGTTTGCGTTTACTAGCGAGCGCTTAACTAGAACTCTCGAGAACGCAAAAGCGCGCGGGATTAAAGTTGAAGGTATATGCGACGGAGGCCAGTGGAATACACAAGGCGGGAAATGTTCACGCTTGCAAGCCCGAAGTTGGGACTTGCCAAACATGATGCACCATAAAGTATTCATTGTAGACGGCAAAACAGTCATTACAGGGTCCTATAATCCGACAAACTCAGGGACCTTTCGTAACAGCGAAAACATACTCGTCATTACTGATTCAGCGATAGCGGCCGAGTATAGATTAGAGTATGAAAAGGCACTAATCGAGAGTACAATTAGACGAAAATAACGACGGCGAAATATACTGATTTAGTAAAGTATGCTATACTGGTTAGCGTTATTGTTTACCACTGCAACGTCGATAAAGTTTATAAAACGCCAAAGGATTGCCGAAGTAAGCAAATTACTGCTACACCCAGACGTTTTCAAAACGCTGTGGAGGTCCCGGATGAGTATCATAGCATTCAATTTCACAAAGATATCAGCACACCGTAAAACGCCAGGTAACCTGAAGCACCAAGTGCAGAGTAAAACTGCAGTAACAGAGGTTAAGGAAGTTTCACTCGGAAAACAAAAGGCACTCTCATTTGTCTTTGCACAGGAAGTTGCATACGAACCAGGCATGGGCACAATTTTACTCGAAGGCGACGTACTAGTCCTATCCACCGACGAAGAAGCTAAAGCAACTATCGAATCATTCCAAAAGAATAAGCGCTTCGCGGCACCACTAATGGAAAAAGTATACAACCAAATCCTTCAGCGCACAGGTATTGAAGCACTCATCCTCGCACGCGACATCGGATTGCCACCGCCAGTACAGCTTCCACGTATCACGTCAACACCTAAGGCAGCTGTACAGGAAGCTGCAGCAGCGCCAGCCGCAAAGGCTGCAATGCCCGACAACAAGGGAAAGAAGAAGTAATTGGAACCGACCCCTGGAAGACCTATGCCGCCGCTCCGTAAAGAAATCAAGCTAAAGGTTGCAGAGGCAATTCAAGACGATGTAAACAAAGGCATCGTAAGAATTGACTCAACCTATATGCATCAGATTGATTGTCGACCAGGCGACATCGTGGAGATAGAAGGAGAGCGCCTTACAGTAGGCATTACTGACCGCGCATACCCAGGCGACATAGGACTCAATATTATTCGAATCGACGGACTTATTCGTCGAAACGCAAAGACTAGCATTTCTGACTTTGTCACCGTTCGCAAAGCAGACATAAAGGAATCGAAGAAAGTAGTTATCGCTCCAGCACGCAAAGGCATAATGATTCGAGCAAACCCAATTATTTTCAAACAAGGACTGCTTGGACGCCCAGTTGTAAAAGGCGACATAGTTTCGCTCGGTGGACAACGTCGCAGGCGCACGCCAGGCATGGGCGCAAACCCGTTTGTTAGCGAAGTATTCAACATGCTTGACGAGAACATGATTGGCTTTGGCCTTGGCGACCTAAAATTCATAGTCTCTGACGCGCTACCAAAAGGTTCAGTAATAATAACTGAGAACACCATTGTAGAATTTAATCCGGAAGCAGCAGAACTTAAGGAAGAAAAATTACCAGAAGTAGCCTACGAAGACATTGGTGGACTCGAAGAAGAAGTACGTAAAGTACGCGAAATGGTTGAGCTTCCACTCAAGCACCCAGAAATCTTCGAGCGACTCGGAATTGAGCCGCCAAAAGGCGTACTGCTACACGGACCACCAGGCACTGGTAAAACTCTACTTGCAAAAGCTGTGGCATCAGAAACAAACTCCAACTTTATCCTAATTAACGGTCCGGAAATCATGAGTAAGTACTACGGGCAATCCGAAGAGAACTTACGAAAGAAATTCGAAGAAGCAGAGAAAAACGCGCCTTCCATCATATTCATTGACGAAATTGACGCAATCGCGTCGAAGCGCGAAGAATCCAAAGGCGAAGTCGAGCGTCGCGTTGTTGCGCAACTACTTGCTATTATGGATGGGCTGAAGACACGTGGCAAAGTCGTTGTTATTGCAGCCACTAACATTCCTAACAGTCTTGATCCGGCGCTTCGTCGTCCCGGACGCTTCGACCGTGAAATAGAAATTGGTGTACCGTCGAGAGCTGGTCGTCTGAACATTCTTAAGATTCATACAAGAGGCATGCCTCTATTTAGTCGCGCGCAGCCTGAAATGATTGAACGAGTTATTCGTAATATAATTATTGATACAGAACAAAAACCAAAGGAAAGCGAATTTGCAGGAGTACTTCCAATAATTAAGAATCTTGCTTTCATTGAACAACTAAAGAAAACACCTGAAAATATTGAAATAGGCAAAGATATCAATGTCAGCGATTATGAAAATAAGCTAAATATTGAAATTCAAACTGTTTGCAATGCTTGGAAAATCTCGAGTGAAAAAACAAGTACAATACAACAGCTAATCCGCGCAGGCACAGTAAACCACATGCTTGCACAGTTTGCCGACATCACGCACGGCTTCGTTGGCGCAGACTTAAGCTCGTTAGCAAAAGAAGCAGCGATGAACGTTATCCGACTAAAGCTGCCAGAACTAAAAGTCGCACGCGACGATGAACCAATTCCACAGGAGTTACTTGAGAAGTTAGTAATTAGTACTGAGGACTTTAAGGAGGCACTTAAAGTCGTAAGACCTTCTGCGCTACGCGAAGTCATGATAGAAGTGCCAAACGTAACATGGCAAGACGTTGGCGGACTTGAGAAAGTAAAACAAGAGATTCGCGAAACCGTAGAGTGGCCAATCACGAACAAAGCGTCGTTTGCGCGCCTAGGTATTAAGCCTCCTAAGGGCGTGTTGCTTTATGGACCTCCAGGCACGGGTAAGACGCTACTTGCAAAAGCAGTTGCAACCGAAGCGCAATCAAACTTTATCGTAGTCAAAGGTCCTGAACTCTTATCTAAGTGGGTTGGAGAATCAGAAAAAGCAGTGCGCAAGATATTCGAGAAAGCGCGGCAAACAGCTCCAACAATCGTGTTCTTTGACGAAATTGACTCGATGGCGCCAAAGCGCGGATTGTCGTCTGATTCCGGCGTAACAGAGCGCGTTGTAAATCAGTTATTGACTGAGATAGACGGTTTACAAGAGCTAAATGATATTGTAATTATTGGTGCAACAAATAGACCTGACATTATGGACTCAGCACTACTTAGACCTGGTCGCTTTGATCGTATTATTCACGTTGGCGCGCCGGACATTGTATCACGGACTAGCATATTCAGCATCCACACCAGTAAAATGCCAATTAAATGGAATAGTATTCCAGGAAATGAAACGCAGTCAGAGGACGAAGAAATTGAAAAAGAGCTTAAAGGCTTACGAAAGGTTTCTAACAACCACACTGATCACGACATAAAAAAAATGGCAAGTGATGAAGCAATTCAAAGCGCTACCGCTAAATCACCAAGTGAACCGTTAGAAAATACAAATGGAATTCTAACTAATGAAGGGAAAATTACTGCGCGAGGTAGATTTCTATACCAGCTGGCTAAAAAAACTGAAGGCTACGTTGGCGCAGACATTGAATCAGTTTGCCGTGAAGCTGCAATACTAGCTCTCCGCGAGAATTCTGATGTGGAAGTTATTGAGTATAAATATTTCGTTATGGCGCTTGACAAAGTGCGCGCGTCCGTAACGAAGGAAATTGAAGAACTTTACGCAGACATGGAAAAGACATTCCGCTCCGCTCGCGCAAACGAAATGCGCGACAACAAACCAAGCTATTATGGCTAGACCTACGTTAAATTAATTTTTTAGAAATAAAATAAAAAAATAAATTCTGCCTAAACAACTTGCGTTGGGTAAGACCACACTTCACGACCATGGCGTTGGTGTTCATGCGCGTGGTGGCTTGAGAGCTGATGCTCAATCGACTCAAAGGCATTCTGCACTGCAGTAGGCAGCGTCCAGCTAGAGCTTGCAGCATAGCGAGGTCCAGCGCTGGTTAGTAAGCCAACACTAATTTCGTAGCGCGCCATACCACCGCCTTTCCAGATTCGTTTAATTCGCACACGCGCATCTATTACATCACTTGCGATAGAGCGGATACGCATCATTTGCCTCTCCACTATCATGTGTACGTGTCGCTGCTCGCCCGCGGGCAATTCCAGTTCTGATAAGCCAACATAGTTAACCATTTTTCCGGACACCTCCATAAAAACACGTGTAAAACTAGAATAAAACTGTTCCGCATGAGTAAAATATGTCACGCGCAAATTATAACAAATAGTTACGATTTCATATGACAATGGTGTGATGCTGCCTTAAACAACCTTAAAGTGCAGAATTCGCGCGTATTAAGCATCCTTTCTAAATGAACTAAATTGTACTAAAACCAAGAAACAATTTAAACGGCGCACGCAGCACACTCTCATGCAAGTCGTTCGCCTAACCACTATTCACGGCATCTATGAAGGTATACTGTTGCCAAGTCAAGGTACGAGCGCAGTTATTAAACTCCGAAACGGATACAATGTAGGTGTAAAGCGTGCGCACATTACTAAAGAAGAAATTCTTGGCAATCGCGAGACTACAGCAAATCCGACGCCATCAATTGTGCAGAGCGACAAACCTCTCGTATCAATACTGCATCTCGGAGGCACCATTGCTGCAAAAGTAGATTACGCGACAGGCGCTACTGTCGCGCAATTTGATCCTGCAGAACTTCTAACTATGTTTCCTGAACTACGCGATGAAGCGCGCATCGAAAGTAAACTTGTACGCAACATGCAAAGCGACCACATGCAACCAGGCCACTACAATGTTATTGCGGACGCTATTGCAGAAGAATTAAAGAAAAAACCGCACGGAATTGTTATTAGCCACGGAACAGATACCATGCAGTACACAGCTGCTGCACTATCGTTTATACTTGAAGGCTGCCCAGTACCAATAATTATTGTTGGCAGTCAGCGCTCAAGCGACCGCGGCTCCTCTGACGCTGGGATGAACTTAGTAGCAGCAGTTCATTTTATTGTAAACACGCAATGGACTGGTGTTGGCGTGTGCATGCATAAAACAAGTAACGATGACGTCTGCTGGATTATTCCTGGAACTAACGTTGGTAAAATGCATACTTCGCGACGCGATGCGTTCCGCCCGGTTAACAGTTTACAAATTGCAGACATCGACGTGCCAAGTAGAACAATCACTTACATCAATTCTCAAGTATCAAGTCCGACAGAGTTTCGTATTCGACGAGTAGACCCATCACTAAAGATTGGCCTGGTGCGCGTGCATCCAGGCATTCGACATACTGAACTAATGTTTTACGAAGGCTATGATGGACTAGTACTGGAAGGCACTGGACTCGGTCATGCGCCAATACAACAGCTTGATGAAGAATCCGCTGAGAACACACCAATTTGGGAATCGCTGCAACATCTTGCAAAAACAATGCCAGTTGTAATGACGTCTCAATGCATGTATGGCAGAATTAGTTTACAAGTTTATACGCCTGGCCGACAGCTCCAGGATGCAGGGGTGCTTGGACACGACTGCGACATGCCATCATGGACGGCGTACATGAAACTACTTTGGCTTCTGTCTAACGAGCGCGACAATGTTCGAGAGTTATACAGTACAAATCTTCGTGGTGAAATAAGCGAGAGAACAGTAATGGATTCATTCTTACGTTAAGCTAAATAAAAAAATTTACTAATCTTCTTTGGGTGCTAGAATGCTTCCGCGGCATTTTGGAGAACCACATAGGCAAGCGTAAATAGTTTCGTCATCTTCTCCATCCGCGTCACGCTCATAAGCATAATCGTAGAATAACTCTTCACCCTGCTCAATGTCGCGAATCGCGTCGATGAATACTTGTTGACCTTCGACTACAGGCTCACAGTTTGGATCGCATGAGTGATTAATGAACTTTGCAGGATTGTCCGTGTCTTGGCCATCAATAACTACATGCTCGTCTACCGCAAACAAAAAAGTATGGTGACGTTCCATTGCTGCATCATCATAACGTGCATCTGCTTCTTCATGCGAAATAATTTCGCCAGTGTATTCAATAATTCGCGTACCACTAGGGATTCTTTTTTTTGCAAACGCCCCCTCACCTTGGATAGGGGAATTTCGTACTTCAAACCATTGATTCATCATACTAGCGCAAATGCTGTGTTTATAAGATTTATCGCTCCCAAAAATATTACTTACTCCAGTTTTTATTCATGCTTGACTACTGCATCTATTAAACGTAGCGTAAATTCAAGTACAACTACGCATGCAAAGAAAAAACTGAGTTGGGGTAGTAGAGAAGGCACCGTACTTAACTTATCCAGAAATGACGTTACGCTCACTGCCGTCATGTCGAGCAAAAATACTGCAAGCATAGACAAAGGCAACGTCTTCGCGAGTTCGGCTGAGAGTTCTTGATTAATATAAGCAGTAATACGAATTGCAGCGAGCAAAGCCATCGCAATCAAAAGTGTGGTTTCGACGGCAATTTCACCGCTTCCATCAAAGACAAGCAAAATAACTGTAATAACTGTGCCCCACAAGAAAAATAAGAAGGGACTTAGAAACAAGTATTTTAGCGCGTACACAAAACGCCGCCAAAGCCTGAGGAGTACAGGATGTTTGGCACCAGTAAATGACGGCATGCTAAGCTCGAACAAAAGGCGCTTAGAAACATGCTTGTAAAAACTAAAAATAAAGAAGCCATATAATACGAGCCCACCGACAAACATTCCAAATTGCTCGAGCAGCGGCAGAGCGAATCCTAATTCATTGAGCATTCTTACTCGCGACCAACCCCATTCTTAAATATGCCGACGGAGGCTGCCAGGCATCTTTAAATACGCAGGCGCGAGCTCTAGTAATATGAATGATAAGCAAGTGGTGCACGAGCTCACAGCAGGTATTGAAGTCCATCAACAGCTTAGTACTAGTAAGCTGTTCTGTAGCTGTCCAAGTACCATTCGTGACGGCGCGCCGGACGTGCAAATCGAGCGACAGTTGCGCGCCGCGGCAGGTGAGTCTGGCGAGATGGATATCGCCGCAAGGCACGAACAGCACAAAGCGAAGCGCTTCAACTACCAAGGCTATCAAGACACTACGTGCCTCGTGGAACTTGATGAAGAGCCTGTAAGCGCCCCAAACGCGCAAGCAGTAGTTGTTGCGCTGCAAGTCGCACGCATGCTCTCAATGACACTAGTGGATGAAGTGCATGTAATGCGAAAAACCGTAGTAGATGGTTCCAACACTAGTGGCTTTCAACGAACCATGCTTGTTGCTCGCGATGGCAACATTGAAGTAAATGGCAATAAAGTTAGAATTGAGCAGCTTTGCCTTGAAGAGGACAGCTGCAAACTAGTCGAGCGCGGTGAGCGGCATGATACGTACAATCTTAGCCGCCTCGGCATTCCACTTCTAGAAATTACTACTGGACCGGACCTTCACACAGCGGAAGACGTAAAAGCGACGGCTGCGTACATCGGCATGCTCCTTCGCTCAACAGAACAAGTAAAGCGCGGACTCGGCACAACACGTCAAGACGTAAACGTGTCCGTGCCCGGAGGCGTGCGCGTAGAAGTAAAAGGCGTGCAAGACCTTGCCAGTATGGGCTTAATAGTTAAAAATGAAGCGCAGCGCCAGCGTATTCTCATTAATCTCGCGCTTGTTATTCCAGCGCAAGCCTACTCAGTAATTGATGTAACAAGCGCACTAAAGACGCTACCAACTGGATTCATCCGAAAGGCAATCGACTCGGGCCAGTCAGTACTAGGACTACGCCTTGCGGGTTGGAAAGAGAACTTGGCGGCAGAGCTGCAACCAGGCACTCGGCTCGGTAAAGAGCTTGCTGGATACGCTAAGGCTCATGGCTTTGGCGGACTTGTGCACAGCAGTGAAGACGCGTCTAAATACGGCTTCACGTCAGAATTAGTAATACTTCGCTCCCTACTAAACTCAGGTGACGATGACGCTTGGCTTCTGATGGTAGGCGTACCAGGCAGGCTACTTCCCTTTTTCGACAATGTTCTAATTCCAAGACTGCACCAACTCTCAATTGGCGTGCCTGCTGAAGTGCGAAAGCCGGAAGCCGACGGCACTAACAGCTATTTACGGCCTATGCCGGGCGCTGCGCGCATGTATCCTGAAACTGACGTCCGAGCGTTTCAACCGAAGCCGGACAGCATTGCGCTGCCAGAACTAATAACTCACAAAGCAACGCGACTTGCAAAGCAATATGGCCTACATGCAGATCTCGCCACTCAGATAAGCAAAGAAGGTTTAGGCACTATATTAGAAGGCTGGATCGCGCGATTTCCGAACATACAGCCCGGCACGCTCGCTGCCCTGCTTACGGCCAAAGAACGAGAAATCAAAACGCGCCATGGCATTGACGTAGACGTTGTACTGCTTGCCCCAGAGTTCTTACCTGCGCTCAACGCAGGCGAAATCACGCTTGCCGCAGTGGAAGACATCCTAGTGTCTCTTGCCAAGGGAGAACCGCTAGACATGAGTAAGTACAAAGCTGTCAGCGAGACAGAACTCTCGCTTGCAGTTTCTGCACTTATTGCAGAAAATCCTAGCGCCTCCCAAGGCGTACTAATGGGTAAAGTCATGCGACACTTTAACGGACGCGCCGACGGCAAGAAAGTGCAAGAACTAATTGCCCGCGCGGGCGTGAGACAATGAACGAGTTTTTTTGGTTCTTTATGTTTTTCACACCAGCATACGTTGCGAATATGCTCCCTCCATTTTTTCGCAAACTACCCTTTGGCTACCCAATTGATAGCGGAAGAACTTGGCACGGACAACCGCTCCTTGGAAAGAACAAGACTTGGCGTGGCCTCGTCTTAGGTACAATCGGCGGAGGCCTCGTAGGATGGCTCCTACAGTCTCTTGGCCTACCATTTGTGTGGTGGTGGGGTTTCGTCCTTGGTTTCGCAGCGCTTGCAGGTGACGCGCTTAAGAGCCTTGTAAAACGGCAAATAGGAATTAAGCCAGGCGGGCGCTGGATGCCGTTCGATCAGCTTGACTTTCTAATTATGGCCTGGCTGGTCAGCTTTGCGTTTGTACGTTTTTCATGGCTCACTACGCTGCTCGGGTTCAGCATAGTGTTTGTGTGTACAATTGGCGTGCAAATTCTTGGCGGCATGACTGGCGTCAAAGCAGACAAACTGTAAGCACAGTCAAAACGGTTCTTTTTTATAATAAGCCCGAGCAGTTGTATATATTGATCAAGCGGTGTGGTATCTCCTTGCAGGTACGCGAGGAGGGGAAACACGCGCACGAATTATCTATGCGATAAGACATCGGCCAGCAAATGCAAATCAACTAGCTAAGCAACTGTCCCTTGATTACAAAACCATGCAGCACCACTTGGCACTTCTACTTGAACATAATATTCTCAGTACACAGGGACGCTACGGCGCAGTATACTTCATTACACAACGTATGCAAGCATCATGGCTGGGCTACCAAGAAATTTGGGAGCAATTTGGGAGACAACCCGGAAAACATACATAAGGATAAACGACTCTAGAGGGGAAAACAAATGATAACATCAATGATTGTAAGTGGAATAAACGTAATACTACTTCTACTACTTGTAGGAATATTTACTCGCAGCGTTGTGCGTATGCCAACTAAGTTTACTATAGGACTGCTCGCATGCGTAGCACTACTATTAGTACAGAATATTGTTACGCTTTACTACGCAATTACAATGATGCCGCTATTCGTTGCTGAACTTGAAGGATTTTTCTTTGCCTATCAAATACTGCAGCTTGCATCATTCGCATCTCTAACATACAGCAGCACTAGATAATATTGATGTAACAAGTAAACGAGTAGATTATGAAAAATACAAAACACAATACTAGCCGCAGGAATTGGGCAAAAATCCTCAGTTGGAGTAGACTAGTTCTCATTATCCCAATTAGTATTCTTATTGTCATGCAGCAATTCACTGCTGCAGCAGTGCTTGTACTGCTCGCTGCAGTCACAGACTTCTTTGATGGAGTTGTTGCTCGGACTACAAACACGCAGACGGCCTATGGCTCAAGTTTAGACGGACTCGTAGATCTAGTATTTGCGATTACAACAGTCGCGTGGGTGTGGATCGCATATCCTGAGACACTAGTGTTTTGACCATATGTGCTTACCATAGTCGGAAGTCTAGTATTGCTTAACATCGTAACTTTAGTTCAGGGAGAAGGCGCTCCAACGCTCCATCTTTGGACTGGTAAAGTCGCGATGACGACTGTATTCATACTTTTTCCATTACTTACAGTGGGAGTCGGCGTCTGGTATATACACCTGGTCGGCGCTCTTTGCATTTTAACGCAACTCGAGTCGCTCGCCTACATCGCTCTTGGAGAGCGAAATCCGAATGGACGCAGCATAATACTTGCCTACTTGGAACGCCGTAGAAACAGTAAATACTAATTGGAGACACTATGACAACAAATAATACTCATAATAAATCAACCACACTATGTTTAGTATTACTATGTGCAGTTGTACTAACCGCGTGCGCTGCCCCGACAGTAAATCCTGTTATTGAATCAGCAACGGAAAAACAAGAATTAACAGAACCTGTAGTAACAACAGAAGTTGAAACACCAAGCAAACAAAGCGAATCATCAGAAAATATATTGACAGATAAACAATTAGAGAATAAATTAGTAGATGAAATGGAAATTGAAACTTCTGCTGTGGAAGCTAAAAGCATCTCTGCCGATTACATATCACGCCCCAAAGCAGAATGGCGTACGCTATTAACTCCACAGCAATATGATATACTGTGGGAGAAAGGCACTGAGCGCGCATTCAGTGGAGAACATAAAACTCCGAGCGTCAGCGGAACATATGTAACTGCGGGCTGCCGCATTCCTGTGTTTCATACAGACGCACAGTTTGATAGCGGCACCGGTTGGCCGAGCTTTTTTGAGCTACTACAAACTAAAAATATAATTCTTGAAGAAGACAACACGTTATTTTCAACGCGTACGGAAGTACTCTCTGCATGTGGTGAACATCTAGGGCACGTCTTTGACGACGGACCGGAACCAACAGGTAAGCGTTATTGCATCAATAGTGTTGCATTAATTTTCGTTCCTGATAACGCAAACGCAGAAATTAGGGCGCCGCAGCATGAACTTGCTACATTCGCCGGCGGCTGCTTCTGGTGCATGGAATCGCCATTCGAAAAACTCCCCGGAGTAAATACTGTTATTTCTGGATATGTGGGCGGCACAGAAATTTCACCTACATATGAAGAAGTTTCGTCAGGAGCCACGAAGCATATTGAATCAGTACAAATAACATTTAATCCGAGTATAATTTCATATGAACAGTTACTTGACGTATACTGGAGACAAATTAATCCGACAGACTCAGGCGGACAGTTTGTTGACCGCGGGTACCAGTACACTTCAGCAATTTTTGTACACGACGAGGCTCAAGCAGCCGCAGCTAGAAAATCACTTCAAGCAATTGACAAAAGCGGCGTCTTTGGCGCACCAATTGTTACGCCAATCACAGACTATACTTCCTTTTACCCTGCCGAAGACTATCATCAAGATTACTATAAAACTAACCCACTAAAGTATAACTTCTATCGATCACGGTCTGGTCGAGACGCATACTTGGATAGCATATGGGGAAATGAAAAATGAACGCAAAGCATTATGACGTTATTGTTATTGGTGGAGGGGCTGGCGGCCTCGTCACGGCAGTAGGATGTAACAGTCTAGGGTTTCACGTAGCAATAATTGACAAAGCGCCCCTCGGAGGAGACTGCCTCCATACAGGGTGCGTCCCAAGCAAAACGCTCATCAAAAGTGCTAAAATTGCCCATGCGCTCGCAACGCGAAACAGTACGGGATTGACGCCGAATTAAAACCAATTGAATTCAGTAAGGTCGCGGCGCGTATTCGAGCAGTAATTGAAGAAATAGGCATGCATGACAGTCCACAGAGATTTCAATCACTTGGAATTGACGTATATTTTGGCAAACCTATTTTTACTAACAAAGAAACTTTATCAGTCACAACTATCGATGGTGAAAATTTATTTACCGCGTCACGGTTTGTTATCACTACTGGCAGCCGCGCAGCAATACCGGATGTACAGGGACTCTCAGAAATTCCATATTTGACTAATCATAATATATTTTCGCTTGACGAACTTCCAACGCGAATTGTGATTCTCGGCGCAGGTCCAATTGGCATTGAACTCGGTCAAGCAATGCAACGCTTAGGTTCCGCAGTGACAGTCCTCAATGTAGGAAACCAAATTCTATTTCGAGAAGACGCGCAAGTTACCGCACAACTTGAATCTCAACTTAATGAAGAAGGCATGCAAATAGTGCATGAAGCGAAAACTACACTCGTTACTTCTACTGAAGTTACAGTAACAACCCCTACAAAAACTCTAAAAATTCCGTTCGACAAATTACTGGTTGCCGCAGGTAGAAAACCAAACGTGGAAGGGCTAGGTCTTGAAGCTGCGGGCGTAGCGTATTCTACAAAAGGAATTACCGTAAATAAATATTTACAGACAACCAATAAGCGCATATATGCAGTCGGCGACATAGTAGGACCTTACCAATTTACACATATGGCTGAGTATCAAGCCGGCGTAGTTGTTTGGAACATAAGTGTACCGTGGCGCAAAGCAGTTGACTATCGCGTCGTACCTTGGGTTACATACACAGATCCGGAACTTGCACGCGCCGGTATAAGTGAAGCCGAAGCAATTGCCGAGCGAATCCCGCACAAAGTTTTCACCGTGAACAGTAGCGCAATTGACCGCGCAGTTACAGACGGATATAAGCACGGCACAATTAGACTTATTTTAAGTCCTAAAGGTAAAATTTTGGGCGCGTGTGCGCTCCTTCCAAATGCAGGCGAAGTACTCCAAGAGTATGTTCTCGCAATGCAAGCGAATGTTTCCATTCGCACCCTTGGTGGAACAGTTCACCCGTACCCAACGGTCGCGCAGGCGAATCGACGCGTTGCAAACCAATACCTCAGCGCGAAGTTTTTAACACCGCGGACAAAACAAATTGTGCAATTTCTTGCACGCTTTCGACGATGACACGGACTTCCTTTAGAAAACTAATAATCGGGACGATAATTATTATTTGCATAATTATACTAGTGCGCGCGACGGGCATTGCAGACGGGACCAGCATAGATACTGTGCGAGATGCTGTTGCTAAACTAGGCCCGCTAGGACCTATAGTATTTGTACTGCTATATATCATGGCCACAGTGCTGTTTCTTCCGGCGTCTCCTCTTAGCATTCTAGCAGGTACACTTTTCGGATTAGGATTTGGAACTTTATTAGTAGTTATTGGGGCAACAATCGGCGCCACTATAGCGTTTTTTATTGCGCGCCTACTGGGCGAGAGCACAGTTAGCCGCTGGATAAAACATTCTTTCCCCAAAATTGACACATATAACGAACGACTTGCGGCAAACGGATTTCACGCAGTAGCATTTCTACGCCTAGTACCGCTCTTTCCGTTCAATGGTTTAAACTTCGCTCTCGGACTAACCAAAGTGAAACCTCGCGAGTATATTCTTGGCACTCTGATCGGAATTATTCCTGGAACTTTCGCGTTCGTATATCTTGGCGCTTCCCTCGCAGCACTAAATCCAGTACATATCGCCCTCGCTATTACGGCGTTCATTGCTATTCTGCTAATTGGTCCAATCTACAATAAATACGGGGCAAAGCATAAGTAAAATTCTCAGTGATAATTTAGGTTCCGCAGCGCTAAGAGTTTCAGACCTTTCAGCAAGTTAATTCGCTGACAAGACTAAAGACTATCATTTAATTTATCTTTTGGTGGCATTCAAAAAAGTACCGAGTGCCCACGCAAAGTTTGTTTCGCTGCGATAAAACCAGCGCTTAACAGGCGCATCGCGTTCATAGACTTCAAACACGCCACCATGCTGCCTCACAATTTTTTCAAACGCGCGGGTGCGACGCTTGGCTTCGGCCGGGTTCCCAATTACATTATAGGCTTGAATTTCTATACCGACTAGCCAACTCCACTCCATGCTCGCATGATAGTCAGAGAGACCAATAAAGAAAAATGGAATGAATACTTCACGCAACGTTGGTTTGAAAAATCCCGCGGGCGGACAAATACTTTTTCGCTTTGCTATTCGAGGAAGAATCTTTTTCGCTTGTTCGCGTGTTGCGACGCCCCATAATATTGCAAGTAAATTACCTGCAGTCATTAACTCAGCACGTTTACCGTCCATGAAATGGTCGGTTCGCCACCAGGATTGCAGACGAGCACGCGTTCGCACTGCACGTTTATTAGCGCTAGCGTCACTAAAGAGTGTTGCAGCTGCGCGATGCGCTGCGAATAAACAGACGTTTGTGTAAAGACGCGCGCCTGCTACTTTGATTGAATCTTCCCAGCAAGCACAGGGCCCTTGCTCTATCAATCCATTCCTTTCATGGTCAATTATCCACGCATAGACTTCACCCAGTCTGCGGCGATCAATCAGTTTGGAAGTATCTCGCTCATACGCTGCCGCAACAATCAGCAGCAACATGTTACCATCTATGGAGTCATTCTTTCCTTTATCTTGAGCGTGAATTGCACCAGTTCTGGTTGGTAAACCGAAGTAACGCGCGACTTCACTCCGCGCACCGATGCGGAGCGGCACATGACCGTCGTCACGCAAGTTTGCTAAAAAGTGTTCAAGCGTTTTGCGTACTTGTTCATAATCGCCAATTGCGAGCGCACCAAAGCACGCAAATAAACTGTCTCGCGCCCAGTAGTCTTTGAAATGCGTAGCGCCTGCATAAATGCCATTTGGACCGTACTGTTTTCGAAAATTACTTTCTAGTGAAGCCATGGGATGCAAGTATGATAAAGCCTACAAGCGATATAATAATATCGCGAGCGCGAATTAGAAGTGCTAGTAGTAAGCCTCCGACGGGATTGAAGCCAATAATAGTAAATGCAGTTGTTTGCGACGTCTCAAGCGTACCTAGCGCAAGCGGAATCGGAAGCAAGTATGCTAGCCCGACGAACGAGTAAACAATAAACACCCCCCAAAGTGGCGCATTAAACCCCAGCACTTGTAGTGCTGCTGAATATTCAACTAGACTTACGAGCCAAGCTAAAGCGCTTACTAGAGTTGCAAGCAGGAACGCACGTGGACGCGCGCGATAGAATGCCATTGTTTCATTTTCAAAACGCTTTGCAGCCGCAATAGTTTTTTTATTTTTAGAAAAACGCTTCATTAATGTGGTTATTACATGCTTACCTTTTGCAAAACCTATAGCGACGACGGCAGCAAAAAATAGACAAATGGATGAAATTATTAGCAGTGGAACGCTTGCGCTCGCAGGAAGTTCACCATGGAAGGATAACCAAAACACGCCAAGAAAAAATAGAACTGAAAAAGTTTGCACTTCAACAGCACGGTCTAAAACAACAGTTGAGAGCGCATGACTAAAAGTAGTTCGCTTGCGTCCAGTCTGATGTCTTGTTAACAGTCCTGCGGCGACTGCGTCACCGCCAACTCTAGGGCCAGGTGTAACGAAACTCACTGCTGTTCTTGAAAGTTGGTAACTGAATAAACGATAATATGAAACATCCACTCCACTCGCAATCACAATAATTTGCCAACGTAAAACTAGTAAAGAAATAATTATTGCGGTTGCCGCTAAGTAAAGCGTAATATATTCTGGATTACTATTTTGTAGTGTTGAAGCTGCGTCAGACCAATTTGTTGTCCATAGGACTGGAATAAACAGCGCCAGCCCGATTGCTACCGATAGCCACAGCAATATAGGCTTCATATACAGACATCGACGGAATGGTATTTAAATGTGCAGGAGCTTCCTTATATATGCTCATTCGTGAGCAGGAAATAAGCACCTGTAGCTCAGCCTGGATAGAGCGTAGCACTCCTAATGCTAAGGTCCGGGGTTCAAATCCTCGCAGGTGCGTAAGAACCTGCGAGTTCAAAAATGATAACGTTTTTGTAAACTCGCAGGCGCGTTTAGCTGCAGATACGGAATTTATGATTCCGTTTACTCATAGCTAGGCAAAATATTTTATCTAAATTATTAAAGGAATTATGAAAACAAAATAAAAAATACTAGCGCTTAACACTAAGTATTGCAATTAAGAATGCAATTGCCATCAAGACAATACTTACAACAGACAGCCATAGTCCTGCAACGTAAGCAAGTCCTACCGCAATAAAGCCCCATAGGCCAGCGCGGCGATAAATTAACAACATAGTTAACGCGGTAAGAACAATTGGACCGTACAAAAATGCGAGTTCAATCCAAGATTCATAACCAGTTTGCACACTTAAGATTAGATTTTCTAATTGCGCGCGCACCCACGAGCCAGGATTGAAGCCAAGGTTAGTCCATAGCCCAGACAGAAAGCCAAAACCGATTACAGCAGAGCGAATGAACCGCAGTCGTGCGTTCGAGCGCTGCGCTCTAAAAAAATCAGTCATCATTCGCTCTCTACGAGACATAGTGATGCCTCCTGCAACGCGCTTCGTAGTCTTCCGCGCCGCCAACAAGTACAAGCGGCGCATCGGCAGACGCAGGCTTGCCATCAACTAAGCGCTGAGTCATGTCAGCGTCAGAGCCACAAATAATTCCCTCCTCATCTTTGTGAGTGCAAATTGCGCGCAGCGTTGTAATTACTGCATGCGGCATTAGGTCTCCAATGTGCAAGTTACTACCGCGGAATCTAAATGGCTCTCCGCGAAAGTCCGTTGCAAGCGCTGAAGCAATAACAGTGCGACCGCGACGTACTTGCTCCAAGCAAAATCCTATTATTGCTGCGTCAAAAAATTGTAATTCGTCAATTGCGATAATATCAGGATCATTTAGAAATAGCATTAATTCGCGAGTATCAGCTACTGGCACTGCTTCAACACCGATGCGGTCGTGTGAAACAACTGCATTAGCGTCATAGCGATCGTCAATTACTGGCTTAAACAATTGCACACGGCGCCCTGCAATAACTTCGCGGCGCACGCGCCGTTGCAGCTCTGCCGTCTTGCCTGCGTACATACACCCCACGATGATTTGGAGTTCTCCCATACCCACATTATTAGGAATTCATCTAGTTTTAAAGTATGCGGGTGAAGTATATAAACAAACTAAGAATCGTCACGTTATGTATACGCCACGCAATCAAAAAGATGAATTAGACTCATCCTGGAATCAAGTTAGCAGCTATGAAGCGCTGCATGCAGCTAGACCGACAGCTTCACCTGGTGCTGCCAATAGAGCACACGACCAACCAGCAAGCTTATCCACCATCGCCCGCCGAATTGCTACTGGAGAGTATACCCTAACGGATAGACTCAGCCCAGCATTTCGCGCAAAAACCGGAGTTGACGGTAAAGCTATTCTTGAGTGGTATATGCGTTGCAAATAAAATCAAGTCCTGAGGACTTTCTCGTACGAGAGTTCTATGTTCCAAAGTTTGCAGCAGGCAATTACGCATTATACTCGCTTCGCAAGGAGCGTTGGAATACTGAAGACGTTTTGCAAGAACTGTCGCGCTTAATGCAAGTGCCGCGCAAAGCGCTTGCGTCTTGCGGCAATAAGGACCGTCAGGCAATCACGGAACAGTACATTACAGCGCATAAGGGAGCACCACGAAGCTATTTTGGCAAGGATTTCTCATTGACATACCTAGGGCAAATGCAAGAAGCACTGCACCTCGGCGCCCACGAGCGGAATATTTTTACTATAACTTTACGAGGACTTAAACCGGACTGTAAAGTATTAACGAGCAAGGTTCGCAACACTTTTGGAGAGCAGCGCTTCGGGCAAGGTAATGAAATAGTTGGATTTCACTTATTACGAAAAGACTACCGCGCAGCTGCAGAGGCGCTTAAACTTACGTTTACAAATGATCCGATAACTGCGCTGCGCACTGTGCCAAAACAACTTCTTACCTTGTACTTGCACGCTGCGCAAAGCATGCTCTGGAATGAGCGTGTGAAAACACTTGCACCGACAGTCACCAGCTATCTTCTGCCAGGCTACGGCGAACCTCTGGATGATGAAATGCTTGCGCTCCTATCAACGCAGAGCCTTGAGGAAGATTGCTTCATTAATCGTTCGATGCACGAATTGTCTCTTGAAGGTGGAGCGCGCCAAGTCTATCAAGATGTGCAGGATTTTTCGGCATCCACGGTCAAGGACGGAGTTATGATTCTTCAGTTTAGTTTACCGCCAAGCCAGTATGCTACAGAAACAGTTCGGCAGAAAATTTCAGAATAAAACTAAATATTTAGCTTAGCGCAGATTTCGTCAAAGACAATTGGAATTGCTTTACCGCCATCGACTTCGACCAGTTTTCCCTGTGCGCGATAGTAATTTAGAATGCCATCCGCGTCTGCTCGGTACTGAGCGATGCGGTTAGTTATTGCGTCAGGCGTGTCGTCAGCTCTTCCGCGAGCAAGTGCACGCCGCATAGCTTCTTCCTTGTCGAGGTCAATGTACAGTACGGAGTCAACGTTCTCAATAGTATCGAGTAAACGTGCTTGCGCAATTGTACGTGGATAACCATCAAGAATTACGCGAGGCGGCAGGTGGCGCTTCAAAATTGTAGTCATTTCCGTGTCTGACAAATATTGTCCACTTTCAATGGTGGCTTTAATGCGCTTACCTTCGTCGGACGGCTCCGACGCTATGGCTCGAAGCACTTCTCCTGTTGATAAGTGCGGAATCGACAGTTTACGACTTAGTAAACCACCCTGGGTTCCTTTACCGCTTCCTTGAATGCCGTAGAGAACAATGAACATAGTGCTTTCTAGAGATTGAGGGTTTATATTCGTAGTGGCGGAATAAATCATAGAATACAACAGTTTCTAACCCATATAGGACAAGTCGGACGCGCCTTGGCGATGACCGTTGTAGGCAGCCTTAGTTTTCTCAATTATTATTTGAAGTTCGCGCACAAACATAGGCCACTCTTTATATAAACGCATAATTAATACCAAGTCTTGCTCGGGAGTGGAGACCAGTTCTGCCATCAAGCAATCCTTCTCTAGTAACATAAACCTGTCATGAAGCTTATGAATATGCTCGCGCTCTTTTTCGGTTAATACTCCGGCTTCTGCTAGCGAGATTATTCCTTCGGGCCAAATCAGTTGAGCGAGCAGCTCACAAAATGAGGCAAGCTTTTCGTGCAGTGCCAGCCGTACAGTGACGGTTGATACTTGATCTTCTAGCTCTACCCATTGTGGAAGCAGAGGCAGTTTGTGCTCAGCGCAGAATGCTTCAACCGTGACTTTCATAGGCTAAGGCGCGACCGCCAGTTTTAAAGCATGTCGGTTGCTCAACTGGTAGCACTTAGCAGCGAAGTATTGCGCTCGGCCAAAACATGCTCTTTCATGGAGCAATATAAACAAGACACAATTAAGTTATAAACGCAGCGACATGCGCCTGATCATGCTCGAGAAACTCGTTGAAAAGTTGCCCGCGTTGCAGAATACTGGATATCTGCTTATATTCGTTGCAGCCATATTAGAATCTCTACCTGCAATTGGTTTATTGGTTCCAGGGCAAACAATTCTGGTCCTCGGAGGATTCCTGTCGTCTAGCGGAGTTATGCACTGGTGGCTCGTCGCACTAATTGCAACTGCAGGCGCAATTATAGGCGACTCACTCGCATACTGGCTAGGACGACGCTACAAACTCAAGTTCTTAGGTAAACACGAGCAAATGCTAAGCGACGTCGTCTCTCTTCTACATTCACACCCATTCAAGACACTGGTACTTGGACGCTTTAACTCGCTCACACGCTCATTCGCACCTTATGCTGCAGGCGCAAGTCAAGTCAGCGTACGTAAATTCATGATTGCAAACATTGTTGGAGGCGCTTTATGGGCGTTTACTTGGACTGGCGTGGGAATACTTCTAGGTGCAGGCTTCGGATACGTGTCCAATATACTTGAAACAACAGTTCTAGTTGCAGTAGTGCTGGCAGCAGGATTATTCTTTTTGTTCAGGTATTTACGCCGCAAGTATGGACTCGGTCATGTAGCATTTGTACTGGCAACACTAAGCGCTCTTACCATTATTGCGTTCGCAATGCTAGTTTCAGGCCTCAATAGTCCGTACGTACAGTCGATTGATACCTTGGGACAAACTATCACTCTTCCCCTGAGCGCAACAATTCTTACTGCAGCAGCATTAGTTCTTACTTCGCTTATTCATCCTCTAACCCTTTCATTCATTATAGTAGTTTTTTCCACCGGACTAATGCTTGTTCGGCGGCGCGAAGCCGCAGGACTGTTTATAGTCGCAGTGGGAGGAGCCATAATCATTGCATTTATGGTCAAAAGTATAGTTTTACGTGTGCGCCCACCGTCTGCCATGCTGTGGAATGCAACAATCGGTAGCAACGGCTTTGGATCATGGAGTTTTCCAAGTGGTCACGCGCTGATAGCTGTAACAGTATTCGGGTCAATAGCACTTACAGTTCGACGTTTCGCGAGCAAGCATTTTATGTTAACAAGTACATGCCTGGTTTTGGCAATTGGAGTAAGCCTAAGCCGCGTGTTACTTGGCGTTCACTGGCTCTCAGACGTGCTTGCAGGCGCCACCCTGGGGCTATTCTGGATCTCGCTAGTCTATCTAATTAACGAGGCGGCACGAGCGCGTGGAGCTGCTGTGCGCGCTGGCAAGCGAGTGAATCCGCGTAAAAAAGAAATAAGCGCGCGCTGATATGCACTTGAATTAATTATGAAACGATGATCTGCTTTAGGAATAATAACTAGCCGTTTCGGTCCTTTAATTAATTTAAATGCGTCGCGTGCGCACTGCACTGGCACAGCTTCGTCGCGCTCACCATGTATTACAAGCGCAGGTTTGCGAAGTTTCTTAAGCGTTTTTTCCAAAGGTAACGTAAAAAATTCATCGTAAAACTTCTTACTAATGCGCTCGCGCTTAGCACTCCAGTTCATTGGGTAGAGCGTATGCGTGTGGCCCGTTAACCAAAGCTCACGCACTTGCTTATCCGTAAAATCAAGATGCGCTCCTCTGTCGAGGAAACCCTGTCCACTGCTCAAAATAACTGCATCTACGCGCCTATCTTGAGCTGCAAATGGCACTGTTAAGGCGCCAGTAGAATGCCCTAAAAGTACAAGACGCTCATACTGAACATGCGCACTTAGAAATCTAATAGCAGCCCTTAGGTCTCGCACGTCGCCCGACATTAGACGCTCCTCGTGTGTGCCGTCACTCGCTCCGCAACCAGTGAAGTCAAAGCGCATCACTAAAAAACCTGCGCGCGACAGGGCAAGCGAACGTCTGTGCGTGCCACCGCTGCTGTCGCCAGGAAAGCCATGCGCCATAATTACTGCCGTTGTAAAACGCTTAGGCGTATAAACAACGCCTCGGAGCTGATGAGAGCCCCCATTCGGGAATGAAATTGGCAATTGAGTTATTGAATTTATTCTTGCCATATTTTGAGCTCTCCTATACCCTCTCACTCCACCGTAGCCAGCCAAGCGCAGCGACTGCAACAAGAACTACAAGCGGGATTAATACCGTGGCGCCGCCGTCGTGAATTAGTAAAGTAATAATTGCGGCAGCGAGCAATGCTCCTAAGAGGCCAACACCGACTAGCGTCGTTGTAGGAATTATTATGAGCACCGCACCAATAACTTCAATTAGTGAAGTAAACTGGTGCCAGCCGGCGGGATACCCCCAGACTACAAATTGTGCCGCATACCCAGGGTCTCTGTAATGGATGAAACCAAAATAGAAAAATGCTACCGCCACAATAAACCTAAGTACCCACGCAACCAGTAGACTCGCACGCATAAAACTAGAATATTAGTAGCGCTAATAAAAATGCTATGTTTAAGTTCAAATAAAACATTTCTTCTAATCTGTAGCCTAGTAAAATACTCAAATATACCTAACTATGAGACAATAACAGTATATTACAGTTTTACAAATTAGCGTAGCGCGCACACAACTAACAAGCCTCCACTGGGATTTGAACCCAGAACCTTCAGTTTACAAAACTGACGCACCACCGTTGTGCTATAGAGGCAGCGTGAGAGGTATATTCAGGTTTATAAGCGTTTATTCGCTAGAACAGGCAATAGGCGCATATAGTGTTAATTTAAGGCAGCAAATAAATGCCGCTAGCAACCACAAACCCTAGTAGTGCACCAATAGTAACCTGGGCTGGGGTGTGGCCTAGCACGGTACGCGCTTTTTCGTGTATATTTAGCTTACTTGATAGTACATTCAGTATACGAGCTTGCTCTCCTACCGAGGCTCGCACACCGAAACTGTCGCGGATTACAATTAATGCGAAAATTACTGAGAGAAAGAACACAGCTGACACGCCAGTTTCTAAGCCAATAGCAACCGATAGCGCTACAACAATAGAACTGTGGCTGCTCGGCATGCCTCCAGTTTCCCAAAGTGGTCCCGCGCTCCACCGGCCACTTTCATACCGGTGCGTTAATAGTTTTACAAAATGAGTAATTATGTAAGTGAAAGTGAGCGTCCAAAAGATTCTACTTTCTAGTATCTCAAAAATAAACGCCAAGATAGGTAACATACTATATGACGCTAATTGCTATTCTTAAACGTTCCGCGTAAAATTTACGAATTATCTGCACTAACTAATATCTACATTCTGAGAATACCTAATTTAAGGTAGTAAACGGAATCGTGTATTAAGTAATCCCCACTCAACAAACAGCAGAGCTATAGCAATCAACAGCATGGCGCTGGAGAGGTCTATTGGGACATATGCACTCTCACGCGCACCTATCACTTGCTCAAACGCCGCCTTTAATGTTACAGGATCATGCGCCCACGCATAGGTACCACCAGTGTTTGCTGCGATGGTGCGCAAATTCTCTTCGTCATACATCACCACCTTTGCCTCTAGACCAGGCACAAACGAACCTAAACGCTCACTGCCCACTCCTATAGTGTGAATTACGACGCCGCGCTGACGTGCATAACTAATTGCTTGCGGGATTGGATTGTCGTCATACAGTGAGAGTGCTGAAACTCCGTCAGTTAGAAGCACCATGGCGCGGCCGCTTCGTTTGTCTGCGAGTAGGTTCGTGCCCGTTACTATCGCAGCGGCAATGTCGCTTCCTCCAAGCGGCTTGAGCGCGACACTCGCGAGCGCTTTACGAACTAGAGCGTCGTCTGAAGTTGGCACCTGTAATACTTCGGGCAAACCAGAATATTGGATTAAGCCAACTTCCGTACGCGAATCAATTTGATCCAAAAACGTGCCCGCCGCTATACGTGCTGCCGCAAGGCGTGTACCATTCATGTCATTAATTGACATGCTTGCACTCGAGTCAATAAGAATAACAACATCGTTTTGAGCGCGCGTACCTATGTGCCACAGAGTTGTGCCAGCGGCTGCAAAAATAAGTGAGACAATAATAATAAGGCGTAAAACAAGAAGCCCAAGATTTTTTGTAAGTAATCGCTTTCCTGTAACGCGCTCAATAGTAGTAAAATTTCCAAAAATTATTGCGCGATGCCGCGCGTGTCTCATAAAATACAAATGTGTAAAAATTAGAAGGGGAACTGCAAACAACAACCATAACGCCACCGGTTGCGCAATCGTAAAATAGAACGAAGCCATTATACTCGCCACCAACGCCTTTTTCGCTGCACGAATGCTTGCCGCACAATATCTTTGTATGGACTTGATGTTTCAAGCATAATTAAGTCTGCACCTGCCGAACGAACTAAAGCTGAAATACGCTCCTCCTCAGCAGCTACAAAAGCAGCATACGGCTGAGCGTAATCTGCAGCGTCAACAACGAGTTTTTGACCTGTAGTCGGATCTTCTAGTACGAATTCACCATGCGCCGGTAGACGCCTGTCTCGAGGGTCTCGCACAACTATCAATATTAAATCATGTTTAGTTGCCATGACTTTCAAATTATGTTCCCAAGCTGCATCGAAACCAACGGCATCCGTAATCAACATAATAAGTCCTGGCGTTGGCATAACTGCAAGAAGCTGCCTGGTTGAATGAGCAATGTCTTTGACACCACCATAGTGCGCTATATCCAAAATTTGGCGTGTAATCTGGTGGTGATAAGCAACACCATTTCCAAGCGGCATAAACCGCGTTACGTGGTCGCTCCAAAGTGCTAAGGAAACGTTTTCTCCCATGTGAAGCGCCGCAAAGGCAAGTGAGCTCGCTACTTCCGCTGCATACTCAGACTTTACTTTATCAGTTGTGCCGCATAACATCGTGTCAGAGACATCGAGAAACATGTATACGTTTAGATTCTTCTCTTCTTGTAGCTCTTTTATTACTAGGCGTCTACTTCGCAAACTAGCCTTCCAGTCAATAAGACTAGCATCGTCACCAGTAGTATATTGACGATAACCTGCGAACTCTATTCCGTGTCCACGCATACGACTTATCCACTCACCTGAAATCATTGCGGAGAGCACTTGCTGCTTTGCTTCAATTTCAAGATCTCGAATCTTTGGCAGCAGGTCCGCACGAAATGAGCGCGGCTTCATTGTGTTTTCACCGCTCGGCGACTGGCACTTTGGCGAGAAGCTCGTCGATGATTTGATCTGCGCTTACGCCTTCCGCCTGTCCTTCATAACTTAAAATTAGACGGTGACGAAGTACATCGTGCGCCTTTTGTTTTACGTCTTCAGGCGTAACATAAGTGCGGCCGGAAACTAGCGCACGAGCTTTAGCCGCAATAAATAAACTAATTGTGGAACGTGGGGAGCCTCCGTAAGCAATATACTTTGCCCGTGTGAGCTTATATTGATCAGGATGTCGCGTTGCATCAACAATTCGTACTATGTATCGCTCAACTTTAGGATCCAAATAAACGTTGCGTACATCCTGCTGAATTGCAACTATCATACGCGGGTCCAAAATAGGTTTTAAGTCATAATCCTCAAAGCGACGCGTAGTCATATTCTTATGCATTACTTCAATTTCCTCCTCAGGAGGCAAGTAGCCCATTACTACTTTGAATAAAAAGCGGTCAACTTGCGCTTCAGGCAACGGGTAAGTACCAATATTTTCTACAGGGTTCTGTGTTGCCATTACGAAAAAAGGTTGTGGAAGCGGGAATGTTTGGTTTCCAATAGTTACTTGCTTCTCCTGCATTGATTCAAGAAGTGCTGACTGAACCTTCGGCGGCGCACGGTTTATTTCGTCAGCAAGTACGAAATTCGCAAAAATTGGACCTTTAATTGTGTAAAAGCCTTTACCTTCTTCGTACGTAGTAATACCAACGATGTCTGTCGGAAGAAGGTCAGGAGTAAACTGAATACGCTTGAAGTCACAACCCGTCACACGTGCAAGTGAGCGAACAGTAAGCGTTTTTGCAATGCCTGGCAAACCCTCGACAAGTACGTGTCCGTTTGCCACAAGGGCTTCAATAAGATTAGTTATAACTACTTGTTGCCCTACAATAATCTTGGAGAGTTCTTCACGTACAAGCGCAATGCGCTGCTGATACACAGCAACGCGCGCAATAAAAGCAGGGTCTTGAGCATTTATAGCTTCTTGACCTAAGGGGGTTAGTGGTAAACTCTGCGCAATAGAAGTTACCAACGCACTTGCGGATACACTATTCTGCATTGAAGGCGGTAGTGCTGCGGTTGGTGACACACTCTAAAACGCATAGCTGCTCTTTTAAATGCTGCTGTTCACTCTCACGTAGATACGTTTAGAGCTCGGAACTAGTGAACTTGGCAGAATATTTATAACGGGCTGACTCAATTTATTGTACATGAGTACCAGTGATCCTGTACGCGCACATCAAGATGCGATGCTAGCACTACAGCACGAGTTCGATCGTAAAATCACATATCACCGACAGAAAGCATATCATGATCCTGCCGAGATTTACTGGCTAGCGCACGAATTTCTTACAGCAATATTGCAGAGAGCGGAACGCCACCATACAGAAGAAGAACTTGGAGCTATGCTAACTCAACTTAAGCACGATTTTATTTCCCTGCCCCCCGAACTAATCGAAGCGTGGCGCATATTTCTAGGTCAGCTCGCATACGCCCAGTACGGTGGTTACACAACTGAAACACGCCACGTACAACTGTTACTCGACCAATGCGCACTGCTAATTGAAGAAACCCTTCGCGAAGTAGTAACTGCGCCAGACGAACTTACCAAACAACTACAAGCCCTGAAGGTGCTCGTGCATAATGGCGAACTAGGACGCGCCGAACACCAATACCGTACAATCATTCAAGCCTATGAACGTCTTCCGGATGAACGCAAGCAAGCACACTATCATAGAGTAGCTAGCGCGTTTCAGACTATATCCGCTGCACGTAGCGCATAAAAATTAAAATATATAATTCACTAAAATAATTGTAAGATTCAATCCTCCTTCCGTAAAGAATTAAAAATTATTTCTGCCTCGCATAAAATATTACTAGCGTTGCCCCGATAACAATTAGTGCAATTAGTAAACCACCAAGCGCCCAGTTTAGCGTACTCCAAGCTGCAAGTCCTTCAATTCCCGCAGGTTGTTGTAACTCCTGCCTACGTATAGTTTTTAGATACGCGCAGCCGTCAGTTGCAGCTTCTAGTAGCTCGGCAGCGCGCATATTGTCCCCACTAGCAATTGCGACTTCTGCTTGATCAACAAGTTCGGCAAGTTCTCCACACACAGGGTCTTGTGAGAGCAAGTCGCGAGCACTCGTAACTTTGGTGTTTACTGCGTCACCAGTGCTGGTGCGCTCTAAGCTGTTAAGAAATAATACAGCACTATCATTGAAACTCGGCTCTCCGACAACTGCAGTCACTATAATTTCAAATGTACCGCCGAGCTTATAATTCTTAATTGCGAGCGACGTGTTAAACGTCTCATCGGGCGCAAGCTCTTTTACAGTATTAGTAATAAACCCGAGTTCTACTTCAGCCTCAGATGTTGCAGTCAAGTCAATATCCTTAAGGGTCAAGTTTCCAGTATTCACTAGTGCAATTGGAACGATAACAGTTGCATTTTCATACACTGTAAGCGGCTTCGGCACAATCAAGTTTATTGCGTATGGCTGGGGCCTTGGAATTGGCTTAATTACAACAGCACCGCCACCACCACCACCACCACCACCACCGCCAGAACTTGAACTCGAACTACTCGAGCTCTCCTCTTCTTCAGGATTATAGAAAATAGTGTAAGTAATAATATTGGAATAAAGACTGTAAGCACTATCCGCAGTAGTGGCGAGGTAAGTAAATGTAATACTGCCTGATGACGCAGGAGTTATTGTAACGTCAGAGTCTACAAATGCTGCAGTAAAATATGCATTCGCTGATACAGAGTATACTAGCGTATTAATTTCGCTTCCATCAATAGCCAAGTTAGAGTCAAGATCGTCATCAGGATCAATTATACTAAGTTCGTTGTTTAGTAGCGTAGTATCGTTAATTGTCCGGTTTCCGAGATTAGAAACGAGTATTGGGGCGCGTTTCACGTTACGGACTGTGGTATTCCACATGAATGAATCATTAGCTAAAAGATTGTCTTCGACAACAGCCATTATTTCGTGTACACCTGCATCGAAGAAATCAAAACTTGCGGAATAGGCCGGGTTTGATGCAGATGGCGACGCAACAAGCATACCGTTCGAATAATATTTTACGGTCATGTTAGCAAGCACACTATCAGGATCTGTGAATGAAATATTGTAAACAACTGTAGTGTTTTCAGAGGCATTAATGAGCGTTATTGCGTTACTTGTAGTAACTATTGTGTTGTTTACTTGCGCCGAGCCATTGAGATAAGGACGAGCACCTGTAATAACAGGCGGAGCTGAACCGTTGACCACGGCGAACGTTACATTTTGACTCGTAAATGCTCCTAGCGCGTCCGTCACAGCGATATTAACTTCGTACGAGCCAATGTCTGCAAGTACAGGCGTAAATTGAATACGGCCTGTGTAAGCGTTTAATAGAGTAATATTGAAAAGGCCAGTATTTGGTCCAGCTATATCCGCTGTGAAGTTTATTGTGTCACCAATATTACGCTGATCAACATCAGTCATAATTACGTCCCAAGTTTTGCTTACATCTATCACCACAGGCGCAGAAAGTGTAAGTACATTCGTGATATTGTCTCGGTTACTGTCAAAGAATGGCGCATCATTAGTATTGTTTACTTGAAGTGTGAAAATCTGGGAATCACTAGCTCCCCATCGATCAGTTACAGTCAGTAGCAGAGAATAGTTCGATACCTCATTATTTGCATAGGTGTGATTCAACCTGCTAGTATTCACAGATAGCCAAGTTACATCAGCTAGCGAATCATTGAAAGAGAAAGTGAGATTTTCACCCGCATCATCATCAAGCGCCGCTAATTCGATCGTACAAGGCAGATCTTCTGCGCACGTCCTATTAGTTATCGGCACTAACACCGGCGCGGCGTTAGCATATACCGTAATGTTAAGTGTGCGCGTTACTGAAGCTAACGCGATGTCTTGTGCAGTTATGCCGACTAATCGCCTCCCAACATCCCCAGCACCGGGTGTCGCCGTAATTAGGCCGCTGCTCGCTCCGACAGTGAATAGCGAATCATTACTCGTGAAGGTTAGTGTATCACCCGCATAGGTTAGTTCGTCAACATCACTCGCATTTACAACATATGCGAATGCAATATCTTGCGCAGCACTTAAAGCACTAGCATTTTTTTGGCCTAAATAGTTCGGAGACTCAGCACTTATTTCAGCTATAATAGGGACATCGTTTGTGTTAGTAAGATTGAATGTTATATTATAGCTAGTGGTGGAGCGGAAGACACCTGCTGCTGTATAGTCGGAGACAGAAAGCCTTACAGATCTACAAATGATATGATTATTCGTTAGAGTTACGTTTATGATTCCGATAGCGCCAGTACTACTGTTCGAAGTAGTATTGACAGACCAAGGGTTCGTTATTGAGCAACCTGGACTGGCTACAGAAAAGAATAACTGATCCGCAGGATTAGTATCGTTTGCCAGTATAATATACTCGAATAAGGTACCTTGTGTACCATTTACTGCCGGAGTAGACGTGAATACAGAGGCATTGTTCGGCTCAGTAACTAGCACAGTAAATGTAGTAGTTGCATTCTTCATAGGGTTTGACGCTTGCCAAGCAACAATACTTACATTGTACAACCCAGCGTCGAGGCTAGTTGGATAACCTAGTGCGAAAGATACGTTCGCACTAAAATTACTCGTAGGCAACAGCGTTAAAGTTCCGTTTGATGTTATAGTGAAATTTAAAGGATCACTCTCTTCGTCTGAAGCAGTTATAGATAGACTGAAACCTTGTCCGGAAGTGACGTTTTGATTTCCAGGACTTATAATAATTGGAATGTCATCGAATTCAACGACTTCATATACTATGTTCGAGCCACCATAAGTTTCACCATCAAACGCCAGAATCGCCATGGTGTGATTACCAACCTTACTTGCAGTAGGAGTTGCTGATATATCCCCATCATTGTCTATTGTAAATAATGAAGTGCCATTGTACAGGCTACTATTAAGATCACTTGATAAAAATAGCAGAATAGTGTCACCATCGGCGTCAGTTGCAGTAGCAGTAGCCGAATAAGTCTGGTCTTCAGTTAAAGACTGCAAGGTTGTAGGGAACGTAATTACGGGCGGAGAGTTAGAAATCAAGACTGCAGTGGCATTTTGCGCAACTGAAGCAGTAATATTAGACACTGTAGCCTCGCAGCGCCAATATTCACCTTTAGATGTACTTATAGGTTCTATTGAACCATTTACTCCTGTGGCCGTTGCTACACCATTAGTGAGAGGCAGTGTTTCAGTGTCGCCAATCCAAAGTAAGTTATTCTGATACCACGAAATATTTGCAGTTAAGGTACCATTTCCAGTTGCATTCACGATACAAGCCAATGTGCTGGCGGTGCCTGGCGAGGCAGGAGTAACACTTACGCTAACGATATTTAACGCGCGTACTTCTGGCATAAATAGCACAACACTTAGCGTAATTAAAAGTAAAGTTAACACAGTTTGCGAAGCAAAAGCTTCTCCGCTTGTACCAGTCTGCTTAGAAGTCATGCGCGCACCCGCTTTTCTAATAGCTCATTAACTACTTGCTGAATCGTTTTAGATTCTTTAACGGCCTTTAGCTTTAATTTGGTATGCAACTCTAACGGGAGATCCACGTTGATATTAGTCATATCCCCTGCTCCAATTCCTCAATTAAGAATGCCCTTAGAGACTTCCCTTTACTAACTGCTGCTAGCTTGCAGCGCTTATGTAGCGCAGGCGGAAGCTCAATATTTATTCTAGTCACAAATAACTACTGATAAAGCCATTTATATAGGTTTGTATACTTAACAAATTAAATATAGTTAATTAATTTATACACTTTATATAAATATATAAAATACCATAACTACACTACACAACATAACCTACGTAAGTAATGTAAGTTACATAAATATACTAAATTATACGATTCCCGCCAGTTCTAAACCTAAAGAACTAAGACTAGAATTATTTGTTTCGAAACACATTCTAAGGTTTCTTACTGCCTAGGCCAAGTCTAAGCTCATCATAAACACGTGCAAGGTCATCATAAATTTCGCGCTGCTCCGCTAAAGTTGCTTTTGCGTACCATGATTCAAGCACTTGATAGAGCGCTTGGGCGAGCTCCTCTTTGTTGAACTGGATTGCGAGGTGCAATTGGTTAAGAAGCAAATAACCACGATCAAGCGCAGGAGTCTCTGCAGGAATGTCGCGTAGTTGCAAGTCCTGGTCTCGAGCACGTAAATCATCAACTGTGAGCACCGCTGTTTGATATACTAGTTCTCGCGTTTCTTGAATTAGAGAACGCAGTACAAGTTCATTCACTGGCACGCCCGCAAATTCTAGAACATTTATACGGATAAAGAACTTTCGAAGTATCCGGGCTAAAAGCGGGTTCAAGCGATTAACATTTACCGCTTTAACTAATTCTTCATTTGTGAACTCGAACTCGAGTCCGAGTGACGCTTTGAAGTAGTCACGTATAATTCGCGCAAGCTCTTCTTGACTACGAATAATAGTCTGCGTACCGAGCCGCGCCTCTAACTCTGCAAGGCGACGAATAATTTCCTCCTTTGTTGCTGCAGCTAGCAGTATCTTTCTGTTGGTTCGTTGATGGCGTAGTAAAAATGCCATCAGAGCGCTTGCAATCTGACGTTTGAGAATTATTGCGAGTAAGAAAGCAACGGCTAGCGCTATTCCGCCGATGAGTAGCGCAGTAAACCAAGGGAAACCTGCCGCAGGGAACTGCTCTTCAACGCAAGCCGCACAGAAAAGTCCACCGCAATCAATTTGCTCTTCCCCACCATTTCTTATTCCGTCGGAACAACTTGTACAAGGAGCGCAATCAGGCCCTCCACAGTCAAGCCCTTTTTCTTCACCATCCATTTTTCTGTTTGAACAAGTGTTGCACTGCTCGCAGAACGGACCGCCACAATCCACACCTTCTTCAAAACCATTTTGGATACCATCAGTGCACAATGTACAAGCAGAGCATACTGCGCCACCGCAGTCAACACCCGTTTCATCTTGATTCAGTATACCGTCTGCACAGTTAGGCACGTACCCGCATGGGCGAACTTCCGTGCGCGTAACAGAGCCAGGACACTGCTTAGTATCAATACAAGAGCGCCAGGAAAAGCCCGCACGGTACTCATCAATACTAGGCGACGCACCAGGTGCAGGAGTGTATAATATATCCCCCCGCACACCTGTAATCACTATGTTTGCTGGATTTGCAGGCGAAACTCGAACGCTGCGCGCTACTTGACAAGCGCTCCAATCATAACAGAAGTAGTTCTCAAAACAAACAGGGTTTGTTGAAGTGCGTGAGGCGCCACCACCGCCACCAGCTCCACCACCACCGCCTCCACCACCGCCGCTTGAGGACGAGCTAGAGGAACCACCAGAACTGCCTGACGACGGCGGCGGACAAGTTACGTTTAACTTTACAGTATTACTTATTGCACTTAGATTAGTCGGATCTGTTGCATTGAATACAACGCTTTCTACACCGCACCAACCGGACGCAGGTGTAAGCGTTACTTCTCCAGCAGTGAAAGCAATACCAATATTAGAATTACCAGTCACAGAGTATGCTAAAATATCAGCATTCGGATCAATAAAATAATTATCGAGATCAAACGCTACAAGCACAGTTCCATACTGCCAGGTTTGATTTGGAATATTTTGTGCGAGAAACGGAGTATTCAAATTTTGGGAAATGGTGAATGTATTCAAGTTTGTAGTTATAGCGTTTGTACAGCCCGAACCATCGTCCACAGTAAGTAAAAGAGTGTAAGTGCCAATCTGAGATGAATTTGGCGTAAACGCAAATGTATGAGTTGAGCTGGAGAATAACGCGAGTCCCGTAGCTGGACCGGATAGCGCAGCAGATGAGAAAGCAAAACTTACTTGGACTGGATCAGAGGCAGTCATTGTGCATGAGTAAGGAGTATCCACATAGGCGTTCATAGTACAAGAAGATAGGTTTAGCGTCGGCGGCGTGTTTACACAAATAGTCAATTGCCCATTAGATGTAACTCTACCAGTAGTAGACGCATCACGTACTAGGATATACGCATTCTGCGCCAAGACTAGAACAACAAGAATAAGGAATGCAATCCACAAATACTTTGGATGCTTACGCACGGAGCACCACCTCACGTGTAAAGTCTACATCCCAATGCCCGAGAAACGCCAAAGCATCAAGTTCACGATCCATCGGCACAAAAAATGCAGGTCTACCCAGCTTTTGTCCACCCCATTCGGGCAACAAACCTATGCGACCTTGCACTCCCATTAACGCGTGGCTAAACACCTTCTTCCGACCAGGGTTCAAACGAGCAAGTAAATAAGTGATTAGCGACCAGCTCCCGACCCCAGCCATTTTTCTGTATGATTGCCCATATCGATGCGAGTAGCCCCGCTCTAAAAACTCTCGCACGCGCGTATGAAGCTGTGATGCAGGCAGACTAATGCAACCTGGCACCCGCGTGGCACCCGCAGTAATAGCGAAATGAGTCTCACCAACAGTAACTATGTCGATGACGTCAACCTGCTTCAGTAAACCACTGAATTGCACAATACTCGCAGCTTCGCGACCTTTTTATTAGTATCGAATACGCAAAAGAGATTGACAAGAAGTTACCCACTTTAAAGCTGAAAAATATCAACTATTTACGATAAAGTGATTAAACAAGTTATTAGGATAATTCATTTATTAGGCGAATAAGGCACTACATACAAAGTACCCTGGTAAGTGCCAAGCGGAGCATCGAGCGACGGACGCAAACTAATGTTTACCTCAGCAGGTAAAGTAGTAATACTGGGCTGTATTATGATCCACTCACTTCCTTTACCTCTTGCTAACACAAGTACTTGACGCTTGGCTTGCGCTTCTTGCGTCATGCTGCCAATGCCCGCCTCGACTTGCAAAGTACGCCAAGAGGCTCCTCCAGGACCTAGCTGACCAAGCCTAAATACATCTTTTCTAGTATCGACACCTGGTACGTCCGCAATTACAAATAGATAGGGTATAGACTGAGTTCCGTCAGGAAATTTTTCATTACTTGCAGTCAAGATATACACGGAGGCAGCACTTATAGCACCAACAAAAAGAACTAGAAAAATAACAGAGATCAAACGCATAATATCATTTCCTCGTGCTTTGGGGACTTGGCTGTGGTGGCGCCCGAGGACTGTCAGGAATTACAGCGTTTGGCGCAGGCGAGGCAGACTTAGTAGTTTCAGTGTCTGAACCTGGACCCCCGCCTTCATCTTTGCGCCTATGGTAGCGCGAGATTGCAAACAAGATTACCGACGCAACTAGAATTATTGCGATTATACCAACAATCAAGTCAGCAGCTGAGAGTTCAACTACAGAGTCCGCTCCAGCAGGAGCTTCATAAGTTGGCGGCTTAGGCGTTTCATTAAACACAGCAATCGGCAACAACGCAGTTTTAGAGCCGCCAGGGAAATAAACTGTAACCGTTGCTAATGCCTGCCCTGGCAGTATAGAACGATCAGTTTCCCAGAAATTAGTCATAGCGCCAGGTTGAAACGGGTCAATAGCAATTGAAGGTGTCGTACTTGGAGTTGCTCCGAGAACTACAGTAGAGTAAACATTATCAAGACGTTGATTCCACAAACTCTCCACGTGCACAGTGTAGCGGTTTACAGGCTTATCCAAATAGAGCGGTCCTTCTAGTGCAACAATATCTACATCTTGAGTGCCTACTGCAAACGAACCATTTGATTCGGCAATAAGATTGTTGTATTCTAGTTTCGCCTGCAACTGATATTTACCTGGCGAATACCCGCTTGATGGAATTAATTTGGTGAAATCCTTATTACTACTTCCCGCTATTTCCATCCCATCAAAAGTAAACACATCTTGTAACTCTCCTGCAGCACTTACAATGCGAACTGTTGCCCGCCCAGAAGTAATAGCCTCTGCACCAAGATTATTTACAAGTAATTTTAGCTGAGTATTCTGTCCTTGAGGAACACTAGGCGCACCAGCAGTAAGCTCAGCATATTGACCAGGGTATGGTTTCCAAAGAATTATTCTATACCCAACTTCAGTTCTAACTGCGAATGTACCGCCAGTGTCGTCCGGAGCACGTTCTGCAAAAAATACAAAAGTTGTATGAAAACCAGGAGTTGCAAGTTCTGCAGGGGCTACAAATGCTAACGGAACTGACGCGGTACCACGAGCAGGAATTCGAATAGGTTGCTTTACCGCAACGGAATTTTTTAATACACCTTCAACACGAACATCAACATCTACAGGCCCATCATTATTGTTAATTAGAGTAACAGTTAAGTCACTGCGCTGATTAGGTTCAAAAGTAACATCGACGCGAGGGGGACTCACACCCATAGCCAGTACAGTAGGAAGCGAAGCGATCATGCTCAAAAGCAGCAAAGAATAAACTAAGACCTTTGACGAGCTAACCAATTTTGTATTCGCTCTTGTCATGTTTGAAAAAAGCACATCATCGTTTAAAACGGTATTCTTATTACTATTAGGTTTAGCAATAAATAATAAATTTCTTGGAAGTAGGCTCACTTCTCACTCACCTTAGATTGCAGAGAAGGTGAGAGTTGAGATGCCAGTGCAACCACCAGAGAAGCCTACAGCGTCTTGCGGTATAGTTACATTAACATACAACTGAAATGCTCCGGAAGTTGGCACGATTTGCGGACAAGCAAGGCGAGTTGTGCTGTCTAAGGTAGTCCACGAACTTACGTTTGTACCGTTGCAGCTAGTCGTTATGAACTGAAGTGTAGGGTTTGTGCCACCGATTAAGGTCGCAGCACTGCAACTGCTTGTTACGTTTACGGACGCGTTAACATTGCCTACATTTTGTACTCTAATAAACCGAGGCGTTACGTTATCACCAGTGCAATTCGCGCCAAACACTCCGTCACATGCAACTGCATCGTTTGTTGCACAAGTATAATTTGTACCTGATCTAGGAGTACAAGTTCCGAATGCAAGAGTCTTGTTTCCAGCATCTACTTGAATGTTAAGTGCACTTGCAACAGTAAGTGACACGTTACCCGTGTCTGTTGTTGCGCGACCTGTAAGACCAGGCAATGCGTCGATACGGATTAAAAAAGATGCGGAAACTACTAAGAGTGCACCAATTACTAACATTGCTAATGCACTGTTTGAAAGTTCGCTCATGGTATGTATCCTCTTGTAATTCTATATTGCTGTGAAGGTTAACGTTGACGTTCCTGTACAACCACCCGAGGAGCCTACTGCGTCCTGCGGGATTGTAACGTTCGAAAATAGTCTGAATGCTCCAGAAGTCGGCGCAATTCTTGCACAAGCAAGAGTGGTTGTTGTACCTAGCGTAGTCCAAGTTGTAACGTTGGTCGCATTGCATTCAGTAGTCTGGAATTGAAGTTGAGGATTAGTTCCGCCAATTAAGGTTGCTGCAGTACAGGAGCTTGTTACGTTGACTGAGGCGTTGACGTTACCGACATTAACTACGCGGATGAATCGAATGCTTCCATTATCACCAGTGCAGTTTGCACCAAACACTGCGTCACATGCAACTGCATCGTTTGAGGCGCAAGTATAGTTAGAGCCTGCACGAGGAGTACAAGTACCAAAGGCGATAGTGCTGTTACCTGGGTCTACTTGGATGTTAAGTGCGCTTGCGATAGACAACGAAACGTTTCCAGTATCAGAAGTTGCCCTCCCGGTAAGTCCGAATGTTGTTCCATCACTATTGATAGTATACACCGTTGTGCCAACAGTAACAACCAGAGCGGCAAAAACGAGAAGTGCGAGAGTACTATTGGAAATTTCTGCCATTGCTATTGTCCACCGGGAACGTTTAACTGTAAAGTGCCATCGACACCAGCGCGTTCACCAACTTGTAAATTAACTGTGCTATCTGCCACGCTTTGCGCGGGAGACGCAGACCTAGGGAGAGAATCATGCGCCATGAGCGAATACGTTCCGAAACCGCTTACTGCGATAACAAGAACAAGGAGAATCGCGACGACATTGCGGGAAACCTCAACCATTGAATAGTTTCCAGTTTAGCCAGTTTATAAAAGTTTCTAAATAAAGTGACTCGAACAAGGAGTGACAAATTAAGATTTGAAAAATGGTTTTAAGATATAAAGATAATTTCTAAAATATTTTATTGTACGGGCGCAGGCACAGTGAAGTTAGCAGGCCTCGTTAATACTTCTTGAACACAGGCGACTTCTTCGCATTGTGATGCTACAAAAGTAAGGTTGATGAATGAAAGCGGCACAGGAGTAACAGTACCCTCGATGTTTACTGAACACGAGCGGTTTTCTGCACTGTCACCTGCGGCGACTGAGGCGCAATTCTTCGCAACCCAAGCAACTGGATCAACATATTTTCCACAAACTACTCGACTACACTCCCATTTATTGTTGGCGCTATCTGCACCAGCAATTTTAGCATCCCTACTTGACATGCTGAACGCAGTGAATGCGAGTGCAACTGCGAGAATTGCAATAAGTATGTACATAGTCACGAAATGAGAGGATTTATTGCGTTCCATGTTAATTCCTATCCTTGCGAGTGTAGAATCGGTATATAAAATATGCTGCTAATATAGTAAGTAGAATTACCAGCACAATAGTAAATGCTCTGTTTGATGTAGCGCCTGGTTGAACCTCTACTGGACGTTCAATCGAATCTACACCTAGAATGATAGGGCGGGTTTCTTCTGATACTTTATCTGCATAAATTAGCTTGGCTCTTAAAACCGCAGGACCAGCAGTAGCGCTTTTTGTCTCTAGAAACCCTGTAAAACGACCCTCGGCTAGAGGCATAATTGTTTGTGAGGCGGAAGTTGCAGTACCTATAGTACTATTCTGCTCTAAAATAAACATAGCCTGTACTGGCAGCGGCGCACCCCACTCGTTTAATACATCCACAGAAACGCGAAATGGATCACCCAGTCTAAATTCACCAAAATTAATTCCTAGTATTTTAACATTAAGCGCACCAACAATAATTTCGCTTGTTACGCGTAGTTCTGTGGAACCATACGGAACTGACGCGACCGCAGTATACACACCAACAGCGCGAGGATTCCAAGATGCAACTAGATCGCGACTTTCACCTGGTAAAATTGTTACTTGAGCAAATTCCTGTCGTACCCCATCAAGCAAGATGGAAGATTGGGTGCTAATTGATTGAGTACCAACATTAAGTAAGTGTAGCGTGATTAGTACTTCGCTCCCAACTATCCCGCTTGAACTCAGGAGCTCTCCAGTCAGAAACGCACCTTCTTTCGCTGTTTGAACTCGGATAACGTGCATAACCGCAGATGAAGCAGCCACTGTACCTGCACCAACTGCGCGCGACTCGAATAAAATGCCCGACTCGGAAGTACCAGGCACCGTGTTAGCAGGCAGACGTATTTGCACTGGAATTGCACGTGATTCACCGGGCGAAATAACTACTGAAGGGGGCACATCAAGAGCGCCGCCAATAGCTAAAGCGCCTGTCGGCGAAATAGTAATTTCGAGAGCAGACGACTCATCGTTTCTGACTAATACATCATAGCGTACGACTTCGTTTGCACTGAAAGCTATTGTTTTACTTGCAGGACTTGCTGTGAGGGCAGACGCTGCACTAAGTGAACTTACAACCAAGATAACTAATAACATAACTAACTTAGCTCGAGAATTGGAATAATTCATTCTAAACTCGCTCCTAGAACAGTCAAGGTAGTATTTTTTGCACCTTGAGTCTCGCCTTGTGGAACCCATACTTTAAGTTCGAATTCGCGAAGCGCTCCGAGCGTTAGGTTACTTGTCAAACTAGTGTATCCGCTGGTTACGTTTATCCACGCGCTGCTATTTTCATCAGCATACTGGAAATAACTCGTGCTAAGGGCTTGGCTCACCCATAATGCAGCGTTTGCTTTGGCAGACGTAAGTACATCAACATTACCCGAGTTATTGTATACAAGAGGAGCAGGCGAGCTCGATAAAGTATCATTAGTACGGTTGGCTGTTGGGTCACTCGGAACAAGCGAGCCGAAATCAGTTGCGCCAGTGGTAAAGGTTATTCCAACGACACTTGGTATGCTAAAGTTAAATTGCGTTGCGTACGCACTGCAAGTATTACTTGTGTCGCAAGCGCGCACAGTCCAATTATACGCGCGGTCAACGCACAACTTGTCAATGCTCAAGTAGTATGCGGAACTACTGTTCTTTAGTGGAATAGCTGCGCATCCGCTTGGACTAGTAATATTCCACTGGTAAGTTACCGCATCACCATCAGGATCAGAGACATTTGTCCAGTTGAACGTCGGATAACGTGATGAAACTGTGTAGTTATTATTTAGCGGGATTAGGAGCGTTGGTACTGACGGAGCGCTGTTTGATACGCTACCGCACACCTTTCGCGTGTACGCGTCACAATCTCCAATATGGGCGTTTGTACTGTTACTGCCTTCAGCAGTGTTCGCGAGCGAGAGCATGCAACCGTATCCTGTCGAGCAAGCCGTATTGTTATACTGAATCGACACAGTAGCTAGAGCTGCGGAAAAACACATACTAGTATTGTAGGTACTTTCGTTTGCTTGTTGTGCATGTGCATTGTCAGTGTCGGCAAGGCGCAGCCAAGTAGTCGCCGCGCCACCGCACGAAGTATTAAACGCACTTACTGCTACTGTAGTTGAATTGCAACATAAACTGTTCGCATATGTACCAACAGAAACATTTTGTCCGTGCGAATTATTCCATCCGCCAGTATCATTCGCCACACCTAGAAGTTTAATGGTGCTTGCACCACAAGAGCTACTCGCTACAAAGCTGCAGTTCAAATAACCGAGCGCGCTCGGTACGCTAGACAACAACAGCAAGGTTGCTACAACAAGTATACCTATCGGCCACATGCTAGCGGCAGAGTTCATTGCAGCGTTGCTCCACTAAGGAAACTGCCGGCAAGAAGTACGTCTCCTACTTGCGTTATTACGGCAGCATCAGTACCAGCTGCCGTGCGTATAACAAAGTCTCCACTTGTAGTTCGCTGCGGCGTTGTTCGCGCAGTTAACTTTCCTGCTGAGCGAAGTGCACCTTGTTCGTCGATTGATAGTGTGACAATTCCAGCACCGTCTTTTATGAGCCAGCCGCTCACTCCAGGTGTCGTACTAAATGTAGCGGCGCCGGTAACAACCATGGTCCCATATTTGTCAATTGCAGCTGCTGCACTGCCGTCTGCAGCTTCCACAACAAAGCGCCCACGACCACTGCGCAATAGCCACGCTGCACCTTGAGTGCCAGCTATGCATACACTATCAGTATATTCTGCGCCTGGCTGGTAAACAGTGCCATCTGCGACGCAGGCTGCTTGTGACGCAGCGCAGATTCCTCCTGTTAGTTCACCGTGGTACTGGCTTGTTAGACAAACGCCACTTCCACACTGCGATCCTAAAGTACATGCCGCGCCGAGCGCAACTGTAACGCCAGGAATTACTTCCGGAGTATCTGGAACAGGAGCGGGTACAACTGGAATTACAACAGGGGGCGCAACAGGCGGCACCGCAGTTATGGTAGTATTATTTGATTCATTTGTGCTATTAGTTGTTGCAACAATAGGAGGCGCAGGTGTAACGGGTGGCGTCACAACTGGTGGAGTCGTTACTGGATCAACTATTTCGTTGCTTGATGAATTAGTCTCGTTCGATGAATTAGTCTCAGTTGTTTCATTTTCAAGAGCGTGAGAAATTGGTTCTCCCCGCGTGCCGTATACAACGCGTTCAATGTAGAACTCTACAGCACCGCTCAGTTCAATATCTAGCGCCGCGCTTGCATTGAGCCCGGGCAGAGAGCAGGTTTCGACGCAAGCATTTAGAAATGCCACAGACTCGTCAGATTGCGCATTCGGCGCAGTTTCTGTGACTTCAGGAGTGTCAGTTTGTGGCGACGCAGGCAATGTTACTGCTCCAGGTTCACTTGGAGACAGCGTTTCAATTACAGTATCATCAGTAGTCACTCTTCCAGTTAGTCCGCTTGCACCCTCTTTCTCACTGTCGTATGATGCCACGAGCAACCGAGCATCCCCTAAACGCAAATATACTTTCGCCACCCCATCTCCGCTTGCAGTACCGTCGATTCGCAACGACGAGAGAGGATCAGTAATTGAAAGTGGAACCGTTTCACTGCCAGTATAAACGCTGTCAAGTGGCAGCGCATAGAACGATTCATCTTGGCCAAAAGTGAACAAACCCGTTATAGCTCCAAAGTTTAATGCGATTAAAGCAGCAAACACAATTACAATTGCAAAAGGTACTGCTTTTCGGAGTCTAGGGTGTGACGGCGGCTGCGCAGCAAGCATTGCCTCAGTACTTGCAAGATGCTCGTTCAAATCACGGATGACGTCTTTAGGATCTTTACCCGCGTACTCCCGCGCAACGATCTGCTTCGCCATTTCAGGCGTTAATTTACCAGACGCTACTTCGCGATCAATTTCAGCTGTAAATTCGTTTACTGCGTCACGCTCTTTCTCGAACTTCTCGATAAGTTTTTCGAGTTCAGCTCTCATAAGCGCACCACTTTCTTTATAGCACGTTGATACGTGGTCCAAACAGTGCGATCATCACGCTGCAGCATCACAGCAATCTGACTATAAGTCAAACTATGCTCTTCTTTTAGATAACGGACTATTGCTTCAAGTGCAGAGAGTTCTCTGTCCTTCAGAACTTCGATTGGGATAGCTATCGGTAACGCTCGAATGTCTATAACATGAGTTTTACGATTAATGACCATCCTTACCCTGTGAGTACCCACACTGTAAGTAATTAAAAAGGTGATTGTTGGAGTTGATAACAAATAATTATTACAATAATTAGGACTATTTACAAACGCATACTTAGATAGGCTGATTTTAGAAGTGAATTTAGACCGTCCCCTGCCGGGATCGAACCGGCGACCTTTCGATTAACAGTCGAACGCTCTACCGCTGAGCTAAGGGGACTGATGGACCCTCGGTGATTTGAACACCGGACCTCTCGATTATCAGTCGAGTGCTCTACCAGGCTAAGCTAAGGGACCTTAATGCGATGGATTAAAAGGGCGTTTATAAGGATTTCCCAGTTGTAGCGCTATTTGAGCTTATTGCAAGAACTCCAAAATAAGCCAGTTTTGACAAGTCAAACGGCCGTCGAGCATAAATACCCTCTAATTTATTGACCTATAATGACTAAACATGTGGGCGCCGCCGCCGATGCATTTACTGATGCAACGGATTATGTGGTGAAAGCAGAGGCCCCAGTGCCTATTACAGCTAGCAAGCAAAATATTGCTGCTAAGCCTGCAGTCAAGAAGCGCGCTCAACGCACAACTCCTCCTGGCGAGGTAGATGCGCCTGTAAAGAAACCACGAGCAAGGGCGCCAAAAACAGATCCTATTAGCATCATGGTTCGTGAAACTGAGGACGCAGGCAAGCAAACCTTGGTGTTCGTGAACGCGAAGCGCTCCGCAGAATCCGTTGCTGAGGATCTTGCACAGGCACGTGAAGCGAGGCACCCTCTAATTGCAAAAAAAATACTACGCGCACTTAGCAGCCCTACTACCCAGTGTCGAAGGTTAGCATTTTGCGTTGAGCGCGGCACAGCATTCCACCATTCAGGACTGTCGTCAGCGCAGCGGCGTATCGTTGAAGAAGAATTTCTTTCTGGGAACTTGACTGCTATTTGCGCAACTCCGACTTTAGCTGCGGGAGTGAATGTTCCAGCGTTTCGCGTAATTATTCGCGATTTGCACAGATTCGAAGGGTACATGACAGAAATTCCTGTCCTCGAGTACAGGCAAATGATTGGGCGAGCAGGACGCCCGGACTTTCACGACGATTACGGCGAAGCAATAACAATTGCAAAGTCACCCGGCGACGGCGCGTGGATTGAAGACAGATATTGGAACGGAACTCCTGAACCTATCTACAGTAAGTTGTCAAACTTACCTGCGCTGCGCATGGCAGTCCTATCACTATATGCAACGCGCTTTGTTCGCTCGCGCGAAGAACTATTTGTGTTCTTTTCTAAAACATTCTTTGCGCATCAATACGGGAACATAACTAAACTTGAAGAGAAACTTATTGATGTTGAAATTCAATTGACTGGCTGGGGATTCTTGTCCTCGGTTGGTGGCGCTGCGAGCGCAACGCCAATGGGTCGCCGCGTTTCCATGCTGTATATCGATCCATTAAGCGCGAGCATACTTATTGCTGGTATTGAAAGCAAAAAACCGCGAACGGACGCTGCCATAGCGCATTTGCTCTGCTCCTGTATTGAACTGCGGCCGCTGCTTCGCTTGAAAACAAGCGACTTCGTGTCGGCAGACGCAGCAATTGACACGCTGCTGCCAGAGCCGTCAATGTTCTCTGCTGAGTACGAAGAATTCTTACAAGCTGCAAAGACATCAGCCATGCTCGGCAAATGGATGGACGAAGCGCCTGAGGAGACTATTTTAGCAGAGTATGGCGTTAGGCCGGGCGAACTCAAAGCTAAGTTAGATACAGCTGACTGGCTACTTTATGGTATGAGTGAACTAGCGCAGTTACTTGGCGCAGAACGGCGCGAATTTATACGCGCACGCATCCGTATGAAACACGGCGTCAAAGCTGAGCTCGTGCCACTGCTGCGCATGCGCGGAATAGGTAGGGTTCGCGCTCGCGCACTATTCAACAATGGCTTGACTTCTTTGCAACTTATTAACGCCGCGCCGGAAACTAAGCTTGCTGCGCTGCTTGGTGTGAAAGTTGCGGCGCGCGTTAAAGAGCAATTAGCTGGCGGCGGATTGCCGTCAAAACAAAGAGAAAAAAGATAGAAAAAATAATTTTAGCTTGTGCCTTCAATAGTTCACTTAACGCGCATGCATTGAATTGCAGCCTCGATTGTGTATCCGTATTGCTTAGATTCTACGTCTGGAACAGCGTAACAACCTCCGCCAACAATACCAGCCTTAACTGCTTCAGGTCCGAAGTAAGACCTCTTTAGAGGAGTTATCTTACCAAACTCAGGGGCATTGCCGTACGCAATGCAATCCGTTTCTAGAAGTATATCATTACTCTTAGTACAAAATAAGTCTACAGATTTTTGCAGTGAGTCGTCGTCATACGCCGAAGCAGGTATATTTAGTGAACTGCGCAATACATAAACTGATGACTGCTGTGGCGCTCGCATTGCTTCACCCCCAATAGTATTGGAAACAGAATCAATACCAACAGGCACATAGACACTCGATGGCGCGCTGCCACGACCCATCCAAGTCATCGTAACGATAGAGACAACTGCAACGATTGCGACAAGCGCAATCAACCATTGATTAGAATTAGAATTCTCCATATGTCTTTTCTGGGGGGGGGAAAATATAAACCTTGCTTTTTATCAGTGGCCACGAAAAAAGCGTTCGCACTACATACAGTAGCATTGCCTAAAAAAAACCTAGTAAAGTATAAATACTACGCCAAGGTAGAGGCGCCAACGTTCGTTGAGCTTGCAATAGCAGGCGCCTCGGGGGAATAAACATGCAACACCATACCATGGGTGAAGATGACGCAGACTAGTGGGATGACGACGACAGTGACGACGATAGTCTTGACGACTTTGATGACGGCGACGATGGCGACAGCGACGAATTTGACGATAAAGGCGACAACGACAACGAATCTTAAGCCATAAGTCAATTTTTTGAAATTATTTCTATAGATTTTAGATCTGCAGGTATCAAACAATATACTTCACTAGACACCAAACATATAAACTACAAATACAGCTTTACACGATGGAATTAACAGAAAGCGAAATCGCTGCTGTTCTAAGAAATTATGCTATCGGCGAGTTTCAATCGCTCAGTAAGATTTCTAGAGGGTACATAAATTACAATTGGTTAATCAAAACCCGTACAGGAAGTTATGTACTTAGAGCCGCTCCTACGTATCGCACGAAAAAAGAACTTTCCTTTGAGCATTTATTCCTGTTAGCACTCGAGGGCAAGTTTCCGTATGGGATTCCACTTCCGATTGAAACTGTTAGTAACACCACGCTTTGTAATTTCAAGGGGCACCTATTTTGGCTTTACAAATACATCCCAGGCGAAGTAATCAAACAAACAACGAACCAACAAGTCAAACAAGTAGCGCAAATGATGGCAAGTATGCATACAGCCTCTGAGAACATGAAAATAAAAGACAGTAAGAAGTGGCCTCATGCACTAAATAAACGTAGCCTTTTACTAGACCTTACAGTCTTGCAACAACGCCTTCGCCGTAAGCACACAATTACTGCTAATTATTTCAAAGAACATTTAGCAGAAATTAAGGATTGCATACTTGCAGTAGACCCACACGGTTACTCCGACCTTAAGCGCTTCCCAATACACGCAGATGTTTACAATCCTAATTTAGTTTTTGCAAATAACAAGCTTGTTGCAGTTATTGACTTTGATAATTGCCACGTCGACACTGCAATCCACGACATAGGTTGTTATTTACATTCATCTTGTAGAAAAGGGTATAAATTAGATCTAGAAAAGGCGAAAATGTTCTTGAAGGAATATCGTAAACTCAGGCCGATAAGTCGACAGGAAGTTCGTTATCTAGCTGACATCGCGATTATGGGCTATGCAGGATCATTTTATTTCTATTCACAAGCTAGCGAAACAGGTTCAAAAGAGGCTAAACTTTTGGCTATGCTGAAGCGAAGCAAACTTGCAACGGTTTGGTGCGCGCAGAACAGAACACAAATTCATGCCGCACTAGTATAACTCACAGCAAACTATCAATAAGTTTTAACTGCCTTCTTCTTCTTTACCTTCGGTTACTGCACGGCTAACTTCAACATATCTGCACTTTGGATAGCTCGAGCAGCCCCAGAATGAACCGTAAAAGCTGTTCCGCTGCGCTAGCGGCTTGTTACATTTAGGACACGTCTTTGACGCAGGCTCTTCCGGCTTTGGCTTGCCAGGACAAAGTGGATTTACACAATACTCGCGACTACCAAGCTTTAGTAGCGGATACTGATCATGTGGGCACGTCTTGCCAATTGCACGTAGTAATCCTTTTTGTGGTACACTGAAAGTAGTAGTGCATTTTGGATAGTTTGAGCAACCGACAAAGCGTCCGAACTTACCCTGTCGCAGTTGTAATGTGCCCCCGCAAATGTCAGGACCTAAGTTTGAGCGCTTGTCTTGCGCCGTTCGCTCCGCATCTTTTAGTACAGCGCCAATTTCTTTCTCATGCACTTTGAAATGCGCAAGTACTTTGAGAAGATGCGCTTTCGCATGCGCAAGCACTTCTTCGGGTTTTGCACTGCCTAAGCGGATACTTTCAATTTCTTCTTCAATGTCGCGCGTAAGTTGTTCGTCAGTTATCTCAGGTACATACTTGTCAAGCGTCCCAATGGTTACTAGACCTAACTCGCTCGCCGTAATCGATTGCTCATCCACATAACCACGGTCATATAAGTTCTGTACAATATCAGCGCGCGTTGCTTTCGTGCCGAGCCCACGCTTCTCAAGTTCTTTGATAATAGACGCAGGAGTATAACGGCGCGGCGGCTGAGTCATTTTCTTTTCAATCCCAACTTCTCCCGGCACTTTTGCACCGATTGTAATCGTAGGAAGAATTTCTTCTTCCAACTTTACGTGTCGACCATATATAGCGTGCCAACCCGGCTCAATTGTGTGAGTACCTCGCGCAACAAAAGATCCCGCGCCCTTTGCAATTGTTACTGTTTGTGTTTCACGAATGGCAGGATCACCAAACGTAGCGAGAAATCTTCTCACTATAAGATCGTAGACAGCAGCAGTGCGACCAACAAGATTTTTTGGTGCGACGCCAGTTGGGAAAATTGCGGGGTGCGCTGGGTCAGTTTTAGGACCGTTATTCGGTTTCAAATCTTTGCGCTTGCTTAGCATTGCGGCAATTTCTTTGTACGCAGGTTGCTTGCTAATTTCTTTGATAATTGCAGGTAAACCTAGTTCAGGCGGGAGAACCTGGCTGCTAGTACGAGGATAGCTCGTGTAGCCACCAGTGTACAGGTCTTGCGCAACGCGCATAGTTTCCTTAGGGTTTATACGCAAGCTTCGGTACGCTTCAGTTTGCAAGGTAGTCAGGTCAAACGGAAATGGAGGTGCGGCCGATGTGCGCTTTGCATCTACTGCGCTGACCGCTGCCTGACCTTTGGAAGCTGCTTGATATGCCTCTGCAGTAGCTTGTGCGTCAAACGGATTCTTGATGCAGGCAGCATCGATTTCTACTGAACCAATTTTAGTTGGAAGCGAGAGTTCCCAGTAAGGCACCGGGATGAACGCCTTGATTTCTTTTTCCTTCTCTACAATAATTTTTAGTGCAGGGCCTTGCACTCGCCCGCTTGATAAAATCTTAAAACCACCTGTGGTCTTAACGGCGAGTGTAAGCGCACGACTTAGGTTAATACCATAGTACCAATCAAGTTCGTGACGCGTTTTACCGGCCATTGCTTGACCCCAGTTGATAGTATTTGCCTTTTGGTTATAGCTGATTCGAAGTTCGTTTTCTGTAAGTGTACTGTACTTCATTCGGTTTGCGTCAGGCCGTTTACAAGCGAAGGCGAGTACAGTGTATCCAATTACTTCTCCTTCAATATCATAGTCTGTTGCGATAGTAATAACGCTCGCGTGCTTTGCTAGTTTTTCGATCACACGGATGTAAGCGTCAGCACCACTCTTTTCTAGTGAGTTCCACTTAATATCAAAAACAGGGTAAGTCCAGCCTTTCTTCTCCTTCTTATCCTCAACGACACCATACAAATGGCCTACTGCGCTCGCGACCACAATGTCTTTGTCACCGTGCGTGAGCTCCCACCAAGTAACTTTTCCTTGCATTTGCTTGATGGGTTTACTGTTTGATAGGCTCTCCGCTATCTTCTTTGCGCTGCTAGGTTTTTCAGTAATAATTAATTCATACTTTCCAGCGGCAGCGCTACGCGCTCCTTCCGTCGCTGCGCTAGGCTTATTAGTTTTCTTTATTACGACTTTTTTTGCAGCCTTAGCGAGCGCCATATATAGATAGGCGCCCTGTTCTCCTTAATATTCCTTGCCGTAGTTTAGCCGAAAATATTTTTGGTGCAAAAAAAAGATACTTGTACCCGCAATGCAATCAGAATGTGCGTTAATTACGATAGTGAAAGCAAAATTATCCTTGAAAGGAAGAAAAAAAATAAAATATTTTCGAGACTTATCTATACCTATGCAGTATGGATGCGGTGGCCAAATTCCCAAAATAGGAAGGACCATAGTAGCATCAAAATTGCAATAACTGGAAAGAATGCGTCGCTATTCTTGAATGCGCTTAGATTTCCAAGAGCATTAAGAGTGTAGTACGCAGCAAACGCTATTGATACTAGGAACAATGCGTACATTATGTGACTGAACGCTTTGTGGTGGTCCTGTAGTTCCTTGCGCGCAGTTAGAGCCGGCGCTGGTGCAGGTGTAATGATTGTTTCTTTGCGTGGCATTGGAGCCTGCGCTTTAGTAACCTTAGTTGTAGTCTTCTTCGCCATGCGAGAGAATCACCCCTGATTCTATAACATACCTTAACTAGACATTTATAAATTTACTTTGCTGCGCCATAGTGACATAAATGACTATTAACCTACCAAATTCACCACCCATGCCTACGCAGAGCATCGCAGAGCAAGCCCAAACCGTAGTTAAGCTGTTCAACTCCATTGTTGGAAGTCATCGTAGACTCACGCAAACAGCCCTCGAGTCCCTTGAGCACGGAGACGCTGTCAACATAATTAGTGGCACCGCAGAGCGCCCAGTAATCGAAATAACTCTGCAGCGCGAAGGCACACAAATAATCGCCACAGTTCGTTCTGACCAGACTCTACCGCCGAGAATGCGTGCTCAAGCTCAAGCAATGGTAGAGCGGTTTCTTCTAGAAAATAGGAAAACGTGGAACGCTGAATCTCAAATCAGCATCCCGAAGTAGCTTTCTATCGTAGCCGCCTAAAGTAACATCAATAAGGCCGCAGACCTTTGATGCGAAACAGTTAAAACTACAAACCAGATATCTATTAACATGGTTGCGAGAATTGCGATTGAGCACCAGCGCAAGCCGCTTGTGGTTGTCTCGGATATCTCTGGCGCAATTCCGGAACAGTATCAATCGCTATCACTTTCGCCTCAGCAGGTACAATATGCGCACGAGGTACTCTCAGAGCTCGAGTCGGTACACGAGCTCCTAGTAAGGGAATCATATGCTGCGGGGATCGCACCAGCTGTATCCAAACTCATAATTGATGTGCACGAAAATATTGATAGCCCAAAACTGTTTCTTGAGCAACTCGGAGACTTAATTATTCTTGATAACTCGCAACTTCCAGAAAGAGAGGAGAACTTTCGAATCGAAGAGTTCTATATCGAATATCACGCAGCACTACGCCGCATATTGTATGCGACGCAAGAGCGTTTCGGGCGCGCATACTTAGTGTACTGCAAAAAAATTCCTCGATTCTATAAAGAACAGGAAGTACCGTATGACATTGGAATCGTAACGCAGAATGGTTTCACTTTTGCTGCAGATATTGCGGCGCACATAGACTACAAAGTGCAGCAAAATCCAGGAACATTCTATTATGATGTTTTACATGGTCCGCTACAAGACTGCTTTGAACATGGAAAAGTAACCGCAGTTGCGCTCCTAATCAACGAAAAACTACTGCGTAGCCAGGCAATGAAAGAGCAACTAGCACTTGACCTTGCAACAGCCATTAGTCTTGCCCTCCCGCAAGTAGTAACGGATTATCGACGGAACCTTTAAGTATCGTCTTTGGGCCAAAGAGAGTATGCGTCCTGTTGTTCTTAGTAATCAACGTCTTCTAGTAAACCTCGATGACCGCGGTTTTATGCGCGACTTATATTACAAACGCGTCGGACAAGAGAATCACGTGCTTGGCAGACCACACCGCATCGCAGTGTGGGCAGAAAACCATCTAGAGTGGCTTGATTCGCCTGGCTGGCGCGTTACCATGCATGCAGATAGTTCGCTTGCAACAACAACAGTGATGCGCAACGACACGCGGGACTTAACAATCACATTTTATGATATAGTGCTAAAACACGAAGATGTTTTCATGCGGCGCATCACAGCAAACCGCGACATTCGCCTTTTTGTATATCATTACTTTTTTCTTTACGGGGACGGCATTGGCGACACCGCAGGCTATGATCCGATCAGAAATATCCTATTTCATTACAAGCGCAAGCGTTACTTTGGAATAGCTGCATTAGTCGGCGATCAAAATGTGCTAAGTGATTACACCGTGGGCGTGCCGCATGACGGCCAAGAAGCATGGCAGGGCGCAGTGACTGGCGTTCTTGCCAAAAATGCAATCACGCAAGGCAATGTAGATAGTTGCATCGCGTTTAATGTTCTTTCAGGACAGACAGTAGACTACACAATCTCCTGCGCGTTTGGTTTCACTGCAATGCGTACACTCTCTGAGCGCATTCGAACCAGCGACCGAACTGCGCTAGTCGCTGGAACAACTGAGGAAGAGCGAGTGTACTCGCAAGAACCAGAATCATTTGCTTCGCTTCCTGCAACGTGGCGCCGCCTATACCGGCAAAGTCTACTTCTTGTACGCGCTCATCAAGACACAGGCGGCGCAATTGTCGCGGGCGCTGACAGCGAGAACATGCTGTTCAATCGCGACACTTATACTTACGCGTGGGGCCGCGACAATGCAATAATTGCGCACGCAATGGATCGCGCAGGAAAACATGAAATTACCCGCGCATACTTTGAATTTATGCGCCCAATTATCGAGCCTGAAGGTTTCTACATGCACAAGCACCATCCCGACGGAAGCCTTGGTAGCAGCTGGCAAGCTTGGGTGCGTGACGGCAACCCCTATTTGCCAATTCAAGAAGATGAAACCGCGTTGCAATTATGGGCGCTAAAAGCCCACCATGACGCGGCTGGTGACGACTATGTTAATGGTAGGTACCATGACTGGGTCGCGCCGATGATTGATTTTCTTATTTCACACGTGCGCGACGACATAGCACTTCCGAAAGACTCTTGGGACTTGTGGGAGGAGCGGCAAGGAATTCACACATGGACTGTTGCAAGCGTTATTGCAGGACTGCATGCTGGCGCGTTTTTTGCAGACTTGCATGATGATATCAAGCGCTCGACTGGAGCCCGTAACCTTGCTCAGCGCCTCACTGAAAGTATGCTTACAACTCTTACTAGTCGTGAAGATGGACGCTTTATTCGCCGCCTCACACATGACTTACACCCAGACCTAACAATTGATGCCGCAGATCTAGCACCATATCTTGTAGGAATACTACCGCCCGAGCATCCCTTGGTCGTTGGAACTGTAAAAGCAATAGAAAAGCATCTTACAACGCCTGACGGCGGCATTGCACGCTACCAAGGCGATTATTTTCATAGAAAGACCGAGGACTGCGCCGGCAATCCATGGACATTTTGTGCATTGTGGCTTGCAAATTGGCATGTAACACAAGGAAACTGGCAGCGCGCAGACGAACTTATCGAGTGGGTTGTTCGCCATGCCGTTGGCGCGAACTTACTCGGCGAGCAAATGCACCCGCATACTGGCGAGCCACTCGCAGTGTGTCCCCTAACTTGGGCGCACGCGCAGTTCATTGATACAATGCACACATACGTTGAAGAGCGCGCGCGCCAAGTACAGAAATGAAAAAGTATATCGGAATTGACTTAGGCGGAACTAAGATAGAAGCAATTCGGTTCAATGGCAAGAAAGTAGAAGCAACATGTCGAGTCGCCACTAAGTCTGAAGCCGGATACAAACAAGTTCTTGCAAATATTGTCACAGCAGCAGCATCTGTGCGCACACCCGATGTTTGTGCTGTCGGACTTGCCATTCCAGGAATAGTACACATTGACAGAATCATAGGCTCTGGAGTCTTGGGTTCGATTCTTAACGGCAAAAAAGTTGCAGGTGACCTAAGTAAGATACTGAAACTTCCAGTTGTAATGCAAAACGATGCAAAGCTGTTTGCACTTGCTGAATGGCAAATAGGCGCCGCCAAAGGCAAGAGGCACGTTGTAGGCCTCATCATCGGCACTGGAGTTGGCGCAGGAATAATTATTGACGGGAACTTATTGCATGGAGCAGTAGGTGCCGCAGGCGAAGTCGGCGAAGCGCCATACCGTGAGAGCACATACGAGCACTACGTAGCAGGACCCGCGTATTACTCTATGTACCACGAAGCAGGCGGCAAGGAAAATAATATTTCTACCAAAGAAATAATGACGCGGCCGCGCCCAGATAAAGCAATAAGCGCGGCGCGAGAGCAAACTCTTGATGCAACGGCGCATCTTTTAGCCACAATTATTAGCGCATACAATCCTGAAGTTATTGTTATCGGCGGCGGCGTATCGCTATCCTTGGACATTAAGCGCCTAAAAGAGCGAACAAAACAATATACGTTTCCCGCACTATTCAGAAGCTGTAAGATTGTTCGCCATAAAATCTCAGATTCTGCCGGCGCAATTGGCGCTGCAATGCTTGCGCACGAGTAGAAATAACTTATTTCTAGGCAAATCGAATTGACAACGCGTTGTTAATGCAATAGACAATAGTAGAATTGAGAAAGAAGAAAAAAAAGATGAAAAAGATAGCAGCCTAGGGAGCTTAATCGCGAGCGAGCGCGAAAACTGCCTTAATTGCAACGACTACTGTTGCCGGAACAAACAGAGTCATTAGGTTTGTGAATGCACTCACAAGCCAGCCACCGAAAAATCCGCCAAGCGTCGAGAACGAGCTTACAGCTGCCGTACTTACGAAAACGAGAATCGCTGACGTAATTAGGAACTGGTGCGTTTCGCTGCCGGAGACGTTAAGCCAACCAACTGCAATACCGATGATTACAAGTGCTATTGCAAGCCACTGGTCCACTGCTGGGCCAACGCTTACGAAGCCAAGTAGAAGTGCTACGATTACACCGATGGTGAATGCCCAACTACCTACCATATTTGAAGATTTCTTTGCCATTGTATTATTCACCCCCTAGTGAATTGTGATATGGGAGAGGAGGGTGTTTTTATACTTATCGTGGCCATGTAACAGGGACAAATAACGAATTAGTGATAAAAAGTTAGTCCGACAATATACCATGAATTCGAGTTTAAGTTATTTCTTCGACGACAAAATATATCATCACTATTCGCAAGTGGTGCTTTTAGTCTTAAATAATCCACAAGTAATCAAAACTCATGTTAGTTACTACTGACGCAATGCTCAAAGCTGCGCAAAAAGGCGGTTACGCCGTTGGCCACTTCAATACAAGCGACCTTGAGTTCACTCAAGCAATTATTGAGGCAGCAACCGAGCTGAAAAGCCCAGTTATTATTGCGACCAGCGTTAAAGCGCTTGAATTCGCCGGCACCTCAAACATCGCTGCAATAGTGCGAAAGCTTGCCGACGAGGCAGCGGTGCCTATTGCCCTGCACCTAGACCACGGACCAAATCTGAAATGGGTAGAAGAATGCCTAGAAAACGGCTACACCTCAATCATGCTAGATGCGTCCAGCAAGCCATACGAAGAAAATGTTGCGCTCACGAAGTTCGCAGTGGAACTTGCAGCCATCAAAGGCGTACCTGTTGAAGCCGAGCTCGGTGTGCTCAAAGGCGTTGAAGATGATGTGCAAGCAGCCGAGCACATCTATACAGACCCTGCAGTTGCAGCCCGCTTCGTCGCAGAGACAGGCTGCAAGTCGCTTGCCGTAGCAATAGGCACAAGCCACGGCGCATACAAGTTTCACGGGTCAGCGCACCTAGACCTTGATCGCCTGGCGGCAATCCGAAAAGTAGTCCACATACCACTTGTACTTCATGGCGCAAGCGCAGTGCCACAAGAGCTACTCGTCACAGCCAATCAGTACGGCGGAAAAATTATGGACGCACAAGGCGTACCTGCAGAAGCTATACGCGCCGCAATCGAGCGCGGTATTTGTAAGGTAAATACAGATACGGATGTGCGGCTCGCGTTTACTGCAGCGGCGAGAAAGTTCTATGCAGATCATCCAGCAGACTTTGATCCGCGCTCGCTACTCGCAGTTACGCGCGCAGCAGTCAAAGCTATGGTGGCAGACCGCATTAGATTGTTTGGAAGCGACGGCAAAGCATGAAAACGCTCCCACATATGACAAGCACAATATTAGTTCTTAATGCGGGCTCGAGCTCTCTAAAGTATAAATTATTTCAGGGCGAAACAGAACTACTTGCAGGTATGATTGACAGTATTGGACATAATGGCACTAGTTCAGTGCGCACCAACGAGATAACACGTAGTTCTGCGCGTAGCACGCCGAATCATGATGACGCGATAGCTGCAGCACTAGCTACAGTGCAAGAAATATTTCCGCATGAACAAATAGACTATGTAGCGCACCGCGTTGTTCACGGCGGAGAGAATTTTACGCACCACACCGTAATTAACAAAGATATTGAGGAAGGCATACAAGAACTTGCCAAACTCGCACCACTTCATAACCCTGCGAATTTAGCAGGAATTAAAGCAGCACGCGCAGCATTACCTGATGCTACTCACATCGCATGTTTCGACACAGCGTTTCACCACACCATTCCAAAGTTCGCGTTTTTGTACGGCCTTCCTTATGCACTCTACACAGATTATGGAATTCGAAAATATGGCTTTCACGGTCTCTCTCACGAGTACTGCGCGCAGCGAGCGTATGAAATAACCCACCATAGCGACCGCATAATTACTTGTCACCTGGGTGCAGGCAGCTCTATTTGCGCAGTACATAATGGTCGTAGCCACGATACAACAATGGGCTTTACACCACTTGACGGATTACTAATGGCAACACGAGCAGGGGAGCTCGACCCAGACATTCCACTCTACCTTATGGAGACACACAATTTAACTTCGCAGCAAGTTCGTAACCTTCTCAACAATGAATCAGGACTTAAAGGCCTCACTGGCAGCGGAGACTTACGCGAGGTTAAGAGACGATCGGACGCCGGCGAGAGTATGGCACAAACAGCAATAGAAATGATGTGCTACCGAATTGCGCTAAATATTGGTTCATACCACATCACGCTTGGCGGCGTGCGCGCAATCACGTTTACCGGGGGCATAGGCGAAAATGCAAGCTTCATACGCTCGCGCGTTTGTTCGCTACTTGCGCCACTCGGCGTCGTTATTGATGACGCTGCGAATGCGCGCGGACACGACAAGATTAGTACCAGTCACTCCGCCGTTTCAGTTCATGTTATTCCTGCGAATGAAGAACTGCACATGGCACGCATCGTTCTTGCTGGACGATTTACCAATTATTCTTAGAGAGTTTTGACGACGAGGAATTCTGGAACTGACAGGCGCAAATAATATAAATCCCTGTCGGGTAACCGATATTATGGTAACTGCAGTCACGAGCGAAACATTTTCCACCGAAGTAACTAAGGCAAAGGGCATTGTTGTAGCGGACTTTTGGGCAGAGTGGTGCGGACCCTGCAAGATGTATGGACCGAAGTTCGTAAAATTCGCGGAGGCGAACGCAACCCGCGCCAAGTTCGTGAAAGTAAATGTTGAAGACGCTGAGCAAATTGCATCGCAATTCGGCGTGCAAAGCATCCCAACCACAATTTTCTTTAAAGATGGCAAAGAAATACTACGCGAGACCGGCATTCTCTCCGAGCAATATCTTGACGACGCAATTAAGAGCTTACACTAGATATTCCAACTCTAAGCTTTAGCAACTCTAAGCTCTTACATTTTTTTGGCACTAGCAATATTTTTGTAGTTTACCAGAATATAAGTTATGAACATTGTGTGCGAACGGTAAGCGCGCCGAATTGTAAACGGGTACTACTGACGAAATTCCTGTGTAGGAATTATAATTCTCAATAACACGAATAATATCTTTGCAGTTATTGACCTCAAGATTCGCGTTACTAAATTCGCCGAATGGTAGGTCGGTGCTGTATCGAGCTAATAAGTACTGAGTTAAGCGTGCATCGGCTAGAACAGTGCCAGCGATTACGTCAGGATCGCGCTCAGTATGCTCAACGCCGAGTGCCACCCAATCCATACGAGAACCGTCAGTTCTACGGCCACGCGAGAGTACAAGTGGCGGGCGCACAATTCGGCGAGTTTGTCTGCCTTTAGTTTGTACGGATGCTCTAGATATTCCAAATTGACCTAATTGAAGATGCTGTACGGCTGCTTGGTAATGGCCTATTACAGCCGTGTCTCCGAGCGCGTACATCGCTTGCAGTTCATCAATAAGCCAAGCATTACTTTCCTCTTGTGCAGCAGTTAATCCCTTAGCACTCATACCTTCATTTTCAATATTAATGGCAGAACGCGCAATATTATGGTCGCCGTTCCAAACGCTAGCACCAAGTCCATCACTACTTACACTTAGAGGAAGTAACTGATAAATCACTCCATTAAGAGTGACCGCAAAATGAGCATTAGCATTTAGTAGCATCTTTCCCATACTGCCACACATAGAGCCCTCCATGGTATGCTCTACAATAACTTTTGGAGCATCTAATGCGCCTAAGAATTTTCGCTTATTTTTTAGTAGCGACTCGTAACCATCCGCAGGCATCAAAAAGTTAGTACGAATACGACCAACAGTAGTATTATCAGTTTCAGTATCTAATTCGCGTTGACACCAGCCTCTAATTTCATTTACCTCTGCATTGTATATCGAACGCTTGCTTCGTGAATACACCACCCATGACTTTGGAATTAATGATTTAGACCACGGACGAACCTTACGCTCGGCACTCATTATGTAGTCAGAAATAACGTGCGGCGAGTCTCGCACGGTTAACGCACTTACTGAATTATCACTGCGTAAATTTGAATCCGGAAGCGACTGAGCGCCAAGCCTGTGTGACGCTGCGAGCATGCTTACCGATAGAAGACTTGCATACCCTGCCTGCACGAGCCGTGCCAGCGTGTGACTCACAGCGACACAGAAGATACGGGCTTTTAATGTGTTCCGAATAAGGTACAGGCGCAAGCCGAAGCCTATAAAGAATCCTAATTACTAATTGGTACGGTGCGATACTTAGCTACGAATAGAATCCAAGCAAATGCTACAAACAGGCCGCCAAGTGCAATCGGCAGACTCATGTGCAATGAGAAAAGAAAACCCGAGAGCAGAGGAGGCAAAGTAATTGCTATCGCTTGCACGCTCTGCTGAATTCCGAGAATTTCTCCTTGTTCATCCGCGTGGGCAGCATTGCTAACTAGCGCAGTCATATTCGGCATAGTGAGCCCTTGAAATAGTGCTGTGAACGGCAATACAAAGAAAATTCCCATCCACTGGTTTGGAATAAGCAGGAAAGGTATAGCTATGGCAAGCCCCAGTAAAGATACTCGCAATACCGAAGCAGGTTCGTATCGCTTAGAAACAGAGCGCGTAATTAGACCTTGTACGATAATAATCCACATCCCGAGATATGCGAAAGTATTTCCGATTTGACCTTCACTCAGACTAAACCGTCCAACAAGGTAGGCGGAAAAAAATTGTGTGAAGAAAGCGAATCCGATCATCATCAAAAAAAATACGGAGAAAATTAATCTCAAGTGAGGTCGCGCTAGTGCAGCGCGAAGATTACTGAAACCTGCCTTCAAGGATACGGAAGTTGTGCGAGGCTTTTGCAGTGTCTCTGTGAATAGCCAATATACTAGCGCTATGTTTAGCAGCGCAAGGAAGGCAGCGAACCATATTGGCGTTGCAGCATTAAACCATGAAAAGTTGCTGGGGTCTGCAAGTAATCCGCCAATAAACGGTCCAATTACTATGCCTAGGCCGAACGCCATACCCACCACAGCAAAGTTCTTTGCTTTACTTTCTTTGGTGGAAACATCCGCGATTGCGCTCATTGCAACAGCAATGTTTCCGCCAGTTAAACCGTCAATTGCACGCGAGACGAACAATAGCCATAGTTGCTGCGTTAGAATCCCAATTGCAAAAAGTATGTAGCCTATAGCTGTTCCAATTAGTGTGTAGATGAGTACGGGTTTCCGACCGTGCCTGTCACTTAGAGCTCCAAACAGAGGAGCACCGAAGAATTGCCCAAGCGGATAAGTGGCTATTAGCGCGCCGAGCAGTAAGGTGCGAGTCGTCATTGCGACGGTTGGTGCGAATAATGCAGACGAAGGACCCAAGAACAAGACTGCTAATACGGGAATAATAATACCGATCCCAACCATATCCAAAAATACAGTAAAAAAAATAGGAAACAATGAGCCGCGGGCAAAAGGGGATGAAACGGTAGCATTTTTTGTAGAGGCATCACTAACTCTAGTTCGATTATCCATCAATTTATTCACTATCTTCCGACCTACTCCTTTTTTTATTGCAGCTTTAGTTGGCGCATGTAGTAAATTACGCTTGGATGCGGGAGTGCGTGCCATACACAGGATGCGATTAGAAGCGCTATAAGACTTGTTATCGATTAATTAAGTAAAAGGCGCCACACAACACATATTTAAGCGAGAACTTGCGCTAGATTCATGAAAAGAGGATGGACAGCTTCTGCTACCGAAAGGGCGCGATTGAGCGAGTTAGTGAGCGCGAGCTTGCGAACAGCATGCACCGCATCATTCGTGAGAAGGATAAGTTATGGATTGACCTACCAGACCCGACGCCGCATGAACTTGACTTTCTAAAAACTTACTTTAGTATCCATCCTCGCACTATAGAAAGTATTCGTCATGGTGCAAGCAGACCTATTATTGAAGAGTATGACAGCTACCTTTATGTTGTATTGTACGGCCTTGATGAACACGGCCATTTTGTACAACTTAGCTTTTTGCTAGGTGAAAATTATCTAATAACAGTGCACAAGCGACACATACATTCGTTTGAGGTTTTAAAGCGCGACCCGGCGCTTATTGCGTCGCTGCTTGCAAAGGACACTGAATTTATTATGCACGCGCTTGTTGTAGAAGAAGTTAGTAAGCACAGTCCAATTCTTGAGCGCTTCGACGAAGAAATTACTAATCTTGAAGACAGAATAATGATCGACCACCGTGATGACGTGGTTAAAAGAATTTTTACAATTAAACACCAAGTGATAACGCTGCGCCATCACTTGGCACCAATGGATAGCGTGCTCGAGCAACTCTCTCGCAAGGGCGTCAAGTTTGTTATGCCATCATGCGCAGATCATTTTCGTGACGTATATCATCAGCTCCTAGGCGTACTTGAAACAATCGACAACTTTAGAGAAATTTTGAATGGCCTGCTTCAAGTTCACTTTAACATCGCAAGTAACCGCTTAAACGATATAATCAAAGTACTAACTGTTATTTCAGTTATCTTTATGCCTCTGACGCTTATCGCATCCATATATGGAATGAACTTCACATACTTACCAGAATTGCAATGGAAATATGGATATTTTCTAACACTTGGAATTATGATCCTAATCACAGCGGGATTACTAGTATTCTTTAGAAATAGAAAGTGGATCTAAGTTGTAAAAAATTATTATTCGAGAATTTTACCTAGTTCAACTGCTGGCGTAACTTCTAACACTTCAAGTGAATTAGTAAACGCAAGCTTAGCGTACATATCAGCAGGACATATGATTCCAAGAATAGAATCGAACGCAGTGCCGTTAGAAACAACATATGCATGCGAATTCCAAGCTAACTTCGGATATTGCACCGGAACCAGCGAAGTATTTTCCTTGCTTGCAACTGAGTAAACTGATGACTCGTAGCCTGCTTCTTGAAATGAGCGTGCAAACTGTGCTGCGACTTGATTGGAGTTAAGAAAGTCAATTCCTCCTCTAAGTACTCTTCGGGTAGCGACGTGTCCGTCAACACTTGCGCATAACCAAAATACTGATTAATGTTGTTTGAGTTTGATGACATATCCTGGAAATCTAAGCGCGACTGATAAGCCTTTCTGGCGCTTTAAGAATGAACTAATGAGATTAGTTCTATTGCGAAGGTCAAGTCCTTACCTGCAACAGGAGGATTAGCGTCGAGCGTTACACCCTCATCAGTGAGGGCAGTAATGCGCGCTTCAAGACGCTCGCCACCAGGACCCTGTAGCAGTAAAATCTTATCAACTTCAAGTACTAAGTCTGGCGGCGCCGCAGCGCGCGGCATATTCATGACTAGATTTTCATCGAACGGATATGCGTCGGCAGCTAATACTGTGAAAGTTTTCTTTTCACCGACGTGCATGCCGATTACTGCACGCTCGAAGCCAGGAATCAGGGAACCCTCTCCGAGCTTTACTTGCAGAGGACTACCACCAACAGACGAATCAAAAACAGAACCGTCTTCAAGTGTGCCCGTATAGTGTATCGCAACTGAACTGCCAGCAACCGCAGTAAGTCCTTTAGGCGCAGCTGGAGCTGCTGCTTTGTGCGCGGCGATTTTAGTCATAAGCAGGCGCTCCAGTTACCGCAAGCCAGAATTCATCATCTTGAATTAGTGGTGATGGTGTACCCACCATAATCTCGTGCGCTTCAGCGCGTTGCGCTTCAATGCGAAGCATTGTTGTATCATATGCTCGCTTGTCTACGATGTCAACAATTCCATCGTTGTTAATGTCGCATACGCGGCCCTCGGGACAGAAGCGTGAACGAGCAACTACATCTACAAGAACCTGGGTGTCTTCACTTGTTAGCGTGCCATCACTATTGTAATCATATTGACTCCAATCTAAGCCAGGACGCTCTCGATTAGGCTCTTGAAGTGGACGCGTAGCCCGGTCATTTGCAACAACATTACCAGTAAGCCCCGCCTCGGTGTCGCCAAAACCGTCTGTCAAGGTGAGAACTGGACTTGCTGAAACGCCTGGGCTGTTCTGCGAGAGCGTAACCATAGCCACAATAGCCGTTAGCGCTACAGCAGCTACAATTGCTAGCAGAGGATAATTGGTTTTGTCCATTTATAACAATCTTCGACACCGAACTGGAGATTTAAAAATATGCTCATTTAAAAAATGCTTAAATTATGGAACCTTTTAGAATTTTTATACTACCAGGACCTCGAACAAATTTATAATAGCACTAAAATTATGTGATAATATGCTATTCACCTGGTTTGAAATTCTTGATATTTTAATTACCGTAGTAGCAGGCAGCTTCATTTTCAGCGGCCTTGTTGAGGTAATTAAGAAAAGAGAGACGCTCGCTGAACGTTTACTTCTTAGCGCAGCAATCGTCGGACCCTCAATCATTCTGCACGAACTAGGTCACAAGTTTGCAGCGCTATCACTTGGTTTACAAGCGACGTTTCACGCATCATACCTTTGGCTTGCAATCGGCGTAGTACTAAAATTAGTTAGCTTCCCATTTATTTTTCTGGTACCTGCCTATGTATCGATTATAGGCACTGCAACACCTATGGAATTTGCATGGACAGCATTTGCCGGACCAATGGTCAACGGCATACTATTTCTTGTGTGTTTCATACTTCTTAAAGCGCGCAGCTGGAGCATGGACACAACAATACTACTGCATGCGTCTCAAAACATCAACCTATTCTTGTTCGTGTTTAACCTAATACCAATTCCTGGCTTCGACGGAGCGAAAGTCTGGGGTGCATTCTTTTAGGTAATTACCAACCTTAAATCCAACAAAAGGTGAGCGAACAGTAGCTTTAGCACCACCAATAATTTAAACCTGAGGCAGAATATTGTATTCCCGTGAAGTGTATCTTTGTCACGGGCGGCGTTTTATCAGGACTTGGTAAAGGCGTAGCGGCAGCATCAATTGGTCACCTGCTAAGTGATTCTTACCGCGTAGTTCCAGTCAAGTGCGACGGCTATCTGAATACTGATCCCGGCACCATGAACCCAGTAGAACACGGCGAAGTGTTTGTACTTGAGGACGGCGGCGAAGTTGACATGGACTTCGGTCACTACGAGCGCTTTATGCGCGTTCAATGTAAAAGCTCATGGTCACTAACTATGGGCAAAGTATTTATGCGCATTGTTGAAGCGGAGCGACGCGGCGACTTCCTTGGCAAAACAGTGCAATTTATCCCGCACGTAACGGATGAAATCAAAAAATGGTGGCGCAGTATAGCTGCGGACGAGCACGCAGACGTGCTAATTATTGAAATCGGCGGCACTGTCGGCGACATAGAAAATGAAATGTATATTGAAGCAGCTCGCCAATTGCAACTAGAACTCCCGCGCGGCTCAGTACTTTTTGCACACCTAACTTATGTGCCGATGCTTGCAAACGTACACGAACAAAAATCTAAACCTAGCCAACAAAGTGTTTCAATGCTGCGCGCACGCGGTATTAATCCAGACCTAGTGCTCGCGCGCAGCGAAGAAGCGCTTGACGACGGTATTCGCGCAAAAATTGCATTATTTGCGAGCGTGCCTACTACGCAAGTAATTAGCGTACCAGACGTACTCGACGTTTATCATCTACCCAAAGTACTGCAGTCGCAAGGAATTCTTGAGCAAATTAATAGTGTGCTCTCGCTCGCCGCGTCGCATAACAGTTGTCCTTGGGAGGATCGGCTTGCAAACCTTGCTGCACCGCAAGCTCATGTTACTATTGCAATTGCCGGAAAATACACTCGTCTGGAAGACAGTTACGCGTCGGTAACCGAAGCGCTCAAACATGCAGCGGCCGCAACTTCATGCCAAGTTATCGTTCGCTGGATCGACACTAAAGTTATTCACAGCGCGGCCGACGCAGCGCATGCGCTTGCTGGAGTTGATGCAGTCATAGTTCCCGGCGGATTTGGAGACAGCGGAATTGATGGAAAACTGCGCATTATTGAGCGCAGCCGCGTACAGGGAATTCCATTCCTCGGGATTTGCTATGGCATGCAGCTTGCTGTTGTAGAGTTTGCCCGAAGCGTTTGCGGACTTGTAGGCGCGCACACAACTGAAGTCAATCCTCAAACTCCGCATCCAGTAGTTGACTTCCTTCCTGAACAGGCAAGCCTCACTCACAAGGGAGGCACTATGCGTCTCGGCGGATTTGACGCACACACAGCGCCCGGCTCGCGAATAGAGCACCTGTATGGCGGCACCGCGCGCGAGAGGCACAGGCACCGCTACGAAGTCAATCCAGCGTATCACGAAACCTTGACGCGCCACGGGCTCGCGCTCAGCGGACTATCGCCGGACGGTACGCTCGCAGAATTTTTGGAACTACCAAGCCACCCGTACTTTGTCGCGACGCAAGCACACCCGGAGCTGCGCTCAAGCCTTGAAGAGCCAGCGCCGCTGTTCCTCGGACTTGTCCAAGCAGCGCGGGAGCGAGCGCAAGAACACTCACCTGCAGTGAGCGCAAAAGCTCGAGTCTCCGAGGAACTTTTATAAAACGTTCATTATTCTTGCTCTCATGGCACTAATCTACATCACTCTGCGCATCATGCCTGAAAGCATCGAAGCCGACCTCCCAACCATCACAGCGGAAGCTACAAAAATGATCCACGCGTTCATTAAGGAAGACCGCTCCGTGCAAGCCGAGTATAAGCCTGTTGCGTTTGGTCTCAAGGCTATTGAACTAATGTGGTCAATGCAGGAGTCAATTGGCGGAACTGAAGACCTCGAAGCAGAAATCTGCAACATCGAGAACGTTCAGAACTGCGAATGTGTTGACGTGCGCCGCGCAATCGGATAAACTATCGCGGCACGTACGCACTCGGAGGTAATGTTGCACGCACGCTGTCCTCTTCAATACCTGGCTTGATTGTTTGATACATTAGTGAGCGCCACGCGCGCTCGCCAAGCTGCGTTGCATAGTCAGAAATTACGCGCGGCTGCTTTTGCATAATATTGACTGCAATTGCGCGCTGCACGTCTTGTGGAATTGAATCAACTTCGCAGCGAGGCGCGCCGATTAATCCGTTAGAGCGGATCTGCTCGCCATTCACGTATGTGCCCTGCCGATTATACGCAACGCTTGCGCGTGGTAAAGACTGCTGTGCGCGAGCGCTTGCTACTTGGTACCGAATCGTATCACTGCTGCACATTCCTGCACTAAAAATAATTGCGCCCATCGCAAGGCTCCGTACTCCATTTGTTTGAGGCATTAGTTTCACCTAATACTAATTAGTTTGACAGCCATAAATTCTCTTCTGCTCCGCGGCCGGACTCACTCCGCCAAACCCTCGAATTCGCCAGTTATAAGGCGTATAAACCAGGTTAATTCCGACGTAAAATAGTCAGTTTTTTATAGGGTCTGCTCGTCCAAATACTATGAGTGAGCCCGCAGCTAAGGCACCTATTGCAAAGGTAAACGATAACCAGCAGCCACAGGCTCCTAAGCCGACAGGTGGCGCATACGATGCATCGTCAATTACAGTTCTTGATGGCCTTGAAGCAGTTCGTAAGCGCCCGTCAATGTATATAGGTTCAACTGGCCAACAAGGCCTGCACCACCTAGTATGGGAAGTAGTCGACAACTCTGTTGACGAAGCGCTTGCAGGTCACTGCACACACGTTGTTGTCACAGTACATGAAGACAACAGCGTAACTGTCTCAGACAACGGACGCGGCATTCCATGGACTGAGCACGCGAAAGAGAAGAAGAGCGCACTTGAAGTCGTAATGACAATTCTGCACGCCGGCGGTAAGTTCGAGAAATCTAGTTACAAAGTTTCCGGCGGATTACATGGCGTAGGTATCAGTGTTGTTAACGCACTGTCAGAATCATTAATTGTGCGCGTACACCGCGACGGCAAAGAAGTAGGAATGGGGTTTAGTCGCGGCAGCGTAACGCAACCTTTCGCAATCGTTGGCGACAGCGATAAACGCGGAACAATTGTTACGTTTAAACCAGACCCAGAAATATTTCCTGAAACTGTATACAACGCAGATATACTGTCAGCACGCCTTCGCGAACTTGCATTCTTGAATAAAGGACTTACTATTACACTTAGTGACCAGCGCACCCAGAAAGAGCGCGTATTCCACTACGACGGTGGTATTATGAGTTTCGTGCAGGAGCTTGGTAAAGCGAAACAACCGTTCCACGAAGTAATCTACGTAACAGGCGAGCGCAATGAAACTATTGTTGAAGTAGCGCTACAATATTCAGAAGCATACACCGAAGCAGTTTATTCATTTGTCAACAACATTAACACGCACGAAGGTGGTACGCACTTAACTGGCTTTAAGGCAGCGCTTACAAAAACGCTTAACACCTATGCAAGCAAAGTTCTCAAAGATGCAAAAGAGGCCGCACTTACCTCCGACGACGTTCGCGAAGGATTAACAGCAGTAATTTCTGTTAAAGTGCCAGAACCACAATTCGAAGGCCAGACAAAAGGCAAACTCAACAACAGCGAAGTTAAAGGAATTGTTGAAAGTTTAGTAACGGAAAAACTTACAATATATTTGAACGAGCATCCAAAAGAGGCGCGCCTAATTATTGAGAAAGCCTCGCAAGCTGCAAAAGCGCGCGAAGCCGCACGTAAAGCGCGCGAACTTGTACGGCGAAAGAGTGCACTCGAGTTTTCATCGTTGCCAGGTAAACTAGCAGACTGCCAAGAGCGAGACCCGGCAAAAACCGAACTGTTTGTAGTGGAAGGCGACTCAGCAGGAGGCTCAGCTAAGACTTGCCGCGCTCGTGAATTTCAAGCAATTCTGCCACTGCGTGGAAAGATTCTGAATACGGAGCGTGCAAGGCTTTTGAAAGTAATGAATTCAGAGCAAGTCACGACACTTATCAGTGCAATTGGCTGCGGCATTGGCGAAGAGTGCAAGGTTGAGAAAGCTAGGTATCATAAAATAATTATTATGACAGACGCAGACACCGACGGTAACCACATTACTACGCTTCTATTAACGCTTTTCTTTAGATATATGCGCCCATTAATCGACGCAGGTTACGTTTATGTCGCGCAGCCGCCACTGTATCTCGTAAAGAAAGGTCAGGAGAAAATTTATTGCTTGACTGAAGACGAGAAAAACGCAGCAGTCGCAAAGCTTGGCGAGAAAGCAACCATGCAGCGCTACAAAGGCCTTGGAGAGATGAACCCAGAAGAGCTGTGGGAAACTACGATCGATCCGGCGCGCCGCGTACTTAAACTAATCAACGTTGGCGACGCAATTGCTGCGGATGAAGTGTTCTCGATGCTCATGGGCGATGATGTTGAACCACGTCGCGTGTGGATTGAAGAGAACGCGCAGTACGCGAGCAATATTGACATATAAGCAGGCAAATTTTCAGCGCAAGAAAGCAATTAGTTTTGATTAGCATTGGAAATATAATAGTCCTAGGCCCGCTCAATGAAAGCGACTTAGAGGCTCTGATGAAAGAGCCTATGCCGAAGCAACCAGAACCTACGACGTTTGACAGGTCAAAATTCGTAATGAAAGATTCAGTGCAGTATCAATCACGAACCGTAATTCCACCGCAATTATATCACCAAACAAATAATTCGGGCTTTACCCCGAAGTACTATCGCTAATATTTGCTTAGTATTATTCAAATAAGTTAAGTTGCGTTGTGCTTTTACGGTTCGAGGGGTTGCCCGGAATAATTGCGCCTTTTGGAAATTGAATTGGTTCATTTTTTACTCGGGGAATTCTTTCATGTGTTTCAAAAAAATCATTACATTGCCAAAGGGGATGTTGAACGCTCGATTCTTTAATAATCAAATTTTGATATTGCTTAGCAGATAGAGGGCTTGGTTGTGAAGAGTTTGCGAGATAAACAGAAAAGTCTGGCTCCGCACAAGTCATTCGTGGCTGTGGAACATACAGTTGTTCGCGCTCAAGCGCATCTCGGTATTCTTTTGAACTGTAACCGTGCATCGCAGCAAGTTTTGCCCGCCTCCGAGCGTAAGCAGCTGCTAACGCAACAGTTCCGCGTTTACGGTACTCAGCGTCACGAAGCTCATCAGTAACATCTCGCTTAGCGATACAGGTATGCTTCCACGCATTTTCTCGAATACTATTTTCTTGTCGCAAATCTTTGAATCTAACTAATTCTGCAGAGGCAACCCAGCCTAATTCTCGCTGCGCACGTTCATACCGTCGCAACACATCACGACGCTCAGATAGAGTAGATGAGATTGACGCACTTTTGGAAACGTCATCCATCTCAATTGGCTCTTCGTATGATAAACCACTTACGTAGTCTGTAAGTTCATTTAGAAGATATGCTAGCTCGCGAGACGCAGGGCGACGCGCCTTAGTAATGTATGATTGCACCTGCCCTAACAAATACTCGCCATGCTCGCGGTACTCCATCGCTTCAACCATTCCTAAGTTAGCTCGCAGCTCTGATTCGGCTTCGAGCCTTGTTATAGGAAATTCAAAATCAGAATTACCTATTGCATTTAGTATATATTCTAAGTTATGCAAACCAAAATTCGTTGTCACGGGACACGCTGTATCCTCTAGACGTTTATAGTGTGTTTTTTCCAGTTTGACCAAAAATTCGGCGTGCCTGTTCTCCACCACATGCGCCGCTGCCAGTGCGTACGGATTGTCATCAAATTCCTCAGTTTCATCGGATTCGTCAGTATCATACCCTAATGCACGTTGTACTACTAGCCTAGCAATCATATTCAATTGTTCGTCGCTAAGGTCCCGCACTCTGCCAGCCATAAAAGGCGCATAAGTTTGAACATCATCGAAATCCCATTTATTAGTAAAATTGCCGAACCTAATTACTCCTGGATTGTACGCAAGGCGGTAACCTCGGTCCCACGCGTGAAGTAAATATTCTATTTCGTCATCACGGACTTCATCTGAAATAGTTTGTAGTACCAACTCGTCAATGCTGCGCCCGTCTTCTTGCTCGTCCACGGGCTCGGAAGCAGACTCCGCTCTTTATCCCTTACGGTTTAGACTTTCTTGGTAAAAGCGCCCGCTGCTACAGTCTTGTACTCGGCAGGCAGCTTGTCACCGCGTGCATATGCATACAGAATGCCATTAAACACGCCGCTAAGCGTGGACTGGAGTACTGCAGTACAAGCAAGGAGTCCGAAACCAAAAATAACAACAGGAATCAATAGCGCTGGAATTACAAATACGGTAAGCACACATACTACCATAATACTTACATACGCTGCCATGAAAACTGCGCCGAGTCCTGCAGTCATTACAATTTGTTCACCCCAGGTTTTCTTGACTAGTTCTGCGCTTCGTTTAAACGACGCGAACACACCTTGATTTTCAAGCACGATAACAGGAACCATGAACATTGTAACAATCGCCCAAGCGAAGCCGACAATTGAGAGTATAATCTGAGCGACAATACCGACAATACCGCCGCGCTCTTTTGCTTGGTCTGAAAGAATGCGTAGAATTATTCCAACTGTAGCTGATATTAGACTCCAGCCGATTATTGGAATAATACGCTTACCTGCTTCCTTCAGTCCGTAACCTATTGTCGGATTGCCTCCATGTAAGCGCATCTTAACGCAGGCTATAAGTGCAGCTTGGAAGAAGATTGCAATAAATGAAGTAAGGAAGTACCAAAGAATAAGGCCGCCATAATACACTGCTGCGCCACTTTCCGGATTAAGAAATGGAACTAGAAACGAAGGAACTACAATACCTATGAAAAGCGCTACTGCGCCAATCGCTGACAATACTGGAAACACAAGAAGTTCTTTGTCTTGCATTAAAACATGCCAAGAGAGCTTTGTTAATTCCCAACTACGCTTAAAGGTGTCTACGATGCCCATCCTGCAAAAGGTAAAAGTCTTGGTTTTATAGTTTACGTATATTTTGAACTGAGCAACAATAAATAGGAGTAGTTCCTAGGGCAAACATGAAAAGCTCAATTCTCGTTTTGACTCTCATTTGTGCCCTCGTGCTTGCTGCATGTGGACCGGCTGAAAGTTCACCTAGTACTGATACGCCCGCTCAACCGTCAGACGTAACCACGCCTGAGCCAGTAGATGCGCAGGCTGCTAACCCGGTAAAAACTCCTACTAAAACATCAACTGGTGACGACCGAGCAGCGTTCGAGCGCTCGTTTAGCAATAGAGTCGAGTACATGGTCGACTACGATATTGTTAACGTGGAAAATGGCAAGTCAACAACTAGCTCCCTCACTCAGTACATTCGTGCACGCTCAGAATCAGATTATGCATTCCGAATGGACATGACAACAATGGGCACAGAAACACGCATTTATTCACAGCAAGAAAAATACGCATCGTGTTCAAAAACTGACGGTGCGTGGCAGTGCTTCGGTGGCGAGTATACTGAAGAAACAGAAGACACCAAAGTTCAATCGAGCCAGCAAGAAGCTCAAGAACTTGCAGATGATCAAACATCAACCATCATTCGCGATGGTACAAAACAAGTTGCAGGCGTAACTGCTGAGTGCTTCAAAGTTACTGAGACTGACTCCTCACATGCACGGTATTGCCTCAAAGATTCTGTGCCACTCTATATTGCAACATATGACGAGAAAGGCGCACTTTTCAGCGAACTTACCGCGAAGAAGTACAGTACACGAGTTTCAGACTCGGACTTTGTTCAGCCGGCAAAGACGCAAGACATTGCTGAAATGACAAAAGGCTACACTCTCCCGGACGGCTTTGAAATGCCTGAAGAATACAATTAAAATTTTTTAATTAGATTTTTAGTTATTTTGTTTGCACCTTTTTTACAATTCTTGCTTGCGTGCTGCGCGGAATAAAGCGCGTCATGAATGTCATGAACTTGTTTCGCGTGCCAGGCACAACAATACGCTTGCCGCACTGCATTCCAATGTAACCAATTCGAGCTACAGCTTGTGAAGTTGCAAGCCCACTTTTCGCAAAGGCCGGCAAGTGCTCTGTTTTTGCACGCTTCTCAAAGCCAGTTTGCGTGGGTCCGGGACACAGCGCAGTAACAGTGACACCGGAGCCAACAGTTTCTTCTGAAATGGCTTGCGAGAAAGAGAGCACATAGGATTTTGTTGCATAATATACTGCCATGTTCGGTCCTGGCAAAAATGCAGCCGTTGACGCGACATTCAAAATCTTGCCTTGCTTGCGTGCAATCATTTGCGGTAAGTAAAGGCGCGTAAGCGCAGTTAAGGCTGTGACGTTTACTGCAATCATAGCTTCTGCGTTTGCGAGGTCTGCTTGTGCAAACGGACCTGCAGCGCCAAAGCCTGCGTTGTTCACAAGAACATCGATGCGTTGCTTCCCAAGTTGCTTAGCAAGCTTTTCTGCGGCTCCAACTGCGGATAGGTCGAGCGCTATGACTGTGCACTCGACGGAATGTGCTGCACTAAGTTCTTTAGCTACGCGCTGCAGCGCAGGCATGTCGCGCGCAACCAGAATAAGATTGTACTTGTCCGCAGCGAAAAGCTTTGCAAGTTCAAGGCCGATGCCTGATGAAGCGCCTGTGATAAGCGCTGTCCTGTTCACAGCTGTTAGTGTCATACTGCTGTGCACAGCTCGCCAGTTATACATACGATGGATGGCTAACGAATTACTGTGACAATTTAACCTGCACTCAACGCTGGAAAAGGATGACTGCTCCACGAGGGATTTCTGTTTCTTTGATTCCGTCACCGCTTACAAGTCCCCCCTTAGCAGTATAGTAGAATGTCGACGGCTGATTCCAGTCGCTCTTTACAACACTAAATGCACTGTGGCCGGGCTGAACAACTCCACCATATACATAGCCAGGGAGTATTCCCGTTCCATTCGGGAGAGTAGGGAACTTTCCTCTCCGTTTATCAAGATCGCGCCCAGTGAAAACACGACCATCAGGCATAAAGTAAATCGTATTCGCAGAGTTATATTCCATGCCAACAATTGAATATGGAGTGGGACCATCCATACCGAGCAGCCGAACAGTTTCTACTTCATCGTCAACTGTAGCAGCAATATCTCCGGAGCGAGGTAATGGATTAATTTGTGGTTGCGAAGGTTTAGGTGATTGAGCTACTGCTTTGGGTGTTTGCTTTGGTGCAACATAGCTCGGAGCAGTATTTGATGCTGTAGCCTTTGGACCAGATGCGACAGTAGCGGAAGCCCCACCATACAGTACTCGCTCAAGCTCTTTATCCGCCACAATTAAGCGACCTGATCGCACGTCAGGGTCGTACTTCGCGTCACTTGTAAGACCGAGCGCATAACGAACTTGCTCGGTTCCAAATTGCATACCGCATCGCTTACGACCTCTATGGTTTGCTTTTTGATATTTGTTAGGCGATCCATACGCAATCATACTGTGCGACCAGACTTGAGCATCAGCTACTCCATAGCGACCTTGCTCATCTGCGATGAGTTGGCGAAGCGCAGTAATCTGTTTGCCAGTAATGTCACGGTCATGATACCCTGAGACTTCAATACCTACTGTCCACGAACTCAAGTCTGTTTTACCATTCCACATGCTACGACCAGCGTGCTTTGCTATGCGTTTACTTTCAATGGTACGAATTACTTCACCACTTGTTAGCACCAGATAGTTTGCAGTACCAAAGCGATGGATTGAGTTACGTGAGCTCTCATCGCCTGCTTCAGTCGTGTGCAAAACAATACCATCTGTCCGCGACCGAACCTTACGTTGAGCATTAAATGGACTGAGCGAATCTGTAATTAGTGACGCACGTTCCTTCTTCCTCTGCTGCGATTCAAGCTCCTCAGGCATCACTGCGTCCATCGCTGCGAGACCAGCTGTCGCACCTAGAAGCTGCAAAAAGCTGCGGCGAGACAACGTTCCGTTGCGAAGATTCTCCTCTATCATAGAGTATGCTGGCAAAACACAATATATAAACTTATGTATTTTAACTACTACTCAATAGTTAAATATATTGCCTATATAGAAAATAAGTAACTTCTCCTCTGGAATTCACAACTAGTAACGCTTATAAACCGTGCCTAGTTCCGGCAATCAATGGCAAATGTAAAGAAGCACTGGGTGCCAGTCCTCGCACCAACAATCTTCAAGCACGAGCAGCTCGGAGAGAGCCTTGTTCTTGAGACCAGCAGCCTTCAGGGTCGCGGTATCACCGTCAACCTCATGAACCTCACCGGCGACATGAAGCGCCAAAACCTCAGCGTCTCTTTCCGCGTAACCAACGTTGCGGAAGGAAAAGCACATACTCGCGTTACCGCAATCGAGATGCAGCCTAACTCTGTTAAGCGCCTCGTACGCCGTGGCCGCAGCAAGATCGAAGACAGCTTCCTTGTAAAGCTTAAGCACGGTCAAGTGGCACGCATCAAGCCCCTAATGATTACTAAGAACGTTGCATCGAACACTGGCGCCGCAGCACTTCGCAAGAAATGCCGCGAAGTTATGTTACCGCTTGCAGCAGAACTCTCATTTGAAACCCTTGTTTCAGACTCCGTTGCACTTAAGCTTCAGCGCCACTTGCGCCAAGAGCTTTCAAAAGTGTTCCCGCTAAGATCAGTTGACATTCGTATGCTAAGCCTAGAAGCGCGCTTTGCTCAGGATGAAGACCGCGAAGTTGAAGCTTCAGGCTACTTGCGCGCAGACGAACCTGCTGCAATGCCAGTTTCAACTGAACCACGAATGTTCTAAATTTTTCAACTCTTTTTTCTTTAACTATATTCATATATTATCCTTAACCTCCCATAGCTATGCAAACACAATACGGTGCAGAAGCGACTATTACTTTCCTGCCTGACCGTGTTGTAAAAGAGCGAGCCGTGAAAGGCTACCGCAACGCAGAGCTGGATCAAAGGCTGCGCGTGCAACGTACCAAGCGAGAAGCTACCATGCTGGCAAAAGCGCCGGTGCGAGTGCCGAAAGTACTTCTGGTTGACAAGACAATAATTGAAATGGAGTGTATTGGAGGTGAGCGCTTACGTGACTGCTTGAATAGTGAAGACGCAGCAGTACATTTCGGCACACTGCTCGGAAATATGATTCACGCGCTTCACGGCGTAGACATTATGCATGGCGACTTAACAACTTCCAATGTCATGGTTGAAACTGCCTCTCAAGAACTTGTCCTAATTGATTTTGGCCTCGCACAATTAACTAAGCGCATCGAAGACAAAGCAGTTGATTTGCATGTACTGCGTGAAACGCTTGAAGGCAGCCATCCACTGCTTGCCGAAATATTTTGGAACGCGTTCAGTAAAGCATATACTCAAGGCGCAGCAGACAATTCTGTGATTGCGCGTCTGACTGCAGTTGAAGCACGCGGCAGACACAAGGTGAGCCAGTAATCTAATGACAGGCGCCACAGAAGTTCTAAAGCAGCCAAAGCAAGTGCTTGCGCGATTTCCTCTTGTTCGTAATTTGAAAGAGCATTTCATTCGCGTCGCTGCAGTGGCTGACATAATTTGCGAAAACTGGACAGGACCAACGCTTGACCGCGACACCATTGTTGCTGCATGCTTGTTGCACGACGTTGGCAACATTATGAAAATTGATTTTGATTCACAGTGGCAACAAGAGTTAATGAAGCGTGACAAAGAGCTAATTCCGGAATACAAAGAAACTCAGAGCCGCGCACGAGCCCACTTTGGAAATGATACGGATGCAGTACGCGCAGGATTACTAAAACAAGCAGGAATTGAACCGGAGCTTCGTGAGTTTATTGATCGTGCGCGCGGATTGCAAATGCCACGCATGCTTCGCGAATATGATTATGCTGGCATGATATATTTGTATTGTGATAACCGCGTTATGCCTAACGGCGTTTGCCTACTACGCGAGCGAATTGCTGACGCTAAGCAGCGCTACCCTGGATATTATGAAACTGCCGAGCGCAGCGCAATCGATTATGAACAGAAGCTTTGGGAAATTGAGCGCGCACTTCAAACGCACTGCGCGATTCCACTCGATTCTATTACTGACAACACTATTGCTAAGCACCCATTGTGGAAAGCGCTGCACTAACGTTTCAGTACAGTTACTCCGGGAAGACCACGGAAGTCGTTGTCGAATGTAAGCAGAGTTGTCTTCTGTACGTGCGCTGTTGCCAAAATCATTGCATCAACCATGCCGAATTTTGATCGCCGGGAGCGAATATCAGTATACAATACTCCTGCATGCTGAGCAATGGTGGCGGAAAGAGGTATAATTGCGCCTAGTTCTTCACAAGCAGCCACAATTTTATTTGTTGCAACACCACTTTTTGCGGCGCGAGAGCAGGCTTCTGCAACTGCAGCAGCGCTTATATCGCAAGGACAATGTAAGGCTTCGAAGGCTACCTTTCCGGCTTGCGATCCTTCAAAAATTTCAACGAGAACAGACGTATCAGGACTCACGATCATTGCCTCGCAGCCACTCCTTCATTTCGGGAGTCCATGGCCCGATACCAGGAAATAAACCAATCACAGACTTGTAATCGCGCTTAACTTTTCGTAAGTTCTCCCATTCTACATTGTCTCCGACATTAAGCTCGAGAGAATCAACATACTTTTTTGGGATTCTCACTACTAGCGAACCACCAACCTTGCGCAAAGTCCCAGTCATTTTTAATCCCTTAACCATGCAAAAGTTATACTTATTGTTATATTTATGCATGATGTTTTCGGAAATGTTTCGCTGTGGATGCAAACATTCCGAAGTTAGACGAAATACCATTATAAACCCTGAGTAACTTTCCAATCGAATGGTAGAACTAGCCCGCGGCGTACGCGATTTCACAGTTGAAGAAATGGAAACACGTATGCGCGTTTTACATATTATTCAGGAACAATTCCGCATCTACGGGTTTGCGCAGCTTGAAACGCCGCTTCTTGAACGCCTCGAAACATTAAATGCTAAAATGGCGGGCTCCGAGAACACAGACGTAGCAAAAGAAATTTTCCAAGTACAAGATCAAGGCGGCCGAGAACTTGGGCTGCGATATGATTTAACAGTGCCCCTTGCACGCTACGTTGCGATGCGAAAAGATTTGCGCATGCCGTTTCGACGCGCAGAAATAGGCCGCGTGTACCGTGATGGACCTATTAAGCTTGGCAGGTATCGCGAATTTATTCAATGCGACGCAGACATCGTCGGCGCTAGCAGCGCGCTAGCAGACGCAGAATGCTTAATGCTTGCAGACGCAGTCTTTGCAAAACTAACTGTGCCAGTTACAATATGCGTTAACGACCGCGTCATACTTGACGCGATTTGTAGCAAAGCAAAAATTAACAATCCTACGGACGCAATAATTGCAATAGACAAGCTTGCTAAAATTGGCGAGAGCGGCGTGCGCACTGAACTAGAGCAGAAAGGAATTAATCGCGAGCAGTGCGATACGCTTTTCTCACTCACAATAATTAAGGGAACGAATGATGGAAAGTTAAAATTTTTAGAGCAGGAACTCGGCGTACCCGCACTAGCGCGAATGCGAGAAGTGCTTGCGATTGTAGGAGAGCTTGTTGAATTTACGCCTAGCCTCGCGCGCGGCCTTGCATATTACACAGGCATAGTGTATGAAGCTTTTGCACAAGAGTCAGCTGTGAAAAGCAGCTTGATGGGTGGTGGACGCTACGATAATCTTATAGGAGTTCTCGGCGGCGAGCACCAGCCTGCAGTCGGAATATCATTTGGCATCGAACCCATTTGTGAAGTAATTAAGGAGCGCACGCCAGACACCCAGCCGAGTGAAACTCGAGTATTTATCGCACCAATCGGGAACACTACCGAGCGCTGCACGGCAATGCTACGCGCATTGCGAGAACAAGGCGTGCCGACAATAATGGATCTTTCGGGCAGAGGCATTTCAAAGAATATTGAATTTGCAAGTAAGGAAAGAATTCCATACGTAATTATTATTGGCGAGAAAGACTTAGCGCAGCACTTAATTACTGTAAAGGATTTAATCTCCGGCGACGAGAAGAAAATCGGTGCGGATGATATAGATCGCGTACTTTTGGAAGTCGCGCTTCGATAATTATAAGGTATCCCTCGTGTACGCGATGCAACCGTCTTTCGTAATAATTACGCTGTGTTCGTGCTGACTAACAAGACCTTTCTTAATTTCAACAAGCGGCGGATAAGATTCTAACGCACCTACTTGCAGAAGTTCTCGAATACCGATTTCGGCTTGCTTTTGCGGCATAGGTAGCCAGTGCGTAGTAAATGGCAAGCCTTTGTACTTACCGATAGCATCTTGCACTGCCCGCGCGAATGGGCTGCGCACCGGCTTTCGCATAATAACACTGTAAATGTTCGCATGATCCTGTTCAGCCACCATGCCAGCGCCAGTAGTTGCGAAAGGTTCAACTGCCACAACCATGCCTTCTTTTAGAACAGTTTTGTCGCCGTTATCATAGTTTGGAATACTTGGACTATCGTGAATAACATACGGCGCAAGTCCGTGCCCGCTGAGGTTGCGAAGAGGTTTGAATCCTGCTTCAGTAATGGTGTCTTCCACAAGTTTGCCTATTGTACGTAGTTCAACACCTGGCTTCATCATAGCCACAGCAGCATTACACGCGTCACGGCTCGCAGCTACCAGGGCTGCGTTGTCACCGAGGTCAACTGTGATTGCAGTGTCAGCAATGTAGCCTTGCACGTGTACACCAAGGTCGAGCTTACATAAGTCTCCCGCGCTAAAAGCACTGGCGTCATCAGGATCGCTGCAGTAGTGCGCCGCAATATGGTTCACAGAGATTTGAGTTGGAAATGCAGGCTCTCCCCCAAGTTCTCGAATTTTCGCGTCTACAGCTTTACTTACAGATAAGTTGCTCGCACCAATTACAATTAAGTTCACGCCGTAAGCGCGCGCTTGCGCACAGATTTTTCCTGCTTGCATGTACAGGGCTTGCTCTTCAGAGTCCATAGGTTTTGGCAATTTACGAGGCTTAAGTACCTATCGCTCAGGTTGCCTTATTGGCAGTAAAAATGTACCAGCATCACGCTGCAAAATAATCCGACGTTCTTTTGATTTACAACTCAGCGAATAAAGTGATTCAGCATAGACCCCAAAATATGGAGGCGCAATTGTTACCAACCCGTAAGGGTCAACACCGTAGTGAGTTAATTTGTCCACCGTTTCGGCGCTGGATGCGTACTCGCTTGCGCCAAGAATTATCCCTTCTGTAAGCGCATGAACAATTAGCGAATTTGTTGGTGCAAAATCAGGAGTTTCATCCAAACTAATCTGAAGAACGCTTGGCGTCGGCATGGCAATGCCAGCATATAACCCCGGATGTATAACTGCAGCCACAGAGGCGACACGCTCTCCAGTACTCAAGTATATGGGGACAACATCCGTGTCGCCAAGTAGCGCAGGGCTTCCTGCAATTAAGGGTAAGCTTCGCGCTAGTTTATCGTATTTTAGGACTTTAACAGCGTCCCCATCATTATCCCAGTGGCCTTCAGCTAAAGTTTCGAGCGCTGCGCGAGCTGCCGACGTAGTTGCTTTCACAGACTTTGAAATTGCTGCAGGTAACCTATTGTCAATCATATTAGTACACTATTGCCACTACTACGCGAGTGATGTCGTCAAAGCGAATTTTGCCAGCGTCTGGCGTTGCGTTATTGTCACCCTTTACAATGAAATACCAACCTTCTGCGTCAATATTTTTTTCAATAACGCGGTGAATAATTAGGCGATCACCTCTCTTGTATGTGACGATGTCGCCAACTTCAATGTCGTTAACACTTTTTGGTTCGATCTGAATTGCGTTTGCGCCCTTATCAAAAATCGGATCCATACTGTTAGTATCTGCAAACGTAGCCCACTTGGCACCTTCCAGGTTTAGGACGACTTTGTCAGGTAAGACTTGAATGTTACTTTCTGATATACGATCTTGCGGACTAATACGCTCAGGCGCAGCGCCGAGAGGGTATTGTACACTGCTATACAGCTGCGTGCTTAAGAGTCCAATTAGGAAACCGATCGCGACAAGGATGGCACCATTCAGGAGTTTCATAACTATCTAGTAGTATCAGATACTTATATTCTTTTGGAATTTAACTACTTATTAAGAGTTAATTTATAAATTTACTATATAGTAAATAATGCTCGTTCGAGTAAATTTAAACCCGACCTGAAACCAGCCCGCACCTAATTTGAGCTCGACCTGAATTCAACTTAAACCACCATATACTATAGTTAAGTGCGTTTACGGTGTCGCCAGAATAGCCATACGCAAGAAACAACGATGGCCCCAATGGTGTCCGCAACTAAATCAAGCATACTGTCACCGTAAGTAGTTGGCATGAACTCTGGACGAATAACATGAAATATCCACTCGAAGACTTCCCAACCCCCACCTATCGCAAGCGCGAACACTACAGCAGCAACTGCGCGTGCGCGTAAATCCTGAACCCAAGTAGCAGCAATAGCTAGACCTACTAATGCGAGAAGCGCGCCGCCTGTCGCATGAAAGACTTTGTCAAGCCCAAACACCGAACTCTCCATCTGCATACCCATGCCCGGCGCATTCCAAGACAAGATAAAGAACGCAAGAATTAGCGCATCGAGAGCCCCATAGTGTTCGTGATCGCGCCCTAAAAGTGAGAAAATATACGCAACAAACCATATACACCCGTAGAACGCAGCGTTGAATATATTTCCGCGAAGTAAATCAAAAAGTACAAGAAAACCTAGTACTGCGCGAAGCGAAAAAACAAACAAGTCAAGCCAATTCTTGCGTGCAGAATTCACGAAACGACCACATCATATCCACGATTAGGCTCAAGCCAGAATTGTACGTGTTCCGAGCGACCAGTTAATTCAATCACTACTCGAGTACGCTCACGCAGAGGCTCTACGCTATCGAAATTTACTGGAATACCTACTGCCCCCCCATTTTTAACAACTGCACTTGACGACGCAAGGACTGTTTCAGACTTCGAGTCGTAGGCAGTTACCGTGTAAGGATAAGATATATCGCGACCTTCGGAATTTCTTAGGCCAACCATACCCCGCACACGCACTGCAGGCACAAGCTCCACCGAAGCGATACGCGAAGCGTAAACAGTACTGTTTAAGCGCTCCAGCACAGGATAACCTCGAAGTAAGTAAGTTATTGTAGTATTAGATTCGTATCCGACTGGAAGCCGCACACGCTCAACAGTCGTGATGTTAGTTGCATACCTAGCAACAATACGCTCGGCAGGAAGTCCGCTCACAAAAATAGGCGTTACATAAACGCCACCGAAAACGGGCGCAGGCGCCAAATAAGCGCGATGATCAAGAAGCCATAATTCAGTTACTGGCTCGATACTAGATGTGACAAATAACGCCACCACCAAAACCAACCCACCCAATATACCAAGAACAATGCTTGTTTGATTCATAGTGAATGAGAACTGGCAGAGATTATAAATGCCTCTTTATCGCTACTCAGTAATAACAACACATAGAAACATTTATAAATAGATATCGCTCGACGCGCAATAAGACTTATATGGCGCGCACATCCAAACCCCTTGAAGTTTCTGTAGTTATTCCGTGTTTAAATGAAGAAAAAACACTGGCCAACGTTATTCGAAAAGCGTTTGCAGCATTCAAAACGCACGGCATAACAGGCGAAGTTGTAGTTTCAGACAATGGATCAACCGACAGATCAGTTGCGATTGCGACTAAAGAAGGCGCACGGGTTGTGCACCAATCCTTGCGAGGCTATGGAAACGCATACCTCAAAGGATTTGCAGAAGCCAACGGCAAATACTTAGTGATGGCGGATGCGGACGACACATACGACATTAACCTACTTAACGAGTTCGTCCAACCTTTACGTGAAGGCTACGAATTTGTAATTGGCGACCGATTTCAAGGCATCATAGACGAAGGAGCAATGCCGTGGCACCACTATTGGATCGGCAACCCAGCACTCTCATTTGCGCAGCGAGTACTTTTCAATAATAATATTCGCGACAGCCACTGCGGCATGCGCGCGTTCACAAAAGCTGCGTACGATCGACTAGAACTACACACTACAGGCATGGAATTTGCAAGCGAAATGGTAATTCGTGCAAGCCAGGAAAAACTTAAAATTAAACAATTACCAACCAATCTCCACGCAAGGCCAAGCGGCAGCCACAGTAAACTTAGTAGCTGGCGCGACGGCTGGCGACATCTTCGCTTTATGCTAATGTACTCACCGTTGTACTTATTTCTAATACCTGGTTCACTACTAATACTATTCGGAGGATTCATTCTGGGCCTGCTAGCAAAAGGACCTGCTACATTACTAGGATTTACTTTCATTATCCACCCTATGATTCTTGGCGCCATGCTAGTAATTCTAGGTTACCAAACAATAATGTTCGGCCTGTTGACAAAGGCGTATAGATTAACAAGCTTCGGAAAACAAGCGGAACGCGACTCTTTCGACCACCTCACAACTTATCTTTCAGTAGACCGCGGACTTATCGCAGGTGGCGTAATTGCAGCCATAGGTATTGGATTGTGCGCGTGGGTGCTCAGTACTTGGATGAACAGTAACTTTGGAAATCTGGAGCACATTCGCACAGTTATAATTGCAATGACCTTGATTGTAGTAGGCGCGCAAACCATGTTTTCCGCGTTCTTCCTTGGAATCTTGTCTGTTCAACACAGGTAAAAACTATGGCCGCATCCTCCAAACGGCGTGAGCAGCCGCGAGGATTACGAATACTAATAGTTACACACTACGCGTATCCTCACTCTGGCGGGATTGAACAAGCAACTTTCAATCAAGCGCGCGCACTGGTTCGTGCAGGCAATAATGTCACAATTGTCTCAAGCAACATTCCTGAAAGTCAAACAGAAGAAACAGTTGAAGGCGTAAAATTTGTTCGAGTCCCTGCGTCACGTATTCTTGAGCAGGGCAGCGGCGTACCATATACAGTATTTTCGCGCGCGCTAGGGAAAGAACTTTACAAGCTTATTCCGAACTGTGACGTGGTTCACGTTCATGGAAGCCTGTATCACAGTACCTGGACTGCAATCCGAATTGCAAAGCGCTACAAAAAACCTGTCGTACTGACTGAGCACGTGGGTAAAGTTCCATACACGAATCCAATACTAAAAGGAATTCAGCATGCGGCGTACGCTGTTGCAGGCGCGCGCGCGCTTCGTAGCGCGGACAGAGTAATAGTACTAACGGATGAAGTACGCGCGCACGTAGAAGCACTCCGAGGAACGTCAGAAGGAGTGAAACTAATAGCCAACGGAATTGATACTACATTTTTTAGTCCAGCTTCTAGCGTAACCAAAAATAAAATTAAAGCAGGACTAAAAGTACCTAAAGAGTCATCACTAATCGTATTCAATGGACGCCTCATTGAAAAGAAAGGTTTCCAGTATGTGCTTGATGCGCTGACAGATAAAGACTATGCGATATGCATCGGCAGCGGCGCAGCCCCGCAAAAATATCTTACGCAAAGTAACTGCTGGTTTGTTGGCACTGTTTCACAAGCGCAAGTGCGCGACATACTGCGCGCTGCAGACTGTTTTGCACTACCATCCGTCGGAGAAGGCTTTCCTGTCGCAACTATGGAAGCGCTTGCCGTCGGAGTGCCCTGCGTGCTCTCGAACACACAAAGTAATAACCACTATGTACCAAAAAGCGCCGCAATTTTTGTTGATTGTACTGCGCCAAGCGTGCAGCAAGGCATCGCCAATGCCAAGAAGCGCAGCGGCGCACTAAGCAAAGCTGCACGATTGTTAGCTACAAAAACTATGAGTATTGAGCGCAGCGCCGCGCAACTTCAGCAAATATACCACGAGGTCGCATGAAGCCAAAATTAGTAGCAAAGAAAATTGCTTTGAAACCGACAATATATGTGACTACCAGCTGGGATGATGGTCATAAACTTGATGTTCGCCTCGCAGCACTTTTGCGTAAGTACAACATGCCAGGCACCTTTTTTATTTCTCCATTCGACCGCGAGTTTAAGCAGGAAGATTTGCTAACGACAAAAGAAATAATTGGGATAGCCAAAGACTTTGAAATTGGCGCGCACACTATGACGCATCCAGTACTTACTCGCGTTCCACTCTCCCAGGCAAAGCAGGAGATTGTTGAAAGCAGAAAATACCTTCAAAAAATCACAAAGCAACCAGTGTATACGTTTTGCTATCCGCGCGGCGCGTTTTCGCAAGCCCACGCAGATATTGTGCGAGACGCAGGTTTCAGAACCGCGCGTACAGTAAGTCGGCACCGAACGACTCTGGGCACGGATCCAATGCACGTGCCAACCACTATACATGGATACAAACACTACAGCGATATTTTCCACATAATAAAAGGAAGCCACCTCTCGCTTCCAACACTTGTTCGCCGATTCCTAAACTGGGATCAACTAGCGATAGAATTGTTTGACGAATTACGCACAGCAAACAAACAAGCAGTATTCCATTTATGGGGTCACAGCTGGGAACTCGATAATAATAGCGATTGGGAGCGCCTCGAGAGAGTACTTAACCACATAAGTAAATTGCCAGACGTTTATTACGGAACAAACGATGCTATAGCTCGCGTGCGAGGATTTAATGAATAGTAAATCGCTCGCGCAAACAAGTACGCGCAAGCCAAAACTTCTAATTGTTGCACCATACTATCCTCCGCACGTTGGCGGAGTCGAAAACTATGTCTACAGTGTTGCAAGGGCGCTCTCACAAGACCACGGTTGGCGCGTTAGCATACTTACTACTGGCAAAAAAATACAACTGGAAAAAAGCACGGAAGACGGATGCACAATATACCGTTTGCCAGTTTCCATCACGGTCTCGAACACACCACTAGGTTTTAACTGGATTAAAGCGATCAATGAAATTGTCGAACGAGAGCGACCCGACATAATTAATGTACACGCGCCAGTGCCGGGCCTTGCAGATATTACTACATACATTGTAAAAGACACACCCGTAGTAGTAACTTATCATGCCGGTAGAAACATAACAAAGCGAGGGCTGGTACTTGATTCTCTCACTAATTTATACGAAGGCAGTCTTGTTCACTTGATGCTTCGGCGCGCGACGCACATTATTAGTAGCTCCGACTTTGTACGCGGAACACTGCTTAGTAAATACCAGAATAAAACAACCACCATTACGCCAGGAGTTGATCTTAAACGGTTTTCGGTAAAACGCGTAAAAGCAGGTATACCACTTTTATTTGTTGGAAGCCTGAACAAGGCTGAAAGATACAAAGGGCTGGAATTCTTAATAGACGCGATTGCATTATTGCGTGCGCGCGGAAAAGATGTTGAGCTTGTTGTCGCGGGCGACGGTTCATTTCGCAGTTGGTACGAGGAGTTTGCAAAAACTCTCGGCGTAACAGATTTAGTTAAGTTTATGGGTCGCAAGCAGGGAGACGAGCTCGTACAACTCTACCAAGAATGTACGCTGTATGTACATCCGTCCACATTCGACAGCTGTCCACTAACAGTGCTCGAGGCAATGGCGTGCGGAAAACCTGTACTCGGCTCGCGCGCCTCAGGCATCCCCTTCATGATCGAAGAAGGCGTTGACGGAATGCTAGCAGACCCTGCAAGTCCTAGCTCGCTCGCAGAGCACATAGAAAATTTACTAGACAATCCGTCGCGCCTCCAACGAATAGGGCGAGCCGCGCGAGAGAAAGTAGAACGCAAGCATGACTGGAAACTTATTGCAGCGCGAACCGATACTCTTTTCCGCAAAATATTAACTGATATGGGTTGCGATCCAACGCATCATAAATTACTTGTGCTTGCGCCGTATCTGTACCCGCATCGCGGCGGAGTTGAAAAGTATATTGATGAAATTTCAAAACGCTTACACGACAATTATGGGTGGAAAGTAATTTTTATTACGACTCAAGAAGGCTTCAAAACAGGCATCCAACATAAGCACGCCTCCGACACCTACAAACTATCGTATCGTTTAAAATTTTCAAATACGCCAATAAGCAGGCTTTGGCGAAGCCAAATTAAAGATATAATAAGCCGCGAGCGACCGGATGTTATTAACGGACACACACCCGTACCGTTTCTTGCCGACACTGGAGCGCAGGTGTCAGGCAATACTCCATTTATACTATCATACCATAATGATATTGTAAAAGACAGTCTAATAATGAATTTCGTTGCAAAACTTTACTTGTACGTGATGGGCACCCGCACGCTTGAGCGCGCGAACAGTATTGTGGTATCCTCGCGTTTTTACGCAGAGAACTCCAAAACCCTAGCTCCATACAACAATAAAATTAAAATAATTTCTCCAGGCGTCGATCTAAAACGATTCCACCCGCGTACGTCGACTGTTCACGTTCAGCAAAAAATTGGCGAGCAACCATACATCTTGTTTGTTGGACAACTATCTAAGACGCACCGTCACAAGGGACTGAGGGACCTACTTGCAGCAATGGCTATAGTTCGTAAACGCGTCCCTGACCTGCGACTTGTGGTAATTGGGGAGGGCGACGCAATCGAAGACTATAAGAAACAAGCCCGCCAGCTTGGGCTACGCTCAGCAGTAATTTTTGTTGGAGCTATCAGTGAGGAAGAGCTTCCAGGCTACTTCGCAGCCGCAACAACCCTTGTACTTCCGAGTACAAACGCTAGCGAAGGTTTCGGCATGGTAATAATTGAAGCCGCAGCATGCGGCACACCTGCAATTGGCTCAAGCGTAGGGGGAATTCCCTACGTTATAGTCAACAACAAAACAGGACTACTGGTGCCGCCGGCAAGCCCAATACACCTCGCTGCGGCGCTAGTAAAATTAGTTGAGAATCCGCTAACCACAAGAGCATACGGAAAAGCGGCGCGTGAGCGCGCAAACAGTCTATTTTCATGGGATGAAAAGGCTGCAGCATATGACGAATTACTGAGGAAGTACCTACAATGAACATAATCCATGTCGTACCACACTACCCTCCTAGCTTAGGAGGAATGGAAGTCGTCGCGCAAGAGCTTGCGCAGCGTCAGGCCAAAGCAGGAAACAATGTTACAGTGTTAACAAGCACGCATGCAGCGCGCGCAGGCACGCACAAGCCGCAGGCTAACCTAACAGTGCATCGCCTAAGATTCATATCTGTTGCAAACACACCAATAATCCCGGGGATTTTCTTTAAGATACTAAGCGCAAAAAAACCTGCAATTGTGCACTTGCACGTTGCCATGGCCGCGACACCAGAAATGACTGCAGTAGCTGCAGCTCTTCGCGGCATTCCCTATATTGTACACTTTCACCTTGATGTGGGACCGCTCGGACGCTTTGCGTTCCTTCTCCCAACTTACAAGCAGCACTTTTTAGGACGCGTTATGCGAAATGCAAAAAAGGTCGTCTGCCTTGCGGACTCACACAAAGTATTCCTTGAACAAACATACAAGATACCAAAACAAAGAATACAAGTAATACCTAATGGAGTTGGAGAAGCCTACTTTTTACCTGCTAAGAAAAAACAGAATAAAGTACCAGTTATTTTGTCTGTTGGAAGACTTTCCGTGCAAAAAGATATTCCTATGGCAATTCGCGCAGTCGCAAACATGAAAAATAATGTTATCTACCGAATTGTTGGCGACGGCGACCAATTAGAATTACTAAAGAAAGTAATTGCTGAAACAGGCACGAAGCGCGTGCAACTTCTAGGGCCGCTACATGGAGCACACAAAATTGCTCAGTATAAACAATCTGACATATGTCTTATGGCAAGCGAGCGCGAAGGCATGCCGATTTCATTGCTTGAAGCGATGGCTGCAGGTCATGCGTTAGTCGTGTCCGACATTGATGGACTTCGCGAAACCGTTGGCAGCGCAGGAATTTTAGTTAAACCCCGTACTCCAGAAGCATTTACTAAGGCACTTGATTCAATGCTTAAAAGCAAAGGCGCCCTTGCAAAATATCAAAGCCGAAGCCGAGCACGCGCAGTTCAATACACGTGGGACACCGTGTGTCACGAGTTTGAAACACTGTACGCGGAGGTACTGAATGCGCGTTGACGGAACTATGCGCACACTAATCTTTTTACTCTTCGTGCACGCAACTGTGCTAATTCCCGGCATTCCGACTCCAATACGTGCCGCAGCCACACTTGCTTATGCAGTAATGGCGGGGTGGATGTTTGTATCAATATTCGGTCTCGGTGCGACGCGTCCGCTTGATCGCTTAATATATGCTGTTGCAACGTCTGTTACAGCACTCATGCTTATTGGCCTAATCGCTAACATGATTCTACCCTTTGTCGGCGTTGTGCGCCCGTTGCAGGCCGCAACCGCATTAATTATTCTCGATATTCTTGTTGTCTCTGGGATGGTGTTTACATTCCGCACCACTACCAGCACTCCGGAAGCAAAACTAAAACACGCAAGCACCCAAATAGTAACAAGCGCCTGGAGCATACCAGTATGGATTGTTGGCATACTTCCCGTGTTAATGGCCGCGCTCGGCGCACAAACACTAAATGCAGGCGGAAGTTGGATTATAAGCGGATTGGCAATCATTGTTGCAGTCTCACTGCTTATGGGCGCAATGATATTAAGATCACGCACCACTGACACAACCGCAGCATGGCTGTTGTTTTGTGCAGCGCTCACATTTTTGTGGATCGGCTGGCTGCGCAGCAATTATGTTTCAGGAGTAGATATCAATGTAGAATACCATTTATTTGAACACACACTTTCAGTGGGCCGATGGTCTCTTGACGTCTATCGCGATTCATACAATGCTTGCATGAGTATAACCATACTGCCTACGCTGCTTGCTACGCTTACTGGCCTCGGCCCAACCACAATTTTCAAATTAGTGATGCCAATTCTTTTTGCGCTAGTGCCTGTCGCGACATTCGTATTTTTGCGACGCTATGTATCTACTTCGCTGGCACTCGCAGGTGCAACTTTTGTTTTAGCGCAGCACGCATATTTACTATGGTGGACAATACCCATCAAGCAACAAGTTGGACTTTTACTTTTCAGTACATTGCTTCTTCTAATCTCTGACCGCGACCTCTCTCCAAGAACTCGCTTTGTAAGCGTATTAGTGGTCGGACTCGGCATGGTGGTAGCACACTATACAACAACATATGTGTCTATAGCACTTCTTTTGGGAGCAGGAATTACAGTACTAATGTATCGTGGCATTGCAAAAACAAAATGGGGTGCCAAACTTCTAACGAAAGTTCAATTACTTGGTCCGAAAAATCCAACTGAAGCAAGTAGTACTAAGCGCCCACTTTCAATTCCAATTCCGGCAGTACTAATTATTCTTTTCGCCACCATTGCTTGGTATGGACTAATTACGAACACTGAAGGCTCCACAGTGGATTCAGTTCAACAAGTAGCCTCTAGTATAGGTAATGTTTTTGATGACGACGTACGGCAAGCGGGCACTCTTACAAGCGTATTTAATCCATTCGCGCAGCCGCCAAATGAAGCGCAATTGCTCGCATCAGTAGCATTAGACGTCAATGATAAATCAAAACTACCTGGTCGCTTTACGCCGGCAGCTTATTCTGAATATAGAATCACTACAGCTCCAGAACTAATCACGCCAATAGGTGTTCCCGTTTTAGTAAAAAAAAGTGCATTTGCATTAAACGAAATTACAAAAACTCTAATTAAACTCTTCATGCTTATAGGCATCGGGATTTTATTTACCAAGCATCTGCGTCGTGGGGACATTGAACCGGAAATCACCTTTTTAGTTATTTTTGCGTTTGGTGTTTTGGCCGCTATGTTGTTCTTGCCTTTCGCATCCATTGTTTACAGCGTAAGTCGCGCATATCAACAAGTTGCGCTAGTAGTAGCACTAGCGTTCGCAATTGGCGCAGGTACAGTTATTGCTTGGCTGAACAAGTGGACGTCACAAATGGTATCGGGAATTATCGTAGCGTCCATTCTCATTATTCCAATTTTATTCTACACAGGTCTTGTGCCAATTCTTGTAGGAGGAACGAGCCCCGCAACTATGCTCGCAAATGAAGGACGAAACTATGATGAAGTTTATGTAGATCGAGGTGAAGTGCTTGCAGCTGAATGGATATTTGTAAATGCCGAAGTTAATGACATATACGCCGCAAGCCGTGCCCGGCATAAACTATGGCTTGCTCCAAGCTTCGCGCTATCAAGAACGGCGGAAGGAGTATTCCCGCAATCCATGCACCGCGATGGCTATGTATACGCAGATTCGACCAACACCATCCGTGGCGTCGGTTTCGTTGCAGACTCAGGCACCACGCTCTCGTACAATTATCCACTTGAGTTTCTTGAAGAACAGAAATTGGTAGTGTATAGTACTCGAACATCCACAGTATACCGATGACTAGAGTAGATCAACGCAAAAAAGAATCAAAAACAGAAGCCTCCAAGCCGAATCCTACAAAACTAAGAATACTATTTGTAAATGATACAAATCATATTGAAGGTGGAGCCCAGATATATTTGGAAAACACCATGGTGGGGCTACGCGCCAAAGGCCACGCAGTCTACTTAGTTGCGGGCGCGCAGGAGCAAAGTGCTCAGGAGCGACGCGCCCCGTTAGCAAATAAAACATTCACTGCCAGTAGAGACGGCTACGCGCGCTACTTGGACAGAATCTACAATCGCGCAGCAATCACTGCAATTAAGGAAGCTACTGGCGAGTTCAAGCCAGACATCATACACCTTAACTACGCAGCAGACTCAGTGTCGCTTGCAGGCATGCGAATGCTTAAGGCGCCGCGAGTGGTGTCGTTTCACGACTTAGTACTGGTTGACGAGTCAGCGTACGGTACAGCAGGGCATCCGCTTTATCGCCTGTACATTGCACTGTGGACTGCGACTACGAGGAGTATTTTAAGGCAATATGATCTTGCAATAGCGCCAAGTTTATTTGTGCAACGCATGGCGCAAGCTAAAGGCTATAGAAATTGCGATGTCATTCCTAACGGAGCTATGCTCGAGAAAGCTAGTCTAGTACCGCGCCGTAAAGAGATTTTGTATGTTGGCAAGTTCATAGCTAGCAAAGGCGTTTTAACTTTGCTTGAGGCGTTTGCGCAGGTACGCAAAGCACATCCTGGCGCGCATCTTTCTCTCGTTGGAGACGGTCCTGAACGCGCACTTGTACTTGCGACGATAAAACGATTAAAACTCTCCGACTTTGTAACAATTCATGTACACGCGAATCGAGCAGACCTAAGTAAACGCTATGCGGCCGCTCGAATTATAGTTGTACCATCCGTAATTCCAGAATCCTTCAACCTTGTGCGCATCGAGGCTATGAGCGCGGGCAGACCCGTAGTTTTGACGCCAGTCGGTGGAATGAGAGAAGGAGTGCATGACGGAGAAGATGTTATAGTACTACCTGACACAACTGCACGCTCCATCGCAAGCGCTGTGAACAAGCTTCTAAGTGATACTGCGCTATGTGCACGCATAGGTGCAAACGCAGCGCGTACCGCAGCGAACTTTTCGATGAAGGAGCACTTGACGCGTTTAGAAGCAAAATACAGAGAATTACTTAGCTAATTTTCTTTTAGACTTTGTTTTAGTTTTAGGAGACGCTTTGCTCTTACGCGACGCTATTTTTGAAGCTAACTTTGACTGCGACGGTTTTTTGGAATTGCGCGGTTTCTTCGACGGAGCAGACAACGGAAGCGCAGGGTTAGGTTCGGAAACGGCGCTGTCTGCCGCGATTGGCATGTTTGACTTGCTAAGTGCGAATGGAGTGCCCCAGAATAGTACAGTGTAAATTACTGCAACAAGTAGGTGGCCTGCTATCCACGACAAGGCAACGCCCTTAAGCGTTAGTACATCTATGCTGTACACAGTCAACAGTACACTCGCAGCGAAGAGCGAACTAATTACTAGGAGCGACTTAACCCTATTCTGCAGTCGCATCACCATAGCAAACATCCCATTATACGCGACTATGAAACTTGACAGAGCAAGTAACTGCAGGAATTGCGCCGCACCGAATGCATATTCCTCTCCGAACACTGACAAAACTGGCTTTGCAAGTACAAGTACAGCAAGCACTATTACTGTAACAAGCAAGAACACCATTTTTCTTGTTTTATAAAAAAGCTTGAGTAGTTTTTCAGGGTCGTTTGCGCCTTCGGCAAACATTGTTTGAGCGGCTGCTTGCGGCACAAAAAACACCATTCCAGCTATAGTCATTGCAATAGAGAAGTAAGCCGTGGTCTCAGTGCCGAGAGTGTTAGTAACAATTAATGGAAGAAGGAGAATAGGAAGACTACCAATAAAACCTTCAAGATAGTTACCGACACTATACGGAAACACCGCCTTAGCAACGGCTAAATCCGCCCGCCAAGTAGGTCTGTAATCAAACTTAACCACTAAAATGCTGATGCAAACTAATGTCGCGACTGAACCGGATATAACCCAACTACCGAACATTCCCCACGCGCCGAAGCCTACTAATAATGCAGGGAGAATAAGTTTGCCCACGCTAAAAATAATATTTTGCAATAGAATCCATTGATTTGCTAAGAGCGAGTTGAATACTCCCGACATAAGCACAAACCAGGTCATTAGTACTACTGTTACTATAAAAAGTGCAATAACGAGAGTGTTCTCGCGAAGAAGCATTAAAGTCGGGCTGACACTCGGCAAAATTACTAGAAATATGCTTGCGGTAACGAGCGCTGCAAGTGCAGAACCTACAAATGCTACAGTAAGCAGTGAGCTCCTTGGAAAATCACGAATATAACGCACTACACCTATGTTAAGGCCTAGCAAACTAAATTGAGTTAAAAGTCCTAAACTAGCAATCATCGTAGACGCAAGTCCTACTGTTGCCGCAGAATAATAGTGAGTAACAATTATCCAGAAGAAGAAACCAAGGCCTGCGTTTACACCCATACTAAGCAATAAAAAAAAAGTATTCCTCAATAGAGAATCATTTAGAACTGTGCGAGCATGTTCGCGGGGGTTACTTAGCAGGTTAACTACCCGGCGCATGGCGTATCAAAACGTTCTCAACTTATAAGCCGTCCGGTTTAGCGTTTTAGTGCCCCAGTATTGTAATTAGCTAAGGTAAAATAACATCGCAACACATAGTTTAGCTAAAATTAGATAAAAAACTCTAAAATTAAGGCAAAAACTAGCAAAAAATTGCAGCGATTAGATTTATAATAGGTGCGCGTTCTGGGAAGTATGATTAGGTTGCACCCGGCAAGTAGTGTAAGCGCGGACAACTCATATTATACCAACCATGGCAGAACTAGAAAATGAGCAAGCGTGGGACGAGTATATTGAGGAAGCGTACAACCGTGGATACAACCGAGAGAGTCTAGCACAATATTTAGTTACAAACCAATGCTATTCTCCAGAATTAGTTGAGTTAATCCTCTCGCACTACGACACCCGCATACGCACAGCTCGAAACCATGCGGTGACTGCAAGCGCATTTGTCATGCTTTTAGGATTTTTCCTACTTACTTTTTCTATGCAGCCAAGCTTACTTGGCCTTGCCACATTCGACACCGCTGACGCGAGAATTACATTCGCAAATATCGAACGCCAAATTCCTCAAGGATTTTATGGCTCCGTCACAGGCGGCATTACTGGTAACCAAAGTCGCATAGACACAAACAAGGATAGAGTGCCTGACACAGCATCAAACTATCAACTTCACAGGCAAAAAATTCTCGAAGCCGGCGTTACACAAATAAGAATGGATATGGACATAACTAACGTTTACAACCGCGACGGAACGTTCAACAAATGGAACAGCTGCAACACTTGCAATTTCGATAATCACAAAAGTACAGTCAACTGGGCTCGGCAAAATAACTTAACAATTCGCCTAGTTGCAGCATACATGCCAGTGTGGCTTGCAAATGTTACTCCTGCATGCTCAGCAAATCCAACGCGCTGCGAGCCGAACAATTACACAATGTGGCAACAAGCTGTAACGCGCTATATCGAAGAAGTAGGATGCACAGTGCCCGGTACAAAGTGCGTTATTGAAGCATGGAACGAGCCTTACCTTGGACAATTCCTACTACCAGGAGGCACTTGTACCGAGCGCACACAATCATATTTTAGGCTATATGACGCGACGCGCGCCGCTGTGAAAAGTAAATGGCCGAACATGGTGGTTGGCGGACCAGTAGGCTTCCACGATACCTCATGCTCAAAGCAGCTCACCGAAAGTTTCTTTCGCAACTACACACAATCGCAAGTAGACGAGTTTATCCTACACCAATACAGTTCATCAGGCAATAATGATCTTGCAGTCAAGCTGCGCGATGACATCGCGTGGATCCGCGCCGCAGGCCACCGTCAACCGCTATGCTTCACAGAATATAATGTGAATAATGCTTATATCTCAGTTAATGACCAAACACGGCAACACCTATTCATTACGGAAGGAATGATGGAGGGACTTCGTGCAGACAATATTAGCTGCTTGGTACTGTTTGAGTGGACAGTTACTACGCAGTACGGCGCCCACATGGGATATCCTTACCCGGCAAACTACATTATGTTCAGCGAACCCCTGCTAGATAATCAAGAGCGCGGAGCATTCACCGCGTCGCGAGACTTCAGCGCGCAACACCGGGAAGGCCAATCAGTTGTAACAACTACGCGTGCAAACAATAATCTTGCAGTATTTGCCACAACAGGCGCAGATGGTAATGGAAAGCGCATTACTGTTGCAAACCGCGCTGCAAGCGCTAAAGCGTTTACATTAGCTTTCACCGACCTAAGTAGCGGCCTATTACGCAATACAAAAACTAATGCAATTACAGCAGTAGCCAATGGCGTCGCTACTTTACCTGCCATAGGCGCATACGGAGTTGAGTATTATGAGTATACGACCACAACTACGCCACCACCACCAGTAATTGTACCTCCGACTGTCGGCGCGATCACTATTGCGGGAGGGGCAGCAACAATAGTTGCAGGAAACACTGCAGCTTGCGCAGTAACCAGCATCAGCACATCAGGAGCGACTGGAAACTTAACACTCTATTGGATTGTAAACGGCGCGAGCATTAGCAGCACAGTGCGCACAGTAACTGGGGCGAGCAGCAGCGAACAATTTAGTGCGCCTCGCGTGACAAGTGCTGGTGAGCGCTGGCAATGCTCCGCAAGTTTGATTACTTCGGGCGGCACCGTCACTCGCTTGTCGGCTGAAACCCTTGCAGTCGCAGCACCGGACACTACCAAACCATTTGCTGCAGGGATTAGTCCTGCCGCACTAACAAACACCACTAATACATCAGTCAACTTTGCTTGGCGCGCGTCGGACGAGAGATCGAGTACACTCTCTTGTGAAATTATAGTGAATGATGTTGTACGCGCAACTGTCAATACAACGAACAACACCAATACATCAAGAATAATAACCCTACAAATAGGCAGTTATGACTGGTATGCACGCTGCGCTGACGGAGCTCAGAATACAGGCTCGTCCGCAGTGCGCGCATTCCAAGTGCTTTCTCCTAATCAGGTTATAGTAGTGCCTCCTAATACTTCGACGAATCAATCCACTAATCAAACAATTAATCAAACAAGCCCGGTAACCAACGCCACTAACCCAATAACAAACCAAACAGGTAATCAAACCAGCAACAATACTAACCAAACACCTAATGCAACAGGCAATCAGACGAACTCAAGCAATAACACGATAGTATTGCCGAATCCAACGCTGCCTCAAAAGCCAACTGCAATAATTACAGTTAGCGGTGGAACCCGCCGCGATGATGCAATTGCATGGAGAATTTCTGCCACTAGTAGTGATGAACTAAAAGAAACTGTTTTGGAACTAACCTCACCGACTGGACGCGAACTCTCGCGAACAAGCTATAATTCAGGAATTGAAAGTGTCAGCGTATCAGTTCCGGATTTCATTACAATAGGCGTCGGAAGCAGCGTATGCGCAAAGTTGACAGTCAAAGACACTTACGACCAAATTACAACTGCAACAAAGTGCTTGACTGTTACGAACTCAGCTCCGCGCGCAGCAACGCCAACATTCGAGAGCGCGAGCGGACTTTACATCGCAGCGCAAGAACTGGCATGCATAGTAACCGTGGAAGACCTTGATGAAACGCCGCTAACAGCAGTAATTACTACAACTCGAAATGGCAGTACTTGGAACAGCACAAGCAGATCAATTTATTCGGGCGACGTTGTGCGCGAAACAGTACCCGCGAATGTAATATTTGCGTCAGACGTATGGGCGTGCGCGATAACTGTTAGCGACGGCGCCGCAAGCGACTCTGAATCAGGCGCAAGCATAACAATACTGGAACCACCAGCGCCAGTTCAAAATATTGCAACGCCTCGTAGAAACTCAGGTGGCGGCGGAAAATCAACAGTCGGCGGTAACGCAGTTACTCCACCGAAAAAGACTACTTCCGAAGTTCCAAGCACAGTGACAACTGGTGAAGCAGGCCAGCCGGAACCGCGCACTAGCAGCGAGGCGACGCCAGCACCGCTCGCTGACGAGGACATAGTAGAAAACCCAGTTCTTGAAGAGCCAAGTGACAATATTGAAAGTCCGCTTACAATCAATAAAACGCGCCAGTATACAGGCTTACTTGGCGTAGTTATGATTATTATAGGCGCAATAGGCACTGTTGTTGCCTTAAGACGACACCCACTGCCAAAAGGACGCGCTCCTGCAGCTGAATAATAGAAATGTAATATGGCAGCTTGACTGCAGCAGGAGCAATTAGCAGAGCAATATTTTGCTCTACTGGTTATCGTTTGGACCATTAATCAGTTTAACCGCTAGGCAGTTAGAACCATTAACTAGTTAGACAGTTTATCAGTTGGACAATTAGGCAATTAAAGCTACTAACACACTAACAAACACATTTACAACACCAAAGCAAATGTGTATTACACAATCAATTCCCGAATCAATGTAGAAGCATTTACCAATAACTATCAAGTTTGAAAGTAGAAAAAACCGTATAGTTTAGAGAAAAAAATTAATTTTTATCTGGTTTAGGTGTTCGACTAATTTACTTGTTACGTCGTACCAAAATTGTTGCCACTGCGCCTGCAAGGAGCACGAAGGCAGCAACTAATAGCCACGCTGATCCACGCTGCGCACCTGCGGCGCTGGTACCAGTAACTTGACCTGTCAGCGGCGATGGCTGCGCTGACGGTGCCAATGGCTCACATGCGCGAGTTTCAAGTGGCTTGTCCGTAGCTAGTGTACACTTTGCACTGTCTTCACATGAGCGCGACTGTGCGCCGTCCGCGCAGGCAGTCCACTCAGAGCAGGACCACACGCTGGTACAAGCTGCTGCTGCAGGGCTAGGCACTGTTGCAGTTTCAGTTGGTTTTGTAACTGAGGAGCCTCCAGTAACGCTACTTGTGCTTGTGTTTGTCGCGTTAAGGCGCGATACAAACGGAGTAGTTGGGGTTACTCGACTTCCACCACCGCCACCGCCACCGCTTCGACGAGGAGGGGTGGTTGCTGTTAGTGATATTGAAACAGTCTGCTCGGAGTTTGGAAGAACCTCAATAAACTCTTCTGCTGAGGTGAATCCGCTCTTCGATACTCTAATTGTATAGTTGCCTGGAAGCAAATATATGTTCATAGGTGCGGTTCCGCTCTGCTCAATTCCGTTTACAAACACTGTTGAATCTTCTGGTGCGTCAGTAATTTGTACAGTTCCGTTCGGCTTCATAGTAACGGGTACTGCGCGCTGCTCTCCTGCAGTAATCTGGATCGGTACGAATTCAGTCTGGTACAGTTTTCGCTCGAAGCGCAGAACGTATGACGCAGGCGACGATGGCAGGCTTAGCGTTAGATTCAAAATACCTGATGCGTCAGTAATTCCTATTGCAGTTTGATTTGCAACGCCCATGAATACTGATACATTTCCTGGCGCTGTTGTAATTAATAGTTGTGTACGTGCAGGAACGTAGTTTGCAACAAGGTTAATGTTTGTGCTGCCAACTGTAATTATTTGCGAGCGAGCGCCTCCATTCGACCAACTACTGAACACGTACTGGGTGTTGTTTACTATTTGGGACGCTGGTGCTGAAAATGCTATTTCGCCGTTCACTGTTACTTTAGCTACAGTCGGCATTGCTTCTTCGCGTCCGTACAAAGTCAAGTTAAGTCCTGGTAGGTTAGCGTCGAAGGTCATGTTGATTGTGCGCGGGTAAACAAGCACTACGCTTGCCGCTGTTGAAACGGTTGTTGTACCGAACGACTGCTCAGCGCCTAAAGTGACGAAAGTTCCCGTCATCATTGCATGCTTTGCGGCGTACCAACTTCCTGAGCGTGATTGCGTTGAAAGTGTAACTTCGTCTATAAGACCATGGAATAGCATTGGATTGCCACCGCCACCACCAATAGTGAATGGCGCTTGGTTATCAAAAATACTTGTTTGAGTATTATTAGTTCCAAGCTTTACACCGTCAAAGTATGACTCAACAGTATTGATATCTTTGCGATACTGGTATACTACGCTGTGCCACTCGTAGTCTTCTGACGAGCCCACTTCGAAAATATCAGTGTCCTGAGTTCCGAGCTGTGCGTTTAGTGGATCTCCAGCTGCACGGCGCGTAATGAAGCCTAGTTTACAGCTTTCCTTTAGGTATATTCTATAATCCCATTCCTTAACGAAAAGGTTAGTTCCTTCAACATCGTCTGCGCGACCATCTATGCACACAATTGATGAGTCAAGCTTCGACCATAGCGATATTGACCAGTCAGCATTTCCTATACTTGCTGTGTTTTGTGTGTCAATGTAATCGTTAATGCCGTCAAATGCAATTGCAGGACCATTAATTCCTGCTACTGCTGCTGGCGCTCCAATTGCAATACCATTGCTAGTTCCAGTTTCATCCACAATTGCGCCTGTTGCAGCGCTCAAGTGATATACACCTACATAGTCTTCACTCCAAACTGTTGTTGGAGATTCAGTCGTAGTCGCGGCTGCGTTACTGTAGTAAAGCCATGCGCCGACTCGTGCGTCCGGAGTAACAAGCGGGAACTTAACCCATACTGTTGAAGTGCCTGCTGGATTCCAAACATCGATTTCGTATGCAAGCTCCTGGTTATTTGCATCGATGAAACGGATGTCACCGCCGTCTGCGCGCGCCTTTGCATAATCAAATGTACTTGATGTAAGCGTTACTAGTACTGGCACATTAACTAATGGCTCAGTAATGCTGCTTGTGTCTAGTAGTACTAGCTTGCGCTGCACATAGTTATTATTCCACCATGCCTGCTCTCGCGCAGTCAATTGTATTGAAATAAATGAAGGGTTCTCATGCTCAGGACCGAGTAGTGAACCATTAGGACCGAATACAATACCAAATGGGTGGGGATGGCATGCTGAACCGTTGTATGGCTGACAGTGATTAAGTGCAACTCTCCATTCTAGCAATGAAGATGGAATTGCAAGACCATCAGGATCAATGGCAGAACCGCTATACGCAATGTTTTGTCCGATTGCATAAGTAAAGTTGGCAATTGGTGAATCGATTGTAATTACAGGCGGTTGGTTCACAAGCGCCGCACCTGCGTTAACAGAAACAGTAGTTGTTGCAGTAATTCCATCAGAGTCAGTTACTCTAAGTCCAATAGTGTAAATACCAACGCTTGTAAATGTTCGCGAAACAGTAACAGTTGTTCCATCATCGTATTGACCATCATTGTCTAAGTCCCATGCGTAAGTAAGTGGACCGCCGCTGAAATCAATTGAGTTACTCGCATTGAATACTACAGTAAGTGGAATATCACCACTTGTTGCGGAAGCAATTATACTTGCGTTAGGACCACCATAGCTAATTCGACGAACTGATAATGATGAATAGTCAAGATAGTAAATAGCACCATCGAGACCAACTTGAAGATCTACTGGACCCACATTTGCATCCTTAACAAAAGATGACATAGAAGATGCATCTAGGTTGCCATTTTCATCCCGAAAAATTACGCGTATCGTATTAAACTGACCATTAGGATCATAAGCAGCAGCCAAGTCAGCGAAAAATAGTGCACCTGAATACTCGGCAGGGAATGCGTTACCGTTGTAAATAATTGCGCCCGTACTCGAGAATGCATCATCCGGTGAATCGTGCTTAAGCTGCACGAACGGCGCAGTTGCAGTTCCCTTTAGATATAGTGCTTCACAAAGAGGATTATCAAGAGCGTCATAGCCTTGCTGCTTTGCTTCTCCTTCATAACATGGCCAACCAAAGTTCTCTACTTCAGCGTCAGTTGGGTCTGCAATGTAGTTTACTTCTTCCCATTGGCTCCAACCATTGTCTGGAACCCAAAGCTCTCCTGACGCTTGATCAACTGCAAATCGGAAAGGATTACGAAGTCCGTAAGCGATTATTCGCTGCTTTTGAGGGTCTGTTGAACTAAAAAATGGGTTATCTGAGAGAGCAGAACCGTCTTCAGCGTTGATGCGAATAATAGCTCCACCATAACCCGCAACGTCGCCCGACGTTTCTAAGTCTTGGGTACGAAGTGCTCCGCCTTCGTTCTCTGGATCATCACACAAGTCTACAGGAAATTGGCCTACGTCAGCTTGGTCATAGTTTGCTCCGTCTCCTGCGCCAAGGTAAAGTGCGCCATCCGGACCGAAACGAATGTCGCCAATCGAGTGGCTGGCATAAGGAGCATCAGCTGCAGTAAAACACCATCCACTGTTCAACATATCAACGCGCGAGCCTGAAACAGGCAGACTGGTTACTTCATCAAAAGTCCAACGAGTTAAACGGGCGCCGTGAGTAGCACCATTATTAACAGTATAAACTGCATACACATAAGGTTTATTTGCCCAGTCAGGGTGTACTGCAAGACCCAGCATACCTTGATCCGACACAGCCATTACTTCTGAAGAAATATCGACAAAAAGTTGTGGCGTTGTGTCAGTAACATTATCCTGAACCATAATTCGACCATCTTTAAGGCCGACAAACAAAGTATCATCGGCGGCAAACCTCAACGATACTGGTAAACCAATGTAAGGATTGCCAACCTGAGAATCTGTGAAGCCAGCAGGCATCGCAGCTACTAGCTGCGTGCTGAATACAATTAGAAGTATGAACATTGATGTGCGCGAAGCTAGGCTTGCAGTTAGATAGCGGAATCTATTAGTCGAATGTGTCATATGTCTCCCCTTACAATGAGGATAGCAACCATACTATTTAAACATTACGGACTTTCTTTATAAAGCAAGTCACTAGGTAGTAGTTATTTTACTGAAATTACTTTTTAGATGGCTTACGCCGGCCTTTCTTAACTTTATTCGGTGAAGTTCGCTTAGTTCGCTTTGTTCGTTTAGCTGGATCCTTCTCAAGCGCCGGCTCTGCCGCGACTAACTCTACTGGACCAGACGGCGTATTTTTGCCCACAGGCGCTTCAGTCGGCTTATGCATCCAGTCTGCAAAGTACCAAATGAATAAAACGAAGAAAATGAGGAATAAAACTGAACCTACATAACTGTGGAACAAGCCAACTGCAAGCTCAGGGTCATAGAGCGCGCCAACAAGTACTATCAAGTAGACTCGAAGGACGTTTACCAAGAAAAGGCCAACCATAGCAAAAATAAACAATACTACGGCGCGCCAAGCAATAGTTTTGCGCCAATCAAGCGCAATAAGCATTCCGAAGAGTGCGCTGAACAAAAATATCGAAAATACGCCCGAGCAAGCCTCGCCTATAAGCACTCCGAACTCTTGGACGCGAAGCGTCATTGGAGGTATCAAAACCGAGTCGCCAGGGAACACAATAGTCAACCAGTAAACCAAGCGACTCACTCCAAAGCTAAGTACTGGCCACGCGCGTAACACCAAATTCATGGAGGCGTACAAAGCAGCTCCGAGTAACAGACACAAAAGCAAAGGCTTACGGAACTGAACAGCGAACGAATGAATAAAGTCTCGACCAAAAAAGCCGTATGCTAGCAGCCCGAAGCCAATCCAAAATAATAGGTGCATAGGAACTCCGATCGATAGCGGATGAAGATAGACCAAAGCAGGGTCTGCGTTAAGGTAGCGTACTGCGCTCCAAAATGCAGCTGCAAAAACAAGTCCCAAGAATATCCCCAAAGGAGCAAGTTTAGGAGTAATTTGCAACTCAGAGAGGGTTTCGCGCAGTGCGATAACAAAGAACACCGCAAGCCCGAGCGCAATGTATCCGAAGCCACCATAGGTCGCGAAACCGAGTCCATATAGTACCGGACCACCAACAACTACAGAGCCATAAAAGAGTGAAATAAGAATGCAAGTAGCGATTAATGCACAACCGTGCACAATTATTTTTTTACCTACTGGCGCACGTAGCAACGCTCCAAAGTCCATATTTACTTGCAACAGCACAGCCATATAAATCTACTGGCAGAGAATTAATTGCTCAATTCGCTATTGTAAATACTCAAATAACAAAAAATCGCTCACGAACAGCGCTGCGCCAAATAAGCGCGCGCTCATAAACCGCGCGCACCCAAGAGAAAGGTAGCAAGCGAAGGTCAGCCCAAGTGCGCACTCGTCCATTAAGAATCATTATTAGCATCAGTGGCGGGAACACTAGAAGCGCAAGTCGACCAAAGTATAATATTCTCGTTCGACCTTCATATCGATCACCATACAGTTTCATAATTCTAATCTTTTTTTCAACACGCTTGCTTTCACGCAAGTACTGCTTTATTGTCCAGCGCTTACGCTGATGATATACTAAAACACTCGGCGCCCAAACAGGCATTTTGTTTGTCGCAAGCTGGACACGCATTGCCCAGTCGCGATCTTCTTGCCCGTCAAACTCGGGATTAAATTGAATCTTTTCAAAACCTTTTCGGGTACAAATTATGTTTGCACCGAGATACAGTCCGCCCGTTAAGTTATCAACCACACGGTCACTAAATAGCGGGCGAAACGCCTCTGACACGTAAACTACGCGCCCTTCTGCAAATTCGACGCCGCTTGAAAGCACAGCTACCGCCTCCTTGATCCAATCCGGATGCGGCTCACAGTCACCATCAGTAAATAAAATATATTTTCCACGCGCTTTTGATACTCCTAAATTTCTGCCCCTGGAAATACCAATATTTTTGTTAACGCGGTGTACAATAAAACGCACGTCATTAATTGCGGCAAGTATCTTAGGTGCGTTGTCCGTTGACGCGTCATCAATAATTATACACTCGAAATTCTTGAATGATTGCGCTTTGAGAGCCTCAATGCAACGCTCAATATATGGACCATCATTATGCGTGCCAATAACCACGGACGCGAGCGGCGCAGTGCGAATAGTTTTTTTCTTCGCTACTAGCTTTACGGCTGCTTTGCGCGCTTTCAGTTGAGTTTTATTTGTTTGAGCCATGGCCATAGTAGTGCACTAATAGTAGCGCGACTCCGACAATTAGCGCAACAATAACAACTAGACTAGCTGCAAAAGAAACCCCTGACGGGTCAGTCCACGATGATGAGTCATTTGGCAGCGCCACAATTCCTGACGAACCGTTGTCTGCCCTAGCAGGAATAAGAAGCGTATTTGGTACCGCAGGTAAAGACTCGTTTACTGCGCCTGCTTGCTTCTTGCTCATCATTTCTGCAAGCAATTTTTTAGGTATTACAGCAAACGCGGAGAAACCGGGCGTGGTCGCAGCGATAGTTACTGAATTCATGTTTTCACTTGTTTGAACAACAGGAAGTTCGCGCCAAGCACCATCCGAGAAGTGCACTACTGCTAAGTCTTCAAACGTAAGTTTTCGGGCTGAAAGCCACAGCTTCTGAACTGTAATTGTTAATGTTGCTTCTTTGAACGCAGTAGGTTTTCCAAACGAAATATCGTAGTATATCATAGCATCACTAAATGGTTTAGCAACGTCTTCTGGCTGTAGCACCTTAACTGAGACGGGCACTTCTGGAGTTGCTTGCTCAAACACGAAACTAAGCGATTGTAAGCCACCAATTCCAATCACTACTGAGGGTTTACTTCCCGACGCTGACGCACTTATAGTGCGATTAATTGTAAGCGCGCCTGGAGCTGCCGGAGTAACTATTCCGCCACCGCCACCTCCGCCACCACGACCGCCACCACCGCTTGATGGAGCCGCATCTGTGGTTGCGTTCAATCCTAATTCGACGTAAGCAACATTGCCTGCGCGGTCTTTACAATGCGCACCATATTCAATTGTGGTGCTGGCAGTTAAGCCTGACAATGTTACTGTGTGCGCCGAAGTGTTTGTTACAGCGAATGCTGTTTTAGCACCGTATGAAGTATTACTTACTCCATAGCGGCATTCAGCAATTTCGTTAGTAGTAATATTTAGCACATAGCCGTCACTGCTCTCGCTTGTCACTATGAAAGCGCTTTGCGTCGGAGCAGTGTAATCGGCAGTAATTGTTATATTATCAGAAAATGCAGTATTGCTGCCATCGGTGCCGTTAATGCGTAGAGCGCGCGTGCCTGCTGCAAGCGAGGTAAGGTTTAGTATGTATTGCGTGCCGTTAGTCGCAACGCCGCTAGAGTTAAAGGCGCCATCGAGCATAAAACTAAATGGCAGAAGTGTAGTGGAATCGTCAGTAATCGTAAAACTTAATGCCACTGTTGCGTTTGTGAAAATGCCAGTTGCTGGAGAGTTAATTACTATGCTTGGCGCGTCAAGATCAACCGTCAGTGTGCGTACTGATGAATTTCTTCGATTGTTTAATCCGTCTGCTACTTCAACTTGATAGCTGTGCGCGCCAACCGTCAAACCAGTTACGGGTACACCTGTTGCTGTATTATTAGTTGCCGTTGCACTTGACGCAACAAGTCCATCAACAAACAGCCTATAATCAATTGAAACGCTTACTGCGTCAAGCGGCGTGAACACCACAGTAGTGTTGTTAACTGCAATTACGGCGGCGTTGCTTGGCGCACTTATTGAGACTGTAGGCGCTGTTGAGTCTGTGGTGAGAGTAATTACATTTGAGGCTTGCAGCCCGACATTGTCACTCACATTTACGCGCACGGTATGTACACCGTCAGCGAGTGCGGATAGGTTTACCAGGTAGCCTGCGCCGACAGGCCCACCGCCATTTTGGACAAGACTATTATCAACATACACGCGATAGCTAACGTTTGTAGCCTGACCATCTGTGAACGTCAATGTTAGTTGAGGAGTTGTGTCGTTTGTCGCAAATGCGTTCGCTGGCGAAGTGATTGTTACTGAAGGAGCCGCAGTGTCGACAGTCAATGAAATACTGTCAGCTGCTGTAAAGCCGCCTTCATCAGTAATGTTAACTGTAACATTATGAGAGCCGTCAGCCAACGCGCCGAGTGTGATAATTCGCCCAACACCAATGTTCTCGCCACCATTTTGCGTCTCGGAGCCATCCACAATTACGCGGTAGCTCACGTTTGCCGAAACAGAATCGCCTAAGGTGACAGTTAATGATGGCGTGTTGTCACTTGTGCTGATGCCGTCAAGCGGCGCTGTGATGCTAACTGTTGGCGGCGCTGCGTCAATTGACACGGTTACTGAGTCCGTGTCCGTGTTACCACCAACATCAATTACTGTAACAAGAAGTGTGTATGTTCCATCTCCGAGCGCTGTAAGATTAATTTCCAACGTGCCCGGAGCAGTTTGATTTGTTTGCGCAAGCACGCCGTCAATACGAAGGGTGTAGTTTACTAATGCTGACTGCGCGTCGACAAGCGTTATTGAAAGTACGGGCGTAACGTTGCCCGATATGCTGTTATCAGCAGGTGTGTCAATTACTATTGTCGGGGCAACGCCATCAACAACAATGTTGCTGTTAGCGTTCAAACTGCCCGCGTTTCCAGGCAATACGAGTGTCAGCGTAGCAGTATCATTAAGAAGCGCGCCCTCAATAGCGCCAGAGTTTAGCATGAGCGCGTTGATGTTAGTGTAATCAAGTTCTGCCGCCGCGTCACCTGTTGCTACTGTATACGTAAAAGTTAACGTATCAGTTCCGTTGCCACTTGCGTAATCTGCAGTCTGGTCTGTTGCGCCGAGTTCAATCTCGAGCTGCGGAGTTCCATTGACAGTTACGGCTTCGCTAAACGTGATTGTTAGTGTAAAAGTGTCACCAACACCGTAGGTCCCGTCGGTTCCATCAACACCCGTGACTACTGGTTCTGCTACAGCTGCGGGAAGCGCAACTAGAAGGCATAAGCTGCAAATAAAATAGCCAATAAAATAGCCAGATCGGAGGCGCATAATCAAGGTTGTGTGCTATCGTTAAAAAAGGTACTGCATCAAAGACCGATTATCATTATCACTACATAATTGCAAAAATGAAATGGTACTATGCTAGAATTAGAAATTATACAAAAGTTAAAAAAATTGAAAAAAATAGGTTTATGCGCGCTTACTAGCGACCAGACCAACGCCTAGAAGGCCAATGGTGCCGATCGCAAGGATGCTGCTAAACTCTGGAACTTCAGTGTCGCCCTGAGTGTCGCTTTGTGAGTCGCTGTTTTCAGAGACTAGGTTCTTGTTACTGTGACCTGAACTGCCGCGTGAACAAAGCACGATAGCAGTTAGCCCTGGACCGGTTGCCGAACCGTCACGTGCCTTTTCAGCGATGACGATTGCGCCAGACTCAGTAACTGCGAACGCAGTGCGAACTTCCTTGTTTGAAGTCCAGTCTGCGCTTGCAGTGCTACCAGTTACTTCGGTGTGAAAGCTTGGACGCTCGTATTCCTTAACCCAGGCAGTGCCGGACCAAGTCCACGAAGCGACGTCGTAACGTTGACCGTTCTCACGGCAAATTGTAGTGCCGTCAAACGATGACTCGCTGGTTGCGACAGCGCCTGGAAGGGCGACTGCTACTAGAGCGAAAATTGCGAAGAGTGCTTTTGTGAGTGTCTTCATAAGAATATTAGAGTGGTTTAGCTATATAAACCTTGCTAATTAGTCACTACTAGATAGTAATGTATTTTTCGGATTGGCAGTAAAAGCGAAAAATCTAGTTTAGTGGTTGGATGGACAAACAAAGCAGTAATAGAAGTATTATGGCGCCGAGCTATAGCTTGTTTGTTCGGAACTGTAGCTATTGCCGCAATAAAATACTCTAATTTGGACGAATTATCGAAGCCTTACTGCTTCTAAGTTTCGCGGACACACAGTTTCAATTCGGAACTGCTTGTGGATTGTGCTTGCCAAGTCAAGGCATCTGCTCGACTCGCCGTGGTTCAAAATAACCTTCTTTGGCTTCGGATTGAGCGCAGTCATAAACGCGATAAGTTCCTTGCGGTCAGCGTGGCCAGATACGTCTAACTTGTGCACTTCCAAGCGGCACTTCAGGATTTCCTGTCCTGTGCCTTTGCGGAACGCAAACTCAGTCTCTCCACCCCAAACACGCTTCGCAAGCGAGCCAGGAGCTAGGTAACTACTAAACATAATTGCGTTCTTCTCTTGCTCCGCGAGCTGCTTGAAGTATTCCACAGACGCGCCACCATTAAGCATGCCTGACGTTGCAAGAATGATACATGGCTCTGCGCTCTCGATTACCTTATTACGCTCGTTTGCGCTTCCAACACGCTTAACCCACTCCGCAAGGAAGGGATTGTTATCTTTGTGGAAGATTTGCTGGCGAATGTCTGCATTCAAAAACTCAGGATACGCAGTGTAAATTGCGGTAATGTCCCAAACTAGACCGTCAATATAGATAGGTACTGGGTCGATTAGTTTATTGCGAATCATGCGGTCAATAATGACAAGCACTTCTTGGCCTCGGCCAGAGCCGAGGACAGGCATTAACAGTTTACCGCCGCGCGCAAAGATTTCCTTACAGGTCGCCGCGAACTGCTCATCCTGCTCGTTTGGAGGCGGCGAGATATTGTCTTTAGCGCCGTACGTTGCTTCAAGCATGAGCGTTTCGAGGCGCGGGAACTTAGTAACTGCAGGCGAGAGTAGGCTTGTTTTAGTGTACTTGATGTCTCCAGTGTAGAGTATGTTGTGTAGGCCGTTGCCAATGTGCAAGTGCACCATTGCGCCACCAATAATGTGACCTGAATTGTGGAACGTGATTCTCACATCCGGCGTGATGTCAGTTACTTCCTCATAATCAAGAATTATTGAGTGCTTAACGAACTCCTTGACTTCGTCTTCACCATAAATCGGCTCGTCGCGCTCGGTGCGCTGAATCTTCACAGTGTCAAGCTGCATAAGCGCGCTAATGTCGCGCGTCGGCGCAGTACAATAAACAGGTCCACGGTAGCCGTACTTGTACAAGTAAGGAATAAACGCGCTGTGGTCAACGTGCGCGTGGCTAAGAATTACTGCGTCGAGTTCGTCAATTTTGAATTCGGGCGCGTCAAGGTAAGGATACGCGTCTTCGGTGTCCGTCGACACGTCAATACCGCAGTCTAGTAGAATACGCGATTCTTGCGTTTGGAGTAAGATACAGGATCTACCTACTTGACGACCTGAGCCGAGGTATGTTAAGCGAATCCACTCATGCTTGCGCCCGCGCATCCAACCATCGTAAATTCTGCGGCCGGTGCGGTCAAGGAACTTTCGACGGTAATCGGAGTGCTGGTACAGTACAGTACGAATGCCTTCAATTATTTTTGATCTGATTGGCGGCACGCGTACAACAGTCGGCATCCAGAAAGTCTGGCCTTTAATTTCAGTAGTTACGTCGTTATGACGACCCGCTAGTAGCGCCGGGTTCTCGACTTCAATAGTCACGAGCGAGCGCTGCGGATCAAACAGTACTTGGTCAAGGCCTGCTTCCTTAGGAATTAATTTTCTGATGATTTCTTCCGCCCTTTCTTCATCAACTTGCAGCGCAGGGTCAGGTCTGAGCTCAATTCGCTTTTTCACGTCCATGACGGCAGTGCGCACTAAGTCATTGCCTTCCATGAAAAACTTGCGGTCTTTGGTGTAGAGCACAATGTTTGCGCCTTCGAACACTGCGTCCGAGACTTTGTCTTTGGGTACGGTTTTGAATATTGCTTCGAAAATTGGGTTCATGAGGGAACTCGTTTAGTTTTGGCTTTGCGCCGTTGTAAGAAATGAGAGTAAAAAAATTCTTAAAATTATTAATTGATTAATTTAACAATTCTTTAAGCGACCGGCATGTTGCGTAGGTGCACAGTCTCGCGGTGAAGCGCGCCCTGCTTGTTCACAACATACACGTCGTAGCCGTTTCCAGAGCCGGTGTCGCGCTCAATTGCTGTAGTAATCGCCTTTTTAGCAACAGTAACTGCGTCGTTCTCGCTCATGCCTGCTTTGTAGTGCGTTTCCAGCACTGCAATTGCGTACGGAGTGCCAGAGCCAGTAGCTTCAAAGTTCTCAATAGGGCTTACGACGCCGTCAATTGTGATTTCGTACAAGTGTACGCCCTCTGAGTCTGCGCCTGCGAGCAGGAAGCCTGCAATTGAGCCCTGTGAGCGCAGGCCGCTGTAGTTAAAGCCAGCAATGAGGTTTGCCGCTGCCTTGAGGGAAGTTGGCATACCCGTCTTAAGCTCCTTTAGCTTGAGCTCAGCACGAATATACTTTACCATAAGTTGAATGTCGGACACGACGCCTGTAATGGTTACAAGCATGCGGTCGTTAATTGGGAGAATCTTGGTAACGTTCTTCTCGGCAATGTAATAGCCTGCGGTTGCACGCTTGTCTGCTGCGAGAACAATCGAGTCCTTTGCAACAATGCCTACTGTCGTAGTACCAGTCTTTCTTTTATGAATTGTTTCCATGAATCTCCTCAACTTGCAATCAATACTGCAGAATCTTATAAGGGGTGGACGAAGGGGGTTTTTTATACGTTTCGCAATGGAATTTTCGGGTTTTTCGCTTCTTTAAGTCCGAAATTACAACAAAATGGCGACGCTAATCAGCATCTTTTTGCTTTAGAACCTATTTTGACCTTTTTGTTAACGTCAACAAAATGGTCTGAATTTATCTGCTAAGAATTTTTGCAAACCCCCTATTGCTGCTTTTGAACAATAGCCCGCAAGTTCTTGTAAAAAGTTTGGGCGTTCGCTATACTTTCTCTTGCAGGCATTTGGTTCGCCTGTGGAAGGGTTTTGTAGGTGAAATCTCCTCGCTTCTTTTTTTCGTCGTGAAATATACCTAATAGTGTTTCCGCTCGCACTAACGCTTCTTGGTACAATTTAAGCAACTCAAGATCTAATTCTCCAGTTTTTGCGTATTTCATTAATGCCACATATGCTTTCTTATGCTCTTGAGGAGCCACTAGTTTTACTCCTTTATTGATAAGATAGGCTTTTGCGCAATAAAATATGCAGTAGTAACAATGAGTAATAGTTGCACTGTAGTAAGTTTCAGGATATTTTTCATCAAACAACTTTGTTTGCAGTGGAAAATCTTGGCTAACTGCAAAAACAATTTTAGCTAGCTTAAGTTCGTTTTCTGCCCTTTCAAGAAACAATACTGAATCCATGCGAAATACCTTCGTCCAATATACTATAAAAAATTGATGCGTTTAAAATGACCAAATGCTTTTTAGCTATTTGCTTTCCGAGATTTTCCTCACGAGCTAATAGCATCTCAAGCATTTCTTTTCTAGTAAATACTTGCCAATCTATATTTAGCAAAGATTTGTTGGCAGCCGCTTTGAGCGATAGGTTACAATCATTTTTTTCTTCGAATGAATTTACAATTACTGCTAAGTCAAGGTCCGAATCCTTTGTTTGCCTATCCTCAGCATACGAACCGAATACTAGTATAGTGACAAAACTTGTAGGAAGTTCTTCTCGAACAAATCGTAAACTTAATTTGACCGCTTTAGACAACTTATTTTGAATATAAATATCGAAATAAGCTAAAGCACTAGTGTTAGTTAATTTTACTTTGTAAAGGAAATTATTTCCTACGCTTCGCTTAGTCAATAAGTCTTCTTGTATGAAAGCAGCAATAGCGCGCTGTAAAACTGAATTAGATTTCTCTTTTGTAATCTCTTTTATTTCACTATAGGTTAATTCACGATAGGGATGTTTACAAAACGCGCCAAAAATAGTAATTTGTTTAGGGTTTAGCATCTAATACCTTATTAAAGGTATATTCATACCTCTTTAGAAGTATATAAATATTTCTAAAATAGCCCTAAATTGCTATAGAAATAGCTTCAGAGCTACTGCGCAACCGTACTTACTACGCCGGTGGTGGTGAAAGGATACGCACCGCCAACCTGATTGAATTCGATTTCTATAATGCCATCATAGCGCTGGGATGCAACATAAGTATCAGTAGGTCCGAACTCACATAAAAATACTGCTTTGCTACCTATAGCAATTGTGTTTGCAGGGACTAAGGCAGCACCAGCAGTGTCTGTTGGAGGGCTACAAACAATGCCTGCAGTATTAACAGACGGCTTAACAACCATAGTCGTATCAGTCACAACAACATCTACACCATAATTATTTACCAATACAACTTCAATTTGACCGTTACTAGCCAATGGTTTGTGAATTATGAAATCTTCGCAACTAAACCCCGTTGGGAAACTGCAAATGTTTGAGCGCAGCGAATTAGTATTGAAAAAACCAAGATAGTTGATAACACCAATAGTGGTGAGCACCATTAGTAAGCCAAAGCCATACGTCGTAAGATACTCAAGCGCAGCTTGCCCTTTGCGGCGAGTGATTCGGCGGTTAGCGATTGGCTTCATGGGTTAGAGTAATGAAATAAAAAAAATAAAAAAATACATCAAAGATTTACCTATACAATGGTGTCAGCAATTTCTGCTGAAGCTACGCGGTCGTAGGTACCACCGACTTCTCGGTATGTAATCTTGATTGCGACCTTCGCCTTCTGTCCTTCCGCTGGGAAGCCTGCTGCAAGTGCAGTCAATGGACAGTCGATGCTTGCTGTTCCGTCGTTTGCAATTTGTGTGCCGAATGCAGGACCAGTAGGTACACCCGCTACGCAAGCGTCAGGAGCTCCTGCAACCGCACCAGCACCAGAAATAGTACTAGTAGCCTCCGCAGCACTTATCTGAACCGCGTTACCTAGTTGGTTTACAATTACCAAACGCGCAGTTAATGTATCTACGGCAGGAACAGTATCTAAGTCTAGTGTTCGGTCTACACAGCGGAATTCGCCGGAGATTAAGCAGCGTCCTGGGAGGAAGTTCTTTGGGTTAAGAACGCCGAAGTAAGAGAGAGCCGCAATCATTAAGAGAATGAGAAGGAATGCGAATCCGTACGTTGAGAGAAATTCTAGTGCAGCTTGACCGCGTCGTCGTGCCATTAACATGTACCTCGTTTGTTTGCGTTGCATTTATAGTGCGCACACATAGATTAATCCTGAAATTAGCCGTATTTAAAGGTTCCGTTAAGCACCGTCAGTAAACCAGCAAAAGATACTACGCGCAAGGAGTATAACATAGAAATAATTTATGCGAAGCCAGCGAAAGCAGTTTGCAGTATTCCAAGAATAATAGTGAACAGCACGAGCGCCACAGTAGTGAAGAGCGGCACATATTTGATGCCGCCGCGAATGTCGCCTTTCTCAATAATAGACACAATCAAACTTGCGCTAAATGCAATCAAAGCAATTGCCGCGTAGCTAAAGTACTTGAAGTTCTGTGCAACGTCGCTGCCCGAGTCCGCAAGTGATGCTAGTTTTTCACCGAAGCCGGCGCCGCCAAGCGCGCTACCGCCTCCATCACCAAAAGATTGACCAAGAATGCCTGCGAAGCCGATCATTACACCAAGCAATGTGTTCGCAAGTGCGAATAGTACTGGCGTGAGCACACACACAATAACCGCAATAAAGATTACGAAGTTAAGCACGTTTGCACCCATTTCATCCTTTAGCTCTTGTGTGCGCTTTAGCGACGCGCAAATTCGCTCAATTACGTGCACAATTTTACCACCGGACTGCAGCTCACTTGTAATTAAACCGAATGAACGCGTCAAAGTAGGACTGTCATAGCGCAGCGTGAACTCGTGCAACGCCGATGCGGTGTCGCTGCCCGTTAGCACTTTCTTAGAAACTAACGTAATTTCCTCGGACAAGATTCCGAACTCTGGACGCGCACCAGACCATAGCGATTGCTCGAAGTTCATTCCACTCTTCAAGTTAGTAACTACGAGCGACAAGTAATCGTTCAAGTTAGCTTCCATGTCTCGTACACGCGCATAAATTCGCAAGTTCAAAACAAACAGTACTGCAAGCACAATGAAGCCGATTAATAGTAATGGAATTATTAGCCAGAATAAAAGTGTTATAATGCCTTTCGCAATAGGCGATGTTAAAATTCCGGACACTTGCGATAGAAACGTGAGGAACAACCCGTAAGTTATTGCTAGTACTACAAGGAATCCTAGGCCGAAACCAGCGTATGGCGTTCCGTTAAAGCCTGCGCGCAGGAAATACTGTCGCAATGGTTCGCGATACTGCTCAAAGACGAACGCACGACCAAATGATTCAAACAACTCACGAGGCGATTGCATTACTGGAACCTCATAGCGTCACCTTCGGGCGGATCGAGCGGAAAACGCTCAGGAAAAGCACTTGGATAACAGCAACAGCTCCAAGGATCATCAAAAATATCGGCCCAGTTAGTGGAATACCTGTAAAACTTACTACTACTACTAGAATCGTCATGCCGAGGCTCGGCACTACTACTGCGATAAGCATGTAGAACAAAGTCATTGTTGAGAGCTTCTTTCCGTAACGCTGAATTTGAATCAAATAGTCGTTTGTAATATCCTCAAGCACTGCTTCAAGCGAGTGTGTGACGTCAATACCTAAACGCAGTGCGTTGTGAATTTGAAACAAGATTTTACGCCAGTGCTTACTAGGACTGTTCAGCATCGCATGTTCAATTGCGTCTTCAAGCGGCGTGCCGAGTTCAATGTCGCGCACTATTTCTCCGAAGTATTTACCACCAACGCCGTAAGACTTTGAAGCTTCGTCAAGTGCATTGACTAGCGGCGTACCGGAGTTTAGCTTAATCAATAGAAAGCGACCGGCAAACAAAACTTCGCGATCAATGTCCGCCGCGACTTTCATTGCAGCTAATTTCGGCGTTATCATGAAGTATTGATAAGCGCCCATGATACCTACAATAGCGAGAAGTGGTATTGACCACATAGGAAAATTCGGCTCTTTGGAAAAAAACAGAAATACTAGCGCAGCTACTGTAACGCCACCAAAGAGCGACATTTTGAGACTTTTCTCAATAAATGCTTCAGGAGTTATTTGCATGCGGCCTTTCTTTAGCTCTGCGCGCAGGTTCGGTCGCGCTTGCATGAAATAACTTGTAAAGGTCACGTTTAACTATCCCTCAAGGTCGCTTGCCTTTAGCAGCCCACGGTAGTACTTCGAGAAGAATTGTCCAATCTCGTCCACGTTCTCTACGTTGTGAAGAATGAGCCACTTCAAAATTTTCATTTTCTCTTCTAAGTCAATTGAAATTTGCTGCGGCGTCATACCAGTATACAATCTAATACGCTCAATAATAGCTTCGCTCTCACCAACTTTTACTAATCGGTCATTAAACACGTCTTGTTGCAATAGTACTTTTGGATCTCCGGTGGAAAGTACTTCTGCAATCTGAAGTGTGCGACGCTTACCAGTGCGACGGTTTCGGTTCTGAACTACAATAAGCGACAGTGACGCAACCATCGGTTTTGGAATGTTGATTGGAGGGTTGGTTAGACGCATGATTACTTCATCTGCGTCATTTGCGTGGATTGTCGCATAAACGGAGTGGCCTGTGTGTACTGCTTCTAGCAGAACTTGCGCCTCTTTTTGACGACGGATTTCTCCTACAATAATACGGTCTGGACGCATACGCAGACTGTTTACTAGAAGATCAAGCATCTGGATTTCTCCTTTTCCTTCAGGGTTTGCAAGGCGAGTCTCCATCGGAACCCAGTGCAGGTTGCTTGGCAAAGTTAATTCTCTTGTGTCTTCAATAGAAATTATACGTTGGTTCGGCGGGAAAAAGTTTGCGACTACGTTTAACATACTCGTCTTACCAGAACCTGTTCCTCCTGCGATGAGAATTGAAAGTTCGTTTTGTATTGCGAGCCAGAGAAGTGCGGCGGCGGAGAGACTTATAGTGCCAGCTTTGATGAACTTAGTAATAGTCCACGGGTCTTCAGCGAACTTACGGATAGTGATCGTATTACCACGACTACTTATTGGTTGGATAGTAGCGTTTACACGGTCGCCGCTTCGAAGGTGCGCGTCCATTAGAGGATTAAGATTAGTAATTTCTTTACCTACTTCGCGCCCAATTGACATTGCATAGTGGCGGATGCGCTCTTCACTCGGCACCGTTATGTTTGTTTTTAGCCATGCGTGCCTGCGGTGGTAGCACCATACTGGTTCAGTGTGAGAGTTGATTACGATTTCTTCAAGGTTCGCGTCAGCAAGTAAAATTTCTATGCGACCAAGACCAAGGTTCTCTTGTAGTAAGTAGTTTAGAAGTAAGTCTTCACTCTCTTTTGGAATTGCTGGGAAGTAACGCTTGATTAGAGTACGGATTTCTGTTTCGAACTGCTTACGAAGCTCATCCGTTCCGCGGCTTGATTCCGCTTGCTCAATTGCACCAGTATCAAGCTTACTAATAAACTCTTGACGGATTTTTTCTAGTATTATTTTTGTTGCGTCACTAATGTTTGCAATCGAGAGCGTGTAGATAGGAACAGACTCATCAGCTTTCTCAATGATGCGCACATCTACAACTATCTTATTGACGGTGATTTGATAACTGTCGAGTGTGCGTTCGGTTTCCATAGGGTTATTGTGCAGGAGTGGCTGCAGCTGGGATTGTAATCGGTGCTAGCTGTTCAATGCGCTTGGCTATATGCTCGCGATGGCGCGACGGATAGTGAGGGTGCGCGCGCGCGAACTGCGCTAGTTGCTCGCGCAGGCGCTGTGCCGTCGACTCAACAAGTGGGTCGCGAGCCTGCGCTAGCTGCGAGAGACGTTGCAATTCGATATTTGCTTGCTTTGTGAAGCCGAGCATTTCTTCGCGATCAACTATCGCGGCGCGTAGCTCAGTTGAAGCTGCGCGTACGTCCTGTGCAAGCGGCTTCTGAAGCATGGCGTCAATTGCCACAAGTGCACCGCGCGGATCTTTAATTGCAAGCGTCAAAGCTGCAATTAAGTCGCGCACAGTTTGATCTGTCACCGATGCAGCCTCGCGCGCTTCTTGGACGCGCCTTGCAAGTTCTTGATTTGCTTTGAGAAGCGCTTCAGGATCAAAGGAAAGATGATCTTTTGCATCTGAGCCTGGCGCAACTTCTGCAAGGTCTTTGAAGATTGGAGACGCACCAATTGCGTCTTTAGTAAATGGTAAGAAATCAATTGCACTTGGAGCTTTACCTGTTCCGTCCTCTAGCGCCAAGTTAACTGATTTAATTTTCATGTTGAATGGATCGCCAGGACTTGCTTCCATACGGCGAAGAAGTTCTCCAGTGCGATACTTGTCTAGCACTAGGTTAGCTATTGTGACATAGGATTCCTTTAGAAGGTCGTGGAGCTGCGCGCGCTCAGCATCGTGTCCTTGCGGCGTTTGCTGATAGCGAAGGCGTAGCATCGCATAAAGTTGCTTTGCCGAGTCAACGTCCCCGCGCTTAACTTGATCCTTGATTTCATGAATCCAATTATGGTCGCTCATTATGCTTGCTGCGTCTTCGATGCGCGCTGGCTGCGGTTGCTGTCCTGCCTTGACTTCATCGTCAAGGAACACGCGCATGTCTTGCTCAAGCCAGGTGTCTAAGCCCATGTTCTCCGATCACTCGCTCAGTGTACCGTTGCCATAGCACCGCGCCTTGTAGACCGCGCTTCTGCGCTTCTAGTGCGAAGTATGGTTGCTTCGCTTCAACTGCGGCTAAGAGATGGTGCTCCCATAGCTCTGCAAGTTTATCAGCAGGAATATTCTTATCTGTTGCACGACCGAGAAACTGTTCTCTTAGTTCAGCAATCGATTCTTGACGCATAACCATGCGTTTTTGCTGGGCATTCTTGTAAATGTATGGAGTTGTAAACTTATACTCGATGCCAAGCAGTTTTTCTTCAACAAGGAAATCAACCCAATTCTGAACGGTCTTTTCACTCTGCTTAAGCTGCTTTGCAACGTCCGGTACGCTAATGCGCTGGCCTCCCGCAAGCAAAGCAAGGAGCTCGTCTACCCCGGTTTTCAGTTCCTCCATCCTATCTATTCACTCCTGAATCCATTCTTAAATAGTTCGTCCCATTTGAAAGTGGTGACTGCTAAGCACTAGTGATTGGTTTAAGGTAAGGGAGGATAACTTGTAGGTGCTACTTGACAGGTTGCTGCGTCGCCAGTTTTTAGCGAACCTAAAAGACGATATTCTGTAAGTGTAGTAAAGGATACTTGTAAATTAGGGTAGGGAACTGACGTCACAGGATTCAATACAGAATATGTACAGAGCGACACCGTAGCAGGGAAATATTCTCGATCAATCGAAGTTTGAGTTGGCAATATTGTTGCACTATCAACAAATGTTTCAATACCGTAACTAGGGTTTGCAGGATTTAATCCTTCTAACCTGTCAAACACACTCCCGCCGTAACCCTTGTTTAACATATACAAACCACCACTGTACGCTACATTGAATTCAGCGTTATCCCAAATTTTAGGCAAGTGAGCACGGAAAACTCTAGGCGGAATGTTCGGCACACCAGCTGCGATTGCCTGCTGATCAAAATACAAGTCAGGCACGCTTTGCAACGGAATTTCTGCAATAACTTCCACGCTCGGCCTATCATAAATCACTTTTCCATCAGGAGACTCTAAAGTGTAACTAATTTTCGCTTTTACCTGCGCCGTGAAAGTTCCAATTTGCGATATATCTACTGAACCTGGATCGACAGTCATAGCAGTTATTTTTGTTCCTGTCGTATCAGATAAAGTTTGAAACGCAACTAATTCCTGATTTAATGTATTATATGAAACAGTGTTTGAACCCCAAGTACCACTTTCCATGGCAGTATTGAAATCATCAGGTAAATTAAGTACTTCATCATTAGCTTCCGCTTGCGACGCAATATCAATAATTGTTCTTGTACCGACGGTACGCAAAATTAATGGAAAGTAAACTGCTTCAATACGCTCGCGCACTTCACCAGTAGATTTGGCGCTGTACAGATTTGTATCGATTTTTGGCGCGCGTAAGCTTGATGAAATAACTAGTGAAAGAAGAAGCACAAATACTAACGCCGCCATGCTAAAAAATACTCCTCGTCGACCCATTGTTAACTCCACAAGCTCACATCCACCGCAAACGGGCCAAGAAATTCTGTATCGCTCTTTTTCGAGTAGACCACAAAACTACGCGTAAACTGGTAGCGCTGCGGGTGCTCCTGACGGAATATTGTTTCTGGAGGTCCAGGAGTAACAGTTAGTTTAATTTCGACGCCATACTCAGAACCTAGAGTAGTTTCTATTAGGCTTTGCGCATAAGCCGTTGCGACATCTTTGCACGAAATTAAAAGGGGCGAGCAATCGACACGTTGCTGCAGATAAACAATTTGTTCTAACGGAGTAAGTTCTGGAAACGGAACAAGATTGTTCGCAAGTAAGGTACCAGTATAATAGGGATCTAGAGTGCTACTAATCGGCTGCGTAGCGAGGGTCGCGAACAAATCATCTACTGTTTTTAGAGGCTGAACTGTGTCTTGGCTAGTTACTCCGCCACTAAAAATAACAAGTAAACCAGCGAACACTATTAGGCTTGCAATTACTGCATCTATCAAAAAGAAATAGCCTTGACGATTCATCACACTTTCACAGCGAATTTACAGCATAGGGGTTTTAAATAAATGCCCCTATCAAAAGCTATCTGAACTTGGGCACATAGTCCTACTATTAAGCAAGAAATTACTTTGAATAAAAGTTTACCAGGAGTTAACACAGAACTTATACGGCTTACCGTTAAGGACTACAGTAGTGCAATACTTAACCAAAGTATCTATTTTGCTTAAGGCAGCTTCGGCAACAGCAGTCTTAGGAGCTTTCTTAATAACAGGAATATTAGCGCAACAAAGGCCAACTTCAACCTCAGGAGTCGCACCAGTCTGCGCAGGCAAAGTAGAAACAATAACCTCTTGACCCTTCTTCAAACCAAATGCTGCGCCTGCAGGATGGCAAGCTTCTATTGTGCGTTTCTGATTTTGGTCAGGCTGACACAAACCAACACCAATGCACGATCGGTCACAATAACCATCATTATTTGTACAATCATCATTACATAGACGTGGCTCAAGCAAGAAATCAACTACTGCATCACCATCTTTAACTAAGTTAACCGTTTTTATTTGGGTTCGATATCCGAAATAACTCGCAGCAATAGTTTGAGGACCAGGCATCAAAACAATATTCGGCACGCTTGTAGTACTAGCCACAAACGAATACTTAGTTATCAGATCATTTGAGCCCACAGACTGTCGCGTAGCCAATGCTGTATATCCTAAAACAGTAACTGCTGCGTCAGGCGCAATCTTCTCACCTGAAGGAGTGCTCAACTTAACCGTGCCAGTAATAGAGCGAGCACCACAATCAGAATCAAACTCATCATACTTACCGTCGCAATCGTTGTCTATACCGTCAAGGCAAGAACTTTCAGGACTTTCAGGAGCTACACAAATATTTTGTCTTGCAGCATCTCTGCCCGCAGTTGTGTAACACATACCTGCGCTTTGACAGCATACGTTTTGCGCCGCGGGGAAAGTAATTCCTGGAACGTTTTCATTCACATCATCACCGCAGCATGCAGCTGCGGGCCAAGTGGCATGGTTCACGTCTGCCCACTTATAGTTGACACAGAACGAAGTAGGAGCAGTGTTTCCATTTTCGCACGCTGCTTTACTGTAGTCGCGGTCCTCCATTGTCGGAGCAATGCAAATTGTTTTCGTTGTTGGGAAACACGCATTGTTAACTACGCACACTTCGTTACCTAAACTGTCTAGTGTCTTACAATGACCTGCTGCGCACTGAAACGGCGGCGGAGGAGGAGGCGGAGGAGGCGGAGGTAAGCAACTAGGACAAGTAGGATCTCCCGTTGGTGGTTCAGGTGGAGGAGGTGGACAATTCAATGCGGGTGGAATACACACAACTTCATCGAGTGATGCAATGGTGAAGACTTTTGATTGCACTGTTTTAATTAAAGGATTAACCCGATCAACAATGGTTACTATTGCAGTAACTGACCGCGATGTTCCGGCCAGGATAGATATGTACGTTGTTTCAGGATTAAATGTCTGGGGACCACTTGTGAATCCTGTTGGACCTGCTTGCGTTGCTGGCACTCCACCATAAAGCGTACTCTCGCCGAATTCTAAAGTAACTATTGAATCAGCTGTGTGCGTGAAATCTATGCCGAATTGAACAAGCGACGATCTATCTCTCTTATACGCGCGCGCATCAAAGGCAGATATTGATGGATTCGAAGGAGGAGTAATTGTCCTTGAAATAGTAGCAGACTGTACTGACTTAGATGAACCGAAGCACTTTGCTGTAACGCGCGCCGTAAGCGAATAGCTCCCAGCAGGAAGACTCGTCATAAGAATACTGTCCGTTTGCGCGCCAGTCTCAGTAAACACATTCGATTGTTCCCAAGTTGCTGTGTTTCCGTCGGTATCGTAATCAACCGTCACTTGCGTAACAGAAGGAGAAGTAATTGTGTATGCAACACCTACATCAATGCGACCAGGATCATCAGACTTCGTAACAATTGGATCAAAATTTGTGATGGCAACACTGGTTAATGCGCACGGAGGATCCACTGATGGCACGCAGGCACCTGTAGGTACGTCCCAAGTGTAACCATTTGCACTGTCACACTGTGCGCACCAACAAGTTCCCGGATTGTTTATTCCATCCCAGTCGTGACGAAGGGTTGCTGGACCAGGCCTTAATGCAGTTGCGCTGGTAAAAATAGTTCCTGCGACCATTGGTGAAGGACCGTTGGTTCGCCATGCTTTCGGTACGTTTGCTGCGTTAATACCTGGACACAGCGTATCATAGCAAACGTTGCAAGATTCACCAGCAAGCCAGCCAGGATTGTCGTCAGCGCGATCGATAAGACCATCCGTATCATCGTTTACTCCGTTGTTACAGAGAGCAATAGTATTTTCTGTAATAACTTGACAGGAACCAGCAGTGTAAATTTCTCCAATTAGGCAACAAGCACCATTTGTTTTATAAGAACCTGGTGCACAGTCAGGATCAGTACAGGAAGGGTTTCCATTTGCACAGTAACAACCTGAAAAGGTACATTGATCAATGGAAGGCGACGGTACGCACCCTATTGGACCTGGCCCAATTAAGCCTGCAGCAGCGCAAGTTGCTTTGCCATCAAGATCAGTACCATCGCAAATCTCTGCGCCGTTCTTAATATTGTCACCGCAGAATATTGCGCCACAAGTTCCTGCAACAAAGTTACCTGCGCTACACTGGCTGTTTACTGGCGCTGGATCAGTGTTTGTTGACGCCGTACCGCACGCGCCGCTTGAACCAGGACAAGATAGAATAGTTCGCGAGCGACTACAGGATGGTGCGCCTGCGTCACAACTCCAAGAGCCTGTTGAACATACTGTTGTTGACGGTAAAAAGGAATCAGCTGTACAAGCGCCGCTTGAGCCGGAGCAAAACTCTGCAACATCACATACACCTGATGCACCACGGCACTGCGATGCTGCGCTCTTGTATTGGCACGATGAATCGCAACAAGACCAAGCTTGACCGTTATTTGCAATGCCTTCGTCGCACGCTTCTCCAAGACCGCTTTCTCTGCCACCATAACCGCAACCTGTCGTAGGAGGTACAACACACTGTCCTGGTGCTGCAACAAACACTCCGCCAGAGCATTCCCAGTTTGGCAAAGCTACCTCTTGAACAGGTGAACCGGCTGCACCCGTACACGTTGCCCCATTACCAGGACAGAGTGTTGGTGAACCTTGTCGAGTGCACTGATTTACGCACGACCACGTTGAAGGTACAGCGCAAGAGTTAGCTGCCGAAAGGAAGCCATTTGCAGGACATGAATTTGAAGTACCTGGACAGAATTCAGCTGCATCACACACACCTGACGCCGCACGGCACTGAGTGCTTGCAGCAGAAAACTGACAGGATGTTGTGCAACAAGAACCAGGCTGGCCATTAATGCCAATACCATCATCACATACCTCGCCAAGTCCAGGCTCAATACCACCATAACCGCAACCAGTTGTAACAGCACAAGACTGAACTCCGGCGCAATCAGCGTCACCAAGCCCTCCATTTGATTTACAGTCAGCACCATAATCTGCAGGACAGATGCTGTCCGAAAAACAAGAGCAGGCTACATTAAAGCAACCTACTGCAGAAATGCCCGGCGCAATTACTCCAGGGATAGCTAGGGCGAGGACAACAATAAGCGCTACACCCCAACGCATACTACGTCTGGCCCAACACAGATATATAAAGATGCTCGTAGGCTAAATAATTCTAGTATTTAAACTACGAAAACAATAATCCATAATAACTCCTACGAAGGAATAACAATCACAAGGATTATATAGTTACGCCTATTGTACAAGAGTATGAAAATTCCTGTTCGAGCGTCCCTAGCAAGCATCATATTGGCAGCATCTTGTGGTGGAGGTGGCGGAGACCCTGGTTGTGGCAGTACGTGCCCACCACCAGCAGACACAACACCTCCAAGTGTTCAAGTGAGTAGTACTGGCGGAATCGGAAAAGGATCTTTTTCCATGACTGCCGCAGATAATGAAAGCGCAGTAAGTAGTACAGAACTCTATCTTAACGATACTCGCGTTCGCAGTGGAACAGGCGCATTAAGTGTCGCTGATACCACGCTCGCTCCAGGTACATACACTGTGCGTGGAGCTGCAACGAGTCGCGGCGGAACAGGACAAAATTCATCGCAGTTCACCGTTACTGCGCCAATACCAACAGTTTCTATTACCAATGCAAGTGTTCTTCCTGCTTCCGTGCTTGAAGGCGACAGCGCGCGCGTGACAGGAACTGCAACAGCAAGCGACCTAGGAGCAGTCACAGTAAATGCTGTATACAATAATCAAACCGTAGCAACTGGAACCGGAACTGCCACAGGAACTATTCAAGCAACTAATCCAGCCGCACCCACCATTAATGCTTCTCGCAATGGAGGCAGCGCAACTCAAACTGCAGCATGGACATACACACCTCTGAGCGTAACTGCAACTCCTGCAAGCAATACAGCAACCGTAGGACAAAGTATTAACGTTCCGTACAGCGCTCCTGTCGGCACAGACAGCGCAGGCGTAATCGCAAGCGACGGACGACGCTTCATTGGAGCAAATAATACAGGAACCGTAAGCGTTCCAATTACAGCAGCCGGCGCACTCACACTAACACCAATTGCATACAATGGAAAGCCAGTAGTAAGTAAACAAGGCACAGCGAGCACAGTAACAGGCACAGTCGCCTCAGTATCTATCACAAACGCAAGCGTACTACCTGCAACAGTTCTTGAAGGAGACAGCGCGCGAGTAACAGGCACCGCAACTGCAAGCGACCTAGGAGCAGTCGCAGTTAACTTACTTTACAAAAATCAAACAGTTGCCAGTGGTACCGGAACAGCAACAGGAATGATTCAAGCAACAGACGCCGCAGCCCCAATTGTAAACGCAACACGAAACGGTAGCAGCGCAACTCAAACTGCAGCATGGACGTATACTCCGCTTAGTATTACTGCAACTCCATCACGCAATACCGCAACCATAGGCCAAAGTATCGACGTGGCGTACAACGCACCGCTCGGCACAGACAGCGCAGGCGTAATTGCAAGCGACGGACGACGCTTCATTAGAGCAAATAATACAGGAACCGTAAGCGTTCCAATTACAACCGCAGGCGCACTCACACTAACACCAATTGCATACAATGGTAAGCCAGTTGTTAGTAGGCAAGGTACAGCAAGCACAGTAACAGGCACTGTTGCGCCATCAGCGCCGACAGCACAGAACTTTAGTGCTAATATTAACGAAGCTGACAGCCTCGTAGTTGACTTAACTGGCCGCACAACAGGACTAACAGGACGAGCATTTACTGCACCAGTAAGCGCACTCTATGACGTCACTATTAGAGGAAACAATCTAATCTTGAAAGCAAAAGCGCAAGGCGCAACCGCGTGGGACGACGTAGCAGTGAATGGAAATGCAACATACAGTGTTACTGATGCAAATGGCACTGCTAGCGGCAGTATTGCTGTTGGTATGCTAGCGCAACCAGACTTATTTGTAACACCTGCTGAAACAGCAGACTCAGCGCGCGTCTTGAATGCAACAATGAACGTTAGATTGAATGGAGTTACTTATGCGGTACCAGTTGCAGGACGTAAAATCCAAGCAAGGACAGGTGCAAATACACTTGAACTTGCAGCTAATGGTGGATTCTATAGTCTCAATGACTGGCAAATACCGGGCGCTCGCACGCCACTGAACGCGAACATGACATCTGCTGCCGTTACTTTGGAAGCTACTGATCGCACAGTTCCAGTAAAATTCCTACACGCAAACGTACACCCAGAATATAGAAGCGATGCGAACGTTCTATTGAATAGTAAACTGCACATAGATCAAGCGTATACGGGAAACAATCCTAATGGTGGATTTTCAGGTATGACGCCAGGGATAAAAATAATCTATACTCCCTTAAGTTCTGTGACTCTCGGTGGAAACCAATTATGTGCCGCTACACCCCAAGCTCGTGCAGATGCATACAAGGCTGCGGTAATTAGCGCTAACAATGACAATGTAAGCAACGGCCTCCCCTCACAGCTAGAACATGTTACTGTAGCAACTCTTCCAGCAAGCGTTGCAACACTTAACCCATCAACGGGATTCATTGAGATTGCACCCAACGTTGGCGTAGTCTGCGACCGCAGCACAGGAAGTCCTACGAATGTACTATACCTGGACGCCTCCGGTCACTTTATGGCATTCATTGGTCGTGTACCGTCAGCAAACCCTACTGTACAAATCCAAGTGGAAACAAATAACCTTGCGGACTTGGCTGGTGAAGCTCTTAGCGCTAGCAACTACACCCGTCAAGCTCTAAACGGAGGCTTAATACTCAAACCAGGAGACATATTTGTCAAACAATACATTCGTCCTCTGGCGGACGAGCTCGCGAAACAAGGCAAGCCTGCTCTCAAACTTCAATAAAGGTTTACGGGAACGTAATCATAGAACGGGTTCTGCCCATACTTCCCACCAGGAATTGAGCAACACGCTCGCGTAGAATCAACGCAAGCAGATTGCGACCAATAAGAAGCCAAGTTACATTGACCCGAGTCAGTGCATTCAGAGGTGTCTTCGCAGCGACCCAAACCGCCGTCGTATGTCTGTCCGTTAGCGCAGCAACGATTAGCGAGCGACGTACAGTAGTATCCACTTTGCGGCGCGCCAAGGCTAGCGCAGTTTTGACCTGCGGTGCCTGCGTTGCAGACAGGCGCTACACAGGAGCCACCAGAAGGAGTTAGTCCTAAGCAACAAGCGCATGTGCCGCTAAGTGTTGAGCCGCCTGCCTCCATGCAACCACTTCCTGAAGGATTCCATTGTGACTGCGAGGAACATGAGCCGCCACCGCAACTAGTGATGTGCCCTGCAGGAGTGGAACCAGTATAATAGCAACAAGAATTGCACGTAAAGTCAGTATCTGCTCCACTAAGAAGTGAGCAAGAAACACCCTCCGTATTAATCAAATTCCCCGGGAGCGAACCTTGTCGCACCCAATCACCACACATAGGTTTCTCGCATTGATCAGCGACATTAGGACCCATAAGGTCGCAACAACTGCATGAAAAAGCAACCTTGAGGGTTGAATCCCTAACTCGACCTAAGCCACCTTCACCCATGCAACTGCTACCACTATTCCAGTCCGAATAAGTATTACAAGCAGGAGGACGAGTTTCACATTCATAATTACCATTCACATATCCTGAGCAACAAGCACACGTATTACCGCTGCCGTCTTGATTAGGACCACCATTACCCATGCAACTGCTACCACTATTCCAATTGGCGTCTGTTGAGCACGATGACGCAATACAAACACCAGCATTACTCAGACCTGAGCAGCAAGTACACGCATTACCGCCAACGGAAATTGGTCCGCCTACGTCCATGCAGTTTGAAGCCCCCACCCAATTAGAATCTCCTGAACAAGTGGCCGCCGGAGCGCCACAAACATTAGGAGTAACAGCGCCACAAGTCTCACCATTCACAGTACACAAAGTACCTTTACCAGTACAACCAGCACAAGTCACATCAACAATATCGACACCACAACTAACAGTGCTCGCAGCAGGACACGAAGGAGTACACGCGGCAGCCACACATGCAGCCCCATTCCAAGTTTTACCAAGCGGACAGCAAATGCCGTTTGAATCGGATAGTCCTAAGCAACAAGTAAAAATACTATCTCTGAACGACGTAGGGTTGGTGGCTTGATTCGGAACACAACTGGGTGTCCGCAGAGGAGGCTGACCCTCCACACCACAGGCCGAGCAAGTTCCCGGCGAATAGGAATAGCTCGTACAGCCAGTCCCCCCGCAGATTATGCTCCCGGAGAGGAAACCATTACAGCATTCACCCACAAAACAACCCAAGCCGAGTTGGCTACACTCGCCACCTCCGCCAGCGGTTTGACAGGAACCGGAAATACATAACAGACCTCCTCCGCATGCGGCACCCTGACCTGTACAGGCAGGACAGTACGAAGTACCGTCCGAACCACACGCTACTACATCCGAGTAAAACGATGCAGTACAATACCCAGGATTCGGATCTTCTTGGTAACACTCAAACTCAATTCCATTGTCTTGACATCTTTCAGCTGTACAAGCAATACCGTCATTACAGGAAGGGTCACTCCAACCAGAACAACGCTGACTCGTAAAGCCTGCAGCACTTACGCCGCTTACAAAGATACTTAGACTGAAGACAATCGCTAAAACAAAGGAGTATCGCACATTTATTCAACCCTTGCAGAGTTTATATATTTTGCTTCCGTTGAAATCCACTATATTCACATAGCTCGAAATCATAATTATGCTTATTACGTTACATCTATATAACATAAAACGCATCGCCTAAAAATTTACACGAGCAAATAGTACACTAACACAATTAGCAAATGTAAACGTTAACGAACGTTTATTCTTAAAATGGCGTCGTCCGCGCATTCAACGCAACGCAGAGTTAGATTTTGATCTACCAGTATTCCTATTAGTTGCGTGTCGCCAGGTTTCAAATTATATTTTCTTCCGTCGCTTGGCACAACAATAGTCAAGTTTGCTCGCGCAGTCAGATATAATTTCAGCGTATCCATTCGATCCAATGTAATGACACTCGGCTCGAAGTACTTCTCAGTCACTATTGCGCGCCCATTAACTGATTTTGGATAGATTGCTTCGACAACGTCCGCAGTCTTATTTGGCACAACTACAGTATCAACTCGTGAAACTGATTGTTGTTTAACAGTAAAATAAAGTAAACCTAAAACTGCTAAGACAACAACTCCAATAATTACTATTGTCGTTCTGCGCACCTGTTACACCCGAATTAAGTAATATATAAATGCGTTGCGTCCATAACATCAAATATCCTTGTTACGTCAGAGCAAATGTAACTAATAACACCATATAGAAAATAATAAACCAATTTATAAACTTCCCGTCCATACGAGTATATAAAGTCACGTCTCCGTAGTAACAAGGGAATATGGCACGAAAAACATACGACGTCGAAGACTTCGACGATGAATTCGAGAGTAAGTACGACTCAATGTTCGGCGACAAGAAAGCAAAAGGCGCTGAAGAGTTCGATCACGATGCTGTAACAGGACGTCCAAACAAGCGCCCTAAAATGAGCCTTCTAAACAAAGCAAAAGTTTCAAAGCAAGAGCTTGACGAATTGTTTATGTGAAATTTGCTGAAAAGCTATTTTGAAACAAACATCTGATGCTCCACTGGACATCTGCGCGAGAAGCATATAAGAAAGCTAATATCTTAATGATGCATGGAAAACAAGCTCATCATATTTCAGGATAAGAAAATCCGAAGAGCATGGCACAATAATGAATGGTATTTCTCAATAATAGACATTGTTGAAGTTTTGACCGACAGCACTAATTCTACTGATTACTTTAAAAAATTAAGAAAAAGAGATTTAGAACTAGGGAGCTACATAGGGACAAATTGTCCCCAAGTAGATATGCCAACAAGCTCAGGCAAGCTTAGAAAGACCCTGGGAGGCAATACGAAGGACATCTTCAGGATTATCCAATCTATCCCATCTAGAAAAGCAGAACCCTTCAAGCTATGGCTAGCGCAGGTCGGATATGAACGAATTGAAGAAATTGAGAACCCCGAAGTAGGACAAGACAGAATCAAAGAATACTACGAATTAAAGGGTTACCCTAAAGCTTGGATAGACAAAAGGCTTAGAGGCATAGCTATACGGCAAGAATTAACAGATGAGTGGCTAAACAGAGATATCAAAACAGAGCAAGAATTTGCTATTCTTACTAACGAGATTTCAAAAGCCACATTTGGAAAAACCGTAGGCGAGTACAAAGATTTCAAACAACTACAAAAGAAAAATCAGAACCTACGAGATCACATGACTGATTGGGAACTTCTCTTGACCATGGTCGGCGAAAAAGCCACTACCGACATCACAATAGAAAAGAATTCACAAGGATTGGAAGAATGCAAGGAATCTGCAAATAGGGGAGGAAACATTGCCAAAAGAGCAAAAGAAGACTTGGAGAAAAATTTAGGAAGAAGTATTGTTTCCAATCAAAACTTTTTACCAAAGGAAACTGAAACTAAGCAAATAAAAGATAAGGATGACGGATAGCTATTCAACAAGCCATGCGTATGCGTGCAAGCTTTAGAATTACCTACTGCAAAAATATTGAACCCGACCGGAACTAATCACCACCACGCGTAAGCGTTCCGATTTCAGGCGCGACAAACCAATAAAGGAGCGCCACTGATTCAGTTAATGCAATCAGCACTTCACGCAAATATATGGACCATTCAAGTGCGAGGATGGTTGAAAAGCCAAAATTTAGCAAAATTGATACGAATACGTAACAATTATATATTAAAGAGTAACATATATTGGATGCCTAAATTAGAACACGCCCCAACTTTAAACACCGTTTACATGGTGGAGGAAACTCTCAAGAACATGCCTGGCAGCGCTATCACCGTTGCAGAACTCAAGCGCCTATTACCTAAGCAAGTTAATCACCAGGCACTCAAAGCGATTCTTACGTATCTTGAAGAGAGCAATAAGATTGCAGTGCGTCTCAAAGGCATTGTTTGGATTCATAACACAAACGAACAATTGCGTAAAGCAATTGCGGAGGGAACGCGATTGTAAAATTAGTTGCAGTAGTTCTCTCGACTGAAGCTAAGGAAGTCTATCAAAAACTAGTATTGGAAGCTGCAACAGCTAAAAGAGCACAAAGCATACTTAACGGAATTCAAGACAAAATAGAATTCATCAAGGCAAACCCACTATACGGAGACGCAGTGGCGAAGAAACTCATACCCAAAGAATTCGTACAAAAATACGGAGTGAACAATTTATTCCGAGTGGAATTGCCAAGCTATTGGCGTATGCTCTACACACTCACAAATGATGAGCGAGAAATAGAAATTATTGCTTTTGTTCTTAACAGTGGAGATCACAAGGAATACGATAAGAAAATGAACTACAGAAAACGGCAATAAACCGTTTTCGTACGCAAATAACAATTTGCTGTACAGAAAACGGTAACAGATTTTTCGCACACTGAAGTTCACTACAGAAAAAATGTTACCGTGGCTGGATGCAAATTCGCCACTACCAAACATACTAACTATCTGGCGAAAAGCATCCGACTCTAAGCGCAACAAACCAATAAAGGATAAACACTAACAATAATTATGTCCAAATTGCAACAAAGTTTAAATATATCAATTGATATACTATGAACATGTCACTACTTCTTCCTAAAACTGCTAATGCGCGCTCACCTACGCTCGAAACAGTAACGATGGTGGAGCAAGCCATAGAAGCCAATAGTGGAGAATATACTAAACGCGAGCTATGGCAAAAGTTACCCAAACAAGTAATGTGGCAAACATATATTGTTATTCTTAACTATCTTGAGAGTATCAACAAAATAGCGTTCGATCGCGAAGAACATGTTGCGTATATTTGGAACCCAACACTTGCTGCAAAATTAAGGAAACGCACTGCAATTGACATATGAAAAAACCGTCAAGAGTTGTTTTTATTTCTGATGAGCTTGAAAATTCTTACAAATCTCTACCTGAAAATAGCCACATAAAAAAGGCAATTAAACGCGCCGTAATTGATTTGCGTGAAAATGCGTTTTGCGCGACACAAATTCCAAAACGACTTTTTCCTAAAGAGTACAGCGCATACGGCATTACGAACTTATGGAAGTACGATGTGACTGGAGGATGGCGACTACTGTATACTGTTACAGCAGAAAATAAAATAGAGCTAATAAGCGCCATACTAGAGTGGCTCGACCACAAAGATTACGAGACGAGATTTCACTACTAGATTCTTAAAAATTAATTATTTCAATAACAAACACCGCCACCGGAACTAATCACCGCTAAGCGAAAAGCATCCGATTCTAAGCGCGACAAACCAATAAAGGCTAAACACTATTCAAAATATATGCCTACGCCCATACCATGCTCAATTGGACCGTACCTTAGCGAACCACTACCAGCTAGAAAACCACTCGAAAACTACAATTTAGCACCTCAAGAACTGTTGAATAGCTTCAGCATTGAGTTATACAGACCGGCAACGTATAAACCGCAGCTACCAAGCTAACCCGCTCCATTTAAGAACCAAACAAAACTACCAGCGTCATGGAATGGGACCTCAACATAGAAGAAGCGCGCAGCGCCATAGCTATGCATAAAGCGAAGAAAGTCCTTATTCAACTGCCAGACGGCATTAAGCCGCACGCGCAGACGATAGTAGACGCATTAAGTGACACCGGGGCCGAACTCTTTATATGGACGGAGTCTAACTATGGTGCATGCGACCTACCAGTCGAAGCAAGAAACGTGGGAATCGACCTGATCCTGCACTTCGGACACGAAGCGTGGAATTACGTGAAACCACTGGGGACAAGCCAAGCACTACCAGTGGTTTCTCGTCCAGCAAACCAGTAAGGTCTGCGGACCAGAAGCGAACTTCTGTGTCCCGAAAACACGTAGAGTTTTCGTTACGTGAAACCAATGGGGACAAGCCAAGCACAAGCGACGACAAAATAACAAACCAGAAGAGAACGCCACACAAGGATTTTCTGCAAAAACTCGCGAGCCGCGCACTGTTCATAACAGGCTTTTTCGTTTTAGCGCTCATTGTTTTGTACACCGCGCGCTCCACAGGTTTCACAAACCCCGAGCGATTACAAGGATTAGTTCAATCGTCAGGAGTTTATGGTCCACTTGCGCTTATTGCAGTAATTTGTTTCACAAGCGTATCCATCACTATTCCAAGCACACCAATATTCATTTTGGCGGGAGCAATTTACGGCGCTAAATTAGCAACTATATATTGCCTTATTGGAGTGTTCATCGGCGCTTCATTTGCGTTTTGGGTTGCTAGAATATTCCGCAAGCCAATAATTAATCTTTTAGGAGAGCACGCCCAAGTGCTGGAGCGCTTCCAACAAAAATACGTAATGATAGTGTTGTTCATTACCCGCGTAGTTCCAATTTTCTCGTTTGAAGTAATGAGCTACGCAGCAGGCCTAACATCAATAAGCTATTGGCAGTTTTTACTTGCAACACTTGGAACACTCGGCAGCATATTTTTGTTGACGAGCGTTGGTGCTGCAGGCGCCTCTTTCGCGTTCGGCGATGCGGGCGGAATTCTACCAATCGTAACTGCACTTGTAATGGTTTTGATGCTGTTTATTGTGCCGCTAGCAATCGACCACTATAATCCATTCGGTTGGAAAGAGAAGCTACTTATGCAAGATAAGTAGTTATTCACTCATAATACTTTGGTACACGCTAAAGCCGGAACCGCGCGCAGCTTTAGTAACGTTTCCAAAAGTCTCCTTCATCATTTTCTCATATGAGGCGCCACCTTTGTTTGTCATCGCAACAAGCAGCAATAAGCCGCCAACGACTAAATGTTCTTCTGCGTCTTCAATCATGCGCGCAATAACTGCTTTTCCTGCGGCGCGCGGCGGATTAACTAATATTAAATCAAAGCGCTCGCTCGTGACGCCACTGTAACAGTCGCCTTGCTTCACAACTACTTGCAATCCAAGTCGCTTTGCGTTCTCAAGCGTTAATGTTATCGACTTAGTAGTTACGTCGGTGAGCCATACGTCAAGGGTTGGCTCAATGGTTTTAGCAATAAGCCCAACGACACCGTTGCCGCAGGCAAGGTCTAACACACGCATGCCCGGCTTAAGCTCTGCTGCATCAATGAGTAGTGCTGTGCCGTTGTCTAGCGCGTCCTTTGAGAACATGCCAGGACTTGAGAGCAGAGTTAACGTAACGCCGCGCGCACTAACTGTGATTGGGTACGGAGCAAGTGGTGAGTCGTGGTGGTAGTGAGACATTAGCGATAGGACATAATCTAAATTAAGGAATTATTACTTAGGTTCGAATTATTCGCAACGACTACAACGCCGCGCGGCGGTGCGGGAAGCGACTTAGGAGTGCTTGAACCACGCTGCGTCGGTATGATCCCGAGAATGCGATAAACGTATGCGTCAACGACTGCGCCGAGTTCTTCGTTTGTTTCAGCTTGAACAACTATGCAGTTCGGTGCACGCAAGAAAACTCCACTAGGAGCGCGCTGCTCGAACATAATTACATATTGCTTTTGAGTCGCGTAGCGGCAATCAGCTTCATCTTCACCGGTGCCAGCTTCGCGCGCGAGCACATTCATGTTTAGTAGGCCGTACCTGTCGCCTAGAATTCGACCGAGCTGCGCCGCAGAGATACCGATTGACGCTGGAGAATTCTTCGGAATAGTAATGATTGCAGTGGGTTCTTGTTGCTTAAGCGTCGCGCGTAAATATTCTAGTACAGGATATTCAAATAAAATATTTTCAACAGTTTTTGGATGATGCTCAAAAGGAATTTCGTACGGTTGATTGTTAATTGTTAAACTCGCGAAGTAGCAAGTTTTCTCAGTACCGGGGCAATTACCTTCCTTGAAGACAAAAGTTTGATAGGTTAGGTCGCTTTTAGGCTGTAAAACCCAAGCAATAGAACCTACTATTACTAATAGCGCAACAATAACTCCAATTACTAAAGGCGCGCGGCTGCGCTTCGGAGATTCATCAGAATCCTTTGTTGATGCTACCGAAGCAACACCTTTTTTTGGAGTTTTGCTAAATTTAGGTTTTGCCATTTTTGTAGTCATCAATTTAGTTAGTAGTTATACCGTAGTAGGCATAGAGCACGCGATCACGAAGCGCACCGAAGTCGTATTGACCGCCGCGAAGCACATAGCAACCACCTTCACGCGTAATGCTGCGGTTGCCCTCTGCAAGTAAAATCATGGTGATTTCGTTCGACTCATTTCCGCACGCAATAGTGGTGAGCTGTGAGTACTTCGGCGACTCCTCAGTAACTGCTGATAAAACATTCGTATTTAGATTAGCAGAAAAATCAAAACGCATCTGATCGTAAACACCAACATAAGTATCATTTGGATTGAAAAGCACTGCGACAAACGGCGCACTCTGTAGCTCTGCAATCATGCCTTCTGGAAGCGCAATATTTTGGGATTCACTTGGCGCCGTGTAAAACATTTTTTTAGTGCCGTTTACCTTAGTTGTGTACCCTTGGATGTAACCGAGCGAGTCTACGTTTGGAGTAATCTTAAATCCATTTTCACGGATGGTGTTTTGGTCGGGTGTGAAATAGTACGCAATATACGAGAACAACAATAGAAACACTAGAAAAAGTGAAACGGTAACTTGAATTATACGCTTCTTTCGTTCCTCACGCTGCTCGGAGCGGGAGCGGTGCGTCGCAGTGGAGCTTGACTTTAACTTCATAACATTGGAGCGAGCGGGCTTGTTTTAAAAAAGCACTGGTGAACAGTAGGCAAAAGGCCGGCTGAGCAGAGTCAGACAAAAAGCAACACCCTTTTTATACCGCCAGCATACAAGCTAGTTAATGCGCATAACTTTGTGTCTTCTAGCTTGCCTCGGCTGTCTATTAATAGCGCCAGCACTTGCTCGCACCAGTGCTGCAAGCGCGCAGGCCGCTCACCTAGCTCTCAATATTCAAACTGAGCCGCAGCTACTTGAGCCTGGACCAATAACACTAACCCTAATACCAACCTTAGACGGACAGCCACTACGCAACACTGCAGCGCACATCACTTTAACTAACAAAAAAAAAATACTCTTTGAAACCACAACATTAAC
>JAYVHA010000020.1:0-99336 GCA_043771635.1 Candidatus Woesearchaeota archaeon
CCGAATTTAATTACGGTCTCAGCAGAATCTACTCTCTCAGAAGCGATGGAGCTCATTGAAGGCATGCACATACGTCGATTGCCCGTAGTTGACAGGACAGGAATTGTTGGACTAGTAACGCTTAGTGATATAGTGCGAGAAACACAGACTATTCATCAGCACAACCAACGCCTTACGTTCCATCAGAATTTACAGAGCTACATAATTCTTATCATACTTGCATTCTTTGTGCTTGTGTTCATTTACCGATTCTACTTTAGCTAGTTAGTTTTTTTCAAAACCCTGGCCATAGCCTAGATGGATAAGTTATTTGAATGGCTCTTGCACCAATAGTCTATGGGTCGACTGACTGAAATATTTTCTCGCATTAAAGGGCTCTCGGCGCAGGACAGCGCACGCCTTGAAGCGCTAGCACTGCAGTTATCGCAGGCGCAGCGCACGTTACTTAGAGAGCTTATTGTAACTGGGCGTGCGGTCTTCACAGATGAAACCTATCCTGTTTCAGAGTCTTTACTTCCGAAATCATCATTTGCTACAATTAAACCTAAAGTGCATACTGCTGAAACGCTTGCGCAGGTCGCGTCCCTCATAAAACCTCTTAAAGAGACGGCGGACGCACAAAGATTTACTCAATTCGCGCCAGACGCAAACGAGAAACTTCGCACGTTAATTGCGCCACATATTCTCGGCCTCGACGCGGCAAAGAATGCAATTGTACATCAATTAGTGATGCCGGAGCGCTTTCACATACTGCTTCTCGGCGACCCGGGAACAGGCAAAACAGATCTCATTCGCGCAGCCTGCGACCTCTCGCCAATAAGTGCGTTTGGTCTCGGAAGTGGCGCAAGTAAAGCAGGCTTAAGTGCAATCGTAATTGGTAAAGAGATTAGGCCTGGCATATTGGCACAGGCGCATTCAGGTTTGTGCGCTATCGACGAACTTAATCTGCTAAAAACAGAAGATCGCGGCGCGCTATACAATGCCATGGAAAAAGGTTTTTTGTCGTATGATAAAGGTGGCGCCCACGTAAGACTTGATGCTGACATTCGGCTGCTTGCAACCGCGAACCCGACCGGGGACAGGTTCAGTGGCGACACTCTAGTAAGTATGCGTAAGCAGTTACCCTTCGATGCTGCGCTAATAAGTCGTTTTAACTTAATATGCATAATTCGTAAGCCTACTGGTGACGCACTTCGAAATATTAATCTCCATGCAATGCGCGCTACAAGTAAAATACTACCAGCAAATGATTTGCTATTTGCTAAAGCGTACATAGCAACTGCGCGTGCACTTACTCCTACTATGTCTGCCGAAATCGAAACTAAACTAGTTGATGCAGTAATGCAAGTAAGCGAGCATGAAAAAGAATATTTAATTGAAGTTACTCCGCGGCTAGCTACTGGTTTACGTGCGCTTGCGCTTGCTCATGCGCGAATAAATCTACATGAAAAGTGCACCATGGAAGACGCGCAAGCCGCGATAGAAGCTTTGCAGGCAACATTAACTGATGGTTTGCCCAAAGTGGTTGAAAAAGATAAACTCAGCCCCTCGCCACGCCGAAAATCACCTAAATCTCGCTCAAAATCCAATACCTGTAAGCGATAAACAATAAAAAGGCCTGTGCCTAACATCTAGCATGGATATTCGAAAATTTGGTATAGCTATTGCTGTTGCAATTCTCACCGCAATTCTAATTTATAGTATTGCTGACGCTATTGCGCCGCCAGTAGATTTTACTAACTGTTACGACGCCGTGCAGAAAGGGCCTGATCCAGTAAAGGCTAAGCAAACAAATTGCACAGATGCTGTACTTGATGAAGCAGTGCAAAAAGCTTGCGTTGACCAAAAGTACAGTTACGAAGTAATTTATGGTAGCAATGGCTGCATAGAAAAGTACAATTGTAATCAATGTTACAAGCAGCAGCAGGACGCGCAGGAGCGCCACAGTATGATTATCTTTTATACGGCGATAGTTCTCGGTTTGATTGCGATCGTAATCGGCTTCTTGCTTCCCTTAGGCAGCATTCATGAGTGGGTAGGACTGGGATTTATTATTGGCGGCGTACTAGGTCTCTTCATCGGAACTGTCCAGTACTGGAATGAGCTTTCTAGACTAATACGACCATTAGTGATATTTGCAGAACTTCTTGTTGTGCTTTTCATTGTGTACCGTAAGCTTGCGGGCGGAAATAATAATGAGTCTGTGGAAGAAACGAAGGCTGCCTTGCCAGTAGGTGCGTCGCGTACGGCAAAGAAGAAGAAATGATTGACTTACATTCAGCAATAACGGGCAAAGGCATCCGCATAGCTTTTCCCGAAGCAACAGAGCCACGCACACTAAAAGCAGTACGAATTCTTGCTGACAAAAAACTAATTGCGCCTGTACTTATCGGCGATCCAAAAGCGGTTGCGCAGGCGGCGCATTCGCATGGCGTGTCCATTGACGGTATTGAAGTAATGCCAGTAGTGCCTGAGCGGTACGCACCAGCGCTCGCTGATTTGCGCAAAGAGAAGGGGCTCACTGTTGAGGACGCGCAAGCACTTTTAGCAGATAGTATGTACTATGCTACAATGCTGCTACAAACGGGTGCTGTAGCAGGTGTTGTTTCTGGTGCAGTCCACCCTACTTCGCACACGCTCAAACCCGCGCTGCAGATAATTAAAACAGTTCCAGGTACTCCGCTCGCATCAAGTTTCTTTATCATGCAAACTAATCGCGGTGTGTACTTCTTCGCAGACTGCGCGCTTAATATTGAACTTAACGCAGATGAACTTGCTGCTGTAGGTATTGCTACGGCAAACTCTGCGCGACGCTTCGGTATCGAGCCGCGAGTTGCATTTCTAAGCTTTTCAACAAAAGGTTCTGGCTCCCACGAGCGTGCTGAAAAGGTGGCGCGTGCAACTCGCATCGCACAGCAAGCACTGCCTGACATAGCAATAGATGGTGAAATGCAAGTAGATGCAGCAATGGATGAAGCAGTGGGAAAATTAAAAGCGCCAGACAGCAAAGTGGCTGGGCACGCAAACGTATTTATTTTTCCAAACCTTGAGAGTGGAAACATAGGCTACAAGCTTGTTCAGCGTTTTAGCGGTGCTAAAGCAATTGGTCCAGTAGTGCAAGGACTTCGTAAGCCAGTTAACGATTTATCTCGCGGCTGCACTGTTGATGAAATAGTGGAAGTCGCGTGTGTCACGGCCTTGCAGAGTCAGCACGTATGAGTAGAACTATATCTGCGAGTGTTTTTACGCTTCTGCTTATTTCGCTAACTTTTGTTGCATGCGAGCGAGGAGAGTATAAAACACCGGTTGATAGTACGGTACGCTCTCAGTATGATGCGACGCCAAGGCCTACTGTCGACGCAGGACGACCAACAGAGAGTTCGAATGCGCCGGTAGCAATACCTGAAACGTCTGAAGCATTCGTACCGCCGCCGAACAGAACTATTACTTCTCCAATAAGTGATGAACGTGCGCGCTTTGTTGGCAAAGATGGCGTGCGCTTGTGGATCTGGAATAGTAAGGGTTCGGCACAATTATTTTTAGCAGAGGGAGAGAAGGCCTCAATTCCTGCAGTTGGACGTGTACTCGAAGTTAATGCCATCGGCGGCACAGGGGGTGGTCGCGTATACTTTATCCTTGATGGAAAGCAGCTTCCTATTCTTAAGAATCGCGAACAAGTAAAGATTGGCGACACATATGTGTTTGTTTCAGAAATCTTGCTTAATGATGTTCAAGAGTAGTATTTTGTGCTCAGCGTAACCATCGCGTGTACGCTTGCTCTAGAACTTTACTTGTAGGTGCCGGTATTCGTGCGCTAATTCCTGGAATGTAAATGTGCGTTACGCCTACGCGCCTAGTTGTATCGTCGACTGTCAGACTGCTGCTTGATGTAGTGTCGAAGGGTGAAAAATTCGATGCAACGTTTGGACTATCAATAACTGATTGGTCTAGTTTGCGGTAAAGCATAACTGGTGGAACAATGTCTACTTCTCCGTCATTTCGTTTGCGTGTCATGCCGCCAAGAATGTGCAGCACTTCGTTTCCCCGTTCAAAGCGCCTTGCTATTGTTGCGAAATTAGATCCTGTAAATTCTCTTGCGAAGTTACGGCCAGGTATTGAAGTAAAATTATTAGTTTTAGCGTACACCGCGAGTGCTTCAATCATGGTGCCTATGCTAGCGTAAAGTTCACGATCACTAGAGCTCAAAGTATCTGCGTCTTTGCGTGCTACTCGGTTCACAACTACTCCTAGATGCGCATTTCCTTCATGTAGTCGTTTGCGAATAGCGAAATCAAGACCGCACCGTCTAAAGTAGTCAACACTTGTCGTGAATTGGTTATCGCCAATCCCATAGTATTGTGCGATCACGTCTCCGGTGCCGAGTGGAGTTTTAAGGGCTCTAAATGGAAGATAAAATTTTGGAAGGTCGCGCTCACTCGGTTTCAATTGAGTTATAGAATTATTTGTTGTTTGATTGTAATCATGAGCTAGTGCTTGGATGAGTGCCGCAACATGGGGATTCACATAGCCTTTCGCTATTGCGCCTTTTACTTTGCCGACTATCGTTGTTTCTGAGGTTGCACTCAGACCATGTACGCGCGCGCCATCAGATGTATTAGCGACGCTGAAAGATGCCATGATGGGTTTGCCGCCGCTTTGGCTTGTTACTTTTCCAATAACATCCAGATTGTTGTAAACATGTACGTTAGTGACGATTTGATTTGGCGCGTCATCAATACTGGTGCAGTGTTTGTGTTGTTTCAATACGCCTTCACGTACCAGGAGTTCAAGGTCTTGAGGAAGTATGCCGGTTACGAGCGCGCTCTGCCTAAGCATTTCCTTGCGCTCGCTTTTAGTAGAGGTCATGAATTTGCCGCGCGCAACATTTGTTGGTGTCCAGAGCACAGTCTGCCCTTGTATGTGGTCAACTAAGCCGTAGTCGAGCGGCAGTACTTCACCGGTTTTGATGAATTTCATAGACGGTGAAGTAATATTCTATTTATATAGTCTTGCTTATTAATTACTTATAAGTAGTGGTTCCGGATTGATTGTTTAGTATGTTCATTAGTCTCATGCTTTAGAAAATGGTGGGCTTAAAAAAAATTTATGGTATCTTCGCGCGGATTATTTACCAACATTTGTATTCTTTGCCGCCGCAGCCGTTGCAAATAGCAACGGACGGACTCCAGCGATAGAGGCTTGCGCCACACGAACAGGTGCCTTCTTAATCAATCAGTTAAAATGCCCTAGATTATGATAGCATATGTTGCATTCTAATGTTGCGCTTGAGTAAAGCCCATATTACTGGCTATAGGTAAACTTTGCATATGCGAGGTTTATTAGCTTCTGACTAGCGGCATATATTAAGATTATTACCGTCGCGGCTGGTAAATATGAATCGAGCGTCCAAGTAAAGCTTCAGCGGCTTCTGCAATACTTTCGCCAAGCGTTGGGTGTGGGTGTATTGTCATAGCAATGTCTTCCGCGGTTGCGCCCATCTCTATAGCGAGTCCAGCCTCCGCTATGTAGTCGGTGACGCCAGGTCCAACTGCATGCACGCCAACTACAACGCCGTCTGTGCGAGCAATAATTTTTACAAATCCTTTTGTTTCATTTATCGACACGGCTTTACCGAGTGCTGCAAACGGGAAGCTTCCCGTAACAATTTCGCCATATTTCTCGCGCGCTTCTTTTTCACGAAGTCCAACTGTTCCAATTTCAGGATCGCTAAAAATTACAGCTGGGATGCACTGCGGCGCGAACACTGCGGGCATTCCTGCGATTACTTCAGCTACTACTTTTCCTTGTGCGGTGGCTTTGTGCGCAAGCATCATGCCTCCTGTAACGTCTCCTACTGCATATATATGTCTAACTTTGGTGCGGCACTGCTCGTCTACGTCTAGGAATCCACGTTCATTAACTGATAATCCTGCGGCGGACAGCTGTAAATTATCTGTTACAGGACTATGGCCGACTGCTACCAAAATGTAGTCGAAGCCGCGCTCTACACCATTAGTAGTAAGGAATGCTTGCTCGCCGCGCGTAACAATATTTTCTGGCTTTGCGCCGAGCTCTAAAGTAATTCCAAGTTCAACCACTCGTTTTGACGCAACAGCTGCTAGCTCTTCTTCTACAACGCCAAGAATACTGGCTCCGCTTTCAAGAATAGTAACTGAGGCGCCGGCTTTACGAAACATTTTACCGATTTCTATTCCTATATAGCCGCCACCAATTACGCAAAAGGTTTTTGGAACTGTAGGAAGATTAATTGCTTCTCGGCTAGATAATATCCTTCCAGAAAATGTTGTACCTGGGAATGGTCTAGGCCTTGAGCCGGTTGCAATAATGCAATCACGAAACTCTATGGTGTTAAAATCTAGGTTTTCTCCTTCTACAAGCACCTGCGTTGGGTTTACAAAGCGTACTGCTGCTTTTACAAATTGCACATTGTGTTTTTTGCATAAGTCTGCAATGCCGCCGGAGAGCCGGGTAATAACGCTCTGTTTCCATGCTTGCATCTTTGTAAAGTCAAGTTCGCCTTGTAAATTAATACCAATGGACTTAGCGTTTGTAGCTTCGTAAAATAAGTTTACTCCGTGAATCAGTGTTTTTGTGGGAATGCAGCCGTGATGCAGGCATAAGCCGCCGAGTTCACCCGCTCTGTCGACTAGCATAACTTTGTAGCCTAGCTGTGCTGCACGTATTGCTGCGACATAGCCTCCAGGACCTGCGCCGATAACTAATACTTCAGTTGTTGCGACTGTTTGACCTATTACCATACTATGACGCCTCAATCAGTAGGAGTTCAGGGTCTTCGATTAGCAGAACTAAGTCAGTTAGAAATCGCGCTGCTTCCGCGCCATCAAACACGCGGTGATCGAAAGTAAGTGAAAGTGTTACAATTTTTCGCACAGCAATAGCGCCTGAAATAACCCATGGTTGTTCAAGTATCGCCCCAATTCCAAGTACTGCGCTCTCAGGTGTGTTTAACATTGGCGTAAAGCCTTCAATACGCTGTGGTCCAATACTCGTTATCGAAAATGTAGACCCGTGTAGCTCAGCAGCAGAAATAGTATCTTCGCGTGTGCGTTGCGCAAGGTTAGCTATTTCACTTGCTAGTTCAAGTATACTTTTTGTATGTGCATCATGCACTACAGGTACTACAAGTCCTTTAGGATTATCAACTGCGATACCTAGGTGCACTGCACGCGAAAATTCGATACCGTGTGTGGTAAGCGAACTGTTGAGAGCGGGGTGTGTGTGTAGCGCAGCCAGCGTAGCTTTAGCAAATAATGCGAGGTAGGTTAGTTTTATTCCGCGCGCGTCTGCGTGGGCTTTCTGCCGCTCACGTAGCGCAACCAGTGCAGTCGCGTCAGCTCGCGCAAAAACTGTGACTGCCGGCACTCGTTGCGCTTCAACAAGATGCTCGCCAATAGCTTTGCGACGACCTTCGTATGGCGCAGCTATTGTTCCTTGCGTATTTGTTGACGCAGGAAGCTTAAGGGCAGTAGGAGGCTCTTTAACTGACACGTTATTTTGTTGAATGCTGCTTTGAACTAGCAGAGGGCTTTGTGTAACCACTTTAGTCTGTTCTAGTTTTGCGCGAATGTCTTGTTCCGTAACTCTGCTCTGCGGTCCAGTACCGACAATAGTCTGAATATCAATTCCGTGTTCGCGTGCGAACTTACGTGTGCTTGGCGTTGCAAGAACTCCACTGCCATTTATAATTGAAGGATGAAGTGCAGGTCCTTGTTGATTATGTTCATCAGGCAATAAAGTTATTTTCGGTTCTTGCTCTTTTGGCAGGAGTTGGGTTGGCACAAGTGTAATTTCCACGTGTGATGTGCTGCTTTCAATCGGACGCGGGGTACCAAGAGGAGCTGGCGACACTGGCTGGCATGGAGCCGGTCGTTCTATTCCCGCTTCATCAGCGTAAGTTACAAGCGGGTTGCCAACAGTAATTATGGCGCCTGCAGCTGTGTGCAGTTTTGTTATTTTACCTGCGTGCGGGCTCGGAATTTCAACAATTGATTTGTCGGTTTCAATTTCACATAAAACTTGATCCACTGTAACGCTGTCGCCTTCGTTTATTTTCCAAGCGATTAGTTTTCCTTCGTGAATACCTTCTCCAACATCAGGAAATGGAAAAATAGTCATTAGAAGTGCACCGTCGCGTTTATTGCTTCTACAACCCGGTCAACGCTTGGAAGTTGCCTTTTCTCATTGCGGTAGTATGGGAAAACAATATCATAACCTGTAACGCGGGCAACTGGTGCTTGTAAACTCAGGAGTGCTTGTTCATTTATTGTTGCAATTATTTCTCCTGCGAACCCTCCGGTTCTGGTCGCTTCATGCACAATTACGCAGCGTCCTGTTTTCTTTACAGAGCTAATCACAGTTTCTATGTCCCATGGCATTATAGTTCGCAAGTCAAGGACTTCGCAACTCACACCTTTACGTCCAACTTCGCGGGCTGCTTCCATGGCGGTATGTACCATTGCACCCCAACTAATAATAGTTACATTTGTTCCAGTTTGCACTATGTTTGCTTTTCCAAGTGGTATTGTATAGTACTCTTCCGGCACATCCTCTTTGAAGGCGCGGTAAATTTTGATAGGTTCAAGGAATAACACGGGGTCAGGGCTCTCAAGTGCAGCAAGAAGAAGTCCTTTTGCGTCACGTGGTGAACTTGGTGTTACTGTAACGAGTCCTGGTATGTGCGCGTACATTGCTTCCATTGATTCGCTGTGATGCTCGAGAGCGTTGATTCCGCCGCCGTTCGGCGTTCGAATTACCATTGGACATGTAAACCGGCCGCGGGTGCGTGTGCGCATGCGACTTACGTGGCTAACTATTTCTTGCCAGGCAGGATAAATGAATCCGCTGAATTGAATTTCAACAATTGGAAGTAAACCATTAATTGACATTCCGACAGCAGCTCCCACAATTCCTGCTTCCGCAATTGGGCTGTCGATAACGCGTGCTTCTCCGTACTTCCCAACCAGACCTTCTGTTGCGCGGAACACGCCACCGTCTTGTCCCACGTCTTCACCAATAATAATTATTTTGTCATTACGGCTCATAGCAAGGTCTAGTGTATGGTTCACTGCTTTGATTAAAGTCATTTCAGTCATCGCTTCTCTCCTGCCTGCAAACTTGCAAGATGTTCTTTGCGTTGAGCTTCAAGGTGTGGAGGAAGCTTTGCGTAAGTATAGTTGAAAATGTCAGACGGGTCTTGCGGCGGAGTTGCCTCGTATTCCGCAATAGCGCTCTCAACTATTTGCTCCGCATGTTTCCAGGCGTCTACTTCATTTTCTGCTGACCAATATTTGCTTTGTTCCATGAATTTACGAAGCCTGTCAATAGGATCGCGCTTGCGCCAAACGGCTACTTCGTCTTCGCTTCGATAATGCTTATAGTCATCTGAAGTCGTGTGGTTACCAAGGCGGTAGGTAACCGCTTCAATGAAACTTGGACCGCCTCCGTGCTGTGCGCGATCTATTGCGTCTTTAGTTGCGCGCCAGACAGCGAATACGTCGTTACCATCAATTTGAATTGTTGGGATGTCATATGCTATAGCTTTTTGTGCAAGTGTACGACTGTGAGACTGTTTGCTACGTGGAACGCTAATTGCGTATTGGTTATTCTGGCAGAAAAACACAACTGGCACTTGATAGTCTGCTGCGAGGTTAAGTGCCTCGTGAAACTCGCCTTCGCTGGTTGCGCCGTCGCCAAAATACGTTAAGGTTACTTCATCGCGCTTCAGTAATTTACTCGCATATGCAATTCCGACAGCGTGTACGCATTGACTGCCGATTGGAATACTGACTGGAAGCGTGCGTTGATCGGCGGCCATTATGCTTCCGCGCTCGTCGCCACCCCAGTACCGAAGAATTTGCACTGGAGGAATTCCTCTAATTAGGCATGCAACTGTTTCTCTGAACGCGATGGTCATCCAATCTTGTTTACGTAACTGTGATGCGCTTCCTGCTTGGCATGCTTCTTGACCTTCAATTGACGCGAAGGTTCCGATACGACCTTGCCTTTGTAGAGCAATCATTTTACGATCGAGTGCGCGCGCTAATAGCATGTGCCAGTAAAGAGTGCGTATCTCATCGGCTGAGAGTGGTGGCATCTCAGATTCATTTGCTACGCGGCCGTCTTCATCCATTACTTGTAAGTAATTTACTGTCCATGTTCCAATTTCTTTGTTCATATGCTCGCTCTTGTTACTGGTAAATGTTGCTGTGCGCGTGATTGGTTTAGCGTACGTTTTGTAAAAAGTTCAGCGGCCCGGTATGAACTACGCACGAACGGTCCCGCGGCACAATAGTCGAATCCCAGATTTCGCGCGTCAATTTCAAGCTGCGCAAATTCTGCTGGAGGCATATATCTGTCAACAGGTAAGTGCCAAGTACTCGGGCGTAGATACTGTCCAAATGTTATGATGTCGACGTTGCTCTCGTGGGCGTCTTTCATGGCTATAAGAATTTCATCGTAGGTTTCACCTAGTCCTACCATAAGACTTGTTTTAGTTTTAATGAGAGGATTATGTGACTTTGCAGCGCGAAGAACAGCAAGACTTTGCGCATAATTTGCGCGACGGTCACGCACTGTTGCTTGCAACCGGTTGATGGTTTCAAGATTGTGTGCGAATACGTCAACGCCTGCGTCGAGCACCGTAATTATGTCTCGTTCATTGCCTTGAAAGTCGCCACTAAGAATTTCAATTAATAATGTAGGGTACGCGATCTTCAAAGCGTACACGCACGCAGCGAAGTGAGCAGCCCCGCCGTCAGGTAAGTCATCGCGATCAACTGCGGTTATCACAACATAATCTAGTTTCATTAGGCCGACTGCCTGCACTAGCTTTGCAGGCTCATTAATGTCTGGCGGGGGCGGTCGTCCAGTTGACTTAACTGCGCAGAATTTGCATGCGCGAGTACAAGTGTCCCCTAGGACCATAAAGGTTGCAGTGCCGCCAGACCAGCATTCGCTCATATTAGGACAGTGGCTTTCTTGACACACAGTCACAGAACCAATTGCTTTTAATTCCTTCTTTAAGTCATGAAATTGTTGAGAAGGTGGACGAATTTTAAGCCATTCAGGTTTACCTAGACTACTAACTCCCTCTTCCTTAGGAGTTTTAATATTAGTGCGAAGGCGAGAGAGAAACTCGGCTCGTGGGAGCTCACGCAACATCGCGCCATCTGACTCAAGAATCGGAAGTCCCACTAGTTACACCTATTTTTCATTCAGATCTTCCGAAATAGCCTTTAAATACGTTCTGCTACTGGTCGTGGGCATGCAATAGCAGTTTATTCGCGCCTCAAACTATAAATATGATAAATGGTTTCCGACACAATGGATTATATTGTTCGAAAGTTTGATGCAAGTTATAAAATTCCAGGTGGTAAGTTCCTGCGTGTGCGAACAAACCTAAGCGGAACTTATCTATGCAATCCGCAACTCTCAGGGGACTTTTTTCTAATGCCTCCGGAGCGCCTTGCGGACGTTGAGAAGTTTTTGCATGGCTGGGACTTGTCTGTAACCGCAAGCGCCGTGCAACTTACAAATCGTCTTGAAAAATTTTTACAACGTGAGCAGATACTTTTTAGCGGTATTGATGCAAGTGCAATAAGCCACGCAATTGAGTTAATTCGAGAAAACGCAGGCATTACTCAAAAATCTGCAAGGGACATACAGTGAATACAAATCAGTTTAGATACTTACCTTTGGAGACGCATAGCGCAGCGATGAACATGGCGCTTGATGAAGCTTGTATGGATGCAGTGCGCGCAGGCGCAGTACCACCAACTTTCAGGTTATATAGGTGGAAGCCGAGCGCAATTTCTATAGGTAATTTTCAATGTTATAGTGATGAAGTTGATGCGCAGGCGGTTGCAGCTGCAGGTATTCCGGTGGTGCGTAGGCTCACTGGTGGCGGCGCAGTATATCATGATATTGAAGGTGAAATTACCTACTCGCTTGTGGCACCTGCATCTCTGTTTCCTACAGGAATTGCAGACACATACGTTCAGCTTTGCGGAATACTTATTGACGCGTTTGCAGAGCTCGGCGTCGCAGCAGAATTTCGACCAATAAATGATATTTCTGTAGATGGAAAAAAAATATCTGGTAACGCACAAACGCGCCGCGGTGACGTACTACTTCAGCATGGAACTGTTTTGCTTACTGTGGATCCAGCGCGTATGTTCCATTTTCTGACACCTGATAAAAGTAAACTCTCGGACAAACCTTTTATTGCCAGTGTGAACGCGGCCGTTTCTTGCTTAGCAGAGCATGGCGTATCTGATCGCGCTCAGGTCGAGCGTGTCCTTAAAGGCGCTTTCATGCAGCGCTTTCCTGGTACGCCTGGAGCGTGGACTGCTAACGAATTGAGTCATGCAGAAAAGCTTGTTCAATCACGTTATGGCACGGACGAGTGGACGCGCTTACGATAGGTATATTCTACGTTAGATTAATGCCTGGAATTCTACGTTCGGCTACTTCTACCTGCGATAGGATTAAAAGGTAGAATCTTTTTCTGCACACAGGTAAACAACGATGTTTAATCTTCCTACTGATTTGGCACGCCGTCACAGTGCAATACGCGAAGCGTTCGCAGTTATTCAAGAGTTGAGTAATGAGACTGGCGAGCCACTCGAGAATGAAGAGTTAGCACGTGAAGTAGTGGATTTTCTAATGCTAACGGTTGAGCACATCGCAAGTCACATAGAAAATTACAAGGCTGAGGAGTGGCAAACGTTTCTAATCGACTTCGTCTATGAATTCGTGTATATGGATGAAAATGGTTCTGTTCAAAACTTCCTGTCTCTACCTGAAGGCGACCTAGATGCTGCAGTCGCAGACGCGTGTGCGCTGGATGAAGATGATGAGCGCACGCCAGCACAGCGCCTTACTGCGCTTCGCGAAGAAGTAATTGAAACCCGTGCACGCTTTGATGACATGACGCTTGGTTAGAAAATTCGTAATTAAAAAAATTTATTTATATCACTGTGTTCTTGGGTTTGCCTTTGTCGAATGCTTGTACGTTTTCAATAGTTGTGCGTACAATTCGCTCTAGCGCTTCGGCGCTGTTGAATGCGTTATGTGGCGTTACTAATACGTTCGGGTGCTGAATAAGTAGGTGATTCAAAACGACTGTACGATAGTCGATGTCTGGTTTGTATGAATTTGACAATAATTGTTTTTCTTCTTTAATTGCGCTCTCTTCCTCGAGCACGTCAAGGCCGGCTGCTGCAACGTGTCCGCTTGCGACACCTTGGTATAATGCGTTAGTTTCAATTATGCCGCCGCGGCTAGTGTTAAGAATAATTACGCCGCGTTGCATCGCTTCAATAGCAGGGCCATCAATAAGATGCTTTGTTTTATCATTTAGAGGAACATGCACTGTGATGATGTCGCTGCGTGCATAAAGCTCTGCAAGGGACACGTACCTAAAATTTAGTTCTGTTTCAAGGGCAGGATCAGGAAATGGATCGTAGCCAATAGCGCGCATATGGAATCCGTTAGCAATCGAAATTACGTTACGGCCTATTTTGCCTGTGCCAATAACGCCAATTGTTTTTCCGTCGATATCGTGGCCTCGCAATGCTGGTGTCGGCACAAATGATCCTTGTCGTACTTGTTCAGCGCTAAGTATAAGTTTCCTTGTGAGTGCGAGCAAAAGTGCAAACGTGTGCTGCGCTACTGTGCGCTCACCGTATGTTGGAACATTACAAACCGAAATTCCTCTTTCTTTGCATGCAGTAAGATCGATGTGGTCGAAACCAGTTGACATGGTGCAAATTACTCGCAGCTTAGGTAGGCGCCCTATAATTGCGCGCGTAACGGGGCTGTAAATAAACACGACTAGCACCTCACATTCTGTCAAATCGCCTACTTGTGCTTCTTGGAGTGGGCTGCCATAACAGGAGATTGTGCCTTCAGGAAACGCTGTATGGAATGCTTGTTGCTCCCATGCTTCAAGTTCGAATGCTGCAATACGCATATAATAACTGGAACATATTAGATTCTTAAGCTCTTCTATTCACGTCGTTAAGTTATTTTTTACCGAAAAAATACGCTTTATCGTGGATAAAACTACTATTATTATTTCGAGTAGTCATTTGTAAATAGGGACAAAGGTTTTTATAGCTGACTTCGGGCATAACTGTATTAGATGCTTCCGGGGGAAGAGGTGATACCTTCTTTTGTTGCGTCTGGAAAGGACTGATTTGCGTGGATAAAACAAACGCTTGGATTCTCTGGTTTGACCAGCTCGGCATTGAAGACGTAGGACTCGTCGGCGGCAAAAACGCTTCGCTCGGTGAGATGTACCGGCTTTTAACGCCTAAAGGTGTTCCGATTCCAAATGGTTTCGCAGTTACTGCAACTGCGTATCGCCATTTTCTAGAAACTACTGGAGCGCGGCAGCGCGTCGCCGATATTCTGAAGGACTTAGACACGCGTGATTTGTCAAACTTACAGGCGCGCGGTCGTCGTTGTCGCGATGCAATTCTAGCAGCTGAATTTCCTGATTCACTTAAAGAGGCCATTATTGAAGGATATCGTAACATGTGTATCCAATATGGTGCGGACTGCGATACAGCTGTTCGTTCCTCTGCAACAGCAGAAGACTTGCCTGACGCAAGTTTCGCTGGGCAACAAGAAACATTCCTAAACGTTCATGGGCACGCATCCCTTCTAGAATCCTGTAAGAAATGCTTCGCATCACTATTTACTGATCGAGCAATAAGTTACCGTCAAGACAAGGGCTTCGATCACTTTTCCATTGCGCTCTCAATTGGCGTACAAAAAATGGTTCGAAGCGATCTTGCAGCGTCTGGCGTAATGTTTTCAATCGACACTGAGTCGGGTTTCCCTGACGCAGTATTCATTAACGCTGCATATGGTCTCGGAGAAAATGTAGTGCAAGGCGCAGTAAATCCTGACGAGTACTATGTACATAAACCAACGCTGCGGCAGGGCTTCCGTTCTGTAATATCGAAGAACATCGGCGACAAAAAGATCAAGATGATTTACTCGACGGACACTAAACTTCCAGTAAAGAACGTTGACGTGTCGCTTGAAGATCAGCGTAGATACGTGCTAAGTGAAGACGAAATTCTTGCGCTCGCACGCTATGCGGTTACTATTGAAGATCACTATAGCGCCAAAGCAGGTCACTTCAAGCCAATGGACATGGAATGGGCCAAAGACGGCAAGACCGGGCAATTGTTTATTGTTCAAGCACGTCCAGAAACTATTCACAGTCGCGCGGACCATACAGTACTACGAACATATCACTTACAAGAGCATGGACCGCTTCTCGCATCAGGCAACAGTGTTGGTGAGCGAATTGGACAAGGTCGTGTTAACGTTATTAAAAACGTACACGAAATCAATAACTTCCGAGCAGGAGAAGTACTAGTAACAGAAATGACTGACCCTGATTGGGAGCCAATTATGAAAATTGCTTCCGCAATTGTCACTAACCGTGGCGGTCGAACTTGTCACGCTGCAATCATAAGTCGTGAACTTGGTATTCCATGTGTTGTTGGAACTGGCAACGGTACCGAATCGATTCTACACGGACAAGATGCAACAGTGGACTGTTCAAGCGGCGCAAAAGGTTACATCTACAAAGGAATCCTCAAGTTTGGAATTGAAGAGTTGGATTTGAAGGGAATCCCGTCTACTAAGACTCACATTATGATGAATGTTGGCAACCCTGAGCAGGCGTTCGACACTTCATTCCTACCAAACGACGGAGTAGGACTTGCACGGGAAGAGTTCATTATCACTTCGTTCATCAAGGTCCACCCGCTAGCACTACTCAGCCCAGCGAAGCTCGATTCTGAGACGCGTAAGCAAATAGCAGTACTTACTGCAGGGCACGCGTCAAACAGCGACTTTTATGTTGATAGGCTTGCATGGGGTGTTGCAACAATCGCTGCAGCTTTCTATCCTAAGCCAGTAATTCTAAGGCTTGCTGACTTTAAAACTGACGAGTATGCCGGCTTAATTGGTGGAAAATTGTTCGAGCCAACCGAAGACAACCCGATGATGGGTTGGCGCGGAGCATCAAGGTATTATGATCCTAACTATGCGCCGGCGTTCCAACTCGAGTGTCGCGCAATTAAGCGCGTTCGGGATGAAATGGGTCTAAGTAATGTCGAGCTACTTATTCCTATGTGTCGCACCTTGACTGAAGGCCGCAAGGTTCTAGGTGAACTGGACAAGGGCGGTTTACGACGTGGCGAGAATGGACTTAAAGTGCACGTTATGTGTGAAGTTCCCTCAAACGTAATACTTGCAGACGAGTTTTTGGACTTATTTGATGGTATGTCAATTGGTTCAAACGACTTGACGCAGTTTACATTGGCGGTAGACCGTAACTCAGCACTTGTTGCACATGTTTATGATGAACGCAATGATGCTGTAAAGAAGCTGGTTGGACAAGTAATTGATGTAGCAAACCGTCGTGGTAAGTACATAGGCATTTGTGGGCAAGCGCCCTCCGACTATCCTGAATTTGCGGAGTTCCTGGTTGAGCGCGGTATCCAATCAATCTCGCTAAACCCTGATACGGTTGTAAAGACTCGTATTAAGTTAGCGGAGAAAGAGCGACAGTTAGGACGCTGGTAATTTTTTTTTTAATAATATCTTTTATAATCCTATTTTTAGATAAACATGCCGTAATTTATTCTTGACACGCCTTTTTAGAATTACTATTTAAATTCATATTTATGTAAACTTCACCGTACTTAAGTTCAGTTATTAGGAGGATAATCTAGAGCCCGTGCGCCAGGACCGCTTGCGAGCAGTACAAATGCTGTTGTAACGCCTAGTAGCGGTAGCGCAATACTAACAAAGCCCAGCGATTGTCCTGATTGTAATACTATGTCGATGCAAATTAGAATAAGAAAGCCTGCTATACAGCTGCTTGCCCAGCGCGTGCCCATCCCCAGAATTAATAGTGCACCCATAATAACTTCAGCAGCGCCGATAATTGGTACGACCCAGCCATATCCTAATCCATTTAGAATGGTGCCGGGAGCGTCAAGATTAAGTACTTTATAGGCTCCATCAATTAAAATAAACAACCCAAGTACTATGCGCGCACAGAGTAGTGCATATGCTTGAAAGCGTTCCTGCTTGTTTTGTGCACAGGCACATGTCGCGGACGCAATCTGTATTTGCGGTTTATTGCTACGTGGCGAAGATTTTCTAGTTGGCGTTTTACGTGATAATTTCTTCTTAGCAGCGCGTGCCATGAAAGGCCTTATTTATGCCGCCTTAAGTGATTATCGCTTCACGTTAACAAAGATAAATAGTAGAAATTATAAAAAAATTAAAAAAATATTCTGCTTATTTAGTACAGCAGCCGCACTTTTCGTGCATGCTCATCGTACCAGGTCCATTCCATGCTAGTGCAAATAGTGCGCCCAGGAAAATAATGTCCAGTTCAATTTGTGGCCAAGCAAACTTCTTTGCCCAAACAACTGCAACTGCAAGAATTGCAATAAGCAGGTAGCTTGCATAGCGAGTCCAGATGCCAAGAATTAGCGCTAGACCAGCAAGAACTTCTACACCTGCAACAATGCCGCCAAGAACAGGTCCTGCAGCACCGAATAGCATCGAGAAGAATTCGCTTGTTCCTTGCCAGCCCATGAACTTAGTCACGCCGTGCCAGAGGAATGCGGCTCCCACGATGACTCGTAGAATTGTAAGGCCCCATGCGCCGCAGTCATTTGCGCAAGATCCGCATGCGCAGCTTGCGCATTTCATATCTTTAGCGGCGGATTTCTCCATTGGCATTGCTGATTCCATTTTCATGGATTTCTTCATTTGAGTACGTTTCTTCATAGTGATTCCCCCCAAAGGTTACCTGCACATTGGCGAGCCGAGGTGCTATATAAACTCGTATATTCGCGTCTGTGCTTCTTTTTAAGCAAATGCGTTCGGCAGTGCCTGAAATTCGTCATCATAATTCCGAGTGAAAAGCCCGTGGCTCGTAATCGGTGCTTTTTTTGAAGCTAGTACTATTTTCTACACTCTTAGAAAGTTACACAAGTTTAAGTACGTTCGGCGCCGCTCACATTAGGGTGTAATAGATATGACAATTCGCGTTGCTATAAATGGATTCGGTCGCATTGGCCGTATGGTTTACCGCGCTGGTGCGCGCGACTCAGCAATAGAGATCGTGGCAGTAAACGATTTAACTGATATTCCAACGCTTGCCTATCTATTCAAGTATGATAGTGTTCACGGTCCGTACAAGGGCTCCGTAGAAGCAACGGCGGACGGTCTAATTATTGACGGTAAGCTTGTGCGCGTTCTCGCAGAGAAAGATCCTGAAAAGCTACCGTGGGGCGCGCTGCAGGTAGATATAGTTATTGAAAGCACAGGATTTTTCACGAAGAAGGCTGATTGTGAAAAACATATCCGTGCGGGCGCCAAAAAAGTGTTGTTGTCTGCGCCGGCAAAAGAAGGCGAGGCAATTAAGACCATAGTAATGGGCGTAAATGATTCATTGTTAACGCCGCAAGACTTGGTTGTTTCAAACGCATCTTGCACCACTAACAGTTTAGCGCCAATTGTGAAGGTACTTGACGATAATTTTGGTGTAGAGCATGGTTTCATGACTACGATTCACTCGTACACTGCAGATCAGCGCCTTGTTGATGCGCCGCACAAAGATTTGCGTCGCGGACGCGCAGCTGCGGTTAACATTGTGCCAACAACTACTGGGGCTGCGAAGACGGTAGGCGAAGTACTTCCACAGCTTAAAGGAAAGCTCGACGGAGTTTCAATTCGCGTGCAGACGCCTGACGGTTCACTTACTGACTTTGTCGTTAGACTCAAAAAACCTACAAGTAAAGAACACATTAACTGGCTTTTCAGTCAAGTAGCGCAGTATCACTTAAGCGGCATTCTTCGTTATACAGAAGATGAGATTGTGTCCTCTGACATTATAGGCGACTCGCATTCGGCGATTTTTGATGCGAAGTCGACTATGGTTATTGATGGTGTTTTTGTTAAGCTGCTTGCGTGGTACGATAATGAATGGGGTTACAGTAATCGCATGATTGATCTTGTCAAACGCATGGGTTAACATTTGGTAACTAAACGTGTGTTGCGCTCGGCTCAGAAGTTTGTCGAACCTTTGCATGAGCGATATATGCGAGGTCGCCTAGGCGGGCTTTTAATTAGTTTACTGCTACTATTATTGCTGTACCCGCTCTTTGCTCGCAGCGCACTCGGTGCTGCGTTTTTAGTATCGGCAATTACTTTAGTAGTTTTTTCTGCAATTATCGCGAGCGGGATAGAACGTAGGCGTTTAATTTTGCTAATACTATTAGCTATTCCATTATTTATTGAAATTTGGGATGATCCGTTTTCTACTTCGAACATTCAAGATCCTGTACCGTTAGTACTATTGCTTGTATTCCTAATTATTGCCACTGGTTCGCTTATTGCAGCACTTCGGCGATCAACAGAAGTGCATATAGAAGAATTGTTCGGCGCTGTTAGTGTTTACTTGCTGCTTGGATTAATATGGTCTACGGCTTTCATGTTAATTAACGCATTGCAACCAGGAAGTTTTGCCTTTGGTGGCGTAGCAGCCTCGATGGATTGGCAGGATTTACTGTATTATGGGTATGTTTCGCTTGTAACAATTGGCTACGGTGATATTACGCCAGTATCTGACTTTGCACGCAGTTTTTCAGTGCTTGCAGGTATCACAGGTACACTTTATGTTGCAATTGTGATTGCACAGTCCGCAAGTTTATTGCCTCGCAACGTGGAGCGTGCACGGCAAGCTCGGATTAAACGACGCTAAAATATAGTATCCCAAATTTGATATACTCGTAATAATTTTCTATTTTATGGCTGATTCTAGTTTTGCTGCGCGCGTAACTCGCGCATCGAGTCGCGGCACAGCCAGTAGTTATGTTATCAAACTAACCGCGGCACAGGCTGACGTTTTACCAGCGAGCGGTGCGCGCTTTGTGGTGCGCTTATGCGAGCAAAACAATCCGCGGCAGGTTACTGTGCCGACAATGGAAACGCAAGTAAAACGATTTGGCGCAGACAGATGCTTAGTGGTACCTGCGGCGCTCGTGAAAGGCGGCATACTTCGTGCGAGACATGACGTGCTCGTTACAATGTTGCCGAACGTATTATAGAAGCTAAAAACTATTAATAAACTAATAGCGAGGGCTAGATTTGAACTAGCGACCTCTGGGTTATGAGCCCAGCGGGCACTCCTGGCTGCCCTACCTCGCTACAGTCAAGGAACAATACGCTGTTTATAAGGGTTTGTGGCGTAGCCCAGTCATAGAATAATAGAGCAAGGGATAAAAAACAATGACTGCTTCGGTATTTTAAAGTTGTAATTATGTCAGAACATGATGAAGAAACGGAGGCATTGAATGCGCTTGTAGTTCATTATTTTACTCATCATCCGCAGTCGCAGTCTCCTTTTCCAAGCGCCGTTTATGCGCTTGGTTTAAGCTCGGAGTCCGACGCTTTTATTCTTCCTAATGAGTTTATATCGAATCAGGTGTCTGAAGCTATTAATTTTGCAGCATACAGAATTATTCAATCGCATCCCCAGCTAACTTCGGAAGAAGTAAGTGTTACAACTCCAGTATATTTGTCGTTTAGCAAACTCCGAGACGCAAATAATAAATTGGCGTCCGATACTAAATTTTATCACGGAACTGTTTCCGACATGCGCTTTGCTTCGAATCAAATTCTTCAAAAGTTCGTGTGTGCTTTGCGCGAGGAAGATGATGACCCTTTAGCCGTTATTCTTCAGCGAAAAGTGGATTCGCCAGAATTCTCTATTGGTATAGACCGAGTAAATCCTTATCCTAATCATCCGCAACTAAGTGAGCTCTCCGCAGCATCCGTAGTATACACTCCTCGTTGGGACGATGTAAATAGCGGTGCTTTTGAAGAGTATGCTCAACAAATTGTTTTCGAGCCGTTACTGTATGCGAGTGCTCAGTGTCCGATTAGTATTGTTCAAGCAAAAGCTAGGCTGAATGCCTTCGTTGAGAGTGCTCCATTTGCGGACTTGCTGCTTAACGCAGGAAATGAACTTCTTAATGGTACAGCCAGCCCTCGTTCTGTAAGACGTACAATTCGAAATTGCAGCGTAACTCGCGCTGAATACGGTAATAGATCACTAGACAATATGTGGTAATATTTACAGCAGGTATATGTCATTTACACAATTATTCTAATTCTGATAGGTGATTTAATTAGTGAACGAATGCTGATAGTCTAACTATTTTTATGTGTTTTAAGTGTGTGCTCTGCGTGATTGTTCTGTTTAGAATTACTGCTTGATTTGTTCACCTTAGCATCGGCTTCACTTTTTTCGGTGCGTGGAATAACGTGCAGAGTCATATGCGGGCTGTGTTCATTTGCTAGCGGGCCTGACCCATGCATAATGTTTACGCTGGTAACGCCTAGTTCAGAGTTCACAAGCTGCGCGACGTCACACGCCATGTCGGCGAGCGCATGCCACGCAGGTTTGTCAATACTGAATACGTCTGTGATGTGCACACGTGGCACAATAATTATATGGCCTGGCGCCTGAGGCATAGGTGAGAGCATCGCAACGCAATTGTCGTCGGCAAGCAGCGTAACTAATTTAGGATCGGCGAGCATTGCACAAATTGGACAGTTCATTGTAGTAGACCTTTCTTTCGCAGCTCTTCAAGCCACTTGTATCCTAGTGACATTAAGTTCTTTGAAAATTTGTCTGAGACTTTGTAGACTTTGCGGTAGTTATCATAGTCTATCATGCCCATTGTCTTCATAGGGGTTAAAATGCGGTCATAGAATTGCCGTTTGTTATAGCTGATTTTTTCACGCTTACGCACTGGAAACGGTTGGTTTACTGTATATTCAACAGTAACGCCATCATGGAGTTTAGTGGCAAATAGGCTCATTGCAGTTTTACCAAATTCTCCTTGATTACGCTGCATTTCCTGAATTAATAGGCGTCCTACGACGACCTGTTGTTCGGTTGCGAAAACTATCTCATAGATGTCTTCTGGTAGATTATATTGATCGAATAGAATGACCACGCATGTACCCTTAGACGGCTATTTTGTATACTGCTATAAAAAGATTGACAATATAGAAATTTGCTATATAGAAAATAATAGTATTTTGATTAAATTAAACAGCATTCTGAAGTCAGCACTTTTTCACCGTCATCTCAAGCGAGTGGGATCAAAAGTGGGGAGACGCGCCTAACTCCATTATCATCAATATTCATTGAATCAGTTAAGCAGCATCGAGAGCATGGTAATTATTAGTTTATAGTTTGTCGCCGCTGGAGAATAGGCTATCTTCTTTTTTTGCGATGGCTTTTGCTTTCGCTTCAGCAACAGCTTGCTCTTCTGTAATGAACTCAGGAGTCAAGCCGCGCTTCTCTGCAGGCTCGCCAGCAAAGAATGCTTCAAGTGGCTTGTGCCACACAAGGGTGGTTTTAACGTTCCATTCTGGCGGGAATAAGCGCTGGTACTGCGGCAGTGAAAAGCGCTCATCCAAAAATATGATTGCACCGCGGTCGGTCATTGTCCGGATTGCGCGGCCTGCACCTTGCAGGACTTTGTTAAACGCGGGCACCATATATCCATAGTCCCAGCCGCGTCCATATTTTTTATCATAGTATGCAATCAGGGCCTCAACTTCTTTAGTAGGGCGTTGCAAAGGTATACCTACAATAATTACTGCTTTGAGTAGGTCGCCTGGCAAGTCAACTCCCTCGCCGAAGCTACCAGCAGTTACGGCTAGCATGACAGCGCCGGTATCTTTATGTCCTTTAAATCGCTCTAGAAGTTGTTCGCGATCCTCTTTAGAAAGTCCCGGCGTTTCTTCAAACACAGTTCTCTTAATTTTAGTGGTGAGCGTCATCTTTACAGCATTCAATATATCGTACGACGGAAAGAACGCGATTGAGTTACCAGGAATTCGGTTCGCCATTTCTGCAACCATAGTGCCTATTTGCACATACATTTCTGGAGAGCGTCCAGTATACTTTGTAGTGGTGCGAGGCACAACCAGCACTAAGCGGTTCTCTTCCGGGAATGGCGAGGGTAGTGTGATCTCGCGCGTACCAACTGGCAAGTCCATTATTTCAGTGTACATTTGCGTCGGTGTTAATGTACCGCTCATAACTATTGAAGCTGCAACTTGCTCAAACACTGGCGCCGTAATTATTCCTGCGTCAAGGCACCTGTATGCAACGGAGGCGTCGCGACCTCCATAGTCGGGCGAATATATGCGCGCAAATCCTTCCCGCTCAACTTTCCACGCGCGCAGAAAGTCAGCAATTGAACCTAGAAAACTTGAGCGTTGCTCTTCACGAATGCGGTCACCTACTTTTTGTAGTTCCTCAATAACTTCATCATCAACTTCGATTTCTTCTTTCTCTAAAAACGATTCAGTACCTCCGTGATTTAGGAACGTTTCTAATTGATTAAGCATGTCTTCCGCATCAATTTCATACTTGAGCGCTTCTTGGCGCGCGCGCTTGACAATATAGGTGGAGAGTTTTGCAGAGGCTAAGTCTTTGATTCGCTCTGGCAAGTTATGTGCTTCATCCACAATTACTATGCACTGTCCCAGTTCTTTTCCGATTTTTTTTAGAAATGGTTCTCTAATTCCTTCATTGAAAATATAACTGTAGTCCGCAATAACGAGTTTTGCCTCGCGTCCGTGTAAAATCGCCACTTCGTATGGACACACAGCATTTTTTCGCCCGATGCTAAGGATACTCTTTGTTGAGCTGTCACTTGCAGCCAAGTCACTTAGCGCAGTAAGCGTGCGTGGAGAAATATCGCCCTTGACTTTGAGATTCTCATAATATGTGCAACGGCCGTCTTCACGCAGTGCGCGGCAAAATTCTACAAACTCGCCAGAGTGCAAACGCTCAACGCCAGGTTGGAGGCAAAGCCATTTTTTTCCGATTAGGTCGAGTACTGCGATGCGTTTTCCGTGCTTTTTTTCAATGTCGTGCAGTGTTTGAAGCGCAAGCATGTGCTGCGTGTGCCTTGCGGTAAGAAAGAAAACTGTTAGATTATCGCGAAGCGCAATCGTTAGCGCAGGTGCAAGCGCGCCCGCAGTCTTGCCAAGTCCAGTGGGCGCATGCACAAGCAAATGCTTTCGTTTTTCACATACTTCTAGCACAGCCTTAACCAGTTCATCCTGGTGCGCGCGGATACTGCCGTACGGGAATAGAAGCTCCATACGACAGATATTCCTGAGCTATTCAAAAAGGCTCTGGAGCTTATTGGCGTAAATTTTACGGCATTAAGTTACCTTTTACCATGTCCAGGTTCATTATGGCTGTGATCGGGGTGTTCTGATGGTTGATTCGCATGTTGATGCGGTTCATGGCCTGAGTGTGAATGTTGTTGTTCACTTTGTGAATCGTGCTGTACGTTTCGCGCTGCTTTGTTGGTGTCTTCGTTAACATGGTCGCGCGTACTTTCATGAACTTTAGGAGCCTTGCTCTTCTTCGCAAATAAATTCTTGAGTTTTGCACGCGCGTTTTCGACAGTTGTACGTAGTCCGCCGCGCGGAGACGTTTCATAGGCTGCGCGCTCCTTAAGGCTTTCGATTTTATCGCGCATGAATATGCCGTAGTCGCGCTTGTGAAGTGATACGTCGGTGTTTGAGGAACCAAAGTCATTAAAGAAAGTAGAGCGGTGAAACGGAAGTATGTGTTTTGGCGGCGGTGTTTCATCCGGGTAGCCGACTGCAATCATTATTTCTGGTTCAATGCCTTCAGGAATATGAAGTGCTTCGCGAATCTTGTAGGATTCAAAAGAACATACCCAGCACGCGCCGAGACCTACATCAACTGCGCCAAGGCAAATATTTTCTGCTGCTGCTGCTATGGAGTGCGACGCCCACAACTTGCCTTTACCAGGATAATACGTTTCAACTTTGTCTGATAGAGCGCACACTACAATAATAAGCGGCGCTTGATACATCCAACGCTCATATGGGCATGCATCTGCAAGTTCCTGCAGGGTTTTAGCCTTGGTAACTACAATAAAGCTCCATGGCTGTAAGTCACCAATTGAGGGCGCTTTTGTCGCCATGTAAATAAGCTCGCCAACTAGTTCCATCGGCACTGGTTTCGGGAAGAACTTGCGAATACTGCGCCGCTCTTCAATTACCTCAAGGAACTCCATGGTCTTTCGTCGATATTTGCCCTTTTAAATGTTGCCGCACCGACTCCAACGATACGGGAGCGCTTTTATACCGGAACTGCACCTCAAGCTGTATGACACCCGAACAACGCGTCGACGCTATTGCAGCACTCGGCATGGAAATACTTACTCGAGACGAACTAATAGCTCGTTTTCAAGAAGCAGATAGTCAAGGGCGTCGCCTCCTAGCTTATGATGGCTTCGAGCCGAGCGGAAACATTCACATTGCTCAAGGCCTATTACGAGCAATAACTGTAAACCGCATGAGCGCGCTCGGCGTTGATTACATTTTCTGGGTTGCGGACTGGTTCGCGCTCATGAACAACAAACTAGGCGGCGACCTGGAAAAAATTAACGCGGTTGGCGAATACTTTGTGGAAGTTTGGAAAGCTTGTGGAATGGATTTGGCGCACGTGCGTTTTGAAAAATCAAGCGAGCGCATGGACCAAGAGTACTGGCTGCGCACTATTCGCATAGGAATGGCAAACAGTCTTGACCGTGTAAAGAGATGCGGACAAATTATGGGTCGCGCAGAATCAGACAACTTAAGTGCCGCACAAATTTTCTATCCGACAATGCAGGCCTCGGACATCTTCGAACTTGAAGTTGATATCGCGCAGCTCGGCATGGATCAACGAAAGGTGAATGTACTTGCGCGCGAGACTGCTGAAAAAATCGGTAAACGCAAACCTATAGCAATTCACCACCATATGCTAATGGGTTTGCAGCACGTTGCCGCGGAAGGACTTACAGGCGCTGACGCAGCAATTGCAAAGAAAATGAGTAAGAGCAATCCTGACAGCTCGATTTTCATGAATGATTCAACTGAGGATATTGCGCGCAAATTTAAGAAAGCATTTTGTCCTGAAAAGCAAATTGAGGACAATCCAATTCTCGAGTACTGCAAGCATATTGTTTTCCAGCGTGACGCGCTCTCAAGGAACGCAGATATTAGCATAACAATTGAGCGCCCTGAGAAGTTTGGAGGGAACCGTACATTCCAAAATTACTTGGAACTTGAACAAGCGTATGCGGCGGGGGAAGTACATCCGATGGATCTAAAGGTTGTTACGGCAAAACACATCGATGCGCTCCTCGAACCGGTACGGCGCCACTTCGTGTCGGATGTACGCGCAAAGCAACTCGCGGACACTGTAACATCATACTCGGTCACTCGCTAATTCCGATATAGGCATGGTTGCTGAATAACAATGGATTACCGCCGACTCGCCGATGTTTATGCAGCTGTAGAGAGCACGCCAAAACGTCTTGAGAAAACTGCTATAATTGCGAACTTTCTAAAGCAAGTGCCTGATCAAGAGCTCGAGCGCATAGTGCACCTTTTGCAGGCGCGTGCGTTTCCGAGTTGGGAGAAAGAAACATTAGGTATTGCGAGCCGAGTTATGTTAAAGACACTAGCTAGTGTTCTCGGAACGACGGAGCAAAAATTAGAGCACTCCTGGAAGGAAGAAGGCGACCTTGCGCTTGTCGCGGAAAAGTTTGCAAGTAAAAGGCATCAAACTCTGCTTGTGCGTCAAACACTTTCCACCAAGAAAGTATATGATACACTTAGAAAAGTTGCGGGCACGGAAGGCAGCGGCAGTACGGACGTAAAAGTAAAACTACTTAGTGAAATATTTAGTCTTGCTGACTCTACTGAATTGCGTTATGTAGTGCGCACCGTGCTTGAGGATTTACGAATTGGACTCGCTGACGGAACGCTTCGAGATGCAATTGTATGGGCAAGTTTTCCAGAAAAATGTCCTAGCGCGCCTGACCAGGAACCTGCAAACCGGGACCAATACAGAGCAATCGTTGCAGTGGTGCAAGACGCATACGACCGGACCACGGATTTTGCGCAAGTAGCTGTACTCGCGCGCCGAGGAGAAGGCGCGCTTCGAGAGGTAAAGCTTCGAATTGGATATCCTGTGAAACTAATGCTTGCGAGCCGAGAGCCTAGCTTTGCCAAAGCGTTCGAGCGCACCGGAGTTCCGGCTCAGCTGCAGTTTAAGTACGACGGCTTTCGCGTGCAGGTGCATAAACTTGGCGAGGCTGTCACGTTGTTCACGCGCCGCTTAGAGAATGTTACTGCAGCGTTTCCGGACATAGTTTCGCTTGTGCGAGAGCGAATTCACAAAGACTGTCTTCTTGACGCTGAGGCAATCGGAATTGATCCAACTACAGGTCATTATGTTCCGTTTCAGCAAATAAGTCAACGCATACGTCGCAAGCATCGAGTACAAGAACTTATTGCTGCGATGCCTATGCAACTTGCAGTTTTCGATGTATTAGTTTGGGACAATAAGGAAACATTACAATTGCCTCAATCAGAGCGCTTCGCCTTGCTTGAACAGGTATTAACAAACACGGACAACATGTTTTGCATTGCAACGTCTGTCGTCGCGTCAACGCCGCAAGAGGCGCAGGCCTTCTTCGTCAAGTCAAAGGAGGCGGGCTGCGAGGGCGTTATGGTAAAGAGCTTAAGCGCGCCGTATCGTCCTGGCGCCCGCGTTGGAGACTGGGTTAAGCAAAAAGAAACTATGGAAAACTTAGACCTCGCTATTATTGGTGCTGAGTGGGGTGAAGGTAAGCGCTCCGGTTGGCTAACTAGTTTTGACTTAGCAGTGCGTGACGACAGCGGTGAATTTCTCGGCGTCGGTCGTGTCGGCACCGGACTCAAGGAGCTTGAAAGTGAAGGCTTTAGTTTTAGCGAACTCACAGAGCTGCTGCGCCCGCACATTTTACTTGAAGACGGAAAACACGTTTCGATATCGCCCGCAATTGTAATTGAAGTAGCATATGAAGAAATCCAACGCAGCCCTAGCTACGACGCAGGTTATGCGCTACGATTCCCGCGTATTATTCGTAATAGGAGTGATGAGCGCGGTCCTGATGACTCCACTAGCCTCATTTACCTCGAGCAGCTATTCGCGCAGCAATAGCAGTTTCATAATTACTTATAGCTGGTAATTGCGCCGGCATCAACATTCGCTTATTTCGTATCTCTTCGTTCGAAGGCGTGCGTGCGACCGCAGCGTTTGCCATAGTAATCACAGCAGACAGGTCTCGTCCGCGTAAGCCACCCGTGAATGATGCTGCAGCTAAACTGCTTTGTTCACTTTCAGAAAGTCCAGGAGCGAGCGTAGCAAAGTATTCGCGGTGAGTTTGCGCGTTGGTAAATGGATCAATAGTGTACGTAACGCCGAACCGACTTCTAAGTGCTTCATCAAACCCCTTAGGATTATTAGTAGTGAAGAAGGTAAGAAAATTACCCTTGCTCTGGTTCAGTCCCGAAAGCGTATTCATCAAATACTGTTGCACTTCTAGCACTCCGCGGCTTACTTGCGTATCTGCTCTATTCTGGAAAATCATATCTGCGTCCTCCATAATAAGAATTCCTACGCCGCGCGGATCTCGTGTTCGCTCCACAAGTTGCTTTAGAATTCGAGTTGAGCGTCCAAAATAACTGGAGAACTGGCTCGCATCATAAGTTGCAAGGGTGTGGGGCGTATATGAAACTGCGCTTAGTTCTGCGGCAATACTCACAACGTGCGACAGTAAACTGCTTTTACCGGTTCCCGGCGGACCTGCAAGTGTTATTCCGGCAGGGAACGAACCGATTAGTTCATTTGTTTGAGTGGCGGGGTTGTACATGAAAAGATTGCGCAGGTGTGCCTCTAGCGTATTACGTTCCTTGCTCAGGCCGATAAGCGGCGGCAGTGTTTGAAAAGTGGGGGCAGAGTCTCTTAATCGATAGGTGCGCGCTTCGATTGTGAAATGCTCGGGCGCAGAGAATGGCACGCGCGCCCTAGCTTTCTTCGCTGACTGCTCACAATATGTTGCAAGAGTGCCTGGTGTCCAGTCGCTGCCACGTCCGAGCTTTCCTGGCGCATCTGGATAAGTGAACTCTGCCCGTACACTTTCTGCGTTTATGTGACGGCGTGCCTCTTTTGCTGCCACATAAACTGCTGCGTCATGACTGCCTGTGCTTGCCGATACTAGCTCGTAGGTGCTGAGTAGCGTTTGGAGTGGTTGCAACAACGCTTGCTCACGAAATTCCAGTCGCCGCACCAGCGGCAGTACTCGCGCGCGAGCAGCGTGCAATTCCTCGAGGCTAATGCTGCTGCTCGCTTGCAAACTCATATTACTCACCTAAATCAACCATTTTTCTTGCTGCGCATATATGGCAGCGTTCGTGACAATTGTTCTTGCCAGTATTCTTTTCCTGCAATTGATTTAACTGCAGGTGGACTGCTTATTCGATCTTCTGTCGGAAGCGGCGCAAGTGCGGGACTGCGAAGCTTTGTTTGCATTTCAGTGACTTTTTCATGTGACACTGCAAGGCGTTGATACACATCACGAAGTTCTTGAACGCCGGTCAGGCCTTTAACTAATCGACTCTGAGCATCGGCCTGACGGCTGTACGCTTCCAACGCTATTCGCTGCTGATTGAAGGTGGCTGCTTGTTGTTGAATGCCTTGAACTGTGTTTGTCAAATTTGAAATTTCATCGCATGTAGTAATAATTTGCATTGACTTCATGTTTGAATCAGCATGCAACTCAATTAGCTTTTCTTGTGCACCACTAAGTTCCGCGTGCAAAGTTAGCGCTTCGGCTGTTGTAACGCCATACATAGAAGCTGCTTCTGCTCGGTCAAGTTTCGCCTCTGAGTCGCTAACAATTCGATCGTAATGACTTATCTCTGCAAGGTTGCAACTGAGCAGCTGGCGGTCTATTCTCAGATTGTGTTGCAATTCTTTTTGTTGCGACGTGTATTCCTTTAGTAGTGTTTGCGCATTAGCAGATACTATTCTAGCGTCAGCGACTGTCGCGCTCATTTCCTTCACTAGTTGCTGATACTGCCACTGTGGGCCGCGGCCCATAATCTCTAAACTATAGTGCTTGATTTTGTCAATTAGATTCATGCCGCGCGTAAGCGAGTCTTGCGCTTCTTGCGCGCGCGAACTAACGCGCTCACTTGCCGTTGCTGACCCGGGCGCGCGATTGCGCTCAGCTTGCAGGGCTTCTTTGCGGCTTTGCGCCTCCTCAAGACTCATTTGCTCAAGGCCTCCAAAGCCTTGCGTATCATCGCGAAATCGCTCACCTGTGTCTACCATGTAATTCACCTTAGAATAGATTAGTATTGGCAGCCTTATGGCTTGAGGGTGTGGGTACGCACGTTTTACGTCAACGTCGGATATTGCTCGAACTTGCGTAGATGGTTCGATTTTTTAGTGGCGCTGCGAAGTGGATTCATTTTGCGCGCCCTATGTTCGGTTTTTACGGGCTCGTTACTCAGAAAATGATGCAAGTCCCACGAAATCCTTATAAGTCGTCCGTCGGTACTCTTCATATGGCGCTGCGCTCCCCAATTTGTACGGTGGTTGGACACGTAGATCACGGAAAAACGACTCTACTTGACCGAATTCGTTCAAGCGCAGTTGCGTCGCAAGAAGCAGGCGCAATAACTCAGGCAATAGGTGCTTCTATAATTCCTATTGAAACTATCCAGGAATTGTGTGGGCCCCTGTTTCCTAAAGGAAAAATCTCTGTACCTGGCGTACTTTTTATTGACACGCCAGGTCACGCTGCGTTCACTAGTCTAAGAAAGCGAGGTGGAAGCCTTGCGGATATAGCAATATTATTGGTGAACTTGCAAGAGGGGTTTAAGCCGCAAACTAGAGAAGCGCTTGAAATTCTTCGAGCGTATAAGACGCCGTTTGTAATTGCAGCAAATAAACTAGACCTAGCGCCCGGTTATCGGAAACAAAAAAATCAATTATTAGCGGATATTTTAGCACAATCGGAAGCTACGCAAACGCATATCGAAACAAAAATGTACGAGCTTGTCGGGATATTAGCGGAGTACGGAATAGAATCAGAGCGCTTTGACCGTATAACTAATTTTCAAAAACAAGCCGCTATTGTTCCAATTAGCGCACTTACCGGTCACGGCTTGCCTGAATTACTCATGGTCATACTCGGACTTGCACAAAAATTCCTTGAAGGAGGGCTTGCGTTCGACGCTGCTGCGCCAGGAAAGGGAGTGATCTTAGAAGTTAAAGAAGAGCAAGGCCTCGGTACCACGCTTGACGTAATTCTTTATGATGGCAGTTTGAATGTCGGAGACCCAATTGCAATCGGTACACTTGGTGCGCCCATTCAGACAAAAGTGCGCGCACTATTCGAGCCGAGTTCGAACACCGACTTGCGCGATCGGAAAGCACAATTTAAGCCAGTACAACGCGTAGTTGCGGCGATTGGTGTAAAAGTAGCGGCGCCTGGAATTGACGGCGCTATTGCAGGTATGCCAATAATTGTTACTAGTAATGCATCAAGCATAGCTGGTGAATTTGCGTTGCCATCAGAAATGCTTGAAGGTGAAGCAGAGGGTGTTCTAATAAAGGCAGATACTGTAGGATCAATCGAAGCCATAGTACAGCTGTTTAAGGGTAAAAATATTCCTATTCACCGAGCGAGTATAGGTGCAATCAACAAAAAAGATATTGCTGAAGCGCAGTCCCAACCAGACCCGGTAATTATAGGATTTAACGTTCCAACTCTTACCGGCATTGAGTCAAACGGAGTCACGATACTCTCCGAAAACGTAATTTATCATTTGATTGACCGTTATGAAGAGCACCGAAGCGAGGTTGCTGCAGCAAAACTCGTCCCCGTTCGACCTGTAAAAGTAGAACTGCTTCGCAACCACACCTTCAGACAAAGTAATCCATTAATCTGTGGTGTGTTTGTTATGGCAGGAGAATTGTCTACCGGTATGCAATTGATGAAGAATGGCGTTGTTGTTGCGCTGGTTAAGGAAATAAGAGATAATAAAGAAAACGTGCAGAAGGCAGCGACAGGAAAAAGTGTTGCTGTAAGTTTGCAAGGACCGACTGCTGGCAGGCAAGTAGATGAAGGAGATATTTTGTACACGTCGCTTACAGAAGAGCAGTTTAGAATTTTACGGTCGGCAAGTAAACTCTTGACCGAGCCTGAAAAAAATGTACTTCGCGACATTGCAACAATGATGCGTGTTAATAATCCTTTGTGGGGCGTATAGTGAGTTAGTGGTGGGAAATGGCAATACACGCGATTAATTCAAAGCAACGTAAGGAGGTAACAACAGTTATACTAGATGCCTATGGTGCTATATTGCCAAAAGACAATGTGCTTTTTCTCCTTGGTGAAGATAAATACTATCTAGGTAATCGCGAAGTAGAGCCATTTCTCGCGACTAAACTTAGAATTGAGCGTATTGGAGTCTATATAGGCCAGTTTCAACACGGAGAGTTTCGTTTGTCAATTGAGGGCAGTCAAATTATTGGCGCCCTTGCGAGTAAAGGTATTATTACTCTTACGAGCCCGCAGCGTAATGATTGGCTACTTGGAAAAGATGTTCAACTTGTTGGTGATGATCAGCTTACTGCGCAGCCGCGCTTTCATATTGTTCGCTGCGGTGTTGATTGGCTTGGCGCTGGGAAAGTGAAGAACGGAATGTTGCTAAACTATGTACCTAAGGAACGATATGTTGGAGCAACGTTTGAAAGCGAAAATGACGTAGATGGTTTGTCGGACGACGACACTCCTTAGAAACTTCCTTCTGGACGATAGTGGTCAAAGAATCTGTTTAGTACTATTTGTGACGCAGTGTAATTTTTTATGGTTGTAACGCCGTTATTTTTTGTTCTATAGTGGCTTAACTTCCATTCTGCATATTTATGTCTTGCAAGTGTGTCCGAATCGCTGCGTAGATGAAGTTCGTGCATTATCTCTTCTTGTAGAGATAATAGTTGCAATTCAACGTTATCCGTTAGTGCAGCCGTATTAGGATTAGAGTGCCTTGCGGTCACGGCAGGCAATTGTAAGATTAGTTTAACGCGTTCAATATATTTATTTTTTGAAGATGTTTCCTCAGCATCAGTAATTTTCACATTGGAATACTGTGTAGGATATCTTTTCGCTGCTTGTTTTAATAGCGCGGTTGAGTATTCCATATCGCTACGATTAGAGTCCGCGCTTCCTGAATAAATGAACTTCATAGCTCCTAAATCATTTAGTTCTGCACTATCAAAAATTGCTATCTTATCTTCGAGCGATAGTTTGCCGATTTTACCGTACTCGTTCAACATTTCGTTTAGTTTTTGACTTGCTTTCGCAATTGGCTTTAGTTTCTTGCGTATTGCCACTATTGCAGGAGTTCCGCCTGGCAACTTAGATGTTCCATTTTTTTCTTGTTCCGCAATGTATACTTGCGCATCCATATTGCATGTGGTGTATCTTCCATAGTCTTCCGGGGTCGGGTCGGAGCCAAAAATAATTGGTTCGTTATTTCGATATGTTTTAACAATTTGTTGCGATTTTGCATCCGGCCAAAATTGTCCTACTTCAGCGTCCGTAACCCAGCGGGTGCTTAAAAAAATTTTTAGTTTCTCCTCCTCATTTTTAATTTCATAGTTTTCAATTATTGGTTCGGGTTGTTCTGCAACTCTACGAAATAAATATAGAATATTATCTCGGAGCTGCTCCATACTTAGGCCCAAGTCCTGGCGCTTAGTACGTAGCGCATGCTGTATGTGGTGGCCAAAACGTGATCCTTCAACCACTGTCGCTCCAGTAATACCGAGCGGATCATATCCGATGATGTCGGGTGCTACAAGCATTAAAGGCAAGTCGCTAAGCGATGCATATTGTAATCTTTCAGTTTCAGACAGCTTTCTGTATTCTGGTGTGTGGATAAATTTCATACTGCCTTATCATTGGTTCTTGTCATTGCTTCGAATTGTCCCTTATTATAGTGTAGAGTTACATTTTCTCCAGTGCGACCCGCATCGCGTTCGGCGCGGTAGTTGGCAAGAGTTTTTCGGGTGTCTTCAGCGAGTCTTGCCACAAGCAAGTGGGATGCTAAGCGCCAAGACCTGTCACTTCGAAGTCGCTTATATTCGGCGGAGTTCTTGTCTCGTTCTGCAACCGAGTATGATCTCCATGCGTCGTTAAATTTATCGACGCCTTCATTAATTTCGCTTGAGGAAAAGGTTTTTTTAATTAATGTACTGAGTGATTTAAGGAATGTTGGCGGTTCTTCAAACACGCGAACATTTTTAGTTGTGAGGTACTGCCTCACAATTTCATTTTGCCTGACATATGCTCTTGACCCTTCAAACGAAGTTTTATCCGGCTGATTAGGTCCTCCATTATATACTGCTAAGAATAATGCGCACTCGTCTTGTCGTTCTTCAACATTTTTCAAAAGTTGATCAATACTGGCCACTGTGCGCATGTGCATGTACTGCAAGCGAGGGTCTGTCGCATTACGAGTTGGTTCGACAAAATTTTCTAGTGCGTACCATGCCCAACTAAGTCCTTTCCATCCTTGCAAAAATTGTTTTGGTTGTTCGAATTCCCTGAGCCTTGGTTGTTTCTCAATGGCTGCTTTAAACGCGTTCGGATTAGCTAACATTTTATTTAGTTCATCCCATGTTTGGTCGGGGCGAGGTACTAATAGTTCGAGTTTTCCTTGCCCTAGTCGTTCATTTAGTTCATTGCGCCGCGTGGTACGCTCTTTTTTATCCATATTAATTAGACCTTCGAGTTCGTGTTCGAGCCAACTCCGGTCGAGTGCTTGTCGATATGAAGGCGTATTTGGAAATACATTCTGATTTCCTCGTTGATCAGGGATTTTTACCAGAATAAATCTGCCTTTAATTAGTCCTTCTTCAGGGTTAGTAACATCAAGACTTTCAAGTGGCTCAAGTGCTGCTAGTATACCTTCCGAATATTGCGTGGTGCCTATTCTTCCTAGAGTGAATATATTCATATCTTGACGTACAACTTTATTGCTTATTGGTACTCCATCTAGCACGTCATGGCGTCCTGTAAGTTTATAGTGCATGTCGTGGATGTCTCCGAATAAATGTACCATTTCATTGATAACTTTCGGATGTGCTGTTATGTTTCCTTCTTTCTTTAGAATGCCTAATTTCTCTTCGCCAATATCGTGGCCAAGAAGGTATTCGTTAACTGCCAAGTCAATGCCTGATGCAGTATTTTCAGGGATGGGTGTTCCATACACTCCCGCAATGGCTCTTTGAGTAACTGGAACGGTTACTCTGTATGTTTGCTCGACTAAGCTTAGTGGGTGGCCAGGTTTACGCACAGCAGCAGACAATCTGAACTGTTTCTTAACTTCTGGATGATTCGCATTTGCCAGTGTGGCAAAACTAACTTGGCCTTCTGGTGGAAGCATGTCAAAAATTTCATTCAAAGCAACTTGCTTTTTTCCCGAGAGTTCGCTGTCTCGGACTGAGTTTGCAAAAATAGCTTTCGCTGTCGCAGGTTTGATCACGGGAATTTCGCCCTTGTACATGATATTGGTAGCCTTTGGCCGTATTTAAACTCTTCTTTTGTTGTTCTTAAAGAGTGGTTAAAATGTGTTTGCTGGATTTGGAACTATGTTTCTGTGCTGCTTGCGCAGTCGTCTGATGGAAATTTGCAAAGCTAGCAATGATGCTTGGCAAGTCGTCCATAGTTTGCGCTTCTGCGTCAACATACGCGAATGAGTGCGTACGTGCGTTTGAAGTCGCGCCTTCTTGCAGCCAAATGGTGCGCATTCCTAGTTCGTGTGCGGCCATTAGGTCGATTGGAGGTCTGTCACCAATCATAACGCAATTCTCGGCTGCTGCGTGGTAGTACTCCAGAACCTGCAGGAACGCTTGCGGATGCGGTTTATTGTGTCCGACAGTGTCTGTTGTGAATATTTTGTCTACGTGAGGCGTTAGTCCGAGGCGGTCAATGCGGCGCAGCTTTACTGGCAATGAACCGTCCGAATCCGAAAGAATGCAAACAGTGTGGTTTTGCGCTATTTCAGTGAGTGTGGAGATAGTATTAGGAAATAATCTGACTCTGCTGGTTACTTGCTCCCAATAGATATGAGTCCAGGTGTCCACAGGCTCAGGTAGGTGAAACACGTGAAAAAGTTCGCGAAACCATTCCTTGCGGTCGTAGTCTTTTGGAATAGACCGTGTGTGTTCGTGTCCGCTTTTTATGTTGCGGAACACTTCGCGTAGCTTTGCCTGCGGGATGCCGTATTTTTCACTCAGTGCATCGAATATTCCTTCTTCAACTACTTTTTCATGAGGTCTAAACTCCTCAAGCGTATTGTCGAAGTCAAAAATAACTAGCATTTACAGGATATCCTCTATAGGCTTTTTATCTTTCTTTATTACTGATGTAGCTTCTGGTTCAGCGCCTACGTCGACTCCTAATTTTTTAAGTTCAGCAAGGTGAATTGCGAGCAGTTGATCAACAATACTTAGGATGCGTGCTAGTTCTTGGCGTTCTTTGGATAGCGTAGTGATGCTTCCTTTGTGGTAGCCGACTTGTTCGTCACGTGAGGCTTGCGGTTCAGTCATAGAGAGTAAACAGCCGAATGGTATTTAAAAGCGTTCTGCCACTTCTTTACTATGATTCGAGCTTGCACTCGTATCGACGATTATTAAATGACTTTCATTGGACTAGCAACGGGTTGGCTTGACGTTATTACGTTCTGGTTAGTTCAGCCACTTCTGATATTGTTATTAGGCATCTTTCTCGGCAAAGTGCTTGAGCAAGTAATTTCATTTATTGGCGCTGAAGTTGCGCCGGGAAATCATGGTATCTCGCTTGCAGCATATCTTGCAAGCTGGGGAGCGTATATAGTTGCCGTTTGCTACGCGTTAAGTGCTGTGCGCATGCTTGCAATTGTGCTGTATGTACTTGGCGCACTAATTGGACTTGTAGTGCTTGTGCATGTTACGCTTGCAGCATTTGATATGATGCGTAATCTATTGAGCGCAGTTGCGGTGCGTAGGCGCTGGAAGCCTGGCATGTCGGTGCAGTCGCGCACGCTGCATGGTATTATTGCAACAATTGGTCCGGCGCTCACGCGCGTTTCAACTAGTAACGGAGATGTTCTAATGATACCAAACAGAACCATGAAAACAATGAAGCCTGTTAAGAATTAATGTTAGGTATTACTTATTTTCTGAGTTATTTCTTAAGTAAGTAAAGCCTTTGAAGTATAATCCTCTTTCGTCAGGTTCGGTTCCATACAACAAATGTATTTTTTGATTTGGATTATTACGAACTGAAAGAATGACTCCTCCGGGCCAGCGTGATTGATCGGCATTTGAGAGTGACGCGCGTTGCTCAAGGCTCATGGAATTGTTCGGCATTATTGGGGCATAGTTAGCTGCGTCTGCAAAAAGCTGTGCAAGAAGTTTTGTGTCCTTGGTTTTAGGGATTGAAGTTGTCATATTAATAGTACTTGTCAATTAAACTGTTTCGAGCATGCTTGCGATGTTCCAAAGTTGCGTGCGAATAAAGGCTGGTAGCGCAGTATTGTATGAAAGGTCTTCAAGCTCACAAATTGCTTTGTTAACTCTTAATCGAATGTCACCAGGTGCTTCAAGTATTGCTACTATTTCTTCAAGTTTTGCGCGTGTAGCTTTAGGAACAGCAGAGTCATCGAGAACTTCACGTACTGCCTCGATGACGTGTTCCATAGGCTCAGGTGCGAGGCTTCATGCTCGCGAGACGAGCTGCAACATTGTCGCGTTTGCGCGTGAGGTCAGCGCGCAGTGTATCTACGTCGGACGCAATAAGTAATCCGCCCACAAAGCGATACGCGCTCTTAGCGTCGACAAGTTCTTTGAGTGCAAGATCAATTTCTACAGCTTGCTGCTGCAGCGCTTGCTTTGCAATTGTTTGTGTGTGCTCGAGTTCAGCGCTCATATATAGCGGACGACTCCCACACACTTAAAACCTTTGTTATAGTTGTCGTCGCCGCGCGCATCGCAGTAGCATCCTCTGCAATGATATCAAAAATTAAATTGTTCCCTACTTGCTCAATTGCGTATGATGTGCGAGGAAACACTTTGCTTTCAGCTGCGAAGAGTTGTTTAACGCGCTCGTCGTAAGGATAAGTTATGGTTGCTGAGAGAGGCACTATCGAGCCATAACTACTGTTGGACGTACGCGCTCCTTAAAGAGAATCTTAGCGCCACAGTAGGGGCAGCGAATTCGCTTGCGAATAAGAGTTGTATCAACTTGCTTATTGCATGTGAAGCACTTGTAGTCAACCATAATTAAGCCTCGATAACTTCAATCTTAATCGGGGTAGGATCGATTGTGTATGCGCGTCCAGTAAACTTAGCACCGCACTTACGGCATTGCCAGATGCCGCTTGAGGCAAGGCGTTTGACTTGCACGTATGCGCAGTAAGGGCACTTGTGCTTCTTACGAGCGGTGTTCATTAGCGCTGCATACTGGTCGCGGTTTTGGCGACCGTAACGCGTACCGAAAGTCTTGCCTGATGAGACTGGCTTTACCATGTTCTCAAGGAATAATAGGGCGTTTATAAGACTATGGGTGATAATTTTTTAATATTTACTATATAGAAAATAACTGAAGTGTATTCGTAATTACTTATTAGTAGTTTTTCTTCGAAAAGTTTAATACACCTGCAGGACTCCTAAATCCATGGTAATTGAACGACTATGGCTTGATGCAACCCTCACAGATGTGAATTCCAAAGTACCGTCGCGCTTTCATGGTATGCGATTTGCGTCTCGCGCTTCGTGCAAGTTCTGGCACATGGATGAGGCAGTCAAGTACGCAGCTGCAAGTGGTGGAGTGCTGCAGAGTGTAGCTGAAGCTGCCGCAATCCGCGTTGACAATCCTATCGGATCTCCTTTAGAAGTCATTGACGTGAGCGGGGACCAATTAACGCGCACATTCCCCTTGTACTTCATGGCTGATGGCAAGTGGCAAGTTGCAGTCTCAGATAGTGCGGATTTCGCGGACAATCTTGTACTTGTACGCTCCGCCGAGGCACGGAAAGAATTTGCACATGGTCGAATGTGGACGCTTCGGCAATCCGATAATCTAGTTAAGAAACTTCTGAAGCTTTCCGAGAAAGAAGGTCGCGTATTTGAGCTTCCGGTTGATAGGCAACCATACGCTGTAGCTCACGCAGCAATGGGCGCCGATTCTATTGCAAAGGGATTTTTCGGCGATATCTCATCAGCATATGGAAACTTCCTTGCAGAAAATAATCATGAATCATGTAACTTTTATTTTCCAACCATTGGCTTACAGCAGATTAGCAGAGGTATGGTTGGCGTCCGCCCTGTGAGGTTCGGCAACGACAACGTTAACGCCAGCAGTTGGATCGGCATAGGCCTCAAGCTTGGGTATGCTCGTTCTGCGGCTGTGGCCAAAAATTTTTCTCCTTAATAAATTAAGGTTCCTATTTTTTGGGTAGGAGTGCCATTGGTCGTTAAACCAAATTCTCCGTACATTGGCATCATGTAACGCCGCGAGATTGTCTGCTATGGTAGTTACGAGCCTTTTAGTGTTTATGTACTTCACGGGCGGTTGACTAGTTGCTTTTGTCGATACTTCGATTGGAGTCGCCGCCGCTAACACAAAGATTTAAAAACGTCCCTGGTAGAAAATGACCTATGGAGAAGGACTGGCGCCCTAAGTCAAGCGACAACCAATTTGAGAAGGTTCCTGCGAATAAGCCATCAGCTATCCCAGTGAAACTTAGCGCACGTATGGATGACGCGCCTGTGTTTGAAAGTAATGAATCTGATTCGGGTAGCAGCAACGGCAGTCGCGTAAAGTATATAGGGCTCGCATGCATTGGACTACTAGTGCTCGCGCTTATTGTGTTTCTTGGCGCGCGCGCAATGACTGGCTACGCAGTTTATGGCGCGATGGAAGAGAGCGGCATTCCAAGTACTTATGCTACAAATATGATCGGTCTGCAAACTGAGCTTACAAATAACAAAGATCAGTTAGCTCAAACCAAAACTGATCTGGATACTGCACGCGCAGCAAAAGACGCAGCATTACAACAAACGCAGTCACTTGCATCAGCAAATGATGGTCTAACTTCAAAACTAAGCGAGAGCGAAACACTTGCTACAGCACTTGAACAAGAGCGAGATGAAGCTCGTAGCGCACTACAGGAGAGCGCCCGCCAGCTATGTTGCGTGCAGCGCGTGCTCAATCCACAAATTGACAGCTACGGCCTAGAAAAGGGCGTGATCGTTTGTGGCGAGAGTAAGACAGTTTCGATTAAGTGTTAAACTTAATTTATAATCGAATCAATTACATTTTTTACTGTGTTTGCATGACTTGCATTAGCGTCAGGCGCAAGCACAACAAAGACTCGGTCCGGCACGTGCATCCAAGCTCCGCGAGCAATAGGATAGTCCCATAAATTTGTTCCGTCTTCAACTGGGAACACCGGTGGCTGCACATTTTGAGTCCACTGTTTCTTCCAGCAAGTAAAGTGGCAAATCATTCCCTGCGCTGCTAGTGCAGCTTGAATTCTGGGAAGCGCTTCGCGAATTTTTGTAAGCTTTGCGATGTCTTCCGGACCTCCAAGATGTATGGCGACGGTGTACCAAGCAGTTGGCCCTTGAAGTATGCGCGTCACAAGCTCACGCGTATATGGGCTTTTACTTTGAAGCAGACGTGCTAGTAGTTCTGCGTCGCTCATTCTATGCACTGCCTGTGCAAATCCGTCGTCCGCGCGCTCAGTAATGCCGTCAGTGTTGCCGCCACTAAATGCAGGATCAGCGCGAACGGCGGCAACCAGCATTTGCTCGCCTGCAATTTTTGTTGGGTGGTAGTAAATGATGTCGTACGCTCGCGCGCGTGTAACCATAAACTGCTCAAGGTCGCGCACTGCCCAGCGCTTAACGCCTAGTTGGCCTTCAATAATCATTAGTTTAGCGTAAAGCCAAGAAAGATCAAGATTACTTCCGACGTTGCACGCGATTAAGTCCCGTGGTAAGTAGTCCATACGATCCGCGTCAATTACGTCGTGCGAAATATACTGGCTTAACTTAGTAGTTCCTGCTAGCGTATCTGCCACAGCAATAGGATCAATTTGAAATTGTTTTAGCGTAGCGAGCAGTGCCTGCGCATCGATTGCGCCGTATGACTCGCCGCGCAGTACGCGCTGCGGAATACTCTCATGATGGACGCCGAGCGCAGACTCAACTGCGTGACTAAACGGAGTGTGGCCTATGTCGTGAAGAAACGCAGCTGCGATAAGTACTGCAAGCTCGTTTGGTGGAATTTTCAGAGATTCGCCAAGCCGCCGAGCGCTTAAACCTACGCCAACTGAGTGCATATATCTGCTATGCGCGCCGCTTGTAAACACGTAGTCGGTCAGGCCCAATTGTCGCTTGCCACGAAGTTGCAGTAGTGCTGGATGATTAACAAACGCTACTTCAAGCGGCGTGAGCTGCCAGCGGGATCCATGCACGGGATCGTTATACGTGACCATGGCGCTTGTGCTCAACCCAGAACTATAAAGATTGTCATCGGATTCAAATTAGCATACTTAGTGTGGAACTTATTAGCAAACCGCTGAAAGGAATGACTTGAAAATAATATTGCCTAAGGAGTATACTACGAATCTTGATACGCAATATTAAGAAAGTTAACTGGGGCTAGGGAGATTTGAACTCCCGTTTCGGGATCCCAAATCCCGAGTGATACCAAGCTACACTATAGCCCCTTAGTAATAACGAGAGATAACTCAGGGTTTATAAGCCTAATCGCTCTTTTCATTAATACTAATTTTTCGGTATGCGACCTAGCCTGGCGTGAAGTGCTGCAAGCTCCGGCCCCAGTTGCGCTTCCGTATTGTCTCGATTAGCATTTTCCGCCTCAACTCTTGACAAATAACGATCGGCGCCGACAAGATAGCGCAGAACATGCATGTTCTCGTGCGCTGCAGTAATATGTCGCCACGTTGGGCTAAGCCTCTCGTCTACAGCGCTCCAGCGGTTACTAGGAGTTGTTATGCCAAGAAGTCCCTGAGGAAGGCGCACATACTCGGGTTGCGTGAGCCAGGTAATGTACGGCTCTTTATGCGCAACGTATGGTGCTTGTGTGCGCAGAGTATTTTCCAATTCTTTGTGATTGTAATTGCTTGATGTGTTTGCGGCAGTTGCAAGCATAACTGCGGCTGCGCGGTAATGGTGCGCTGACGGAACAAAGTCGCAAAGATGCTCTAGTGGTTGTCTAATTCCCATTACGCTTAGTTCTCATTATGCTTATTCTTCATCCGTTTCTAGGTGTTCCATAATTACTGCATAAGCTGGACGTGTGATGAACACGCCAATTGTAATGCCGATCATTGTGGTGAGCGCGAATCCCTTTACAAGTCCTGCACCTGCGAACAGTAGCGGAAGCATTGCTGCCATTCCGGTTGCGTAGCTGGTGAAAATAATAAAGAAGGCTTTACCGAGTTTGTCTCGCCAACTGGCTTTGGTTATTTTTTCCTTCTGTTTTGAAAGTACTTCGTCTGCAATCACGATTTGATCGTCAACACCAGTACCAATCGCAATCAAGATGCCTGCAATACCTGCAAGGTCTAGGTTCCAACGTAGTAACGCAGCTGCGCCAAGGATAATGATTATTTCACTTAGTAGCGTAATAAGTACAGGAATAGCTATCTTGAACTTTTGGTAGCGCGCAACAAGCACTACAGTAACTGCGAGGAATGCTAGAGCGCCAACAAGCAGTCCGTTTTTAATAAACTCGTCGCCGAGTTCCGCTGAAATTGAATCTGTCTTTACAATTTCCAGTTTGACTGGTAGGCTGCCTGTAATTAGTACTGTTTGCAGCTGCTTCATGTTGTACAGGGTGTCTTCAACTGCGGCCTTTTGAGTTGCGCCGGAGCCGCCGCCTGAAATCGAAATTTGAGTTGTTGGACTTCCCTTGAGGGATGCGCCGATGAGAAGAGAGTCAACTAGTTTGTCGTCAAGGTACAGCGAGAGCGACTCATTAAGATACTGCTGGCCGTCCGGGTTAGTAACTACAGCGAGCGTGCGAGTCTTGTTTGCTTGCAATTCTGCGGCTTCCGGTGTCATACTCATTGAGAAGTCAAAGGAACATGCAAAGCCCTCTGCATTCTGCGAACAACCGCGCTGCCTTGATAATCCGCTGCAGTCAGGACTCTGACATACATAGGTGATATCTTTGCCGCCGCGCAGCACTACTTCTTCACCAATTTTAGCTTCAAACTTACCTTGTGTTAATACTAATTCGCGCACGTCGCGCTCGGTCGCGCCTGCAATTTCAATTAAGATGTATTGGTTGTTTTCAAGGTCGGATACTGGTCGCACTGTTACGTCAGAGAGACCGAATACGTTCAGACGCTTTTTCATAGTCTCTATGACTTGATCAGTGACCGTTGCGTTAATTTTTTCAACCGGTCGGACTAGTACGCGCGCGCCACCGGATAAGTCGAGTCCCAGTCTAATATTGGTGCGCGGTGCATCATAAGTTGTGATTCCAAGTTCTTCAACGCCCAGAACTTCCTCTATGGTTTTGTTTCTAGTTACTGTTTCGGTAATTGTTTCGAATACGCCACTAGTTGCATTGTATACTTCACTGCTGGTGCTGATAGTTTCAAACTCTGGCAATACTGTAATGTTTAGTAGCGGCCTTGTTTGTAAATTGTAAACGCGTTTGTTAGTTTCAATGCTAACGGAGATATTCGCGGGTAAACCCTTTGTTAAACGGAATACGTCGTCTTCGCCATAAACTTTCTGTCCATCGATTCCAATAATTCGCTCACGTAGTACTGGCGTTGCAGTTGATTCGGGAGATGTCATTCCTGCGATTGCTGCTGCACTGTCGCGCTCAACGAACCTTAATGTAGCGCCACTCTGCCAAGGCCTTGGATTAATTGCAATTACTGCTAGTAAAATTACTACGAGTAGGGTAATTATTCTAAGATTGGTCCAGAGCTTCATATGCGAACCCCGCGCGCAAGTTTTGCTTTAACTGATTTACTCTCGAAATACCACTTTAGGATCGCGGCATTTTGAATCCAAGTATAAAGTACGTCAAAGATCATTCCAATTAGAATAATAGTCATTATTTGATTGAAAACTGCGTTGTTTGAGAATACCAGAACAATGAACACTGTTATTGCTGTGGTTAACTGCATAGTGAGTCCGGTTTTTGCAGCCGACCATACGTTCGATATGAATTCTCCATCTCGGCGTAGTACACGAGTTGAGAGAAGAATATCGGTGTCAATTGAGTAGCCTATCAACATGAGGAATGCTGCAACGCCCGCAGTTGAGAGTGAAAAGCCTAGCATGTTGAACACTGCCAGTGTTGAAACAACAGTTGAGAAACCTGCGAGCATGACTGCGACAGAAGGATAGAATGTTCTAAAACTTACAAACACTACTATTCCCATGAGCACGAACGCAGCTAGAACTGCCCACATGGTTTGTACAAAGAAGGCGCGGCCAAGTGAAGGGCCGGTCGTTTCGACTGAAAACTTTGCACTAGGGTATAGTGCGGTAAGTGTGTCCACCATTTTGTCTTGAGTTGCGCCGTTATCATCGACAACTGTCGCTGCATCTACGGTAAAACCAGAGCTAGTTCCTCCGCTGCGCAGTACTCTAACGGATAAATCGAGCTCCGGGAGTTGAGTGCCTAGCGTTTTCTCGAGATCAATCTGGTTTACGGGCTCTGCGGTCGAGACTGTAACTGTTGTTCCGCCAGCAAGGCTTACTCCTTTTTTAACAAAATCGCCTGTTTGTTGATAGAAATAAATGTTGTAACTAATAGCGAGTAAGAGAATAACTAGTGGAATTATCTGTAGCTTATGGTAGTGTTTGTCAAAGAACTTACCGATTGGGCCAATACTGCTGCTTGTTTGAACAGATTCAACTTTTTCGTCCTGTATTAATTTACGTCCTATCAGGCGGCGTTCCCTTCGACTCATAAGGTACGGACACCTGCTCCGTTCTTAAAAGTATTGCAGATTTTTCACTGGGTTTGTGTGCAAGCTTTTGCGCTATTTTCTTTGCTAAATGCGTCGTCGGCAGGGAGGCAGCAATTATATAAAGCGCTATTTGTCAAAAGCCTTTGAAAGAATGGTGAGACGAATTATGCGCCCGGCTAGACGTGGACAGTCAGGAATAGAATTTCTTGCAGTAACTGGCATAGGGATGCTGCTACTTCTAGGTGTGTCTTTTCTCCTATTGTCTGACAGCCGCACTAGCCGTGACGAAGCTGAAATTCAGCAAGCGGCGCAAGTCGGCGCCGTAATATTAAGCCAAGCAAACATAGTACTCGCGCAAGGGACTAACAGTTGGGTAACTGTCGAGGCGCAAATGCCTCAATCTGTTAAAGGAATATATCTTGTTGATACTAGTGTAGCGCAGAAGAGCGCTATTGTTTTCGAGATGCAAACAAGTAAAGGATTAATTTACGTGCCAGTGTTTAGCAAGCTTGACTTGGAAGGACCTGTTTCGGCTGGTTCTCCGCCCTTGGCTAATAATTTCATCGTAGGTTCAAACTGGTACATTCACGCTCCGCCAAGTACTGGATTCAGTCCAAGTGGGGGAAAGTCGCGTATCCGTGTGATTGCACTTCCTGGTTCAAAGGCACTTGTTACATATGATACCACTTAAGAGAATGGTTAGACGCGCTCGCCAAGGTCAATCAGCGTTTGAGTTTGTAATGCTCTCTGCCGCGCTGCTGCTCGGTATTTCAATTCTTATTATTGGCGCTCAGAGTATGCTTATTGGAATAGCTCATGACGAAGACTCAAAATACATTAGTGTACTTGTCAAAGCAATTAATGATGAATTGGCGTTTGCCGCGAGTCAACCTGATGGTTACAAGCACGAGTTTGAATTGCCACAATTCGTCAACGGTTATACTTATAGAGTTGAAGTGATCGAGGAGTCCCCTGCCCGTGATGCTATATTAATTACGTACAAAACTCACGAATTTTTCTGGTTTGCAGCTCAAGATATTGCTGCCACCAGCACAATTGAGCCCGGTACAAACTTTCTGGAAAACACCGCCGCTGAAATTCTAATTGATCAAAGCCCTTAGATATAGCCTATACTACTGATAAGTTGTTGCGTTACTGCGTACCGTAGACTTTTAAAACCCTGAGGGCTTATTTTTTGTATGCGTTCACGACGTGGTCAGTCTTGGTCTATGGACTTAGTTATTGCAGTAGTAGTTTTCGGGTTCATTGCCGTCGTAACATACAGTTTGTTATTAATCGAGCAGGCGCCGTCTATCGACGAACTAAGGCTTCGTTCACAAACGATTCAGGAGCGCTTAGCTGACGGAAAATTGGAGGATTGCAATGCAATACTTGCTAATCGCGTGCCACTAAGGATAACGGAGAACCAGACAATTACTCAAGCTGAACTAGAGTGCCTATACGATAAAACTCCTGAAGAAATACGTACTGCACTTAATATCCAAGGTAAGTTCTGTATTTATGTTGAAGACGCTGAAGGCACTGTGTTACTAGTGAAGGATTTGGATGCTGCCGCAATTTTCTATCGTGTTGCTGTAGGTGATCCTGAGTTGACAGTTGCGAATACTGCCTGCAGTGCATACTTACCATAAATCTTGGCGCCGCTCCTTTTAGTCCTTCTTGCGCTTATTCTCGTTGCTGTAGGTTATTGGATAACTGCGCGTGTTCCAGATGAAATTCCTGCGGCAACAAAGCCTGTACTTGCAGTTTATGTGATCCTCACACTATTACTAGTTGCATATTATGGCTGGTGGCAAGCAGCGCTGCTTATTGGTGCGTTGCTTATAGGTTGGCTGTTTAGCGCGCTTGCGCTTGCGATACTAATTACTTCGCCCGGAACTAACCTTGGATTGTTATACATCACTTTGTCGCTTGCTTTACTTATGGGAGCGCGCTACCGCTTTGAAGAGCAAAACCGCTTAACGCTTGCAATCGGTATCCTAGTATCGACATTACTTGTTATTGGCGTTCGTATTTTAGTTGCGTAATTGTTACTTGAGTTGATTGCGTAATCTATTATTGCAATATAATTGGCAGCGCCTCCCTCAAAAACCACAAGCCACATAAGGTGTGCTACTTGCCCTGGTATTATGTGCGGCATAGCTGGATTTTGGAACTTGCCTGATGCAAGTAAGCAGCTAATGACTGCCCTTCTCGAACTAGAGTCGCGTGGCCGAGATGCCGCAGGCGCAGTAGTCGGTGAAATGACTGAGGCTGTAGTCGCTGCTACGCCCGAGGCATTACCTGCCTTGCCTCTATCAACTGTTGCGCTAGGGCAAACGCTACACGCTATGGTTGGTTATTTGCCGCAACCTCTAATCGGCGCCATTGATTCTCAAACAGGTAAGCAGTCAAGGTTAATTGCGAACTGCGAATTGTATACTTGGCGTAAGCGCGCAGCTCAGGAGGGCTTAAGCCCTCGCAATGATGCGGATTTACTGCTACTTTTACTCGATGCGCTTCCTGATTTGAGTGGACACTGCGTTTCGCAATTACTCAGCTCGCTTGACGGAACTTATGCGTTTGCCTATGAGCGCAGCGGAACAGTAGTAGTTGCGCGCGACATACTAGGTGTTAAGCCAATATGGTACAGCGTCGCGCAAGGCCTGGCTGTCGCGTCCACTCGCGATGCGCTGCTAAAAGTTGATACTCTGCGTGTTGAAGAGCTCTCGCCGCGCTCAGTATTATTTTATGACTGCGCAACTAGCGTGGTAAGTGTACATAGAAGAGAATTTTTTTCGCAGCCTGATGTTACAGTTCCAGGCGAGAACGCAAACGAGCTTCTAGCGCAGTTAACGGCTGCCGCGAACGAGGCGATTATAAAGCGAGTGCCACAAAATGATGAAACGCGCACGGCTTTATTTCTTGGCGGCGGAGTAGACAGTGCGGTTCTAGCAACAGTACTCGGGTCACTTCCTGCCGAGCGTCGTCCGATGTGTTATACGGTTGCGAAGCCAGGCTCTAAGGAAGCGCGCGCCGCGACGGCAATTGCTGCTGTCGCTGGTTTGTCCCACAAAATAATAACTCCCTCGAGTGACGCAATTATCAAAGCGCTTCCTAGAGTGCTGCGCGCGAGCGACGACATTAATCCTGTAAAAATTAGTGTGGGCCTAGTTACAGCGCTCGCGAGCGAGGCTGCAGCGCTCGATGGCTGTACTTGCGCAATAAGTGGGCTTGGTGTTGATGAGGCCTTCGCGACACTCGCACGGCACCAGAGTAGTACCGACCGTACGCTTGAAGCAATTGCTAGTTTACGTAAACTCCACGAGCGCGAACTTACTCGCGAAGACACAATCGCGATGAGCTACGGTGTCGAACTTAGATTGCCGTTTCTTGATTTGGAATTTGTGGAGCTCACACTTCGAACACTACGCTCTCCGCTTGACGAGCCTGCAGGAAACAAACGTGCGTTTCGATTAGCGGCGGAAGAACTTGGAGTGCCGGAAGTCATTGCCTCGCTGCCACGCAAGGCACCGCAGTATGGCAGTGGCGTCATGCACGCTTTAATTTTGCTTGCGAGGCGTGCGCACTGCAGTAGCGTTGCAGAGTATATTGCACTAAAAGCAGAAACTGGCGCTATGCATTCGCAAAAGTCCGAGTTTGAAGGCAAGCGAGTTGCAGTTCTACTTTCAGGAGGAAAAGACAGCGTACTTGCAGCGCACATTTTGCACTCTATGCGGTACACTCTCGCTTGCGCTATTACAATAGAGAGCGACAATCCTGACAGTTACTTGTACCACACTCCGAACACGGCGGCAGCAGCGCTTCAAGCGCAGTCAATGCGATTGCCATTTATTACCGCGCGCACGCATGGCGAGCAAGAACTCGAGTTGTCGGCGCTGCGCGAAGCTTTAATTCAAGCGGTCGCGGAGCACCAAATTTCAGGAGTTGTTACTGGCGCTATCGGCAGCCATTATCAGCGGGAGCGCATCGAAAAACTTTGTGATGAGCTAGGTCTTACTGTATACAGTCCACTATGGCAGATGAATCAGCTTGCAGAACTTAGGATGCTTCTGGCGCAGCAGTTTAGAGTAGTTTTTACTAAAGTTGCAGCCGAAGGCTTAAGTCACGACTGGCTTGGCGAGGAATTAACTAATTCGCGAATTGCACAGCTTGCTAAGCTTCAGGAAACTTATGGTGTGCATCCGGCAGGGGAAGGAGGAGAATACGAGTCTCTAGTACTTGACGCACCACTATTTCGCGAGCGACTTGAGATTCGCCGCGCGGAAGTTATAAAAGACGGATTGGCTGGTACACTCCATATCCATGACATCGCACTCGTTTCCAAGCAGCCAGCCAGTAACTCAGACTGAGCGCGCGCGCGGCATACCTTTGCGAGTTCCCTTAAGAACTCCCAATTCCGGGGTTCGTAATACTCCTGATAGTAAAACTCTTACTTTAGAAGTTAATAATTCGGCAGACAATACGTCGGTTAAAGTAGCGTTGCCAAGCGACCCTTCGTCAGCTACTGATGTGTTCTCGGTTGAAGACGTAGAGTTGAAGCCGTTACGTCAAAGTCTTCTCTCAGCTAGCGCCGCAGGTATTCTCGCAGGCGCGCTTTTCCTTATTTCTACTTATGCAATTAGCTCTTTCACGCTCGCATTTTGGATATCAGTTTTCGCGGCTCTTATTCTACTAGGAGTAGGAGTCACTATAGCTAAAGCTGCTTCGCGCACTAAAGACGATTTTGAGCGGTTCTCACTTATTATCACAGCTGTTGCGGTTGCTTTACTATCTGCTGCAGCGCTTGCAGATCAATTGACTATTGGTTCAGGCGTTCTCTTCGCAGCTGTATTCGCGGGTGAAGGCTCACAACTGTTTTCTACACTGATGCGCACTAATTCAGCCTTACTTGCTTTGTGCGTGAGTGCGCTAGCATTCGTCGCTTGGCGGCGCGCGTTGTTACCTGCGAGTGCAACACATGAAATTGTACGCCTGCCAACAAAGGCTCAAAAAATTGAGCGCGGAATTGCAAAGCAAGTGTTAATTAGGGATGTGAAGGAGGGAAATTTACTTCTGTTTGTGGCGGGTGAGCGTTTACCAATTGATGGCATTATTGCGGACGGCAACGCACATGTGGATGAAAGCGCAGTAACAGGTACACTAACGCCTGTCCTAAAAGTAGTGGGTATGCATGTGTTTGCAGGTAGTACACTGCGCTCAGGACGTATTCTAGTTAATGTTAAAGCAATTGGTCCGGAAACTATGCTTGCACAGTTGCAAGCCAGGCCGTCAGACGAGCTAGAAAAATCACTTACGCTTGCAGCTGCATCAGCGCAGCGCGCAGTAGTAGTTGCTAGTGCTATTCTAGGAATTGCACTCGCCGCTGCAGGCTACTTTTTTGGTGGCTCCATAAGTGCGTTAACAGGTTTGGCGATTGCATTGGCGCCAGGCGCGCTTGCCGCTACGATAGTAGGTGCGCTAGGTACTCGCTCCGTGAGCGCAGCGGTGATGAACACTGGCGCTCGCGTGCGCACTCCGCATGCACTGGCGCGTGTTGCGCAGGCAGACACGCTAGTAATAGAGCGCACAGGTGTGTTAACTAGTGGAAGTGTGCGAGTCGAGCATGTGGTCTCGTTCAGACCTTATACTCAGCAGCAAGTGCTTAATACGGCTGCAGCGCTTGAGTTACATAGCGAACATCGGCACGCCGCAGCGATAGTTTCGTTTGCGCGCGGCATGGGCGCAGTAGGATTCCAACGTGTTGATGATGTACGCGAAGAAGTAGGTGGCGTTACCGCGCAGCTTAATGGTAAGCGGGTAGTAGCTGGTAACTTGACGTTCGTGCACAAGCACGGCGTCGATACTCCGCCGGAGGCTTTAGAGCACGCTGCCGAAGGAAAAACAATTATTATTGTAGCATCCGACGGAATAACTATGGGTTACATTGCGCTAGTTGAGCCTACGCGCGCAGAATCCAAACAAGTTATTGCTGCGCTACAGAAATTAGGGGTTCATGTAATGCTGCTAACTGGCGAACCACAAGCAGTGGCCAAAGCAAACGCTGCAGCTATCGGTATCATTGACGTTGTAGCGGACGCGACAACTGCTGTTAAATTAGAAACGTATGTGCGGCTGCGTAGCGAGGGTAAAACAGTAATTGCAGTGTCAACAGTTGCGCGGCCTGAAGTTGCTGTGTCTATTGTGGTGTTTGCGCAGCGAAGCACGGCTGTGAGCGTGGCAGGCGCTGACATAGTTGTGCGCTCTGACGACTTAAGCACACTTGAGCATATTGTCACAGCAGTGCGCGCCGAGACCCTCATATCGAAGCAAACCCTGCGGCATGCACGCATTATTGGCGTGCTTAGCGCTGCTGCAATCATCATTCCACTTGGAAGTTTGCTATTTGCTCCTATTGCAGTCGGGAGTATACTTAGAAGCGCGAAATAATTTTTCTGTAATTCTTGCTTGGGAAGTTTTGACAAAGAAAAACAGATGAACGGCCCTACTGGGATTTGAACCCAGGCCAGAAGCTCCGCAAGCTCCTATCCTATCCAGGCTAGACGATAGGGCCAATTGATTTATTCAAAAGTTATGGTGAAAGGATAAGATAAGGGGAAGCGGCATTTTTATAAATCTGTGCCTTCGGGAAGACTATGTGGAGCGGGCGTAACTAGGCCGCAGCACCGTCGGAGACTGCGTTTTGCGAGGCTCAAACGGTGACTGCTACTATGGTTATCCGCACTGCGCGCGCGGGGGCGCGCTCAATCGATAGAAAATGAACTCAATGGGTGTCAATTTCTATTGGTAACGAAACCAATATAAAGTGCCTAGCATGCACTTTCAAAAAGAAGGTTTCAAACCAAACTGTTTGAAACTATATATTAAGGACAATTATAAGCCAGAATTATCGGGGGATATAAAATGGGCAAAAACAAAAAAATATTCGATGTCATCTTCCGCGAGAAGCCAGTAATGATGCTTGTTGAGCTTCGCAATTCTGGTGCTCAAAATCCTATGTATGCGTCAACTTTAGCTAAAAAAGTTGACTGCACTTACAGTCACGTTGTTAAGATTCTACAAGAAATGAACAAAAGCGGCATTGTCGCGTTTCAGAAGCAAGGCCGATTGAAAATTCTAACCTTGACAAAGAAAGGCGCTGAAATTGCAGAGAACTTAGACAAGGTTCGCGTTGCTCTTTAAGCAGTGTCAGTTGACCGCATAACTACTATTGCGAGCGCACTTGAATCATCTGAATTCGCGCCGCTAACTGCTATACTAATACCGCCAAGTATTGAAGTTAATCGACCTTGTTTAAGGCAGTGGCACGTAAATTTGTATTTTAGCTCATATCAATGCGCTGTAATAGAAGAAGCGCGTAGGAGTTCAAGCGCATATCCTTGGGGAGTCAACGGATTTTTTGCGAGCCTCTATGGACTTTCGCACTGGAGTGACGTGTGCTATACGCCGATTGAAGCGGAGGCGCCACTAAAAATCCCTGATCGTGCAAGTTTACTATTCAGGCAAAAAAGTTTGTTACGCTTAATGCGTTAGTTGGTGCGCAACATATTGCTCTCTGAGGTTCTAAACCAGTTTCAAGTCTTTACAGATTGCGTCAACGTCGTCTTCTTTAGCAGGGCCTATTGCGCCGCAGGTGACTGTGCCTGGCTCGACCACAGTATGGCCTGCGTCCGTAATAATTGCGGTTGCAAGGCCGGCGTCCTTCGCATGCTGAATTAGCTTGTATAGCTCTTTTTGGTCTGCAACTTTGAGTGCAATTTTGGCCATACCTTCATGGCGCCATGCGTCAAGGTCGCTCTTTTTAGCACGCAAAGCTGCTTCAACTGCGGCGTGCGCTCCCTGCGCAACCATTTTGCCCTTCGGCAGCTTAAGCGCATCAATAATTAGAATTACTTGTTTGTGAGACATATTATTTTCTCTGTCCAAGCAGACGGAACTGGTTATTTTCTGTGAACCGTACCCAAAGGCCTTTTGCGTCGGCATCATTGCTTTTGTGAATATGCTCTTCAAAGGTTTTCATGTCATCCGCACTGGTAAAATCAAGATAAGCCTTTGCCGCAGCAAATTGAACAATGCTGATCGGCGACGCAAACCCATTAAAAATTGCGCTACCGCCTCCATTCGTGTCTTGAAGGGAGAAAGACCAGACTATTCTTCCATCGATATTATTATTCTGAAATTTGCCAATAAGCATTGTAACGGCCATTTATTCTGACTGCAGTAGGGGTTTATGAGTCTTTGGCTTAATATCCTGAGAATTTATATACTTCTCAATGCTCTTTCGGTTAAGCCTCCGGACTTAAGTTGCCCGAGCGACTCCCAAAAGGACAGCAAGGACAGGCCACGAGTATCCGGAGGTTCATACTTACAGGTGTAAACATGCGATACTGGTTATTCACACTTTTCGGCCTCGCTGCCTTAGTCGGTGGTGCTTATATCATATTCACTCAGTGGAGCGTACTTAAGCCGCTGCTACTAATTTTCCTTGGTTTCTTCCTAATCCTAGTGGGCCTTAGCTTACTAAGTGGTCCACGGCTAGTAATGAGGTCTAGATGACTCCTGAAACAACAATGTATGCTGCGGGTGGCGTAGTTGTGCTTGCAATTATTGCTGCAATAGTTGTTTGGCGAAATTCAAAAAAGCAGTAGTGTTTGTTTAATTCGAAGTTAATCACAGCCTAAGTTTTAGCCTTGACTGTCTTAGGTCCGCGCCTAAACTGGAGTCGCTTGACTGCGCCGCAGGCGCTGCAACGCACGATAACGCGTCCCTTGCGAGTTCGCACTGTGCTAGTCTGTCCTGGCACAAGGTACGCGTAGCATGATCTACAAAGCTTGCGTTTCTCATCAAGTGGAATGCGGATGCGCATGGCTTTACTCATGTGCAAAATGTCGTGTACTGCCGCGCGCGCAACAGTCATGTCGTCCGGCGTTCGCTCCTTTGCAAGAGCTAATAGAGTGAGCACATCTGCCTCGCCTTTCTTGAGTTTTCCGCCGCGCATACATATTGGCAGCAGCGAGCATATAAATCGGTATCGGCTCTTGCCCACATGGAAACGCCTCGCTCTTACGAAGAATTTTGTGCACATTTTGTGCACAAGGCGCCCGTTGCGACAACGCAGGGTGAGAGAATATACCTCGAGAGCGACGCATTAACAGGATTCAAGACTGCAGAGCAGCGTAAGCCCTACTCGCGTGGCTTGCCGTTAGGAACGCGCAGTCCGCGCGGCTTCACGCCAAGCTTAGCTTTACTGCGCTTGTTAGCTGAGCGCAGTGAAATGAAAATTACTGTTCCTGACGCCCGCGCGCAATGGCTTTTTCTGTGTGGGCGCGACTTATTTCCAGAGTCATTCACAACAACGCACGGACCAGGATTATTTCTGGTACAAAACGAGCGCAATGAAAACCTTGGTCTTGGCGAACTCACGCCGAGCGATAAAGGCCTCTACTTGCGTAATATTGTCGACCTTGGTAATTTCCTGCGGCACGAGGCAATTTCACTCGAAGCAAAAACGCCGCGCCGTAAAACTGGTAGAAACGGCAAGCCGATGCTGCGGCGTTAGTAGCTTACTACTCTTTTTCTGTGATACGTGTAAACACAAAAGGTGCTATATCGTAACCGAGCACATTCATTGATGGTGTGCGAAATTGTTGCCAAGAATATGCTTCACTACTAAGACCAAGTTTCTGAAGCCATGCTCCTGTGTTAAGAGTAAGTCCGTTAATGAGAGATGCGCTTAACGTGTACATCGGAAGGCCACCCCAAACATAGAACTTCGTGAACGGCTCTCTCAGGTTTATCGCGCGCGCAAGAATACTGTGCGGCGTTACTAGAGCAAGCTTTTCTGAGGCTGCGGCATACTCGTGGAGCATATTTTTCGGTATACTTTCAATTGCTTTGACTTGGTGGCGCACGATACAGTGTTCCACTTTTGCTTCGTTTGCGAGTAAACCATGTTCTACAAACTGATCCATAACTACTAACGTGTGCTTTCCACTAGCCGTTGCTTTTACTTCTCTGTGGACGTTGGCATTCGAATCATAAATATCTGCATTTGTTCGATCAGGGTAGAGTACAGTGCCGCCGAGTGTTTGCGCAATTAAATGTTCAAAATATGCGCCGAAATGGTGCGCTTTATTTCCCCGATCGTAATAAATTTGCGGCGAACCCTGTGGTTCCAAAAGCGCTGCGTTAGGAAGAAGCGCTTGCACTGTACGCTCAAGGGATAGCACACGCGGCGACATTAATTAGGAGTGCCGAGGAAGTATAGAAAGCTTGCTGTTAAGTATACTTATTTTCTCTAAAGCCTTATGACAGTGCTGAGCCTTTCTATTAATTATTACCTGTTGACGGAAACTTTATCTCATTAGCTAGCAACGAAGTAACAACAGGCAACGTTTTGCCTTCGAGTACTTCTAGCGTTACGCCGCCGCCTGTACTTACGTGCGAGATATTGTCTTTGTAGCCAAGCGCAACAAGCGCTGCGCCAGAGTCTCCGCCTGCTGCGAGTGTGTATGCGCCGCTGAGCGCGACAGCCGCGGCAATATTGCGCGTACCTTCGCTGAACGCGCTCCATTCAAAAACGCCGATAGGTCCCGCCCACACAATTGTGCGAGCGCGGCTAAGTACTTGCACATACCTGTGCTGCGTTTCAGGACCAATGTCGAGAATCATACCGCGAGTAACAACGCCTATTGGTAAAATTCGAGATGGGCTGTCTTCAGCAAAAGTATCTGCAACAACGGCGTCGACTGGAATAATTATTTTACCTGATTTATACAATTCAGCGGCAAGCGCGAGGCCGCTCTCGTCATATTTACTTTCCCCAACCATGTAACCGAGTGCTTTGAGAAAAGTATTTGCGAGCGCACCACCAATAAGAATAGTATCGACTTTTGGAAGCAGACCTTGGATGGTCGAGAGTTTATCAGCTTTAGCGCCTCCAATAATAGCCATGTATGGGTGCTCTGCATGTAGCAGTTTACCGACCATCGCAATTTCTTTTTCAAGCAATAATCCGGCGTATGCAGGTTTGTAATCATTTACTCCCACTATGCTCGCCTGAGCCCGGTGCCCACTCGAGTAAGCTTCTTGCACTATGCAATCGCAATCCTTAATCAGCTCTTGCGCAAGCGTTGCATCATTCATGACTTCGCGGCCATCAAAAAATAGATTTTCTGTAACAAGAAGCTCGCCAGGGTTGAGTAATTTAATTTCAGCAGTGACTTGCGAGCCAGAAATTGCATTAACGTATTTGCATGGATATGATTTGGCCAAGTAATTAGCGATTGGCTTTGTTGAAAGCGACAAATCTACTCCTTTAGGCCTTCCAACTTTTATTGCTACTACAATTTTGCAGCCTTTCGAGCGAAGAAGGTCAATTGTTGGGCGTGTTTCATCAATTCGACTTGTGTCGGTAATTAATCCGTTACCAAGCGGAACGTCCATGCCTGCACGAAGGAAAACTGTTGAGCCATTCGGAACTTGTGTGCAGGACCGCATACACTTCCGCCTGATTGGAAGTATATAAACCTGGCGTCCGGTCCGCCGGAGTGGCTACGCTCGCGTCAATTCTATCTGTGAAATTTACGGTGCATTCGTTATAATTGCGTACGGCGTGACATTACGTCGGTTTCGCGTACCAAAGGCAGTACTTAGGTAACATACACTTGATATGTATGGAGCCAAGTACACGAGTATCGCACGCAAAAAATACGCTTGACCAATTAATATCTGAGCAGCGCTCTATGAAAATTGTGCCACTCACGCAAGCGTTGCGCGCAGCACATAATGCAGTTTTATCCTTGTCTGGCGTTCCTGATGCCGATTTACTTGCAACGTTATCTCGAAATTTTGATATTGAATCGAGGCGAGCGCTAAATCAAATAGTATCAATGGCGGCCGCAGCTGTGCGCGTAACTGCTGGCGCGCGACCGTTCGACCCTGAGGGTTCCTATGCGAGATATGCGGGTGCTTGCGAAGATGCTGCGCGCGCTGCAACAAACCTAGGAATAGCTGCGCAGCGAGTGCTCGCGGCGCCGGAGTCGTATGCTGCAGCTCCAGTGCAACTTGTATTACAAGCATCGTCTTTGCAAGCAGTAGATTTTCTTGCGCGTCAAGCGGGTGACTTTGGAGAAGTTCGTCGTCTTAGCTACGTGCCATACATCGGTGTGCGCTGCCCAGGACCTCTTGCAGACGAGTTAATATTTTCGCGAGCAGCTCTAGGTAAGAGTGGACTTGTTAGTGCAAGGCCTGCGCGAGTATATTCGGTTAAACCTTTGCACGCAACGCAAATACGCGATAACGATGATTGGAATTTACAACTGCTCGGCGCAGAAAGAGCATGGGAATATGCTCGCGGTGCAGGTTCGCATGTTGCAATAATCGACACAGGTGTTGATTACAATCATAGAGAACTATCAAGCTGTTTTGCTGACGGGCATGGAATAGATCTTGTTGATAGTGGTTCGCCAATGGATCAGAATGGGCATGGCACGCACGTAGCAGGCACAGTCGCAGGAGCAAGTACTGGAGTCGCGCCTAGTGCAACTTTATACGCTGTGCGCGTGCTAGATGAGAATGGTTTTGGAGACGAAGTTACTGTTCTGCAAGGGATTGAGTGGGCTGTGCAGCATAAGGTGGACGTGATTAACATGAGTTTAGGCTCGTCATACCCGAGTGACGGTGAAGCAGAACTTGTAAAATTAGCTGCGGCACAAGGAATTGCAGTTGTGTGTGCTGCTGGTAACGACGGCAACACAAGCTATAATTATCCAGCAAGCTATCCGGGTGCAATAAGTGTTGCTGCAGTTGACTGCGATAAAAAGCACGCTTCATTTAGCAACAGGAATAACTTAGTCGATCTATGTGCGCCAGGAGTGTCAATCTACAGTTTGGCGCCCGGCGGCGGTTACACATATCTGAGTGGTACATCAATGGCGACGCCGCATATTGCTGGTGCGTGTGCTCTGCTTAAGAGCGCTGCAAAGTTGCAGTACGAATCAATTTTGCAAACTACGGCTGAGAAACTCGGGGAAAAAAATAAGTTTGGCGCAGGCCTAATTCGTCTGCCAGAGGCACTCTCCTATGAATAAAGATTATACTAATTACATTATAGAGTATGGCGCGGGCGAGCGCGACATTGTATTGTCGAAACTATTCGGCTATGGCGCTCGCGCTTCATCGCTTGTGGATATAATTAGTGTGCGCGTAGCAAACGACAAAGTACCCTCTTTGCTTGAGACGCTTGCTGAAATTGACGGAATAGTATATCGTGAAGCTCGGCCTCGCCGCACGATGGATGGAGGCGGGTCAAAATGATTCAAAACTCTGAACACGAAACATTAGTAGAAATTGTCAAGCAAGACCTAGCTCGGATGCGGCCAAGTAGCGCTGATATGGAGCTAAGCGCTGAGCTCGGCGATCAGACGGAAAACCAAGAGTGCGCCACGAATAAAAGATATGTTCTGCGTGATAAGGGCGTTAAAGGAAAAGTAATTGGCGGTTTAGCTGCTGCCGCTCTAGTGTATTGCGCTGGATTGTCGTTGGTTGCTATGTTCAATCGACACGCCAGTCTCATGACAAGAGTCACCGCTTTAGAAAATTTTGAATACACTTCCGAGAGAAATAATACTAAACTGAATGAAAAAATTGGCTTTCTAAATAGTAAACTTGATACGATAGATATTACAAAACGGCCGCTGCTTTGTCAGCGTTTTGGAAGTGTGATTGATGCTCCATACAACCCTAATGAAGAAATTATGGTTCAGGCGCAAGGGCCATACTTCGTTTGTAAATACGCAACATTCGACAGAGATGGAGTGCCGCAATGAGTCAATACGATAAACTAGATTGCCGAGTGTTAACATCAATGCGTAAAGACAGTCGTGCTAAATTACTGTCGTTTATTTCGCAAACACGAATGCCTAAAAGCACAGTTCACGATCGTATTAATCGGTTAGTTAAGCACGGGGTGCGTTGCACAACTATTCTTGATTGGGACGCACTAGGTTGTCCTTTCGCGGTTTTTGCAATAATGCCTTATGAGTCAGGACTATCAGAACATGTTTCAATTAATAGTTGCGCCCGATTGTCTTTAGACTTACTCATAGCAGAGTGCTTATTTTCAACTGCAATGGAACTAGAACAATTTCGCGCGGAGCATCCTGGGGCTAAGTTGTATCCTATAGTGTCCGTGCTCAAGCGCGAGGGATTTATGCCTGCGCCACAGACTGACGATGATTAGGACTTGTTGTGCGCGCATTATCAGAGCCTCGCTTTTATATAACCACGAATATCTCTTAACTCATGGCAATCTCACCTGAAGCGCTCCAGGACTTCCGCACCCGCGTTCTAGCAGCGAAACGCCCAGTTTTTTTCTACGACGACGACGGTGACGGTTTGTGCAGTTACTTACTTTGTGTTCGTGCGCGTGGTGGAGATGGATTCGGTCATCGCGTGCAGGCAAGTGCAATGGTGCCAGTTGATCTGCTTAGAAAAGTAGACGAAAATAATCCTGATTTAATCGTAATTTTAGATAAACCATATGTGGAGCAAGCTTTCCTCGACGGCGTTTCATGTCCAGTAATCTGGCTTGATCACCACGGACCGCAAACGCCGCAAGGCGGTCACGTCACGTACTATAACCCGCGTATCGCTGACGATGCTGACAATAGATGCACAACGCACTGGGTTTGGCATGCTCTTGGTAACCCTGAAGACTTATGGCTTGCCGCAGTCGGCTCTATTGGAGACTGGCAAATGACGGATATTGCAGATGCGTTTCGTATAGAGGCGCCTGAACTTATTGGCGAGGCTGTAACAGCGCCACAAGCGCTTTTTGATCAGCCGTTTGGAACACTAGCTCGCCTGTTTCAGTTTAATCTCAAAGGTGATGGAAGCGAAGTACGTACAATTATCAAAATCCTCGCGCGAGTTGAAACCTATGGTGAGTTACTTGCTCACACAACGCCGCGTGCAAAACTTGTATGGAAGCGCTATGAGAAAATTAACAAAGAATACTGGCGTCTTTTAGTTGAGACGCGTTCGAGCGCAACAGAGTCGCAAATACTCTTTCACCGCTTTGGCGCTCTAGAAATTAGTCTAATTTCTGAACTTTCTAACCAGCTTATTCACGAATTTCCTGATAAAATTATATTTTTAGCGCGCTCACATAATGGTGAGCATAAATTATCTATTCGGAGCGCTGGCGTACCAGTCGCGCCTGCTGTTAAGGAAGCATTGCGCATTAGTGGAGCTCGTGGAAACGCAGGCGGGCACACACTTGCATGCGGTGGTAAAATTACTGATGAAGACTTTCCTCGGTTTTACGCAGCGTTCATTGATGCAATGAGATTAAACTAGAAGCGTTGCGAAACTATCTTTAAATAATTTTTTTATCGTCGCATACTTTGCATTTTCTGCATCATTTTCTTCATATCTTTCTCGTTTCCACGTCCCTTTAGCATTCTGAATAATTTTTTTGATTGTTTATGTTGCTTTAGTAGTTCGCGAACTTCTGTTTCACTGCGGCCTGAGCCTAGCGCTATGCGTGAGACTCGGTTCGGGTTCATTACTTCTTCAGGGTCTTGCAATTCTTCGCGTGTCATAGAGTCCATTACGAACTTCCAAGTCTTGAGTTTTTCTTCCTGTACTGCCAGCGCTTCTTTCGGCATTTGTAACTGTCCCATTCCAGGAATAAGTTCCATTATTTTTGCAAGCGGACCCATTTTTTTCATCGCTTCCATTTGCTGGTACAAGTCTATCAAAGTAAACTCGCCTTTGAGCAGACGCTTCTGCATGTCTTTTGCATCATCTTCATTTATCGCGTCTTTGGCTTTCTCAAGAAGTGTTTCTAAGTCGCCCATGCCGAGCAGGCGTCCAACGAATCTTTTTGGTTCAAACTCTTCAAGTGCATCAACTTTTTCACCAACACCGATGAACTTAACTGGCGCGTTTGTTACGGAACATGCGCTAAGTGCGCCGCCGCCTTTTGCTGTACCATCGAGCTTTGTGATTACGACGCCGGTAACGCCGCATGTTTCGTGGAACATTTTAGCTTGCTTTTCGGCAGATTGACCAACGTCTGCAGCCATTACAAGCAGTACTTCGTCTGCTGCAACGGCTTCTCGAAGATTTGTAATTTCTTCTACAAGTTCGTCATTCAGCGCGTCGCGGCCGGCAGTGTCACAAATAATTATGTCTGCTTTGCGAGTTTCATCCCACGCGTCTTGCCAAATCTTTACTGGATTGTCTTCTTTTGGATTAATGAAAACTGGAACGCCGACTTGCTTGCCGAGCTGTGCGAGTTGTTCCGCCGCAGCAGGACGCCAGGTGTCAGTTGACACCATAGCAACCTTTAAGCCGCGTTTAGTGTAGTATTTTGCAAGCTTGCCGGCAGTCGTGGTTTTACCGTTTCCGAACAAACCGACAAGCATTATGATAAACGGTTTCTTAGTGATTGTGATTTTTGCGCCTGCGCCGCCGAGGAAGGCTGTTAGTTCCTCATATAGAATTGTAACGAAGAAGTCCTTGCGCGATAGGCCTTTTGGCGGGTCTTCTTTGATGCGCGCTTTAATGCGGCCGGTGAGCTCCATAACAAGGCGCACGTTCACGTCGGCGCTGAGGAGCGCGCGCTGCACCTCGCGCGTTACTTCATTAACAAGCGTGTCATCTACAAAGACTGCGTCGCGAATCTTGCTTAGTGACGACTTAAACCCGTCCGAGAGCTTGTCTAACATAGAGGGTACGAACGCGCCTTCTTTTATAAATCGTGCGTGGGTGGTTTAAGAGTGGGCTTTGGGCACGCGTGTATTCGTTAGACAGCCGTGCTGCGCTAATATGATGCTCGCTGCTCGGCCTCGCTTCGCGCTTAGTATTGTTGCCTCGCCCTTATGCACAACAATTGCGGCGCAATCGTCAACACTATACGCGACGCCGCCGTGTTTCTTAAGGTAGGCTTTAAGCGCGGGTAAACGCTTCGGTTCGCGCACAGCGTGAGGATTGTACATCCCTGGAACAATACCTAGGCATGGAATGCATACATATGGTGCATTCGGGTCTTTCATCCGTAGCGAGTCGCTCCATGCTGAGTCAAACCAACAAACTGCGCCTGCGCTAACCCCGCAGTAGATTTTCTTAGTTTCTTCGAATGAGCGAAGAATAGTTGAGAAGCCGGTGCGCGTCCAAATGCGAAGCATGTCCTTGGTATTGCCGCCACCGACATATACTATGTCGGCCACTTTGACGGCGGCTCGCATCTCAGCTTTGGATGGTTTGTCGCGAATGATTCGTAAGTGTCGAACGCGTGCGCCAAGCTTAGCAAAGTATTGTTCGGCAACGGCGCAGTACCCGTCACTGTCTGAGGAAGCTGTAGGAACGAACAGTAGATTTGGGTGTGGTTTGCCTGTAAGTGCGATAATTCGCTTATCAATTAGTAGAATTTCTTTTTTAGTGCCTGGTCTGCCGATTTCTCCGCCGCTGATTGCTACTATGGTTACCATATATAAATTACGTAATCCATTGTATTTGAATGTAACTCCGCCACCGAAACTATATAAACAGCTGGCGGTGCCCTCGTTGTAAGCACCTGTCATCTAACGGTAGGATTCCAGCCTTCCAAGCTGGTCGTCCGGGTTCAAATCCCGGCGGGTGCATGTTCAATGTCTCTAAAGTTCAAGTCTCCACTTGCACCCTCAATTTCTGTAATTATTATCTCGCTAAACGAAGAATTCCGTCTGCCAAAACTGCTGGCGTGTCTTAAGCGTCAAACATTCAAGAATTTCGAAGTAATTGTTGCGGACGCGCGCAGCACTGATAAAACGCGCGCAATAGCAAAGCAGTGGGGTGCGCGAGTTGTAGAGGGTGGACCTGTCGCAGTCGGCAGGAATGCTGGCGCAAAGGCCGCTAAAGGTAGTTTGCTAGTGTTTCTTGACGCGGACGTAACATTCACAAACGATTTTCTAAGCAAAATTTACGAGAGCTGTACGCTAAATAATTATGACCTTGCTGCGTGCTGGTCGCAGCCAGACTCTAAGCGCTTGAGCAGCAAATTCTTTTATAATTTTTTTAACGTGCACATTTGGCTTGGCCAGCGCTTTTCTCCACGCGTTCCCGGATACTGCATTATCGCAACGCGCTCTCTGTACAAGAAACTCGGTGGATTTGACGTGCGCGTCCAGTTTGAAGACACGGATTTCTCAGCTCGCGCGCGCGGCAAAGCGCGCTATGGCATAGTACCAGTAACTGTAACTGTTGCTGATCGCCGATTTGTACCTGGTAACCGGTGGAATACGCTACGGACACTCCTTCGAGTTGAGTTCGACAGATTGCTTGGAATTCGCCGCTTTTACTGGTATTCATACCCTTTCGGCGAGCATCTTGAGCAGCGCAAAGGACGTACGAAGTAAACGTTGCTTCAGTTGAACACTGCCGCACTTTTTTATATGAGCGCTGCGCGTTCTAAGCTATGACAGTAATAGTGTTCGCACCGCACCCTGATGATGAGGTGCTTGGCGTTGGAGGTACGCTTGCGCGCTACTCTGAGAGTGGAGAGCGAACAGTAGTGGTTGTGTTCTCTACAGGCCGCGCGAGCCACCCGCTACATAAAGAGCGTATTATTGTACAGACACGCAAGGACGAGACGCTTGCAGCTCACAAAGAGCTAGGTGTCAGTGAAAGCATCTTCCTCGACCTTGATGAAGTAACCTTACAAGAAGACATTATTGAGAAAGAAATAATCCTAAAGCTGCATGAACTAATCAAGAAAGAGCGCCCACGGCAGTTGTTCACGCCAGCAATTGATGATTTGCATCCAGACCATCGTACAGTCACTCGCACTATCCTTCAGTTGCACAGCCAATACGAACTGACGTGCCCTTTGTTTAGTTATATCGTGTGGAATCCGCTGCCGCTTCTAAAACGCGGGCATCCAAGACTTGTAGTGGACATCTCGGGCACCAACCGCCGAAAAATGAGAGCTATCCGTAGCTATAAAAGCCAGTGGCTCTCTATGTATCAATTAGTGCCAGTCGTTCTTATCAAAACATTTATCGCGGGACTAAGGTACGGTCACCGCTGGGCTGAGGTATTCTACCAGATCAAATGACGGCAACTGTTAAAACTACAGAGCAGCTGGCTCCAAGCACGGATGTAATTGGTGAGTCGCGAAGAAAACTCCTTGTTGCAACAGACAATTTTCTGCCTCGACATGACGGCATCAGTCGATTCCTAAAGGAAATTCTCCCTACGCTCTCCGAGCTCTACGACGTTACAGTTGTGTGCCCTGATTATGGCGAATACGACATGCAAGGGATTAACATTGTTCGTTTGCCACTAACTAAGCATGTCGTCGGAGACTATCCAGTTCCTGCATTTGCGTTTAAACAAGTTCGCGAGCTCGTTCAAGAGCACGACCTAGTATTCACGCAAGGCCTCGGTCCAATTGGTTACGCAGCGATACGCGCCGCACGAGGTAAAAAACGCATTGTACTATTCATGCACTCAATTGACTGGGAGCTTGTGCCTAAGGCTGTGACTAATCCGGTGCTGAAAGCATTCTTACCAGGATTCGTAAAGTGGTGGGTACGCAAGCAATACAAGAAGTGTGACCTAGTACTCTGTCCAAGCGAAGGCGTTGCCGAACTACTAGCTTGGAATCGCATTGACGCTGAGCATCGCATTGTCCATCTCGGTACTAACATAAATGAATTTGTACCTGCAAAAGACAGGAGAGAGGCTAAAATTGCGCTCGGCATCGAGCCTGATAAGTTTGTTGTTGGATACCACGGTCGTATCGCCCACGAAAAGGATTTGAAGACACTTGGCCGCGCGTTCGTGCGTTTGAAGAACTCCAAGTTACTTATTGTCGGCGACGGCGTACCTGCAATTAAGGAGTCTTTGAAGCGTCGCGACGTAATGCTTGTCGGCGCTCAAAACAATGTAGTACCATACTTGCAAGCTATGGATGTGTATGTGATGCCGTCACTTACTGAGACAACGTGCTTGTCCGTACTTGAAGCCATGAGCTGTGGTTTACCAGTTATTGCAACGCCCGTTGGTTATGTTCGCGACTATATTACGTCAGGAGAGAATGGCGTTCTAGTGCCGAAGCAAGACAGCTACGCAATCGCGCGCGAGCTAATAGCGCTGCAAAGCGACAGCGTTCATAGGTTACGAATGGGGCTTGATGCGCGCCGCTCAATCGAAAGTCGCTTTACCTGGGATAAAACGCGCGCGCGAATCAAGGAAATCTTTGATGGGCTGTAAGTTCGTAAATTCAATCACTGGATACGGCGTCGTGGCACAGGCATTCCGAACTCATTAATGTACTCACGGTAGATAGCAGTAATTGCAGTAATGTCGTCAGACGTCACACCTTCACAATTCTTTTCAAGCACATATTTTACAGTTTTTCGAAATCCAGGCTGGTTTACTATCCAAATGTCAATATCGTGCATGCGTTCCGTTAGCACTTCATTTTCATGAATCTCGCCATTGTCATACATTCTTTGCGCTTCGTCTTGAAGGATTTGTGAGATTTCATCAATGTCTGATGCAAGCCGGTTAGTAGTCTCATGTTGGTATATACACTGTCTAAATTGCTCTCTGTAATTACTAGCTGTTGCCTCTATTCTTCTATCAATAATGTCAGCAGTCTTTTTTCTGCTGAGCATTTCATGTAGCAGCTTTGTGAATGATTTAAGATACGTGTTTATTGTTTCCACTATATGCTGTTCATCTTCAAGTTGTTTTGTAAAAGTCTGTATAAATCCATCTGCAGTAATTGCTTGTCTTTCCAGATCGTCTATTAGTTGCCACTGGCGTTGTAAAACGGTATAAAGGTGAGTGAGTAAGGCGTGTAAATAATCATGAATAGTATCTGTATCATATAATGCTGTGTATAACCGCTCTGCACTTCGAATATTTCTCGCGTGAGTGCGTAAATCTATCTCGGCAACCTCTTCATCAAGTGTTTTCGACTCTTGCTCCACATCGACAAACTCAATTTTGAGTTGTTTTCGAATTTCTACTATTACTGTATGGTCGTATGCTTTATCCAGCAACTCTTTCTTTCGTGAAAGCGTTGATTTGTAGGCATCCCAATGCATTTGAAGCGCTTTTTCATCAGTGTCAAAATTAGGTTTTGTTTTATTGAATAATGATCTAAAAATGCTCATAATTCAAACCTTCAAGCTGGTGACTTTGGATTCGCCGTGCTCGTTCATGGAGACACCATAGATTTGATCTGCTTCGGTGATGACTGCGTCGTTGTGGCTAATTACAATGTACTGCGCCTTTGAGCAGTACTGGCGAACTAACTTACCAAGTTTCTCCGCGTTACGCTTGTCAAGCGCTGCGTCAATTTCGTCCAAAACATAGAACTGCGCGGGTTCGTGCTCTTGTATTGCGAACAAAAATGCGAGTGCTGTCATTGTTTTCTCTCCGCCGGAGAGCGAGTTAATGTCAAGGAACTTGTTGCCCTGCAGTCTTACTTTAATGTTCATTCCAGCGTTGAGTGGATCATCAGGATTCTCAAGTTCAAGGAACGCTTCTCCTTTAGTGTTTAGCTGCAGGAAGATCCGCTTAAACTGTTCATTGATTAGCGCGAACATCTTCACGAACAAATCTTTCTTTTTCGTGTCGACTTCGTTAATCATTAGTAGCACTTGTTCACGCTCTGTGTTCAGTATTAGTTTTTTTGCGTTGAGATCATTGTACTCGCGCTCTGCGGTTTCATAAATCTCGAGCGCTTTCATGTTAATCGCGCCCATATCAGCAAGCATTCGGTCGAACTGCTTAATTTCGCGCTCGCAGTCTTCTAAGTCTTTAGTTTTGAAGGGCTCAACCCCGACGTATTGTTTGCCTTCTTCAGCGAGACCTGCAAGTTCTGCGCGCACCTGCGCAACCACGATTTGCACTGAGCCGCGGCCTTGCTCTGCTTTTCTAATTTTATCTTCTTCTTCAATTGTTCTTCCTTCAATTTTATTTATTTCATCACCCAGGTTATCGCGCTCTTTGAAGAGCTTTTGGAACATCTGATAGAATGTCTTGAACTCTTCTTCTTTGACTTTTAGTACTTCTTCATCTTGAACTTTTTTGACGGTTAGAGTTTCTTGTTCTTTTGCAAATCGGACTTCGTCTGCGGCAAGTTGCTTAAAGACACGCGCAGTATTTTCAATTTCAGGCTCATAAATGCTGGTTTTCTGATTTCGTAGACTGTCTGTTTGAGCTTTAATTGTGATGCGCTCAGTTTCTAGTTTTTGACGCTCCTGGTCGAATGCGGAGAGTTCTGCAAGTACTGCAGGGTTACGTAGTTGTGATAAACTTTCTCTTAGTTTTTGTTTTTCGCCTTTACCGCTTGCTAGTTTGCGATTAAGTTCGCCAATACGTTGCTGCACAGTATCAAGCTTTTGCTGGGCAGCACTTGATGCTGTTTTGAGACGAGTTTTTTCTTCTGCGCTCGCACCAGTGTCGCCTGCATCGATTTTTAGGAGGCGCTCAAGCTTAGTTACTTCGGCTTCGAGTTCGCCGGCTTTGTTTCGGAAGCTACTGATGCCCTCTGAATTGCGCTCGCGCTTGTCTGCAAGTGTGCGCTCCAGTGTTTCAAGGTCGAGTACATCATGCTCAGATCTTGCAAGTTTATCGACAAGTTCTTGTTCTTGGAAACCCATGCCTTGCTTGCCGCGTTGTAAGTGTCCGCCAGACATTGCGCCTGCGATTTCAACAAGGTCGCCAGTAATCGTGACCATGCGATAGCGTCCAATACCAATTGAGCGTGCCGCGCCTATGTCATCGACTACTACGGTTGCTCCGAAAACGTATTTGAACGCAGGCGCGAATTCTGGTTTGAAAGTGATAAGGTCTATTGCTAAGCCAACCACTCCTGAGCCGTTAGGTCTCTCGCCACTTGTACCACGTACTTTGTTCAGTGGCAAGAATGTTGCTACGCCCAGTCTGTTTGCGCGAAGGTATTCAATGCACTCTTGCGCGACGCCATCGTCGTCAACAACAATAGAGCGCATTCGCCCGCCTGCTGCAATTTCAAGCGCGAGTGAGTGCTCTTCACGCACACTGCCGAGTTCAGCTACGGTGCCATGTATTCCTTTTTTCTTCCCACGCAATTCGAGAATTTTCTGAACTGCGATGTTGCCTTGCGCGGCTTCGCGAATTTGGATGTTACGGCTTCTGAGTTTTGCAAGTTCTTCTTCCGCCTTCCGTAGTTTAGCTTCTGCAAGTTCGTGCTCTTTTTGCAAGCTCTTCGCTTGGCCGAGTGCTTCTTGCAAATCCTTCTGTAATGCAGTTAAATTTAGCTTTGCAGCTTTAAGCGCGTGTACTTGTTCTTTGTATTCTGTTTCGAGTTCCTGCAGTCGTCCGATTGTTCCATCAATTGCTTGGAGTTGGAATTCAAGTTTGTCGTGCTCGCGAACTAATGCTTGCTCTTCTTGACGTAGACGAGTAATTTCATCTTGTGCTTGCTCAACTTCTTTGTCGAGAGTTGCAATCTTGTCATCCACTGCGCCCGCGTCTTCTAAGTTGTGCTTTTTACGTACCGCTAAAATTCGCTCCTGTACCTGGCCAAGCTCTTGTGCGATTGCTTTTTCACGATACTCGCCACTCTTTAGCTGCTGATCTATTCCGCTTACGCGAGATTGTGTGTCTGATTGTTGTTTGTCAAGTTGCGTTCGACGCTCAGTTAAGCGCTGCAGTTCAGTTGTTAACTGCTGAATACGCATATCAGTTTTAGTTTGCGTAATTTTTAGTTTTTCAATTTCAGCGTTAAGCGTTTGCTGCTCTTTACTGCTCTTGCTTTGCAAGTCTTTGTTAAGTTCTTTTACGCGCTCCTTACGTTGACTTACTTCAGACTTGTAGCCGTCAATTTTTGCTTGAATCGCTCCAATTTTTTCATCGTCGTCAGCAAGTTGTTTTGCAAGTTTCTGCTCTCGAACTTGGCGCTCCTCTACTTTACGATTAAGAATAGTTGCTTTATTGCGTTTAAGTTTTTCTTCAAGGTCTTTGAACTTTAGCGCTTGATCGCGCTCTTTCTTAAGCTCTTTCATGTAGGTGCCGCGCTCGGCAAGAATTATGTCTGACTCCTTGAGTTGGGTGTCGACTTTGTTAAGTTCAAGTTCGGCCTTGTGGCGCTTATCTTCGTATTCTCCAATACCTGAAACTTCGTCGATTAGCATACGCCGCTCTTCAGAACTCATTTTTATTAGGCCGGTTATATCTCCTTGTAGTATAATGTTGTAGCCATCTGGGTCAATTCGCGCCACCATTAGTACATCTAGAATTTGATTTCTCGTGGACGTTTCGTCATTAATTTTGTAGACGCTAGTACCGTTTAATTTAACGATTCGAGTAATTTTTACTTGTGGCGTTTGAATTGGGAAAATGAATTGACTGTTATCAAAAAATATTGAGACTTCAGCTTCTTTGGCAGGATTTTTTGTCTTGCCTCCATTGTAAATTAAGTTTGCGCTTCGCTCTACGCGCATGGATTTTGCACTGCTCTTACCTAGTACAAAGCAAAGTGCGTCAAGAATGTTAGATTTACCAGAACCGTTTGGTCCGATAATACAATTAAATTTTTCACCGAAAATGACTTCAGTTTTATTTGCGAAACTCTTGAAGCCTTTCATTTCTAGTCGAATCACGCGCGTCAGGGCGTGGTCGCCGTGCGCTGTAACTGTGGGACTTGGTATGCCGGCTCCTGCTACGGCCTGTGGCGTAATTGCTTGAGTTGAAGGTTCAGTTTTAGAAACTTGTTCCGTGCTGATTTCAATATTATTTTCGATCCTATTTTCAGTATTGACTGGCGCGGTAGCTGAAGTGAGCAGTACTTCTGCCTCTTCCACTTGCGGGGCAGTGACGGGGTTCTCCACGGGACGGGGACACTCGCCATTAACGCTTTTTAAAGTTGCTCTCTATCCTCCGTCGGTGATGGAACGGTCATAAATCTCAAAACTAGCTTCGCAAGTCTTAAGAAGGACGTTCTATCCTCTGGGCTCCCGATGCCTACTAGCAATGTATGCTACTATGACCTCTCAGACTCACGAACCTAAAACCGCAGAACTAACTTCTCCTCAAATAGCAAGCTTGCGCGCTTCATTACTTGAGCGCACGTGCAATCATCCTCTCGCATCTGCGCAGCACCAAACGGGATTGCGCGCTATGGCAAGTGCAATAGAGAGGCAGCCGGACACACTCGCGAGTCGAGTGGAATACTACTTGCCGAGGCCACCTAATGTGGATGCAGCGCTTGTCTCAATGCTTGGTACGCCACCGTATGATCCAATATGGGTTCAAGGTGTAATCAATGTGTTTGGCGCATTTTACTTAGATGCTAATCTTAAGCCAAGAGCGTCTGCAGTAGAATCAATTGCTAAAGTACTAGGTCGTATGGAAGACCCTAGTATGGTTTCGTCCCAATACGTAGTTGGTAAGGAAAAGGCGACTCCTGAAAGTATAATTCGAAGTATTGATTTGCCTAGTTTGTATTTGATTTTCGGAGAGAACCAAATTGATTCCGATATTAATTATATTTCTGAGCGAGTCCAGCGTGCAAAAAGTATTGGTGAACTAGAGCTGCGCAAGGAAGGAAATTTACTAATGCAAGACGTCGGGCTTGCGCCGCTCTCGTTCGCGCTCGCGAGTACTTTACTTCCCTCGACAATCACGTCGCGCGCGTATGGCACTATTGACAGAGAATTCCCGGGTTATGTTGAGCAGTTGCCGAGGCAGCTAGCTCCGACGCGGTATCAACTACAAACCCTTGCGAGTGCAGAACCTGCGAAGTAAAGTTTAGAATTCTCCTAATCCTTTTTGTTCTTTTCCTGTCATTAATTTTTGGTATGGCGCCCAACTTTTCCGAATGCCATGATAGTCTGGGTGCTCTTTAAGGAATCGCGCGGTTTTCTCGTCGGACATGTAGCCTGAGCCGAAGTCAACGTTATCTCTTTTTTTCATTTCTTCTATAAGTCGGTCGCGAGTTACCTTGGCAAGAATACTTGCTGCTGCCACAATTTCGTGATTGGCGTCAGCTTTGTGCTCGCAACGCAAGTCTAGCGGGTAGCTGAGAAGTCGGAGCATGAACCCCGCAAACGCCTGTAAGTTAGTACTCGGACAGTCGATTATTGCGGTTTGCGGCTGTAGTTTTTCTAGAATTTCAACTGCTTTTCTCGCTTCGAGCCAGTTAAGATTTTCCGTACCGAGTACTGCTGCATCAATTTCGTCAGGTGGTACGATCATGATGTGGTGCACACCAATAGTGGTGAGTTCGCGGAATATGCGCTCGCGCGCTGCGGGCGTGAGTTGCTTAGAGTCTTTTACGTGTAAGTCTCTAAGATAACTAAGTTTATTGGAATCAAGTGCCACGCCACAAATAACCATTGGGCCGATTAAAGGTCCACGGCCAGCTTCGTCGATTCCACAGAGGAGCATGATACTAGGCAGCGGTGAGTGCTATATAACAATTCCGCGTGCTAGAAGGGTACTTCGCCAAACATAGAAATTTGCGCTTTCGAGCTCAACTCTTGGCCGCGTTTAGTGGATCCTTCCATTAGTGCTCCAGCGTTTTCCTTAAGGTATTGTACTGAAGCTGCATGATTACGATCAATGATGCGAATTAGGGGAATCGCTTGAGTACTAACGCCTCCCACACGTAGATTTTGAAGTAAGCGATGGCGCACTTCAAAGTTATTTCCAATTTCCTCGGTAACCACTCTAAAGGTATCATACGGTGAGCGTATCAATTCTTGGAAAAAAGGTGCTTTTAGACATAAAATTTGTTGGTTTAGTGCTTGTTCGGGATTGGTTAAGGCAAGTTTTTCCCCTTCTTTACTAGTGTACGGTGCGAGGCGGCACGCTTTAGAATCGTTTTGCCAGAGGCTAAAAATAACACTAACTGGAAACTCCACGCAGTAACTTAGGCTGGTTGCTAATTCGTTGTAGAGTGCTGTTTGTCCGCCGGTAAACTCAGACAGCACCCCACCCCATCCATGACGAAAAACAATGTAAATGTAACGGCTCTGAGGGTCAGAAATTTGCGCCGCCACATAGTCATGCATTTGGCGATGCTTAAGTTGCGCTTCGAATTTATGGTTTGCACCTTTGGATTCCAGCACTTTTAATTTTTCGGCGATTACAATATCTGGATGTGTTATTTTATTGCCGTTACTTGTACTGTGCGGAAATACTTTTGATAAAACAATTCCTCCGTAGTAGGCGCCACCGATGTGACTGAAATAATTTCCGAGCCATGTCGCGTTTACAGTTTTGCGACTGTATTTTTCAGAGCGACCTTGACGTTGATTAGATTCATCAATATGAAGTTGTGTGGCTTGACGCTGCTTTCTGGCAATAGGTGAGATTGTGATGTCGGGAATTGTCGGCTCCCAAATTTTCTCTGAGCGCTCTGTTAGCGTTCCTATCAGTTGCTCAAGAGTTGGATTTCGTTTAATTCCCACTTTTAGGGGACTGCGGGCGCCTATTTATGCCTGACGTGTCGTTAGTTCGTGCGTAATGAATACTGTTACCGCGGCAAACGCCAGAAGAAGGCCGAGTCGTACGTCGCCGGTTGCGGCTTCTTCGCGCGCAACCTGCGGCGCTGCGCTGCACAAATATTCAACGGGACAGCTAGGCGGCAGGCAGCAAGTTTGGCTTGTTACTCGGCCTGTAATGCCCTGGCCAAGAAAGAACACTGCTCCGAGAAGTAAGACTGCTGCAAAAGCCATTCCGAAGTAGCGCATAGCTCATTAATGAGGGCCATCCTCAAATAGCTTTCGGAGGAAATAGGGAGCCTGATTCTAAGCGTCATTCACGTCTAGCGTTTTGTAATTGCGCCATCGAAGGGCGAATTCTGCGCGCGCGGTGCTACGCGTTAAATTTGCAAGGAATTTCTGCTCTTCAGGCGCCGCAAGAATGCGAACGCCCATTAAATGCTCGTCAAAGAGAAGTCCGTTATCTGGTGTGATGTCGGTTGTGCTCCAACGCCTTAAGAAGTTTTCAATCAGGCTCATTTTGTTTTGCGCAGCCCACAGTTTTGTCTCCATTCAAGTCTGGTAGAATTAGGTTCATATTTGGATGCAAGGCATATGCGCGCGGCCTAAGTGGGCTCTGCTTTGCATCGGTTTCGTATTCAAGTTGCAAATTAACAACAAATTGTTTGTATGATTCGATAGTGTTGCGCTCCGGCGAAGGCAGTAAGCTGTCAATAGTATTATGATTTCTTTCACAATTATAAAGTTTGAAATACGAATCTTTTTTTTGCGTGGTATAGGTGAATAGGCCATTCTTAATACTTCTAGCGTCCGCCATAACATAAAATTCTGCATTTTTCTTCAGGCGTTCATCAGTTTTTTTAGCGAGAGTATAAGTGGTCGCGACTGCAATTCCAATTATGGTTGCGAGACTAGTTATACTCGCTGCTGTAAATCTATGTCTTTGAGCGCGTTTACCGCGCAGTCTCAGTGACTCTAATGCCCATGATTGATATTCTGGATTTTCGCGTTTCATGCCATTGCCGCCGCCCGCCCGCTATATGCTGCGCGCAGTTCCGCAACTGTTTTTGCTTTGAGTAAGCTTGCGCGCAGGCTTGCACCGCCGACCATTCCCTTTGTCAGGAACGCAACTTGCATCCGTACGCGTGTGAAATCAGTATCGTGTATTGCTGCTAGTTCGATAAATCGCGCAATAAGTTGTTCTCGTTCGTTGTCGGTTACTTGAGCGTAAGTTCCAGTGCGTTCATACTCTATGCACTGCCGGAATAGAAATGGATTGTCCTTGCCCGCGCGACCTATCATTACTGCGTCGCAACCAGTTTCCTTTAGCATTCTTGCCGCATCTTCCGGCGTGCGAACGTCTCCATTTCCAAATACTGGAATTGTGACTGCTTCTTTCACTTGTCGAATAAGGTCCCAGTTTGCTTTGCCACTGTAGCCTTGAGCTTGCGTGCGCGGATGTACTGTGATCGCGTCAATGCCGCACTCTTGCGCAAGTTTTGCTATCTCGACGCAGTTTATGGTGTGCTCGTTAATGCCGGAGCGAATTTTAACTGAAAGGGGTTTTTTTACTGCGGCTCGCATTCGCGTTAAAAGTTCGCGAACAAGTTCTGGACTTTGCAGAAGCGCGGCGCCGCAGCCTTGACTGTAAACGTGCCACGCAGGACAGCCCATGTTAAAGTCAACAGCGTCAACTACCGGTTCAACGAAGCGCGCTGCTTGCTCAACCGAGTCTGGATTGCTGCCAAAAATTTGCGCGGCAACAGGGCTCTCTTCAGGACTTATGGCGAGTAGCTTTCGGCTAACTGCATTGTCGCGAATAATTGCTTCTGCGCTCACGAACTCAGTAAAAGTCATACCTGCGCCTTGCTCTTTACAGAGGATGCGAAACGCTGCGTCAGTGACTCCTGCCATGGGAGCAAGGAGATACTTGGAGCGGGGCGTTGGGTATGGTGGCATAGCCCAGAGACTCTTTAGTAAGATATAAAGGAGGCGCATATCTTTATAAACGATATTCCAGTACAAGTTAATACGCACGGTGTCAACACCCGCACTGCGCGCGATAGAGCGTAAAAGCTATTCGCGTGCCCGATTGCGCATAAGATTCTTCGACAGCTTCGAGTTTCAATGCGCCCGCAAGTGTTGCCTGCTGCTGGAATACCATGACAGACAATATTGAGGGTGCTGATAGCACGCCGACCATACCAACACCGTCAACGTTCGCACAGTTCGGTTTTAGCGAGCACATACTCAAAGCAGTGACTGAACTCGGCTTTACTGCGCCGACGGACGTACAAGTGCAAAGCTTCAACCCGGTGCTTGATGGCAACGATGTTGTTGTCCAGAGCAAGACAGGCAGCGGAAAAACAGCTGCGTTCGGCATGCCAATGATTGAAGCGCTCGGCAATCACGAAACTAAAGGAGTGCGCGCGATTGTTATGTGCCCAACTCGTGAGCTTGCAAAACAAGTGCATGATGACTTAGTAAGTTTTGGTAAGTATACCGACATACAGTTTGCATGCGTGTACGGCGGCGTCGGCATGGAGCCGCAGATTCGCGCGATTGAATCGGCGGACTGCGTTGTCGGAACGCCTGGTCGTATTCTAGATCACTTGTCGCAAGGTACGCTTGAGCTTGGTGATATTGTTTTTTTAGTACTTGACGAAGCGGACCGTATGCTTGACATGGGTTTCATCGACGATGTTCGGCGCATTATTTCTGCGATTCCGCACGATCACGTTACTATGATGTTCTCTGCAACAATGCCTGGCGAAATTCTTGGTATTGCGGAAACAATGATGCTGAACCCAGTTCACATTAAATGCGAGAGTTTTGTCTCTGACGTGTTCCTTAAGCAGTACGTGGTAAAGTGTTCGAATAGAACTAAACTTCCTATAGTTCGCGAAATTATTGAACGTGAAAAACCGAACCTTGCTATAGTGTTTTGTGCGACGCGTGGCTTAACGGATCACGTTGCTGAATATTTGCAATCAACCGGCATTGAAGCGAAGCCACTACACGGCGGCCACACTCAATCAAAGCGTGAAACGATACTCGACGGGTTTCACAAAGGCAAAGTGCACGTGCTTGTTGCAACGGACGTTGCAGCGCGTGGTCTCGACATTTCAAACGTGACGCACGTGTTTAATTATAACGTACCAAAAACGCCGCAAGAATATACGCACCGCATGGGTCGAACCGCACGCGCCGGCGAAGAAGGAAAAGTGTTTACTCTGCTGTCTCCGACAGAGCACGAAGACTACGCGCCAATTGACAATTACTTCCGAGATAAGATAGAAGAGTTTACGCTCGGCGACTTTAGGCCACAACCAGTAAGTATTCCAAAGCGCGACGGTAGCGACGGCCATCCTGGATTCTCTCGTGATGGGCGCGGCGGTCATGGCGGTGGACAAGGTGGAGGCAATCAAGGCAACCGCGGACCTCGCAATGGTTATACTCGCGGACCAAGAGACGCGCCTCGTGATGTTTCGCGTGATGGCGGTACTAGTCGAGACAGTGCGCAAGGGTTTACGGCAAAAGGAACGACGTTTAATTCTCGCCGTGGTCCTCAGCAGGATGGTTCCCCGCAATAGTTGCTTACTATGAACGATCTAACGTATCGCGTATCCCATCGTGGTTCACCAAGAGTAATCTTCGATATTTTTCATCCGAATGGCGTGGCTGGGTTCGCATTTGTGCGCCCTGAACTAGCGAAGTCTGCAATAAACTATTCTGAAGCGCCTGCTGAGCGCGTGGCTACTTACGAGCGTGAGCGTTTTGCGCATATTACAGCATTCTTCCCTTATGGTATTCGCCACCAAGGCCTTGGTAATGCAGGCGCGGGTCATGCATTACTTGCAAGCATTGTGAGCATAGCTGCAGGGCGAGGTCAGTCACTGTTATATGTGCAAACATCGCGGTTAGAAATGCAATCGTTTCTTGTTCGAGAAGGGTTTGATCATATCGAGAGTACAGTGCGTATTGATACGCCGGTAGAGCATTACATTAGGGCAGCAACTCCGCTGTGGTCGGTGCCACGTGACTAAGCGTGGTGTATTCGCGCTTATCGCATTTGCAGTAGTTTTGTTTGCATCTCCATTATTTCAACGAACATTTCCCGAGCAAGCAGATAATCCTGTAGTGGGTGCTGCGGCTGTAATGCTGCTTGCAGTGCCTTCCTTTATTGCGGCGTGGCAATGGCTTGGTTCAAAACGTGCGCTGCTGCTGCTTGCATCACTATCGCTCTTCGCATTTATTATCGAGACTGTCGGATTACAAACAGGTTACCCTTACTCCGCGTTTACTTATGGCTCGGGGCTTGGTCCTCTTCTTCCTGGCGGCGCTCCATTCTCTTTACCGTTTGCATACGTGCCGCTAGTGCTTGGCGCGTTGTGGGTAACGTGGCGGCTACGTGCAAAACCTGTGCTGTTTACATGCGCGTTTGCAAGCTCGCTTCTTGCTGTTGACTTAGTGCTAGATCCAGGCGCAGTTGTGCTTGGTCTGTGGACTTACGTACGCGGTGGATTGTATTATGGCGTACCATGGCTTAACTTTGTAGGTTGGTTAATAAGCGGCGCGCTGGCTGGAGGTCTTACACTTATGTTGCTGCGCTCGCAGAAACAAAGTCCATCTCCGCTGCTAGCAGTAAGTATGTTGCTTCACTTTGTTTATTGGACAGGCGTTGCGTTTTGGTATGCTCTCTCTGTACCGTTCGCTATCGGCGCTCTTCTTATTTTGCTATTAAGTTACTTGTTGTATCGCGCAGCTTACGGACGTTTATTCTGACCTGGTGCGTTGCCGCTTTTACTTGGACGTTTGCTTTCGTTGCCCTCCTCGTTTGAATCCTGCGATAATTTATTTGCTTGACCTTTGCTTTCTTTTATTTCGTTAGCATCATTTTTCTTGTCTTCTTTTTTAGCTTGGCCAGGCGAAATCTTGCTCGGACCTTTACGCTCCTCGGCAGCTGCTGCCTTTGATTCATCATCAGAGTCCGTAGAATCCTTTTTTGATTTATTTTTAATTTCTGCGTTTGCGTCGCTTATTTTTTCATTACGTTTGGCGCTTCGCTGCGTAGCTTTTTCAATAGCTTTTTCGGCGCCTTTGTTTGAAACATCGGATGATTTTGCGAGTTTATTTAGTTGTGTTTCGTCCAGCTCGTACTGCTCCATTAAGCGCTCTTTTGGAGTAGCTACGTATACGCCAAAGAATCCAGCGAGTTTTTTGAAAATGCCTGGAGGTGTTTTCTGGGTTTCAATAATTGCTGAGATACTTGCATTTCCGAGCTTACCTGTTTTGATAAGACGGTTAAGAACGCCTGGATTGATAGTATTATTTCTGATAATTAACGCAAGCTCTTCGTCAGTTATTTCGCCACTCGCAACCGCTTGAGGAAGTTTGTTTAATCCTAGCGTATACTTCGAATTATTATTGTATGTACGGTTATTTCCCTGCGTGGAGTTATTTGTACTGTTGCTTGTCTGGTTTGTAGTCTGATTTGTTGTTTGGTTTGTTGTTTGATTTGTAGTCTGATTTGTAGTTTGGTTTGTAGTCTGATTTGTAGTTTGGTTTGTTGTTTGATTTGTTGAATTTGTTTGATTGAAATAAGTGGTAAGTATTACTGTAAATGGAACGCTCACTGTTTTGTTTACAGCGCCGAGACTGCCCGTTGCTGTTATTATGTAACTGCCATTTGATAGGTTTAGCGCACCAGTGAGGTTTGAGCAGTTAGTGCACATCTGCGTCATACTATTAGTAACGATATAGCTTATCTTATCCAGTGTATTGTTTGAGATAATACTAACTGGCACTGTTGAATTATATGTGCTGGTTATTGGGTTTACAATATTGACTGAGAATTCGATAGGATCTGTCTCGTTTGTTGAGTTGTTTGTATTGTTGCTTGTATTTGTGTTGTTTGAATTTGTGCTATTTGAACTGTTTATTGCTAGCATAACAAAACTGCTCATTCTTGTGGTGTTGGTGCCATTAAATTTTGCAAGCGCAGTGAGCGTGTAGTTTCCTGCCGTAAGGTTTACTGTTGTGTTTATTTCACTGCAGTTTTCACACAAGCCAGCTATATTACCTGGCATAATTTCGTATGATATGCTCTCCGCAGTTTCGTTTGTAGTAAGCATAACTGGCGCAGAGCTACTATACGTTCCAGTGGGTTCCAGAATAACTAGGCTAAATGCTGGCGCTACTATAATGAGCGCTATTAGGACTATGTAGAGTGATTTCATACATATAGGACTTCGGTAAAGTATTAATATCCTTTGTTAATGTTAGGCATAGACCTTACCCAATTCACTGCTGTTGCCAAACGCTTACGATAATAATTGGCAGTGCAATCGTCGCGTCGCACGTCACTTTGACTGTATTCGCGTCTGAGGCGACTTTGCCCCAACTCTTGGCCTCTTCCGGCTCTGCGCCGCTGTCGCTGCCGTCAAACTCAAAACTTGTGTTGATATAAACAGCATAATCGAGGCCTTCGCGCATCATGTTCGCGTTCAGAATTTGGTGCTTTACGAGACCTGCTCCGAGGATGAGTGCGCCAGTTTTGTCTGCTGTGATTGCAAGTGAGTTTAGTGCTGCATTGTCTTTTAATGAGTCGATGAATAGGAATTGCCTGCCTTTGTTTAGTTCGTTGATTTGGTGGAAGTACGCAATGTCGCCAGTTGAGCCGTCCGTAATTGCCGGACAGAAGACTGGGATGTTGTGCTTTGCTGCCCAGTAGCAGATGCTGGAATTGTCATTAATTCGCTCGCCGAGAGTTTTGATTAGTTCGCTTGGCGTGATGATTGCTTGCTTGGTGTTGTTATTTGTCAATTCATCAAAGATTGGTCGGAGAAATGCTTCGTAGCCAATGTATCGGTCGTTTGGTACAAAGATGTTTCCGGTGCGATTGATGCCTGCGTCTCTAAGTTCTTTGCCTGGTGCGCGGAAGTCACCGAGGATGAACGGTTTTTGACATTTGATAATGTCTTCTTCAATGCCGCCCGCAGTTGTTACTAACGCGTCAACAAATTTGTGTTCAACAAGGTATCTTATGAGCTCTCGGTTGCCGCTGCTGACTTGGTTACTTGTGAAACCGAGGAACACTTTGAAACCTTCTCCTGCTTGTTCTCGCTCGGCGCGCATGCGCCTCAGAATGTCGATTGCGTTGCCGAGGTAAGTGCCTTGGAAACCTGTGCTTTTGTAACTTTCACTAAGTTTTTCGAGTGAAAACGGCTCATTCGCTTCATAACCTTTGATAGTGAGTCCTAGTGGCTCTTGCGCCGGTTTGAAAATACTGGCCTTCGCGTCCTCAAGTGTCTTGCGTGTCATGCTGTTAAGAAGTGGCTCAGGGTATTTAATTGCTAGTGCTGCTTCTATTTTTACTTGCGAGTTAGAACTGCGAGTCTTATTCGAGCGTCACAATAACATCACTTGGTTGGTTTAGCGCAAGTACTTTATCTTGTCCTTCCGCCGCGAATGGTGACGCGCCGTATTGTCTCTGATTGTTTGGCGCGCCAATAAGAGCGCCTGATGCTGTGACCTGCGGGCTGAAGTAGCCTGGTTGAATCACCATCATGACTTGGCCGTTTTGACTGTTTTCTAATGCGCGGCCGAGTATGAAACTCGGCTCCGTTGCGGCTTTGCCTTTGCCTGGCGTGTCGCTGACGGCGATGAAATCGCCGGCTTGCACTTCTCCTTCGACATTGACGGGAATTCTACCTGCGAGGCCGACTAAGACTCTGTTTTCAAGTTGCGGGTTGTCAAGGATGAAACCGGGCATGGTACTAACTGCGCCGATGGTGAGGTACGCTTGTCCTGCCGTTGCTTTCTTCACTGAGTCTCGACTGGTGACCATAACTAAGTCGCCAGGCGCGAGATACTCGTCTGCTCTGAACGCTTCCGCAATGTCAAAGCCACTACTTGCAGTAATAGCGCCAGTCGCGTTCAATGTCCCATTAATGAACACTGTAACATTACGCGACGCTGAGCCAAGCTCTGTTCTTGTTTGAGTGCTATTAATCAGCATTCGTGTATTCGCAATGAATGTGGTGTTTACTCTCGCGTCACGCGTCGCAAGCGGTCCTTGACTATTGAATGATCCTGCGACTGTCGCAGCTGTGCCGACACTAAGTGCTTGGCCAACTTGCGCAGCGCCTTGCACCGACACGCCGCCTGCTTCTAATGAACCTATTTCTCCGACTGCAGCCTGCGTGAAAGGGAGTTCAACGACTATGAGACGAGCAGGACTCGTACCTGTTGTTACTATTGCGTATCTTCCGCTCACCGTAACTGAATAGGCACTGTTTTCTCCTGTGTCTAGTGTCACGTTTCCGACGCGCACCGGATTGATTGGACTACTGATGTCCACGACAACGAGACGAGCAGGAGTCGTAGTAGTTGCTAGTATTGCATATCTTCCACTTATAACTATAGATCGACCACTGTTTTCTCCTGTTGCTAGTGTTACGTTTCCGACTCGTGTTGGGCTGCTTGCGTTGCTTATGTCTACGATAACTAGTTGAGCAGGAGTCGTACCGGTTGTTACTATTGCATATCTTCCGCTTACTGCTACCGACTGACCACTGTTTTCTCCTGTTGCGAGTGTTACGTTTCCGACGCGTACTGGATTGCTTGGGTTACTAATATCTACGACGACGAGACGAGCAGGACTAGTAGCTGTTGTTCCTATTGCGTATCTTCCGTTTACTGCAACCGACAAGATATAGTCTTCTCCTGATTGTAGCGTTATGTTTCCGACGCGTACTGGACTACTTGGGTTACTAATATCGACAAGGACGAGTCGAGCAGGAGCAGTGTTTCCAGTTACTATTGCGTAACGTCCGTATATAGCAAGCCCTCGGGCATTGTCTTCTCCTGTTGCTAGTGTTACGTTTCCGACGCGTACTGGATTGCTCGGGCTACTAATATCTACGACGGCGAGACGAGCAGGACTCGTAGCTGCTGTTACGTATGCGTATCTTCCGCTCACCGCAACCGAATAGCTACTGTTTTCATCCGTCGCGAGTGTTATGTTCCCAACGCGCGTCAGACTTGCGGAACCGTTGCTGCCGACGCCCACACTACCATTCACAAACAGCCCCGTACTTGTGAACCAACTTGATTCAGTATTTAGCAGAATACCTGAGCTGTTCATGCCTGCTGCTGAGGAGAAAAAAGGAATTCTGTTTGCCGTTGCATTTGTACTGACTCCGCTTCCGGAATACCAGTCTGTTTTACAGGTTCCAAACCAACAAGTAGTTGGCGCTAACAGCGCATCAGAAATAGTTGTATTCCCCATAATGCGAGTACCGTTAGCACTCACCGCTCCTTGAGCAAGGAATGAATTTGCGCTGGCGCTACTTCCGGAGACGCGGTCAGCTGATGTATCGCCAGTGACAGACAGACTCCCTGCAGCCAAAGAACCTGCAGCAAGGGTGGCGGATTGAACCGCGGGCAGTTCCACGACGACAAGGCGGGCAGGACTCGTAATCGTGGTCATAAATAAGTTACGGCCATAAAGAGCAATTGAATATGCTAAATTTTCCCCTGACGCAAGAGTTATACTATTGGTCTGGACGGGCATAGCAGGATTGCTTACATCGACCACCACTAGTCGAGCCGGCGAGGTTGCCGTTGTTATGTACGCATATCGCCCTGATACAAGAACTGAGTAGGCTAGATTCTCTGTCAGAGTCACATTACCCGCTCGTAGAGGATTGCTAGAGTTACTTATATCTACAACTACAAGACGCGCTGGACTCGTATATGTAGCGGTGTACGCATACCTTCCTGAAACAGCAACTCTAGGTGCACTATTTTCTCCGCTTGCAAGCGTTACGTTTCCGACGCGTACTGGACTAGCAGGATTATTCACATCTACTACTACGAGGCGTGTGGGGCTTGTATCAGTAGTCATGTATGCATATCTCCCTGAAATAGCAACTGCGTAGGTATTGCTTTCGCCGGACAAAAGTGTTACGTTTCCAACACGTATGGGATTGCTGGCATTACTGACATCAACTACTACTAATCTTGCAGGTGCTGTTGTTGTGCTTACGTATGCATATCTCCCTGCAACTGAGATTGAATAGGCACTATTTTCTCCTGTTGCGAGCGTAACGTTGCCAACACGTGCCGGGCTTGAGGGATTACTAATATCTACGACAACCAGACGGGTGGGGCTCGTGTCAGTTGTTATATACGCATATCTTCCTGCTACAGCTACGGACAATGCGCCATTTTCTCCTGAGCCTAGCGTTATATTTCCGACGCGTACAGGGCTACTTAAGTTGCTTGTATCAAAAACTACTAAGCTAGCAGGAGTTGTATAGGTTGTTACGAGTGCATATCTTCCTGCAAGGGCAACTGACATTGCCGTATTTTCTCCTGTGGCGAGCGTGACGTTACCCACGCGCCGCGGCTGCGCGTCACCACCTATCAAAATCGAAACATTACCTGCCACGTCGAGCGTAGATGTTGGCGAATTAGTGCCGATACCGATATTTCCTGTTGTGCTGTTAATGAAGAGTCGAGCTGCGCCGGCGCTGTTGAATTGCAGATCACCAGTAGCGTCGATTGTGCTTGTTATGAGTGTTCCTGTGACGTTTGCTACGCCGCTTGTCGTGAAGAGTTGCGACGGCGTTGCGGTGCCGATGCCGAGGCGCTTATTAGTATTGTCAAGGAACAGTAAATTGGACGCGCCGATGCTTTGGTTTGCGCCGTTGCTCGGCGCAATGTACGTGACTGCGCTTGCATACGCGGCAGAGAACACAAAGAACGCGGCAAGCACTGCGAAGAATACGCGCTTATCCAAGTGTCACCACCGTGTCTTCTCCGGTAAGTTGCAGTACTGCTGCATCGCCGCTGCGCTCAACAGTTAATTTCGTTGGGGCGACGCCAATCTTTTGTTCGCTCACGTATTCGCCTGTTGCGCTGCCGCCGATTAATCTATTTCGTCCATCAACAACAGGACTAAAGTACGTCGGCTGAATAATAATCATAACGCGATTGTCAACAGCGTCTTCAATTGCGCGGCCAATAACAAAACCAGGAGCTGCTGCTGCCATACCAACGCCTGGTGTGCTACTAATGGTTATGAAGTCGCCGGCGCGCACGTCTCCTGTTACCTTCACGGGGATACGGCCGGCGAGACCGACAAGTACGCGGTTGCCGAGCGCCGTACTGTCCAAGATAAAGCCAGGATTTGTGCTAACCGCGCCGACAACGATGTGCGCTTTGTCTTGCGTCGCTTTGCTGACCGTCCAGCCAGTTTCTGAAATGACTAAGTCTCCTGCCTCTACGTACTCTTCGATAGCGAACGCTTCCGCAAGGTCAAAGCCGCTGTTCTGCGTAATGGAGCCCGTTGCATTCACGGTACCGTTGACTGATACTGTGACGTTTCTTGCAGCGCTGCCGATATCAATGCGGTTGTTTGAGTTATTGATGAAAAACCTATCTCTAACTTCAAACGAATTATTCACTTGCAAATTCATGAATGCCGCAGCGCCCTGAATAAGTCCGCCGCCTGCGCCGAGTGTCATACCGCCGCCAACCTGCAGATTCTGTTGTACGTTCGCATTCGTTTGCACGGAAAGCGTGCCTGCTTCTAACGAACCAATTGATCCAGTGGCTGTTTCGATGCCTGGGAGTTCAACGGCGACGAGCCGGGAAGGACTTGTATATGTTGCATGGTACACGTATCTGCCCGCTGCGGTGAGGAAGTACGAGCGGTTTTCGTCCGTTGCAAGCGTCAAGTTGCCAACGCGAACAGGATTCGCAGGATTGTTTATGTCAACTACAACGAGTCTCGCTGGGTCTACTTGGGTTGTAAGGTATGCGTACCGGCCTGCAAGTACGTGGGACCGGCTTAGATCCTCGCCGCTTGGCAGCGTGACGTTACCGACGCGCACAGGATTCGTGACATTGCTTATATCAACTACGACGAGTTGGGAAGGACTGGTGTAGGTTACAAGATACGCGTACCGCCCCCGCACTGATACGGAATACGCGTTATTCTCGCCCGTCGCCAATGTGACGTTGCCTACCCGTATGGGTCGAGTAGCGTTTGTTACATCAATAATAACTAGCCGAGCGGGGCTTGTTTGTAATGATACGTATGCATACTGGCCTTGCATAACAACCGTCCGTGGTTGGTCTTCACCGCTAGCAAATGTGATGTTTCCCACGCGACGGGGGTTTGCAGGATCTGCTGTATCGACTACAATAAGTGAGCCTGGAGTTGTGAACGTAGTCGCATAGGCGTAGCGTCCAGCGAGCGCTAAAGAAAAGGCGCGATCTTCGCCCGACTCAAATGTTAGATTACCAATGCGCGTTGGCGTAGAAGGGTTGCTCACATCAACTGTTACAAAGCGTGCAGGATACGTACTGGTGGTAAGATATGCGTAGCGACCTGCAACAGCTACTGCCATAGTATTGTTCTCATCCGTTGCAAGCGTAAGTCCGCCAACGCGGGCAGGACTTGACGGATTTGAAACATCAACAACAGCAAGTCGACCTGGAAAGGTTTCAGTGCCAATATAGGCATACTTACCCGAAACAGCTACCGCTCGGGGCAAATCGTCCCCGCTCGCGAGCGTAACATTTCCAACGCTGCGCAATGTCGTTCCATTCAGCAAGCTTTGGATACTCCCATTGACATCCAGCGTTGCTTGCGGCGTTATCGCATTAATACCGAGGCGTTGGTTCGTGTTGTCCCAGAACATCGTTGTATCGTCAAGCGTTGTTGCGTTTACGAAGTACGGAATAGTGTTGGTGACAGCGCCTGTTACAACCGTGACGTTCCCGCCGCCTCCGCCGCTCGACCATGACGATTTGCAGTCGCCGTTAATGCAGATTTGTGCTGCGCTGAGGTTTGTTGTCGTGAAGTTGCCAAGAACACGCAAGTCGCGCGTCGCCATATCGCCTTGCACAAGTAATCCGCCGGAGCCTATTGTCATACTCGTGCCTGCAACTAAATTCCCACCAACTTGCATTGACTGCGCAACTGATAGTTTGCCAGTTTCGAGCGAGCCGATTTCCGCGGTGGGAACTTCGATGCCTGGGAGTGAAACGACGACGAGACGCACAGGACTCGTCTGAGTGGTTAGGTACGCGTAGCGACCAGAAACAGCAAGCGCAGACCCCGAGTTTTCTCCCGGTGCGAGCGTCACGTTACCCACACGAACCGGATTCGAAGGATCACTGACATCAGCAACAATTAAACGAACTGGATTCGTAACGGTTACTAGGTACGCGTACCGACCCAAAATAGTAACCGAGAGCCCGAAGTCTTCTCCTGACGAGAACGTAACATTACCAGCACGAACCGGACTGGAAGCATTAGAAACATCAACAACAATCAAACGAGCAGGACTTGTAACGGTGGCTATGTATGCGTACCGACCAGAAACAGCAACCGAATACGCGAGATTTTCTCCTGACGTAAACGTCACGTTACCCACACGAACCGGACTGGAAGCATTAGAAACATCAACAACAATCAAATGAGCAGGAGTCGAATATGTGGTTACATACGCGTACCGACCAGAAACAGTAAGCGCAGACCCTGAGTTTTCTCCCGATGCGAGCGTCACGTTACCCACACGAACCGGACTGGAAGCATTAGAAACATCAACAACAATCAAACGAGCAGGACTTGTAAGGGTGGCTATGTATGCGTACCGACCAGAAACAACAACCGAAACCGCTGAGTTCTCTCCGCTCTCGAGCGTGACATTCCCAACGCGCACCGGACTCGCCGGGTTACTAACGTCGACGATAATGAGACGAGTAGGAGACGTCTGTGTAGCTACGAACGCGTATCGGCCAGAAACAGCAATCCTGCCGCTGTCTTCTCCGGTGTCAAGAGTAACGTTACCCAAACGAACCGGACTCGAAGGAGAAGAAACATCAACAACTACCAAACGAGCAGGACTCGTGCTTGTGGCAATATACGCATACTGGCCTGAAACAACAACCGAAGCCCCCGAGTTCTCTCCGCTCGCGAGAGTCACGTTCCCAACTCTCGTCGGTTGCGAACTACCATTAATTAAAACCGACAAAGTACCATTGATATCGAGCGCAGTTTGCGGACTTGATAATCCAACGCCGACAAAGCCTGTTGTTCCGTTCACGAAGATTTCTGGCGTGCCGCCGCGACGGATATCAAGTGATCCGGTCGAGTTCAACGCGTTCGTATACAGTATGCCGCCAATTGCGGCGTTGCCTTGCACTGTTAATTTCTGCGTCGGCGTAGTAATGTTAATGCCAATGCGCGCGTTTGTATTGTCAAGGAAAAGTAAGTCGTTATTGCCAATGCTTTGGTTTGCTCCTGATGATGGAGTAATGTAGGTGATGCCGGTAACGAGTACCGCGGATAAAACAAGGCATGCGGCAAGCACTCCGAGCAGCAGTCGCTTATCCAAGGGTCACCACCACGTCGCTTTGCGCAAGCGCAATTGTAACGCTCTCAGCCGTTCGGACAACAGTTTCCTCAGATGACGCGCCCGTTTGCGTGTATACGCGAGCAGCGTTTGCGCCAAGCAAGGTTCCTCGCGCGGTTACTTGCGGACTAAAGTACATTGGCTGAATGATAGTCAGTACTGTTCCATCTGCTTGCACGGAACTAATCGCGCGGCCGATAACAAATCCAGCACTAGTTGCTGCGCGTCCTTTGCCCGGCGTGCTGCTGGCAGTAATGAAATCGCCGGGGCGTACGTCGCCTTCAACTGATACAGGAACGCGTCCTGATAAACCAATAAACACGCGGTTTGGAATGTCGGCTCTGTCGAGCAGGAAACCTGGTTGTGTACTGACTGCGCCGAGGACGAGGTGCGCAGTTTCCGCTGTGGCTTTGCGCACGCTGTGTCTGCTAGTAGCAACAACCAACTCGCCTGGAAGTAATGGCTCGTCAGCAGAAAACGCTTCGGCTAAGTCGAAACCACCGCTGCTTGTTATTGCGCCGGTGGCGTTAATCGAACCGTTGACAAACAGCGTCGTGTTCAGTGCTCGACTGCCGAACTCAACGCGGTTGCTTGATACGTTTACTAAGAATCTATTTGGAATTTCAAACGAGCCGTTTGCGATGAATGAATCTGCAGCAGCGTCGCCTTGCACAAGTAAACCGCCAGGACCAACCGTAAGCGAATCAACGTTAAGGTTTTGCTGCACAGACAGTGATCCAGAAACAGACAGCGTGCCAGCTTCTAACGAACCGATTTCTGCAGTTGCTGTTTCAAGGCCGGGAAGCTCATACGCACTAAATCGAATGGGGCTTGTACCGCTTGCGAAATATGCGTAGCGCCCACTGACAAATACTCGACTGCCATTCTCATCTGTTGGAAGCGTAAAGTTAGCGACCCGCACTAAACTCGATGCGTTTGATACGTCAATAATGGAAACGCGAGTAGGCGAAGAATCTGAGATTATGTATGCGTACTTTCCATTAAGCGACAAGGACGAGGTTGCTAAATCGACTCCGAGTGTGCCTTCAAATCGACTGACACGAGTTGGCGCAGTCGGATTACTAATATCTATTGCCGTTAGGACTGTCGGATCAGTATTCATTGCAGCAAAAGCGTATCTGCCACTAATTGCAATTGCTTGACCGCTGAGTTCATTCCCAACTTCCAATGTGGTTCCCCCTACTCGCGTAGGTGCCGCCGGGCTTGACATATCAATAACGGTAAAGAATGCTGGCGCAGTGTTACCAGTGACATACGCATACTTACCGGAAACTGCAATTGCTCTTCCCTGATCTTCTCCTGAATTCAAATTAATGCCGCCGACTCGCCACGGATTCGCAGGATTACTTACATCAAATACAAGGAATTTTGCAGGGTTCGTGTTTGTCGTAATATACACATATCTTCCATTCACTGCCATACCGCGGCCTGAGTTCTCTCCGGAGGGAAAGTCTACTGCTCCAACGCGAGTCATATTGGACGGATTACTGACATCAACCACCACAAGTCGTCCAGGGCTCGTGCCGATAGAAATGTAGGCGTATTGCCCGAACACAGCAATCGTACGTGCGCTATTATCATTAGTCGCGAGCGTTATATTGCCGATTTGCGATACATTTGACGGGTTACTTACATCGAGCGCTATAAGTCTTGATGGTGACGTAAAGGTAACAATATATGCTGTTTTACCTGACACCCAAATGCGTGCGAGATTATCGCCTGAACCAAGTGTCAAATTTCCGAGTCTTGTTGGCAGAGCGTTTGCTCCAATTTGCGATTTAATACTCCCATTCACATCGAGAGTGGTTTGTGGGTTTGTTAATCCAACGCCGAGGCGCGAAGTATTTGTATTCCAGTACAGATTTGTTTTGTCGATGTTTGTGGTGTTCGTGAAGTACGGAATGTAGCCGTCGGCGCTTGTAGCGTTCGACGTTAGGTTTCCAGTACCGGAAACGAACCACGGCCATGACGTTCTGCAGTCGCCATTGAGACAGATTCGCGACGCCGTGGTTGTGCCGCTCACATTCAACGAGCCGTTCACCGCGAGGTTCTGCGCGGCAGCATCGCCTTGGACGTTCAAACCACCCGGACCGACCGTCACGCCGCCGCGCACATCAATATTCTGTCCAACGTCAACATCGCCAAGCACTGACAGTTGTCCTGCTTCCAAAGAACCAATTTCCGCTGACGCGAGTTCAAGGCCGGGAAGTTCAACGACGACGAGACGCGTAGGACTAGTCCATGTTGTTATATATGCGTAGCGTCCGCTTACTGCAACCGATAGAGCGCGGTCTTCTCCTGTTGATGCTGTTGCGTTTCCTACGCGAACAGGACTACTGGGATTACTAATATCTACAATGACCAATCGAGCAGGAAATGTACTAGTTGAAACATATGCGTATCTTCCGCTCACTGCAAGAGAACGTGAATTAGCATCTAGTGCGTCCAAAGTTATATTTCCAACACGCGCGGGGTTACTTGAATTGCTAATATCTACTATGACTAGTCGAGTGGGATTTGTACTGGTCGCTACATAAGCATATCTTCCGATTACGACTGTGGATAGAGCGCTGTTTTCTCCTGTTTGGAGTGTTATGTTTGCTACTCGAAGTGGGCTTCTTGGATTGCTAATGTTGACTATAATAATCTGCGCAGGAGTATCGCTTGTGGTTATGTATGCGTACGGTCCACTGACCTCAATTGAAAACGCATATTCTTCTCCGGTTGGCAGCGTTAAATTTCCTATGCGAACAGGGCTGCTGGGATCGCTAATGTCTAGCGCGATTAGCCGAGCAGGAAATGTAGTAGTTGTTACGTACGCATATGGTCCGCTTACTGCGATATCATACGCGTTATCTTCTCCTGTTTGTAGGGTTATGTTTCCCACGCGAACAGGATTGCTTGGATTACTAATGTCTACTGTAATGATTCTTGTGGGAGTAGTGTCTGTTGTTATGTAGACGTATCGTCCATTTACTGCAAGGGAGGCCGCATAGTCTTCTCCTGTTTGCAGTGTTATGTTGCCTACGCGAGCCGGGTTGCTTGGGTTGGTAATATCAACAATCACGAGCCGCGCAGGACTATTGTATGCTGCGATATACGCATAACGACCACTAACTGCAACCTTATTGCCAAGATTTTCTCCTGATCCAAGTGTGAGGTTCCCAACGCGCCGCAGCGTCGTGCCATTAATCAGCGACTGAATGCTGCCATCAATTTGCAGGTTTGTGGTTGCATTGTTCATACCAACGCCGACAAAGCCAGTAGTGCCGTTCAGGAACAAACCAGTTTGCGAGTTCGCAATGAACGAGAGCGAGTCGCTTGCGCCTTGCGGTTGTACTGTCGTCAAGAACGACGTGCCTGAAACTGATACTGATCCGGGAACGACGAGTTGCTGCTGTGGATTAGTTACAGCAACTCCGATGCGTAGATTCGTGTTATCAAGATACAATAAATCGGAAACGCCTATACTTTGATTTGCGCTATTCAATGGCGTAATGTATTGCACTGCGCTTACTGGCGCAGAAAAAACAGTCAATATAGTGCAAAGAAGTAAACTGAGCAAGCCAGCTTTTTTGAGTGACGTAAGTAGTGTTTGCGCGTCAGTAATTTTTCTAGCAGCAGACCGCTCAAACGCGGACACTGCTGGCTGCGAGACTTTTAGAAGTTTAGCAACTTCTACTTGCGTCTTTCCATCAGTACGTAACTTACGTACAGCTAGCTCGCGCGGCGTTAACACGCTATTTTTTTGCTCTACTTGTTTATAACATTAACTATTTGTATAACTTATAGTGGTTATATTTTTGACTAACACTTTATTTTATTTTTGAAAAATTAAAAATAACTAGAGTAATGATTTAGCGAAGTCCAACAAGCACAGTTATAATGCAGACATCATCGTTGCACGGCTCCATCGCTTTACCAATAATCGCGCCAAAGTTTTCAATTGTTGCTGGTTCTGCGTAGCCTGGCGTACTACTTGTAGTGAGTAGTTGTCCGCGCTTTACGGGGCCAAGTACTTTGGTTGCAACCATACCGACAATGCCGACTGCAACGCTGTTCGGCGCATTAGCATTTCCGATTATTGTTGGATTAATACTGACAATACCTGCAACGTCAATGTCTGCATGCTCTTTGCAACGCTCAATCATCTTATTTTCTGTTAAGCACACAACGTCGCCAGGGAATACTGTCTCTGCTTGCGTCATGCGCTCTGCGAAGTCTGCACCGTAGCCAGTTAAGTTGGCGCCGTAAAAGATAGTTCCGCTAATGTTTACATTGCCACGAACGTCGAGCGCCTGTGTTGGCGATGTTGTGTTAATACCAACTTTAACGGCGCCGTCATCATAAATTGCGCCGGTTGCAATATTGGTGCTATTTGTGAAGCGTCCAACATATCCTGCTGTGCCGTTGGTGCTGGTTACGTTTCCGCCGCCGCTTGATGGCCAGCTTGTTTGACAGACGCCGTTCAAGCAGATTTGGGGTGTGTACAGGATGCCGCTGACGTTCGCACTTCCCGTAACATCAAGCGCGTACTGAGGCGTGGACGTATTAATGCCAACTTTACTCGATGTCACATTGACGAGCAGAGTGGTTCCCGTTGCTTCATTTGTCGCGGTAAACCTCGCTGAGCTATTAACGAACAGCTTAACAGAGTTATCTACGCCTCGTCCCCCTATGCTGACGCCTCCCTGCCTGACGTACGTTCCGCCATTGCCTGAACTGTCAATGATGAGTGTAGGGTTACCTGCTGCGCCAAATTGGAACTCGGGGTCGGTGCTTATGTACGAAAACGCGTTTCGGTCTTCGTAGCGAATATTACCTGATGAGCTTGATACGGCCATCTTGAAATCAATAAGCTCAAGAGATGCGTTGCCTTGTTCGAAGATGGCACCGTTTGCGCCGTTGCGGTTTTGCAAACGAAGTCGCGTCGGGCCGAAGGAGTCGCCTGATTGTTCAATAACGACTTCACCGCCTGTTCCATTTATGGTGCCATTTGAGAGGTCGAGGCGTAATCCAATTACCGTCCCGCTGACGTTTGCATTTCCACGCACGTCAAGCGCTTGCGTCGGTGTTGTTGATCCGATTCCTACTGCAGATCCACTATCGTACAGTGTGCCTGTCGCAAAGTTTGTGCTGTTCGTGAACCGACCTACATATCCTGCGGTGCCGTTGCTCGATGTCACGTTTCCGCTGCTGCTTGCTGTCGTCCAGGTGAATTGGTTTAGTCCTGCGCTTAGCGTTAGCACTTGTCCACTTGTTCCAGTGTTTGATGTGTTCAGTAAACTGCTGTTTATTGCAGAATTTGCTATCATGCTCGCTGCAATACGTAGCGCTGCTATGTTAGTGCTGTTTGTCCATACTGCTGGTAACCCTGCGGTTCCGTTGCTCGATGTTACGTTTCCTGCTGGCCAGCTTGTTCTACATGTTCCGTTCAAGCAAAGTTGCGGTGTGTAGACTATTGATGATGCGTTCAGATTACCGGTAATTGTTGCTGAACTCGTAACGCCTAGTGTTCCTTCTGTCTGTATGCCGAGTGGTCCGACGTTGAGTCCTCCGCGAATATTTGCTGATCCTGCGATGTCTGCGGATTGTCGAACTTTCAGAACATCTGTTTCAGTACTTCCTGCTGTTATTGCAGGTGTTTCCATACCATTGATTGTAATAACGTGTAGTCCTGATGTGCCGTCTGCTAGGTACACTTGCCGTCCACTTACGGCTACTCCTTGTGCGCTTCCGGTGGAGTCGTATTTTCCTATGTAAGACACGTATGCGGGGTTTTTGATATTGAATATCATGAGTCCGTCCGTTGTGTCAGATAAGTATGCATAGTCGCCGAATACTACTATGTCGTCTGCGTTTGTTGAGTTCGCGTTTCTTGCGAGCGCAATTGGGTTCCCAGGGTCGGTCGTGTTGAATACGCGTAGTCCTTGGCTTCCTGCTGCAACGAACATGTATCCTCCTGATGCGGCGACTCCGCCTGCGTTTCCTGTTGTGCCGATGGCTCCAACTTGGTTGGGTACAGTTGGCGTGCCGATGTCAATTATGCGTGCTGCCGGAGCTGCGATGTCGCCTGCGTAAATGAATTGTCCTTGGATTGTTATGTAGTCAACTGAACCCGGGTCCAATGTAGTTACATACACTGGCGTTGTTGGTGTTGAAACATCATACACAATGAGTCCAGTTGTGCCTGCTGCGAGATAGAGGTAGTTGCCGCTGAGCGCAATATCTGTTATAGTCCCTGCTGCTACGGTGGTGCTTACGGTCGGAGCTGTTGGGCTTGCGATGTTTACGACAGAGAATCCTGCTGAGTCTCGCGCAATGTATGCGTATCTACCGCCGATGGCGGATGCACGAACACTGCCTCCGCCTGATGGCGTAACTGAACCAATCGGTCCGGTGAGATACGGGTGCTGCACATCGAAAATTCTGAACGATCCACTGTCTGACACGTATGCGAATCTGCCCGATACTTGAACATCGAGTGTGTTACCTGCCGTGTCGTACGTGCCCGTAATTGTAGGATTACTGTACGCCGTTTGCACAAGTGAACCGCCACTGAGGCTCAAGAGCGCGGTGTCGGAACTTGCGTTGCGAAGAATACCAATCGTGTTTGCGTCCGCTGTGAGTATTCCTTTGTCTATGTTGGTGTTGTTTGTGAAAATCGCAACGTATCCTGCTGCGGAACTTGCGTTTGCTGATATGTTTCCACTTGCAGTCGTTGGCCAGGAGCTTCGACAGTCGCCGTTCACGCAAAGAAGCGGTGCGGCCACGGATGTTGAAACGTTTACTGTGCTTCCAATTAGTGATGTGGCGTTTAGTACTCCGAGGACGGTTGTATTAACAAAATTAGCTTGGCCGTTAACTCGTAGTGATTGACCGATTGCTGCTGAGCCAGTAAGATAAAGACTGTTCGCTATGCGCGCATCTTGACGAACATTCAGTTGTCCTGTTTCAAGTGAATCAATGTTTGCGGTAGCTGCGTCAAGTCCGGGAAGTTCTATAGTTATTAGTTTGCTCGGGGTAGTGAATGTTGCGAGATACGCGTGCTTCCCTATGACGACTATTGATCTTGTCAAGTTGTCTCCGGTTGCAAGCGTTAAGTTTGCTACCCTGCGTGGGCTTGCGGGAGTGCTTACATCAACTACAACTAAGTTTCCTGGATTGGTGTTTGTCGGAACGTATAGGTAGTTTCCTGAACCTGCGGTTGCATAAGTGGCGTTTTCTCCGGTGTTCAAAGTTAGTGCGCCTACGCGCGTTGGCGCTGTGGGGTTCGAAATATCTACAGCAATTATAGTTCCGGGTGATGTGCCTGCTGTTAGGTACGCGTAGTCTCCTAGAATTGTTGTTTTGAATACACTGTTTTCTCCAGAATTAAGCGTTACATTTCCTATATTTTGTGGCGACGCTGGATTGATTAGGTCGAACACAAAGAACCTTGCAGGCGCGGTGTTTAGCGACAAGTACGCGTATCTCCCGGCGACAGTAACTGATAGCCCGCCGTCGTCTCCACTGCCGAGGGCAACGTGTCCGACGCGGATGGGATTAGCAGGATCGGTTGCATCTACGGTTACTAATCGAGCAGGAGTAGATAGTGTTGGAACATAAATGTACGGACCGAATGCAGCAATTCCGAGTTGCGTAACCTCGCCGCTTGAGAGCGTTGTACTACCGGTTCGAACGGGGAACGCAGGGTTAGAAATATCGATAACAATTACTTTGATTGGGTTCGAATATGTTGCTGCGTACAAATATTTACCCGAAACAACCAGGCTAGAAATATTGGTCTCACCTACAGGTAAAGTGAGGCTGCCGATTCGACGCGGGCTAGATGGATTACTAGCGTCTACAACAGTAATTATTGACGGTGAAGTGTAAGATGGAATATACATATAGCGTCCGTCAGACGCAATACCGAGTGCTCCATCCTCGCCGCTGTTAAGTGTTAAGCTTCCTAAGCGACGTAAGACGGAACCATTAATTGCTGATCGAACAGTGCCATTGACATCGAGCGCGGTTTGTGGGCTGGCGATGTTAATGCCGATTCTGCCAGTGCCGTCGTCATACAGTGCGCCCGTGCCGACATTTGTGCTGTTGCTAAAGCGCGCAATATATCCGCTGCTCCCGTTATTGCTACTAACGTTTCCACCACTGCCGCTCGGCCACGCTGTTTTGCAGTCGCCGTTAAGACATAGTAGGGGCGTAAGGACGCTACCGTTAGTCCATACTGTTCCATTATTAGTTACATAGAATGCAGTGCTTCTTGCACTTTGGCCTGTTCCGTTTCCTATTATTAGTGCCTGATCGCCGCGAACCCAAGCAAATTGATTGCCTTGAATTGAATTGTAGCGTCCAATTACCACGGATCCATATCCCTGAGCTACGCCACCTTGGCCGTTTAACACTGTACCCATAGTGCTATTTACTGCATTATCTATGCCCGCTCCTATAAATCCGTAACTTGCGCCGCCTGAAATGTTTGAATTCGTCGCTGTTCCAATGAAGCTGTAGGCTCCAGATACTCCTGCCCTATACCCGCTTCCGATAAAACTTCCGGCACCGGAGTTAATGAAATTCTCTTGACCTGCAACTATGCCGTTTGTATCGCCTCCGCTGATTGCACTTCTGTATGATGAGCCTATGAAATTGTATCCTCCCGTTCCTGTGATGTTTGATTGATATCCGCTTACTATGCTATTGTACCCAGTAGTAGAATCTATTTTATTGGAACGTCCGGCTCCGATAAAGCTCGCGTACGTAGTTCCTCCGTTGATGGAGTTTTGAATTCCTCCAACTATTGCACTTTCCGTAGCTTGAATTACATTCAGTCTTCCTGCTCCAATTATGTTTGCGGAAGTCGTGCTGGTATAGTTGATAGTGTTAGTATAGCCGCCAGCGATTGTGCTGACAGAATCTCCTACTGTGTTATCGTAGCCGCCAATGATGTTGCTATAGTTGCCGCTTGCGTTATTGCTTCGTCCTCCTGTTATTACACTGTAGTCGCCGCTCGCTATTTGACTTGCAAATGTTCGGCTGAGTTGTAGGTCTGTTGCGAAGCTGCCTCGGTTGTTTCCTCCCGAACTAATTATCTGCCTACCAATTATGATTGCACTTCCATTATCGCTTATTGCTGCTGGAATTACGTTTGTGCTATTGGTAAATCGAGTTAAGTTATTCGTCGCTGTTTCGTTCGCAGAGAGTCCGCTGCCGCCGCTCGGCCACGCAGTCTTGCAATCACCATTAAGGCAGAGTTGCGGCGTAAAAAGTGTGTTACTAATGTTTGCGCTGCCGGCAACATCGAGCGCGAATAGTGGTGCGGAAGTATTTACGCCAAGCCGCCCAGTATTTGTCATAATGAACTGTACCGAGCCATTGTATTCGAACGTACTATTCGTGAAGGCTCCGCCCGACGCTGTGCGAAGGTTTGAGCCCTGGGCGATGAACATTGCGGAGCCTCCGCCTGTGCTGTACGTGTCTGCGCGCATGCCGCCTGCTCTGATGCTGCCGCTTACGTCTATTGCGGCAAGCGGACTCAGCGTACCTATGCCCAGATAGTTTGTAGTTTGGTTTAGATAGAGTGGTGAAGCATTCAGGTTTGTAGTGTTCGTGAAGTACGGAATGTATCCTGCGGTTACGTTACCATTGCTCAGGCCGCTGCCGCTGCTCGGCCACGCTATTTTACAGTCGCCATTCAAGCAGAGTTGTGGCGTATAGACAATAGTTTGTACAGTTGCGCTTCCACTAACATTCAATGTACCGGTCACATTCAAATTTTCAGGGAAAGTAAAATTCCCTGGAGAGAACGTGCCGTTCGTTCCCGGTCCAACTGATGATGCGCTATGACCTGGGTTCGGAACATTTGCAAGCGCAAATGAACTCGCAAGGCTAAGTACGATAATGAATAGAACTGCTTGTATGTGCGATGATTTCATGCACCGCCCTCACTGATTTTCGCGTTGCGGTAGTGCAGTGTCCAAATTGTCGGTTCTGCTTTTTTCAAAAGCCGCGCAATGTCTGGCACGCGCAGGCCTTGCGCTTCAAGTTCGAACACGAGGTGTTCGCTTGCGCTGCGCGCCCGGTCGGCAAAGGTGCCTGCGGAAATAAAGTGGGAACCGGTCTTCGGTAATGAGGGCGCAGGCGCTGAGAGAAACTTTTCAATTTCCGCGGGACTGCGGCCGAGAATGCGGGCACAGGCTGAAACGTCCTTGCTGTGGTGCTTGGTAAGAAAGTGAGCTGCGGCTTGCAGTGGTGTTAATTCATTTGCAAAGGCTTCGGCAGGAATCGCGACGCTTGTCAGCATGCGCTCAATTTCGGCATCAGTTGCGCCGTACTTCTCTTTCAAGAAGTCAATATACAGCCGGAGATTTTCTTGCCAATGCATAACGCGTAATTATTTTAGCGTCGCATGCCTTTTTAAAAGTTAGTATTTTGTAGTATTTTATTATTACAAAATCTAAATTATAGTACTTGAGTTAATATTTCTGAGTCTAATTTATTTTATGTAGTAATTTAATATTACAGAATTTACTTATATTGTTCGCCGGTCATGATTTTAATGCTTATGCTTATTTATGTAGTAATTTATTACTACAATAATTTGATTATTTAGAAATTAGATGCGTATTTTAGTATGATTAGTATTTTGTAGTATTTTATTATTACAAAAATTATATATCTGTAAACTTACGCTGCTATTTGCAATATGAGCCCGAATTAATTTATCTGATCGGCAATGTGCTCGGCGTCCAACTAAGGTCTTTTCGCTCCAAATGAATTGCTCGCGTTCGCTTGCCGCGAATATCGCTTACGGTGACTGGCTCGCGTGTGCCAGTAATCAGATAATCGCCGTTGATACGCCGGGCAAGTACAAATCGCTCGTCGCCTTGCAAACGTAACTCAGCCTCGCGCGGATCAACTGACACTGACTCTTTGCCGAATCGGGTTCGCGCGCTTACAGTGCAGTAATTGTTCATCAACATGATGTTATTGGTTGTTTTGCGAGCGCGGTCGAGTCCAAACGAAACTCCATTCACTGCTGCGTACTCGTTAAGCGGAGTATTTTCTGGCACGTCTGCAAGATCTGCGTATGGTCGAACAATAATTGCGTTCTTTGCTCCATTGTCATATATTTGGCGCCGCAAGTTATTTTCTCGCGTCAGAAATGTTGTCGTACTTTGACCTGCGCGCTTTGCAAAGGTAAGTGCTTCAAGGCCTTCGTGGAAAAGTTGGGTTGCCTCGCGCGCAGTACTTGCGGCGTAAAGTGTGCTAAACGCGCCGAGAAAAAACGGAGTTGTAGGACTAACTGCTGTGGGGCTCATGCTGACGCGTAAACAATAGGCGCCAACTGCGCCGCTTGCCACGGCAAGCAGTCCGTTGAGGCTTGCGCGAACGAGGCTCCGCGCGGCATCAGCGTGGTAGCGCTGCGGAGTGTCGTTCGCAAGAAACTCGAGCGCTTGTTCTGAAGTGGCAAATGTCATGGCTCTTTTCAGCGGGGTGCGTATGTGTTGAATACTTTAGTGTACGAGCCTGTTGTTGTGAGGCCTTTAGGCAGCTCAAAAGCGTTCGCGATTGCGACGGCGTCCTCTGCATTGGTGCTTCGCACGCGAATTAGCTTCCCTGGTTTTCCGAAAAAAGCTAAGTCTGCAATATCAACTTTAACCCGCTCGCCTATTGTTATAGTGCCTCGGGGCGAGTCTAACTTGGTTCCAGTTCCACGTGCGCCTATTCTATATGTAACATTTCCATCTGTGCGAATAAGGTTGTAGTTAGGGTTGTTTGCTAGGTTTTCGATAAGTGATTCTACATTGTATATGAGCTTGCGGCTGGTTCCGGGCGTTTGAACATACATTTCTTTGTGGATGCGGTTCGCTGGAATGGGCAAGGGGAGGGCTTCTTCGTGTACGCGGCTAGTTAGAATTTGAGGTTCTAACTCGCCTCCGGTTGGAATACTTCGATTCGCGTCGCTAATTGGCTGCGCTTGTTTTACGCTAAGTTTACCATTGCGCATACGCAAAAAGTGCTCGCTAGGCCCAGACACGTAGATGATTGGTTTGTGTTCAACTGGTGTTCCGCCCCAATGCTTTAGGAGGTCTTCAATTGGCTTTCTGTCTGCCCAGGTATAGAGCACTCCGTGTATGTTTCTCATAGGTATGATATATGTGGGTTACTTAAAAGCCTTGCGAGCGAGGATGGGTACTGTGCTGAACCGTAATTATGTTACGGTAGTGGTTTAACGAGAGGGGTGCCCTGTGTCCTCGGAGGACACGATGGAATACAGCAAAGAATTCAAGCTA
>JAYVHA010000021.1:0-53064 GCA_043771635.1 Candidatus Woesearchaeota archaeon
CGGCGTTGCAGTGCGAGCAGGTCAGCAAATTGCAGTGAGCGCACCATACAGCGACAGCGCACCACACTTGCACTTACAAGTGTCTTCGGCGGCAGTAAGCCCGGGTGCTGCGCAGAGTGCGTGGGGAAACCATGTGGGCAGTAGTTCAAGTAGTCTTGGCGGAACTACATACGCTGTAATAAGCGCTGACGGTTCACGCGCGTTCTTAAACCCTATTTGTTTCTTTGATCGCGCGTTCATTGAAACAGTGCCGCGCACTGGCGCAAGCGCACGCGGTGATCCATACGAAGCATGTCACGCCTACGAACAATCGTTCGGATTGTCGAGGCGTAACGCATTCAATGCGGCTGCGGGAATAACTCCGGAAGCAGTTCCAGTTGCGAGTACCACGCCTGTTGCAGCAGACGCGCCTAGTTCCACTCCAGTCAATATTAGTGACACAGTACCAGCTGCATCACCTGAAACTAGTAAATTCAAATACGTACGAGAAACGTACGCGAATTTGAAAGAAGAAAATTTATTTGAATTCATCGACAAAACTGCTGAAGACACAGGCGTTGATCGCGTACTTCTACTTAGCATTATAACGCAAGAGAGTCAGGGCGACAAAAATGCCCGCTCACCCACAGGCCCCGCGGGCATTGCGCAGTTCTCCGGTGGAACTGCAAAAGAATTTATGGAAAAAGGAGTAGTATTTACAAAAATTCAATCTTGTTGCGATGGAACTCAAGCCGCCGCCAAAGTTTGCCATAAACTGACAATTTGCAACGAAGCAAACGATGATCGCTTTAATCCAAGAATGTCTATAGAAGCGCAAGCCATACTTCTCAAAGAACATGCGAAAGCATACGCAGCGTACGATCAAAAAATACCATTAATTCTAATTGCATACAACGCCGGCCCGTCGGTTGTGAACCAAATACTAATGAAATCAGGCATTAACCCCAAGTGGGATCAACTTAAGAGCGTCATTCAAAATGATGTGAGCATATACTATGGAGATACGGTAAGCAATCCTGCTGCTAAACGCAAAGAAGTAGTGACCTATGTCGAATCAATAACTCAGTATATTCCAGAGTGGGGTGGCACTAGTTTAGCAGGCACATCATTTAACGCAGAAAAGGTTGGAACTTACACAGTGCATTTTAGCGTCGCTACCGAAGCCAAGCCTCGCGCCGCTAAAGCAGTTGAAGCGATTAAAGCGGCGCTCGAGAAATGCACAACGCAAGACTGTATCAATAACGCGATTACTGAGGCTGCAAATGCCAATGACATTAGCATAACTGAAGAACTATTAACTGATAAAAGTGGATGTATGGCGGACACCGAGCGCACGCAGGCACTTTATGCAAATCAAATTGCTTGGTGCAAAACTTCGCCAGACAATGATTGCCTATGCGTGCTTCCAAATGGAATTGACGCAACTTTCAAACTGAGTCCACGTGAAATTCAGTTGATTAAGCTTGATGATAAAGCGCAGAAAACCAAAGCCATGCCAGGCTTATCATTTAGCGCGGAAGGAGACGCGGAGTCGTTAACAAAAATAAAATATTATCAGGGTTCTGACGTGGACCTAAATGATGATGTTGAACTTATAGTGAACAAAGACGGTAGCGCAGAAATAGATATTTTACTCGGATTAAATAAGAAAGTGAGCGCACTACGCAAGCTAGATAGCGACGGGGGGTTATCACTTTCCGCTAAAGAGCCGGAAGAAATAACTGGCTGCGTGCTGCCGAAGAGTTACAAACCTGCTGCATATTGCATAGAATCTAAGGATGGCAGTTTCGAACCCTTAGTGTTTTACTTGAAAAAAACTCCAATTTTGAGCGAGCGTATTTCCACAAAACAATACAAAGCGCAACCCCTAATGTTCAGCAGTACTGCGGTGCGCACTACAATACTCAGCGATAAAAAAGCAACATACGCAAGAGTGAGGTATACAACTGACTCTCCGCCGCCGCGCGATGATTGGTTCCGCGTAGTGCCGGACAAACGCGGACTCATTCAATTACTAGGACAAGGATCTGCTCTTGACTCGATCGATCTATCGCCGAGCAGAACACGCACTATTCAGCACGCGCGATTACCGTTTGCACCACTTGCACCGAGCGCTGAGTTCGTAGAATTGTATGATTTGATTGTGCGACCTCAGCCTGGCGAAACCATGACACTTACGTTCTATGACGAACATCTCAATGAGGCTGCAAGCATGACACTTAATCCCGATCTATTAAAAGAAGACTCAGGCATTACGTTCCCGCAGGAGTTTTTAACGCAACTCGCGGCAGGCACACCGATTGGCGGCGTGCTTAATGCTGTTGGCTCGGTAGCAGAACTTATTGACAACGCGAAAAACATTGTTGGTTCCGCGCAGAAAACTATCGACGCAGCTCAAGACGCCACCCCAAATGCAGAGGAAGTGACTCCGTGACTTTCTGTCTCGAAGCCCCAATACTCATATAAACCGCAAGCGCTGCCACCGTGATAAGGGGACTTTGACCATGATAACTATGCCACCAGAGCGTATTCGCGAGCGCATCACCGCACAAACCGGTATGACCAACGCACAGATTGATCTCAAAGTTCAAGAAAAACTCACTAGCCTTGCAGGCTTAATCTCGCTTGACGGTGCACTGCACATTGTCGCAAATGAGCTTGGCGTAAAATTAACGCCTGACCGCGAGGAGCTACGCGTTAAAGACTTGCTTCCAGGCATGAAAGTGCAGCTAAACTTACGCGTTATGAAAGCATATGAGCTGCGCACGTTTGCAAAAGAAGGACGCACGGGACAAGTTGCATCGTTTCTTGCAGGCGACGAGACAGGCGTTGTACGCATTGCGCTGTGGAACGAGCACGCACCACTTATTTCACAATTAACAGAAGGCATAATTGTGCAAGTTCGCGACGCTGTTGCAAAAGAGAATCAAGGTAAACTTGAGTTATCAATAGGTACAGGAGCAAACTTACTCCTGAGTCCTCCAGGCGTTACAGTAACAGTGAACGCGTCAGCAATGGGTAGTGCAACAAGCGACCGCTCATTTGCAAAGAAGAAGATTAGCGAGCTCTCTAACTCGGACGACTATGTTGATATTCTCGGCACTATAGTGCAAGTTTATGATCCACGCTCATTCGTAAAGAAAACGGGCGAGCAAGGATTAGTTGCGAACGCAGTTATTGACGACGGCTCAGGCACTATCCGCGCTGCCTTCTGGGACGACGACTGTAAAACATTACTTGGTGACGCAGCTTCACGGCCGGAATTATTAGGGGACACCAAGCTTGAACTACTTGGTCAAATTGTAAAGATACAAGGCCGCTGCAAACTTAATCCAACGTATAATGCAATGGAAGTGTCTGTTAGTAAGTTCGTGAAGAACCCTGATCCTGCTGCTGAAATGGACCGCGTTAAGTAAAAACGTATTTTAGCTCCCGAACAAACTTTATAAACACCCGAGGCAGCTTTAGCACATGGTAAACAGACGCAACAAGGCTAGCCCAGCACCACATGCGCAAGCGCCACAAAAAGATAAGGATTACACTCTTTGGGCGCTTTTAGCAATTGTAGCAGCAGTTCTAATTACGGCGCTTTTCTTTGCACAGCCAAACGTTGCAGTCGGCGCAAGTAATATTGGAAAAAGCGTCGGCGGAAATGCGTATGCAACAACAATGCCCGGCCCGGTTGATTCGCTCGCTCCAACGCAATGCGACGTAAGTGCAGTTTGCGACGGCTCAAAACTAATCAGGCAACGCGCTGACTGCACAAGTTTCGAGGCGTTCTGCGCAAATGGTTGTGACTATCGTGGTGGCAGCGCAGTCTGCCTATAGCTAAATGGACAGAACTTATCTCGCCAGTATTTGTAGCATAGTTTTGATTGTAGCTATTGCAACTTGGAGCTTACATGTGCCAAGTACAAGTTCTGCACCTGCAGTAAGTATTGGCGGCAATGCGTTTCAAACTGCGATTGCAAATGGGGCTCCGCTCGATAGAACACCACTACCTCCACTAAGCGTGAGCATCCAAGCGAATGGCGGCACTCTACCACCTAACAGCATAGTGAAACTTGATTCTTACATTATGCGCTACTATGGCGAAAGTGACAAACCTGCAAGGCTTGACGTAATCGCGATTGAACTTCCTGGTTCTGCGCAGGCGCGCGCAGCAACATTCACTGTTGCACACACAAGTAACCCTGACTGGGCTCCTGAAAGCGAAGCTATTCCGCTTGTCGCAACTCAGGCTGAGGACGGAACTTGGTACACGCTAATCCCTGCAATGCAACTTAATGTTATTCATGCGCGCAGTGGCGACGGCTGGTATGTGTTCACTGGCGTTGCAACACGCGGAAAGGAACGCATCCAAAACCGCTTCGCAGTTTATCTCTCTTAGTAACACATGGTCTTAGAAAAAATTGTTCCGGAGAAATGGCTTGAGCGCAAAGCATCGTACGCATTTTTAGTAGGTGCGTTTTACAGCATCATAGGAATAATTCTCGCGCGCCTATTATTCGCGTCCGATCCGGCTATTCCAGCGATTGCTTTTACTTCACTATTTTTACTGCCGGAATTAATCACCATGTTCACAATAGAAGAGGCACAGCAGGAAAAAAGAAAGAAAGCAAGCATAATGTCTGCGTGGCGCGATAACGGAGATTTTTTTAGAGTTTACCTTGGCTTATTTCTCGGAATACTACTAATATCAACAATTGCTGCCATAATGCTACCGTCACTTACTGTTAATTCAATCTTCCACGATCAACTTGCTATGCGAAGTGAGAGTTTTGGAGCTTCAGGAAATGCTATAGCTTCCGGAGATGCAATTGGAAACGGCCTGTTCTTGTCGCTGTTACAGAATAACGCAATTGTACTTGCCGCAGTGTTCTTCGTAGCTCTCTTAGCTGGCGACGGAGCAATATTCCTAATTAGCTGGAACGCAACACTGTGGGGAGCTATCTTTGGCGTCACAGCGCGCAACGCAGCCTATGTATCAAGTGGCAACCCCTTTGTTTTCTTCGCCAAAATCGCTGCAACGGTGACGCCGCACGTACTTCTTGAAGCGTCAGCGTACATCCTTGCTGCAATGGCAGGCGGACTAATATCGCGAGCTGCTGAGCGTGACGGCTGGGGCTCCACGGCGTTTCGGCGCGTATTCGCAGAAAACCTGCTTATTATTGGACTTGCAGTAGTTACTGTAATTATTGGCGCAGGTGTCGAAGCTATAGCGCTAAACACGAGCGAGAGTTACGCAAGAATTGTGCAACTCGGCTTAGCTGACAGTCGCTAATTAACATCAATCCCCAGTATTTTCTCACTGGTCACTGGACAGTTGGCCGTGACGGTTATAACCACTAAGTGCTGTATGTAATCTAGTGTCCGCACAACTCCCCCGGTTGTGTTGAAACAAGAAGCGAACTTTTGGCGGGCCTGCAGTCCATGGCAGCCCGCACGAAGCGGCTACGCCCGAGCAAGGACACGGAGACTGATATGAACGCCCCCTACACGCAGAACATGCAAAGAAACGTAACAAGCGCAAGCAGAAACCAACCCGACCGGAAGATCAAAAGTGGTGCAATCTCCGCAACGATTTGGTCAAACGAACAAGACACGCCACAAGGCAAAGTTTCCTACAAAACAGTCTCGTTCGAGCGCACTTACAAAGGCAAGGACGGCCAGTGGCAAAGCACGAACAAGCTTCGCTCGGCAGACATACCGAGAGCCGTCCTAGTTCTCTCCAAAGCCTACGAGCATCTCTGTCTCGGCGAGAACGCCGAAGCGGAAGCTTAACTCCTAAAAACACATAAACGAGGTACAATTCTATGGCAAGACAGAAAGCAGTTATGAAGTCAGTTGAAGACGAAATGGAAGAATACGAGATGAACGCATCCAACTCAAACCCTGAAAAACCTGAAGGCGGCAAGCTTCAGCCAGTAAAAATGGCCGCAGAGCCAGAGCTCTCAGACCTTCCTGGCGTCGGCCCTGCCACTGCTGAGAAGCTGACCGCCGCCGGCTTCGGCACAGTAATGGCAATTGCCGTTGCGACACCTGGCGAATTAACAGAAGCAAGCGGTATGAGCGAAGCCGCTTGTCGCAAGGTCATCCAGGCTGCACGTGAAATGCTCATGATGGGTTTCATCACAGGCGAAGAAGTTATGCTTAAGCGCAAGGCAGTACAGCGTATCAAGCTCGACGTTGCAAGTTTCGACAACCTACTTGGAGGTGGACTCGAAACCGGTTCAATTACTGAATGTTTTGGTGAATTTGGTTCGGGTAAAACTCAAATCGGACACTTGCTTGCAGTGCGAGCTCAAATCGAGTATCCGGGATGCTACGTAGTATACATTGACACCGAAAATACCTTCCGTCCTGAAAGAATAGTTCAATTTGCAGAAGGCGCAGGTCTCGATCCGACTGATGTGTTACGACACATCAAAGTTGCGCGCGCACATAATAGCGACCACCAGATGCTGCTAGCAGACAAAGTACTAGACATCATGCGTGAAGGCTTGACAATTAAAGCAGTCATCATCGACAGCTTAACCGCGCACTTCCGCGCAGAATTCATTGGACGAGGAACACTCGCAGAGCGCCAGCAGAAACTCAACAAGCACATGCACACGCTCCTAAAAACTGCGGAACAAGCCAACGCTGTTGTGTACGTAACAAATCAAGTTATGGCAAAGCCGGACACATTCTTCGGCGACCCAACGCAAGCAATTGGGGGACACATTGTAGCGCACGCGTCAACGTACAGAATATACTTGCGTAAAGGCCGCAAGAGTAGTCGTGTCGCAAAGCTTATTGACGCACCGGCGCTTGCTGACGGAGAAGCAGCATTCTTCGTAAAGGAGAACAAGCTAGAGTCAATTGAACTGTAAAACTCCTCAAAGAGCTTTCAGTAAATTTTTCTAATCTTTTTTCATTTATTATTCGAGATTTTTAGTAAAAATAGCTATATTTTCTATATAGTAATTAGTATTTCCGCCTTAAGAGCCGCAAAGTATAAAACCGCTAGGTGACACCGGAGAATCACAACAATGTTCAGTACTCACTATTCTCAGGTTCGCTCCCAGTGAACCCACCTAATCGTCAACAACAAGCACCTCCAGTCGCAGCTGGCGACATCATCAACGTCCGCATCGAAAGCGTAGGCGAAAAAGGCGACGGCGTTGCCAAAAAGCAAGGTTTCGTTATTTTCGTTCCGAAAGCTCAAAAGGATCAGGAACTCAGCATCAAGATCACTAAAGTCTTGACTTCGGTTGCGTTCTCAGAAAACCTTGGTCCTGCAACTGGACCTATCGTGAACGAAGTTCGTGAATTCGGCGGCCGCGACAGGCCACGCTACCAGCAGCCAATCAAGAAAGAAGATATTGATCTCTCTGAAGTTGGCGAAGGCAGCGAAGAATTCTAGAAGTAATATTCCTGCAGTCCGCGCGCAAAATAATCCACTACATAATTGGCTTCGGAATTTTCATATATTTATTCAGCAAATACGACCTTTAGGTGAAACTATTCCGGTTTCTGACGGGCAAAGCTATTAAGACAGGACTACCTTAGTACATTGATGAACAAGAACTTGCAGAAGACGTTGACGTACTTTATGGGCACCATTGCTACATTCTGCACGTTTATTGGAGTTCTATTTCTGTTCACAAAAGAAATTGCCTGGATCGTGAATTATACGTTGCTTTTGACAATTCTTGGTTGGATGATGTACATGCAGCTAGAAATGACGGAAATGAAACAAAGAATAGGAACTGTTGAAACAGGAGTTGCTGAACTACAAAGGAGGCCTAGCCGCGGACGATAGAAAAGTAAAATTTCTTATAATCATACTGACAATGCTCGCAATATTAATTGGCTTTCTACTGCGCGGTTTTTTACTGCCGTAAACGTGGAAAATTAGTAAATTCTAGAACTATTTGTTCTTATTGTGCACGCGGCGCAGTAATGATAAACTTAGTCCTACGTCAGCATACATAGTAATTAGTCCACCGTTGCGCCACAATACGTAATACTGCGGAGCACGTAATAAATCACGATCAACAATTTTTGAGCCGTTGATTGGCTCATCATAAATTGCTGTGACAACAGCATCGGAGTCAAACGAATCCGACAATTCTTGCAGCTGATTTCGACCATACAAATAAATATTCACTCCGATTGTTCCTATTACTGCGCAAGCCATAATATCAGAACCTATTTTTTCCGCTATATTGCCGCTTCGATCCCATATCAACATGAAGCAAGGACTAACACATCAGCTAAAAGTCTTGCGCGCGCTAAGCGACGCGGCGCCACTCGGACGTCATGCTTGAATACTCAGGGGGCTCGATGCGAAAACTAAACTTGCCATCTCGTCCAATAAACTTATTTCCGTTAGCAAGTGACGATATCACTTTCTCGTTCACAAATATTTCATAGATTGACTCTCCAAGTGAGCAGCGCTTATTCGTATTACCACTAACAGTGACTGGTTTAGTGCTGGTAATGGCAAAACCTGACTCGGAATAACGTGCACGAGTTACATCTGATAATACTAAAGCAAGATTCTCAACTAACACGTCCGGAACGTGCGAAAGACGCACCATATTTTGAGTGCCCCGCTCAGCAAACGCAACTAATGAAGTTAAACCCAAATAAGGCTCTACTCCCCACACAGCTTTGGCTTCACATACGCGCGCAGGCAGCAGACAGTCAACCTCTCCCTCGCTTAGTCGCAAGTCAAGATGTTGATGCTCCGTCCTTGGACGAAAGGACATTGCCTTCAAAAATCCATCAACAGACAAAGTAATAGGATCTATTCGAGATTCGAAGAAGGCTCGCATAGTATTAGAAATATGTCGCAATATTTTAACATTCCGATATATAAATCACCATATAGTAAATAACTCAGCTTTAATAAGAGAACACTCATTCCGAGAAGTATAGCCCAGTTCCCCTACATGGCGGAGCAAATCCCGGGCAACAATAGGGAGCGCGATTCTCAAGAGTCCGTTCTCGGAAGTTCATACTATGGAAGAAGAAATGCAGTACGCAGAAGACGCAACGATGCACGTGCCAACAGAGCTCTACCTTAAGAGCGGCATTCACATCGGCACAAAGTTCCGCACCAAGGCAATGCAGCCATTCATCTACAAGACACGCCCAGACGGACTCTCAGTTCTTGACATCAAGAAAATTGACGTAAAGCTTGGCGAGTTCGCAGAGTACCTTGCGCAGTTCTCACCCGATCAAATTCTAGTGGTAAGCCGCCGTGAAAACGGTTGGAAGCCAGTACGAAGCTTCGGCAAGTGGACCGGCACAAAGCACTACTCTGGTCGCTACCCTCCAGGCATGCTAACAAACCCGTCACTCGACATCTTCCAGGAAGCGAAGGTACTCGTAGCAGTTGACGCGTGGCCAGACCGCAACGCAATCAGCGACGCGCTCAAAGTAGGCATGAAAGTTACTGCTCTCTGCGACACGAACAACACAGACTTTAACCTGAACTTCCTAATGCCAGCAAACAACAAAGGCAAGAAGTCACTAGGCCTTTTGTTCTGGGCACTCGCGCGCGAGTATAACAAGCGCCGCGGCATGCCAGAAGTAACAGCAACTGTAGAAGAATTTACAGAAGATTAGAAATTTTTTAATTTTTTATTTATTTTAAAAAATTATTCAGATTCTCGCCGATTGTAGCCGCGACTTGCATGCGAATCTAGCCATTCAGCATATCGCAAATCATCCGCACTCGCAACTTCAGGAGCGATTAATATACCATCAATAAACGCATTATACGGCTTTTGTACCAGTGGATTCACCTTAGTTCCGTCGCCCTTGTGGCCAGGATAACTAGTTGTATCTCGAGCTGCAACCCATGCCGCAGGCGTCTGCAAGCCAGTGTATAGCACTGTTGGCTCGCGTGAAATAACTTGGTCTAGCGACGTCGCGTGCTCCGCAGTCGTGCTTGTTGTTGTGTTCGTTTTAGGAAAACGAGCAGCAAACTTTGCAGGTAATGCAGAAGTTACGTACGTTACGAATGATGTAATTGGCTTTGGAAACGAGAGCCTTCCAGGTGTTAGAGGTGACATCATATGGCGAGTCAAATGAAGTATATATAGCTTTCGAAACTTAAGAGTGACAACCAGCATACACTTATTAATGTCGGAATAAATACTTGCTAATGCACATGGAACGGCCATCTAACCTTAGCAAAATTTTGCAAAAAACAGGATTTGGAACAATACCTATCGAGACAAGACAGGACACCACATCCAGTCCGACTAACAGATATTCCGGAGACACAATGAGTTCCGAAGAATTGAGAGAAGAATTATTGATATCGCTTGCCGCATCAGATCGCGCAAAAGAAGTAAACGCTGAAATATTTCGGACGTATCAAACGGAAGCACACTCGCGAAATGCAGCGCTTGCACGCACAAGTAAAATTGGCTTCGGAGCAGCAGCAATATTTTTTACAGGAGCCTACTTCTCCAAAGCAAGTAGAGATTTTCTCGTACCTATAGCACTAGCCTGCATTGCAACATCAACGATTGCATCAAATCAACGAGATAGTAATAGACGTCGTGAGACGATTTATCAAGAAAGATACAGATTCTAAATTAATCGTTAATTTTAACCAACCCCTGCGCTTTAATCCCATACTTCCACTGACGGCCAGTATGTACTGGATGCTTCTTCACGGTCGCAATTCCATCTTTAAGTTCGATAATGGTGCGCGCAGCGAGGCGCAACATATCGCCACCAACAAATTGCACATCATACATACCTTCAACGCGGTCGTAAACTTCACTTGTTATTAGCACTGGGCAATGTGCGTGAGTTAATTCGTGAAGCATGCGATGCAAGGACAAGTTGCCCATTGTTCTTGGTGAATATCTAAATGGCGTTGCAGGCGTATCCAGTACAATCAACTTAGACAATTTAGACAATTGAACTGCTTGCTCAACGGTGCGCTCCCATTCCGGTAACTCACCCGGCTGAAACAACACTAAGCGCTCCATGATTTTTGCAGCGTCGGCTCGAAGCGATTGCAAACGCTCCGCGGAAAAGTTCCGACCACTCGACACGTACACAGAGCGCCCGTCGAGCGCTTCTAAACAAAGCGTGCTCTTACCGCTTGCCGCAGGTCCATACACTAACGTAATGCCCTGGAGCTGCTCTTCTAGTATTTCTGCGAGGAACATACAAAGTTAATCTTGCACTCGCTTAAGTTTCTATTGTTTTCTATATAGAAATACAGTACAGTATTAAGCTTAGACGCATTACAAACTGATGTGCGACCACGCCTCATAATATTCTTGATATGCCTTGCAGCACTGCTACTGCGATTATTCACTATAGCGCAGAGCCCCACGTTTGCGCCTGAAGCATATGAGACTATGCGGCAAGTTGAACACATCCGAGAAACCGGCTTGCCGCTCGTTAATGATCCGCTTTCAGCGCAGAGTTTGCGACCTCTCCCTCTATTCCCATACTTGGTTGCCTTTGGCACACTATTCATGCCAACAAACCTCGCGTATGCACTCATCCCAAATATTCTCGCAGTACTGTTACATGCAGCAATATTCTTTTTGGCGCTGGAACTAACGAATAATCGCTCGCTCGCAATTATTGCGGCAATTGGTAGCGTATTCGTGCCGAACTATCTTACCTTAACTACACTTACTGTGTCGAGCCTCAGCCTCGCAATCCCTCTTCTGTTCTTTATTCTTACATTATTCATCAAGCTTCGCAAGAGTAAAGTTCATCGTGGCGCACTATTGGCTCTCACAATAGCGCTGCTCGCATCACACCCTATTTCTCTATTGCTCGCAGTAGTACTGTTACTTGCATTAATTCTATCTACCGTGCGCCGCGTGAGTGGACTCGCAATTCAATACGAGTACGCCGTTTTTGCGACCATACTAATCGTATGGTTCCACCTATTGTTTTACCGAGACATAATATTGCTTCACGGTCTTGCTGCAATAAAGGGGAACCTGCCGGCAGCACTCGCACCTCAAATTTATGGCTCACCTACACTTGCGGCGATAGGCGTCACAGTTGGAGTTGTCCCATTAGCACTCGCACTTTATGCTGGATATCGCGAAGGAGTCGCAAAGCATCCCGGAATACAAACTAATATCGCACTAGCAGCAGCCACTATTCTCGGCATTACGCTAAAATTACTTCCGACCGCGATAGGCGCGACTCTGTTTGCATGTGCATGCATACCCCTTGCTGCAGTAGGACTACAACACCTACGCACCTACGAGCGAACGCTACACGTTAGATGGATCACCGTCTTAGGTATTTCAGCACTAGTAATTACTTTCATGCTAACCAACCTCCTAGCCACAGTTGTAAGCGTCGGCTCTATTACTGAGAGCGCAATCTCGGACGACGCAATCAAAGCCGCACGCTGGATACAAGAAAACTCATTGCCGCAATCAGTCGTACTTGCAGATCCAATAATCGCAAACATGATTATGCTAGAAGCTAATCGAGCAGTGTTCATCGATACAAAATATACTGGAGAAGTTGATGCGAATGAAAGATATGATCTGTCTGAAACCATCTTACGAGATGGCCGTTATCCGAGGAACTCACGCACTGCAAAAATAGACTACATTATTCTTAAAGAACCAATCAGGGATGACTGCTTAAACACAGTATATAACAAGGAGTACAGCGTCCAGAAGACGCTTTGCAGATGATACTATGAGGTATGCAGTTATTCTCGGAATCGTACTGGTGACGTTGATTCTTTACATACGCGCACCTACTGCAGACCCTTGGCCTGACGTTGCAAGCTATGAAATGGTCGGACTGCTCGAGAATTCTGAGCGAGAAGCGCCAAGCGCAGGACTTGAAATTACTAGAATAATATTCGGCCTCGCTCCCCCTCAGTTAATTCTAGTTATTCTTGCCACCATAGCGCTTTTTGCTGCAAGTATACTTAGGCCGAGCGAACCTTTTATCGTTATACTCGCTGCAAGTCCTGCGTTTTTAATTACGTTCACACAATTAGGAATTACGCCCATCACAATCACTCTTACGCTTATTGCCGCTGCACTACTGGTGCGCGGCCACACATGGGCGATTATAAGCATTCCATTTTGTGTTGCACTCGACGCAGCCAGCGGAATTCTTGCAGGAATAGTGCTCGTAGCTATTTCGCTTCGCCAAAGCAAATATTTCCTTGCGCTGAGCGTATCGCTCACTACAATTGTTTCTTGTATGCTTGCAATAACTCTTGACCCTGGTTTCGGCCTAACTCCACTTACTCCCTTTGCATTTATCCGCGCCGAAGCACTCGGAATAGCGGGTGGCGCAACAGTATTAACTGTATTTTTGGCAATAATAGGCTTTGTTTTAGCATACCGAACAAGCCAGAACCGAACATTGCTAGCACTCCTTCCGCTAATACCTCTCGTAATGATACTCGAGCACGGCGCTGTAATCGCAACTACAATACTCGCATTTTATGCTGCAAACGCGTGGGAGTACTTTGCTGGAAGACAGTGGAGTTTCACCGAACTGCGCGACATAACTCTAATCATTTTAGTTTGTAGTGTACTATTTACCGCGGCCATCACAGTACGAGAACGCGCAACCCCGAACGAAGAGCGCATCGAATTTATGCGCTTTGCACATTCCGGTTTCCCAGCAGGAAGCAATGTTCTCGCAGATGATGCCAGCGAAGGAATACTGCTGCGTGAAGGAATAGTTGTGTCTGAAGCCAATGTACCAGCGGACCCTAGCTTTATTGCTTCCTCATTACAGAATCGAAATATTCAGTATGTTGTAACGCGACAACCAAACCCTAATTATGATCACTTTCAGAAAGTTTACAGTAATCATTTCACTAAAGGATACGCAGTATACGAAGTTCCCTACGTTAATAATTAAAATCTGATTACTAATTCAAGCAATCGGTTACGTTACCGTAACTTGAACATACTTCTCCCAGGAGCTTCTCTTTACTTGTGAACCCGCGAAAGGTAATGTTTCCTACTACTACGGACGGATAAGTATCGATTCCATAGGTATCCTTTAGCAAATCGACAAGTGGCTCTTCGCTATCTTTGCCGTCGAGCGAGAAAATTAGTATTTGACCATCGAACTTCTTTTTCAGGTAAGTTAGTACGAACGCTTGGTTCTCACATTCGGGACATTCTTCTTTAGTACTGTAAAAGTAGAGCACTGAGACCGCGTCACCACCGCACAATTCAGTTTTTCGCTCTGACAGAAGCCAAAATCGTATTTGCGCAATGGCATAATCGCGGCGCAACAAGTCGAAGTCTTCCTTGGAAACTTTAGCATGTTGCTCAAAGGATTCTAAGCGCACACGCGACTCGTCAAGATTCTTTACCGCGCGCTCAAAGGTGTGACCAATTCCAGTGCAGTCTTTATCGCGTGCGAGTTGCTCTAAATACAAGTATTGCGTTTGAAGAGATGAGAATTCTGTCTGCTGCCATTTAACTTGGCGCTCGATAAAAGATACTTGACTTTTTTCCACAACAAGTCCCAGAGTTAAACCGAAAAGAAATATTACTGAAGTTATTATTGCTGCAACTACGTACTTTGAAGTACTAATTTTCCTTTGAATTGGGGACGCAGCTACCATTTGTAACTCCGCTTACGAACCATGTCGTAACTAACGTTGACCCATACCATGCCGATCAAGAAGAAATACAGAAACATGAACGCTATTAACGGCATTACTCCGTGTTGAAGTAGAGGTCGCTTATCACGCTGGTGGCTTCGAATTAGGAAAAACAGCCCTAGTACGAACGTAAACGCAAAAATAATTACATTTAGCATTTGAACATCGAGTAAGTACCAATGAGGCGTAATGTCCCGAAGCATCGTAGTAAAATCAAAGTCTACAAGACGCATTTTGGCAAAATACATAACGTACGGTTTGAAAAAGTAATATATTCCGGTCGTCATGAATATTAAAGCAATCAAGCCCCCAGCTAAAATTGCAGGCATTTGAATGAAACCAAAGTCTCCGTGTTCCTTAGAGAATAAAAGCGCACGATGCGTAGTAATCGCGTTGACTGTGGAGCCGCGAAGCCAGCGATTCCTTTGACGGAACCAAGTTTTTAGGTTTGACGGCACTTTAGTGTAAACATCAACAGTCATCACTTGCACAACTTTGTAATGACTTTTCTGCAAGCGCATAGTGATTTCTAAGTCTTCCGTATTGTGGCCATGACGATACCCGCCTACTTCACGTATTACGGACGTCCGGAACACACTGAACGGACCTGGCGCTACATGTACGCAATCAAGTTTGCTCATTAGCTTTTTGTAGAACATGTTAATAGTATACTCGTATTGTTGGAGGCGTTCAATAAAATTTGTTGGCGCAATTACTTTCATGTTCGGCATTACGCAACCGACGGAGTCATCGGCGAAATAAGGTATTAGTTTACGAAGAATAGAACGCGGCAGTAAAGAGTCTCCATCCATGCTCACGAAGAATTCGCCTTTCGCGACTTTTAGCGCGCGGTTCATAGCATACCATTTACCACGATTTACTTTATAGTCGATGAAAGTAATATTTCGACCTGGATGAAGTGCGATAACTTCGCGAATGGCGTCCCTAGTTCCGTCAGTCGAGCCGTCATTTACGATAATTACTTCAAACAACTCTTGTGGATAATCAATAGATAATGTTATGTCTATTGTTTTTGCAATAATATTGCGCGCCTCACCTGTATCCTTGCGCATAATTTCATTAAACGCCGGAATAACAATAGTCACGAACGGCAAAACAGTTGGTTTAACCTGTTTCTCCTCAGCTAAACCGTCATCGAGAAACACCAAGAACCAAAATACTACGAAGTATAGCGAAATAAAGTAGGCTACAAACAAGGTAATGGAGATGAATAATTCCATGGTAATTACGTATAAAGAGTACTTCTAGGCAATTTATAAATGATTTGCTGAAAAACGCAACGATTTAGAGCGAATTATCGCCACAAACTCAACGCTAATCTTCTGCAAGCGAAAATCCGAAGAATTTAGCTAATTTTCGTGCGGTTGCGTCGTCAGGCACCATTTTGCCCGCTTCATAATGCAATAGCGATGTTTTGGTCATTGCCAACTGACGAGCAGCATCTTCTTCGCTAAGTCCTTTGGCAAGGCGCGCCTTCCGCAAACGCTTAGGAAAGTCAGACGGCAATTCTTGATCAATTGTGCCGAGGCCTTGGGGCGGACGCGGAGCATACGACGTTGCGCGGCCGGCTGGCTTTGGAGGCACGAGTTCTTGGCCGAATGTTGCGCAGGACGCACACACAATCATTACAGCGCCCTCTATACGTGCCTTTGTAGTCGCTAGTTTTCCACACATGTCGCATGATGCCATAGTATTACAAAACACTAAGTAGCATTTATTCTTTCGCCTGTTTGAGCGGATTACCGACTGGCGCGACCGGCTTTGGACGGTTCTTTCGGGCGCCGCGCGCAGTTAGAATAACTATGGTCAAGGCTTGCTGACCGCTCCACAAATAGTCGCGTTTAGTTTCGTACCTGCGCTCCGCCGCTGCAACTCCAGCTTCGAGGCGCTCGGCACTTTCGTCATTAACGCATGCGAAGCATGCTTTGCCGCCTTGACCTAGGATGTAGTCTAGTTGGTAGAATAACTCCTTAGTAAATCCGGGGAATAACTTTAGATTAGGTAGTAAGCCCACAAAGTAGCGTACTTCGCGCTCATCGTGCTTGGTATCAAGCCAGTCTAGGTCTTGACGACTAAATTTGATAGATGTGTGGATGCCAGCTATTTTCGCATTTTTCTGCGCGGCAGACACCATTGCGAGCTTTGCGTCAGCTGCGACTATGCGACACTCCGCTTCTTTTTTGTCAGGGATGCGTAGTTCGTATGCACGAGGACTTTTTCCTGTAGCAAGTAGTGCCGCTTCGATTGCAAGCTCTCCAGTGGCGCACGGCCATGCCACGATGTCCTCTTCAGGCGTCCAACCTGAGCTGTACAGAATCGCAGCGGCGACAGGACCTGAGAGGCTCTGTGCGCCCGTAATAATTTTGTAGTGACGCTTGCCAAGCTCACCGGCGCGGTCGATGCCAAACAAATATTCTCCATCAAAGTCGAGGACAAGATATGTGGTGTCAGGCTTCGTTAAGTTGACTGGTGCATTAGTTGCGTCTTTTATGTCGCCTCCAACGTCCTCTTGAAGCTCTTGACGATCAATACTGACGGCGCGCACAGCAAAAGAACCGACTGGCTTAACTTGCTTTGCCATCTCACGTAAGGCTTCTCGGTCGCGTGTTCGGCCGAGCAAATGCATTACCCTAATCGCAAGCAAACTATGACGAAGTACTGCATCTCGATTCTTTTGATTTAATGTGGCAGTTACCCAGTCAGGTCCACCGACTTTACCCGTTATTCCGAGTTCCTTAAGCTCCTGAACCAAGTATTGAGACGCGCCACGCACGGTAGTAACTACAGAATCTTCGGACGCAGCGCTAATAGAGCGCTTGGCAACAACGCGAGGAGGACGGGAAGGCATTATTACTGAATCCTGAACCCGTTTAAGAACGTTCGGGTACACCTGTATTGAATTAAAGTACTACTTAATAGGAATAATTAAATATGGTTTCTGGTCCACCACGTATGAGCGACTTGCATGTTACGCCTGAAGTTTTGGCCATGGCCTACCAGATGCAGTTTCCCAGTTATTTGGAAGACGCATGGCGAGGAATGCAAGAAGTGCCAGCGATAGATGCACTTGCAGTTCTTGACGTCAGAGAGATTATTGCATTTTCTCAGTACTCGCATAGAGTACGAAGCGGAGCAAACGGAGAGGAAATTCAGGCACAAACTACCCTCCCTGATTTGTTTACGTTCTGTTTTCGCGGTCGAGATCGACCACCCATTAGCGTTTCTGAAAAGCGACTTCGGAAATATCCTGAGTTGTACGCTGAATGGGTCGTAGCGAACCCACACTCTATGAAATCACAAGGATCGACTCGACTGATTTCCCGACTGAGTTCGTTGAAACCAACCCTACAGCACGCAATCATGCATGCCGCAGGAAAACCCGCCAAACAGTATTGCAGTATGGACGAACTCATGTTTTGGCAGTCAATACCCAAGTACGCTGAACGCGCAAACAATTCCGCATTGTTACCAGCTCCACGCGAACCAGTAACTGTAGAATGATACCAATTCAACGGCACATATATTCGCCCAATCTGCGATATCTTCAACAAACAATAAGGTTTTCGGAATCGCCGAAAAAAAGAAAGGTTTTTATAAATTCAACTCAGTTAAACGACTATGACAGAACACCCGATACAGTATTGTGCATACTTCGACGGGCAAAGCGAGACTATTTACGATTTCTTCCCGGCAGACATTCCAGCCGACCTCAAGAACAAAGTAATTGCAGCGTGGGCGCAAGACATTCCAAGAAAAATCTTGAAGGAACTCTCATCTAAAGAGCTCACAATGCAAGAACTCAAAGGCATGATCGGGCATTCAAACAGCACACTACATGAAAACATCAAAAAACTGGAAGAAACAGGCTTAATTTACTCCAGCATAATTTACGAAGGCAACAAAATAAGAGTTTTACAACCACGATTTCTGTTTGTTACTCGCAATCAAGAAAGTAAGGCAAAAGTCCAAAAGTTCTTCCAAGGATTATGGGTAAACGGAGAAAACAACAAAAAAGTAGTTACATTCCTTCAGGACAGCCCCGACAAATTCTTTAGCGCCGACCAAATCGCTGCAAAAACAGGCATTCCAGTAGACGAAGTTGAACTAATTCTATCGAATTGGGACAGTCAATTCTCGCGCGCACTCTCAGACTTCCTTAAGCAAAAACCATTCGAGAAAAAGGTATTATACCGCGGAACACCATAGCTCACAATCTAATCGAATTGCTTATCAGCGTCACACTTACCGCGGAGTCCATTCAGCTTAATTTGACGCAATCATCAATGGGAGCGCACAAGAAGTTAATTCACTTAACTGCACAAGCGATGATTCGCCTTCAATATCATTCTCAATCGCCCAGGCAGGGAATTTACGTATATTGTCTGCAATACAGCGCGTACTTTCAGTTTCACAGTCCACAATTGTCAATAAAGGTGTTGCGGAACCAAACAATGCAAGTTGCCGCTCCACAGCATCATTACGAGGCATAGTGTACAAAGTAGCTTTAGTACCAACGCAAGCTGCAAACGCCTCCATCGAGTCTGGTGCGCGACGCGGCACAGTGACTACGCCCGAAGCTGTGTAGATTTTAACCTCTGCACCGAGGCGTAGTCCTTCAAGGAAAGCTGCAAACGCTGACGCTTGCTTACGCCGCAGCAGTGAAGTTTGAATAATATCGCGCACTTCTTCTATTGACGAAATATCAGGGTTGCGAAGAATTACGTGGTAGCCTGCGCCAGTCTTTATGGGTTGCTTCGTATACTGATTTTCGCGAAGACCGAGCGCTGCGTTTCTAAACGTTTCATCAATTGAGTCCGAAGGAAGTATTATTCCGATTGCACCACCAATAATCTTGCTCTCTGAGTCTAGCGAGTAAGTAGCAGCAAGAGCGCGGAAACTCTCGCCACGGTTTAGCGCTGCAATAACTTCGCGCGCGGTAGACTCATTTTCCACTAATATGTGACTTATTCGAGCGCCGTTTTCGGGAGGCACGAACTCTGCGCGGCGCTCTGTGTAAGACGTGGATATTTCCTCTTCCAGTACGCTCACGCGACTAAGCACTGCTTGCTGGCCTAAGCTCTCAACTAAGAGTTGGTCGCTTATTAGCGACCTGAACTGTTGAACTGTAAGATTCTTGCCTGCGAGAATTAGCCTTAGTTCGGGCGGTGAATTGCCCGTGTCTTCCAAAATAGACTCTATACGTGCGTCGACTGTTGACTCCTGCACTTCGATTCCTCGACGCTGCGCTTCTTGAGTTAGTAACCGCATATCAATAGTCTGATTCAGAAGCGACTGCCTTTGCTCAGGAGTGCGGTACGAGTCAGGCAGGAACGCTAGCGTTGCGTCTATATCTTCATAGTATATTGGGACGCCATTAACAGTAGCTAGAATTGTCCCTTGCGGCCGCAAAGATTGTGTGAAGAAAAAAGCAATTCCTGCCGCAACTAGAATAAGGATTGAAACAATCAACACGATCCACTGTTTACGGTGAAACTTAGATATTTGAGGCGGTACTTGCGCCGGAGGTGGCGTGTGCGCTCCAGGATGTACTCGCCCAGCTCCCGAATCAGAAGTCATATCTTGCGACCACGTCGAGACCTTATATATTCTCCGGAGCCAAGACTATAGCGCATTCTCTAATGAGTGGTCACATAACTTTTCTTTGAAAAGCCATAGCGAATATAAATGAGCATTCGTAATAACAATACATGTCCTTAACCGCGCGCGACATTATGACTCCTGCCGTAGTTTCGCTTGAGCGCGGTAGTTCCGCACGTGACGCCGCAATCCTGATGGTGCAGCGCGGAGTTGGTTGCTTAATAGTCACAGTTGGCGGCTATCCAGTCGGAATCATAACGGAAACCGATCTCGTTAGAATATTATCGCGCGACGAAAACGCAGCTTCTGTGCCAATCGAACAGATTATGTCGAGTCCGCTGTTCTCGACTGCACCAGACGCCGATGTCATCGCAATTGCGAACACAATGACGGCAAACAGAATCAAAAAAATGCCTGTGCTCGAACGACAGCACGTTATAGGCATAATAACACAAACAGATGTCGTTAAGTTTGCATTGCGAACAATATCTAGCCTGCAAGTCGAGTTTTCCGAAGGACGTATTGGCGCAAACGAATATGCTGCACGAAGCCAAGAAATTTTTGTATCCGTTCCACAAATACCTGCTACTAGCAAAGAGTGGCACATGATTTGCAAAGCTTGTCGCCACCAATTTATGGCGCAGGAAATCGAAGGCAAACTAAATGTTGACTCGTGCCCATCGTGTCATGGTCAAATTGCGTATGATCCTAATCCGCCACTTTAACAATAATAATATAATACGCAATAGTATACTGACTTTATGTCACTTACTGCAATTATTCTTGCAACGCAACTAAGCAGCGCTCCTTCCCCTAATCAGAATCAACTTCCGGAACATGTGCCGCGCAGTAACTATGAGCTATTTTTGCCGGGCCGAAGCCCGAAATTGAACGAGTGTGAATTAGAATCTGATCCTATTCCGGACAGTCAACGAAGCGGAGCTCGAAACGGAATTCCGTACAGTGGAAAACACGCAAATGCGCGAACACAATACCATAGGCGAATACCTTAAACAATTAATTTAAGTTATAAAATTAAAATATTAACTATCACAAAAACTGCAGTAAGAATCCTGCTACTACAGGTATTACTAGATTATCGTCAAGGAAGGGAATTTCTCTGTAATCAAAGCTTTCAATAGCTGCTAATAGGAATGCAACAAAGAAAATTGCTGCTTGTTGAAAATGAGTACTGAGAATCAGCGCCGCACTCACAAAAAATACTGTTGTTCCCCAAACACTCTTACGATGATTATAGGGCAAAGGCGGACTTTTTACTAGAGGCGCAAGTAAAGTTGCAAGACCGTCAGGGATTGCAAGCAGCAGCAGTGCTAAAACTGCATCATCCCAAAATAGAATTACGGTGAACAACACTCCGAGAAAGAAGAACAATCCACCCTTGCCGCTGAAAGGCGCGTGCTCGCGCTCAAGCACTGCAAACACAAACCGAAGCTGGTGCTTTAGAAGCGTTATGGATAAAATATATGCAACAGTTACTGCGCCCCACAAGAGCAAAAATTGCCCTCTCGTGAGAAAGACCGCGCCCAGTACAGCCGTTAACCCGACTCCAATATGGATTATCTGTCGGTAAAACTCATTCGCCATAAACTTTATCGACGCTCAGTTATTTAAATACCTGCCTCTGAAAGTCGCTATGGCGTATGAGATCGTAGTAGGACGCAGCGAGGGTGACCGGCAACGCCTGGGGCTACGCGGTTCCGTGCTACTTGGCAAACACTACGTTCGAATGGGAGAAGTAGAGAGCCTCTCAAACCTTGTTTATCTCGATGTTAACCACAGCCAAGTTATTTTTATTTGTGGCAAGAGAGGTTCAGGCAAGAGCTACACACTCGGCGCCATCGCAGAAGGCATGGCAAACCTGCCGCCAGATGAGCGAAAAAAACTCTCACTCGTCATTCTTGACACAATGGGAATATTTTGGACAATGAAATATCCTAATCGAAAAGACACAGGCATGCTTCGCGAGTGGGGCCTCACCGGGGACGGAATAAATGTAGTTATATTTACTCCGGTAGGGTTTTTCAAACAATATCGTGAGCGCGGAATTCCAACTGACTTTGCGTTCGCATTATTAGCAAGTGAGCTAGAGACTACTGACTGGGCAACCGCGTTCGAACTAAGTTTAACCGAACCTGTCGGTGTACTAATTGAGCGCGTTGTAACAACACTGCATGAGCGCGGCGGACGCTTCGGCATCGACAACATTATCGCTGCGCTGCAGGCAACAAATGATCCTGCCATGCAAGCAGCTATTAACCGCTTTGAGAATGCAAAAACTTGGGGCATCTTCAGCGATGAAGGCACTCCGCTTAAAGAATTAATTAAGCCTGGACAAGTTGCAGTACTTGACGTATCATGTTATGCGGGCGGCGCAGGTAGCTGGAACGTACGCGCACTAGTAATCGGAATCGTTGCGCAAAAACTGTTCATGGAGCGCATGCACAGTCGCAAAGACGAAGAGCACGAGCAACTTCAGCGCGACGTTCTGTACGAGCAACCGGAGCGGCATGAACCCGAGCCACTAGTGTGGTTATTCATTGACGAAGCACACGAATTCTTGCCACGCGAAGGCAAGACTGCGTCAAGCGAAGCACTCATCACTATTCTTCGTGAAGGCCGACAGCCGGGCATTTCTTTGGTGCTTGCAACTCAGCAGCCAGGTAAAATCCATACCGACGTAATGACTCAGTCAAACATTATTATTAGCCACCGCATCACCGCTAAACTTGATACTGACGCGCTAGGCACACTTACGCAAAGTTATATGCGCGGCGACCTTGAAAAGTTTCTAAACGAACTGCCGCGCGTAAAAGGCGCAGCAATTGTGCTCGACGACAACAACGAAAAACTATTTCCCATAAGAGTAAGACCGCGCCAATCCTGGCACGGCGGTAGCGATCCGGAATTACTTTCTAAGGAATAAATAGGATACGTTTAATACATAAGCCCGGGCCGCGTCGGCATGGACTTCGCTGTCGCCACAATTATTGCGCTTATACTTGGCACAGCTGTAAGTCTTACAGATAAGTGGATACTTACTCGTTTGCCTCCACGAACAGTTCTTGCTATTATTGGAATCTACGGGTTTCTCACCTTGCTTCTTCTTCCACTTACGGCGTCAGCACTGCCTTCCGGTTGGCCGTTATTTGCAGGCCTTGGAATCGGAGTAGTGTTCGCGATTCTAATCTACTGCGCCTTTCGCGCAATTGAGCAAGAAGAAATTTCTCGCCTTGCGCCGCTCGGCGTTTTGTCCACCGTTCTTGTTATTTTAGGCGGAATATTATTTTTTGGAGAACCAATAACATTACGGAAGGCGACCGCGTTTGCCATGTTCATGTTAGGTTCTTTTTTTCTCGCGACTCGATTCGAGCGACAATTACTCATCTTCGAGCCGAACACGTATACAGAGGCATTCCGAACAGCAAATCACCACGTTCGTAAAACAATACGCGAACCAATAGCGCACACTTCTCGAATGACGCAGCACGCGTCAAGGAAGGTTAGACTACTACTTAAGCGCCTGCAAAATAGTCCGCTTCTTGTTGTTCAATCACGAACCCGGCCTAAATTAGTGAAGGGCTTTTGGTGGTACATTTCTGCAATACTTCTGTCAGTAATTGTTATAATAGGCATGAAATGGCTGAGCGTTCGCGCAGGTACCATACCAGGGTTTGTTAGCATGCGTCTTGGGATGGCGATCACTATTGCAGTAGGAATAATTTTTACAAGCAAGTCTATTCGGAGCGAGTTTGGTAAACATCCAAAAGCAGTTCTAGTCGCAGCAGTTAAAGAACCGTTTGGAATCCTGATAGGGTTTCTCCTCTCTTACGCCTACGCTACGGGCGACCTCGGAACAATACGCTCTATCATGAGCATGGACTCAGTACTACTACTAATTTCAACAGTTCTCTTAACTCGGTTCGGCATAATGAGAGAAAGTCTCGCTAAAAAAGATATAGCACAAAAGGCAGCAGGCATAGTTTGCATGATTTCTGGAACACTCCTTCTATTTCTATAATTGCAGAATTAACGAGTACTATGCTTACGCTGCCACGCAATAGTTCTTTGCAAGTCGTGAATTACAAGCGCACTTAGCATTCCAAGCGAGAGCATTGCCGCATAAACATACAGCATTGCTCCACCAGAGAGTACAAACAATATCGAGAGCGGTAAACACGCAGCGATAATAGGCAACACTATACTTTCAAAGAGACCGTGCAGTTCCGTGAAGGGGTGCGCTAGCACAACCGCGCGGCGAAATACCATAGCCAGAGAGACGCCAAGCGCAAACAGAACAACAACTCCTATTACTGGCTCACTTGCGCGCGCCCACGCTGCAACTAGAGTCGCAACAATATAGCTTGCACCGACGATTGCGAGTAAACTTAGATTTACAAACAAAGTATTGTGTGCGAGCGGGTGGTGCCTAATAGTTGCGAAGCCGTACCAGAATAGAATAACAATCAAAAGTATTGCGCTAAGTGCCCCGTCTGCGGCAAGCGAATGATAGGAAGTTATGCGGGAGAATGAAGTGCCAATTACGTCCACTGCTATAGGCAAGTAAAAGCCAACCAAAATTATGAATGCGAGTAAGTAAGACGATAAGTATGCAAAGGAGTATTCGGTAACAGCATTGTGCGATGGTTTTGCTTTTCCTTTGAGTAATAATGAAGCGTCTTCTCGGAGCGCGAGTATTGTTTGGTTGTGAAGATTGTGAGTGTTAGCGTGGAACCCGATATAGCGTGAAAGATCAGTGCCTAAAAATAAGAAACACTCAGCCAAGAGTTCGAGAATACCAATTAGAAATACAAAATTTGCAAAGCCGCTTGGAAATAATGCAGCAAAGCCGCCTGCACCCAGCACCAATGCCGCAAGCGTCAGTAAACCTGTTCCGATAATTCGGCGCTGCTGCGGTTCAGTTGCAGGAGGCACGTGCGTGACCGGAAGCGGCAGATGATACTGTTGCCGTAGTCCAAATGACGCTGGAAGACCGAGCGCAGTTGCTTCACCATACTTTGCAAGTTGTCGCACAAAAGCATAAGCGTAAGCAATTGCTATTCCCGCGAGTATTGCAAAGAATACGCTTTCTTGATACAGAAATGCTCCTGGACCTGGGAATGAACCGTGCCACGCAATAAGACCAATTCCTACTAATACTGTTAGCAAAAGACTAAATTTAATCGCGACGTTACCGAATAAACTAGCAGGGATTGGTAGCACTACTGATGGATCCATACGCGGATGAACTGTCCGGCCATCAACGCGATGTATCAAATGCTTGTGCGCAAGTAAGTGCAACAAATGCTCGACATCAACTTTATCACGTTCATCCTTTACTAACTCACGAACGTGACCAACAGTTAATCCAGTCTGAAACAATTGCAGCGCGCGCAGCTGCGCAGCTGAAATAATCAAGAATTCACCAGTCTCAGGGTCGCCAACTATGTAGCGCTCGCCTTCTGTGCGGTGATAGAGGTCGTGTAACTCAACGACGCTCCGACTATGGAGTTTCACAAGGCAACAGTCGATGGGCGCTTTATATAGACGTGTCACTCCATAAAGGAAACAAAATCAAACTAATTTTAGCTTCGCAACTCTAACTTAGCACTTAATCCAAATGCCGCAGCGTCAGCAAAGTTATTTCACTACGACTGCCGAGGCGGAATGGCGGCCCCCACGTACCAATGCCAGGGCCGATGTAAAGAGTCATTTGCTTGATCCTATGTCGACCGATGCGGAAAGGATACGCTAGCTTAACTAAATATGATAGCGGCCAAATCTGTCCGTTGTGCGTGTGACCGCTGAGCATCATGTCAAAACCTAGGTCTGCTGCAAGCATTGGGTCGCGCGGCTCATGCCTTAGCAGTATGCGCGGGTAAGTGGTTCCGGCTTTTCGGGCGAGCGCTGTTAGCACATCGCGCTTCGCATCTTGCAAGTCAGCAGGATAGCTAAAACCACACAGAGATAATCCTGCAACTACTTTTACTTCATCATCAAGAACAGCAATGCCTACTTCACCGAGCATACGGTTCGTTTCTGCAATTCCTTCGTACACATCGTGATTGCCTCGGACGTAATATATGCCGTGCTTTGCGCGAAGCTTACGCAGCGGATCAATCATGTGAGGATAGGGAGTGCCGCCTCCATCAAAAACATCTCCAGTAATTAAAATTAAGTCTGGCTTTTGCTCATTCGTTAGTTGCGCTACGCGCTCTAAAAACCAGGGCCCATAAATTTCACCAATGTGTAAGTCAGTTAAATGAATAATTCGCATACCATCAAGTTTTTTTGGCAATTTACCGACTGCAACTTCAAGTGACTTAATTCGTGTTGCATGCGCAAGCCAGGTGCAGACCAAAATAAGAACTAAAACTGGAAACATAATTAGCGGAGTTAATTCGCCACCGAGTGCAATTGCAGCCATCGTTGCAGGAAACAAAACTAGAAATAGCAGAAACGCTATGCCCATCCAAGTTACGCCGACGCGATAAATTAAGTTTGTAATTGCAGTGTGCTTAAGTCGCGCGATAAACAGTGCTAAAATTGAAACTACCCATAACACAGTTACAAGTATTGTAATGGAGCGTGATGGAAACCAGGCTCGCAGCGTTAATAGAACAGAGACGTGAATAAACGCATAGAGCGCAAGACAAATTGTCAAAAAAACAATAAACCCAGCAAGGCGCCCCTTAGGCGCTGTACCTGTTTGTGCGCCAAGTCTACTATTACTCAATTATCTTCATCCTCCTTAGCCTTCATTGTTCCGCGGCAAGTCCTTGCTTTGCATACGCAAGTGTATGGGTCTTCATCGTCTTTCTCAACAACTAAATTATAATCATAAGTTAATTCCTCGCCAGCAGCAATATCGCGAAGCGCCGTTATCCAAATGCGCTCGCCTTCGCTGTCGCTCTCGCAATTGCCTTCACAACTATGATTGATGTATTTAACGGGATTCTCGTGCGTGTCTCCGTCAATATACTTGCCTTCACCAATATCGAACAGGTAAGTCATCTCTCGCTCACCATACCACTTGATCGATTCCGCTTCCGTAATAATTTCGCCAGTGTAGTAACCGACAACATTGCCTTCCTTGAAAGCGTGCACAGCGAAACAACCAATGCCAGCAATAGGACTTTGCTTCGCCACTAGATCTTTGGTACGCGGTAAACGCGCAGGCGTAGGTTCAGGTCTTGTCATTCGTAACAACTCGTACAATCATCTTTTACTGTCGCATGCTTTCTGTGCAGAGTACACATCACGCGCTCGGTGCGAACCGCAGCGCATGCAGCTTCTACTGCGGCGCGAATCGCGCGCGGATCGTCAGTTAATAATATTTTATTCGTGGAAGCTTTTAGCTGCGCTGCTACAATTGGAGGATACTCCATAGTAATTCCTCGTTTGTTTGAGAGGTACTGCGAAATCGCAGGCTCTGTCACATCGAGCTTCAGTGCGACTGCGCGTTGAGTCAACCCAGACGCGACAAGTAATCGCGCAAGTTCTCGACGCACAGCGGGAATCACATAGAATGCTTCAATTTCCTGTGGGAGCTCCATGCTACCAAGCGACACACAACAGGTTAAATGTGTTTATAGACTAGGCAAAAAATAGTTACTATATAGAAAATAATACGAAACCCTTATAAGTGCGAGCATAATTAACAGCGTTAAGTATGAGCTTTGACGCTAGCAGCCTAAGCAACCGAGAACGGTTTGACGAATCAAACCCTGAAGTATACGACTACAAGGCAGCTCCGGGCCTCAGTGAAGAAATAGTTACTCGCATCTCAAAAAGTAAAACTGAACCGGATTGGATGCTTCAACTTAGGCTAAAAGCGCTCGCACATTTTCAGTCCCTTAAGGAACCAACTTGGGGTCCTGACATCAGCGCACTTGACGTTAACGAAATAGTATTTTTCATTCAGAACCACGGCGAAAAAAATGCAAGAAAATGGGAAGACGTGCCTGCTGACATTAAACGTACGTTTGAGCGGCTCGGCATTCCGGAAGCAGAGCAAAAGTCGCTTGCTGGCGCCGGCGCACAATACGAAAGTGAAATGGCATATCACAACCTCAAAGAAGAATGGGAGAAACTCGGCGTTGTGTTTCTTGACATGGATGAAGCGCTGAAAACGCACGAAGAAATTGTGAAACAATATTTCATGAAATGCGTACCATACACCGATCACAAGTATGCCGCGCTGCACGGCGCAGTGTGGAGTGGCGGCACATTCTTGTACGTCCCAGCCGGAGTAAAAATAACTCAACCGCTACAAGCATACTTCCGCATGAACGCGCGCCGCGCAGGACAGTTCGAGCACACAATGATAATTGTGGAAGAAGGTGCTGAAGCGCATTACATCGAAGGTTGTAGTGCGCCGCAGTACGCAGAAAATAGTTTACATGCAGGCTGCGTTGAAGTTTACGTTGCGGAAAATGCTCGATGCAGATATAGCTCAGTTGAGAACTGGAGTCGTAACACTTACAACTTGAACACTAAGCGCGCACTCGTTGAAGCTAACGCCACCATGGAATGGATCGGCGGAAACTTAGGAAGCGGAGTGACTATGCTATACCCGACAAGCGTACTTAGAGGAACTGGAGCGCGCGCAGAGCACGTGTCTATAGCGTTCGCAGGCAAGGGGCAACACCAAGACACCGGTGCAAAAGTGTATCACCTGGCGCCGCACACTACAAGCCACATAACGTCCAAGTCAATAGCCGTTGAAGGAGGCATTACAACTTACCGCGGCCTTGTAAAAATAAGAAAGGGCGCGCGCGGCGCGAAAAGCGGCGTTGAGTGCGACGCATTAATGGTTGACAACGAGAGCCAGTCAAACACGTATCCATTTATTGACGTTAAAGAAGCCGAGAGCGACATCGGTCACGAAGCGACAGTAGGTCGTATTTCTGACGACGACGTATTCTACTTAATGAGCCGCGGCATCACGGAAGAAGACGCGAAAAAATTAATTGTTACGGGATTTATGGAACCAGTTACGCGCATGCTACCAATGGAGTACGCTGTTGAACTCAATCGTCTGATTGAACTTGAAATGGAAGGGAGCCTCGGCTAGTACTAATGAGGCAGCAAGTAATAAAATATGGACTGACCACTGCGCTGCGCTCAATAGAAGTCCCAACGGTTTGGGACGGAACCGTCACAACAGAACGAAGAGGATTCGTCACGAATACCTTGCGCGCTTTAAGTGAGCACGGCCTGATTGCAGCAAGCATTGATGCGCCGAACGAAGCCCTCCGCGTTCCTAAAGACGCTACGGGGATATGTACACTCGAGCGCGATGTCGCGGGCAACGCTGCGCAGCATACAACCGTAATGGTCGCGCCAAACACAACAGTGAAAATTCACGAAACAATTAATGGCGCCGGAACGTTTGCAGGCACAACAACTTTTATTCTGGGCGCGAACGCGACTGTCGAGTACGCAATTCTTATAGCAATTCAAGGTAACGCGTTTGTGGCGACAGAAACTACGATCGCAAACGCGCAATTAACAGTAACCCAAGCAATACTCGGAGACTCCAACGCGCAGCTAGTTGCGCACGCAACAATCGGAGACCGTGCAAAGTTAGAGATAAGGCAAGTTGTTATCGGTACAGGACACGGACAAGTTGATGCGCACGCATCAAGCGTTCACGTTGGCCCACACAGTCAAAGCGACATTCTTACTCGCGGAATTCTCGATGACAGCGCGCGCGCACTGTTCCACGGCTTGATTCGAATTAATCCGGAAGCGCACGACGTCGACAGCTATCAAAAAACTGAAGCTATACTACTTTCAGAAACTGCCGGCGCGGACGCGATTCCGAACTTAGAGATTCACGATCATCGCGTCAAATGTAGTCACGGCGCAAGCATTGGACGGCTCGACGCTGAAAAACTGTTTTACTTAATGAGTCGCGGCATCGATGAAGTGCGCGCGAAGCAACTAGTCACTGAAGGGTTTATTGTGCCGCTGTTGCCTGACGCGTGGCTTACTCGTGTTCGCGAAGCCCTCGGATATACTGAAGACAAAGAATAAACTCCTTAAGACTCTGCATCATCAATAAGTTTCAAAAGCGCGCGCTTGTTAAGTGGTCCAACGTACGCCTCGCCCCCAATGAAATAAGTAGGCGTACCATATATTCCGCTTTGAATGCCGAGCGCACGGCCTAACGCGACGCGCGGATGCTCGCTTGCAGTGCATGCGGCGAATTCAGTAGAGTTTATGTTTGCGCTCGGCGCGGGAATACCGTATGTCAAGTCTGTGCTGTACACTGCAGGCACATACTCAAGATACGCGGCTGGCGAAACATCGTACGCGCAGTTGCCTGCTGTTGCCGCGAGCGTACTGTTCGCGTGCTGCGCAAGCGGAAAGTCAATTAGTACAAAACGAACCTGAGGGCGCACAGACATCGCGCTCATGAGCGCGGGCGCAGCTTCGCGCGTATATTTGCATGCGTAGCATCCGAAAAATACTACTGTTTTCGTGCCCTCAGGATTAATAACCTTGAACACCGTCAAATTGCCGTCGTTTGGGCGTACGAGCATCTCAGGCGACTGGGCGCCTTCTGTGCACTGGCCGGTGTCGCTGCTTCCGACGCCATTAGGATCGAACACACAGAAGCCGGTGCTTCCCGGTCCATTGCAATTTCCGTACAGCGCAAAATTATAGCCTCCCCATGCCAAGTATGCGAAGCTGACAATTGTTGCAAGCACAAATATTACTGATATAGCAGGGAACATTTTGTAGATTAAGCGCGCAGCCGCGGGCGAGCGCTTAGACACCGCAAGCATGGCGCCCATGCGCATACGCCTGTCAAGCCCTGACTGACACGGGCGCAGCGTCATCTTACGGAATACGCAGTCCCAGGCTTCTTTTGCCAAAGTGCGGTATTTGGCTGAAAATATTGCCAGAATTCCGAACACTATTGCCGCCGCGATGCAGATCATAATTGTAGCAAGAAAGAACAACTTCTTAATAGTTCCGCGCTTTACACACTTTAAGACTGAGCATGAAGCTATTTTCCAAAAATCCAGTTAAACCAGCAGTTAGCGCAGCGTCCCCGTTAGTTGCATTCCCCTCGGCTAATTTCCCATTGCTCGCAGCGCAAGACATAGCATACCTCGACAATGGGGCGACCACGCAAAAACCGACCGTTGTGCTGGACGCGATGGATCAATACTATCGAACTGCAAACGCAAACGTACATCGTGGCGTGTACAAACTTGCAGATACGTCAACGCAAGCGTATGAAGACGCGCGTAACGTAGTGGCCAAATACTTAGACGTACACGATGACGAAGTCATCTTTACATCAGGAGCAACTCACTCTCTAAACCTCGCAGCACACATACTGTCAAAACACGTCAAGCCTGGAGACGAAATTCTCACTACAATAGCAGAACACCACGCACTGTTTGTACCATTTCAACAACTAGCGCTGCGCACCGGCGCAACTTTTGTTGTAGTCCCACTTACTGACGAGCAGAGCATCACTGTCGCGCAAATCAACAAATACGTTTCCTCAAAGACGTGCATCATAGCAGTCAGCGCAATGTCGAACGTACTCGGCTATGCGCTAGACACTAGTAAAATTACCAAAGGTTCAGCTCGCTTAGTCGTTGACGCAGCGCAAAGCATCAGGCACACTAAGCACTACCCAAACGCAGATTTTGTAGCATTTAGTGCACACAAAATATTTGGACCGCAAGGCGTCGGAGTTTTGCAATCACGCCGCGAACTACTCAAAGACGGCGAGCCACTCATTACCGGCGGCGCAATGATACAAACGGTTTCAGAAATTAAAAGTACTTGGACTGTTGCGCCGGCTCGCTTTGAAGCAGGAACACCGAACGTCGCAGGAGCTGTTGGCCTTGCAGCCGCCATAAAATTCTATGAACCGCTCAGAAAAAATGCTCATGAAGCTGAAATGGCGCTAACTCACAAAGCTCAAGCAATTGTCGCAAAGTACTGCAATATAATTGGACCTGAGATTAAGGATGGGCCAATAATATCATTCACCATGAAAGACGCGCACGCGCACGACATAGCGCAAGCGCTTGACGCCTACGGCGTTTGTGTGCGCGCAGGCCACCACTGCTGCCAACCACTTCACGCCGTACTAAAAGTAGACGCATCAGTACGGCTGTCGATTGCATTCTATAATACTGAGCGCGACTTAGAGCGACTTGAAGCAGGTTTAAAAAGTGTGGAGGAGCTGTTCTCATGAGTTTGTACGGGGAACACGTCATGGATCACTTTAAGGCGCCGCGAGGGCGCGGCACACTAGCGAACGCGACTGTCAAACTCGATGATACAAATCCGCTGTGTGGCGATAAAATTACAGTACACTTACGAATAGACGAGGATGGAATAATCCTTGGCGCACTGCACGAAGCCAGCGGCTGCGCAATTTCGCAAGCAGGCTCGTCAATACTGTTTGAAGAGCTGGCAGGCAAAAATATCCGCGAAGTCCTAACAATGCCGAATGACGCAATACTGCGCGAATTCGGCACCACACTCTCTGTGTCTCGTGTTAAGTGTGCGCTACTCGGCCTCGCCGCAGTCAAGAAAGCAATTATTCTAAATGCTGAACCGCGGCCTAAGGACGCCAGCGTCAATAAGTGAACTTGCTAGCAAGGCTTGCTTTGGACGTTCATTCAAAAATAATTTCTTTATTTCAGAAGAGTCACGAATCGCTGGAACACCTGAATATGTGGGGTGCGTTATTCGATCATATACATCTACAATAGACACTAGGTTTGATAGCTTCACAATCTTATCCTGAAAAGGCTTAGAGAACTGTATTGCGAGCTTAGGTAAAAAAATTGGATAGGGATTAGATTGAAATTGATGATGAAATAAACCAACCTGAGCCGTGAACTCCATAGCGCCAGACAATAAATTATACGTGATTTCGGGATGCTGATTCATAGCTGCTCTATCTTCAGACGTATACTTTCCCTTTCGCTGAAGCACATCTAATGGTACGCCGAGTTTACCCGCATCATGCGTTAGACAAGCAACTAGCGGAGTTTGTGATCTACTTCGAAAGTGTTGTGCAATATATGCGCCGTGCAACCCCGCACGCATAGAATGAAGGTAAGTTTCGAAGTCGTAGTGTTTTAATCCGTCTAGAATACTGTAAACAGTGTTTCTGGTTAGGCGATTAACTTGAGCGCGCAAAAGAGAATCTTCAACTTGTGACTCGAGCACAATCATTAAACTTTGGTAATAACTCCACAATATAAATTTGCTATATTTTCTATATAGTAACTTAACGGCGTGAAGCCTTATAATCTAGTGCCCTATTCAGAAGACATGCTAGCAATAAACAATTTACACGTAACCGTCGACGGCAAAGAAATTTTGACAGGATTAACCCTGAACGTAAAACCAGGAGAGCGCGTCGCAATAATGGGGCCTAATGGTTCTGGTAAGTCTACGCTCGCATTCACCCTTATGGGACACCCTAAGTATGTGGTGACCGCAGGAAGCGTAATGTGGAGTGGCGAGGATGTGCTTGCGCTCTCGCCTGACGCGCGTTCGCGCCTAGGAATGTTTCTAAGTTTTCAATATCCCGCGTCAATTAATGGTGTAACGTTGTCGAACTTCCTACGCCAAGCAATGATTGCTCACGGCAAGCGCTTGTCACTCCCTAAATTCAGAGCAGCGCTTGCCAAAGAAATGCAAACACTAGGAGTCGATCCAGCGTTCGCCGAGCGCGAACTTAATGTGGGCTTTTCTGGCGGCGAGAAGAAGCGCGTCGAGATACTCCAACTCGCAATGCTGCAACCAAAAATCGCAATTTTAGATGAAACAGATTCCGGCCTTGACATAGATGCAATTAGAGTTGTTGCTGAAGGAGTGAATCATGCACACGCGCAAAACCCTGAAATGTGCACAATAGTGATTACACACTATCAACGCATTCTCGACTATTTGAAGCCAGACACAGTATACGTTTTAGCCAGCGGTAAAATAGTAAAAAGCGGCGGCGCAGAACTAATCACTGAACTTGAAAAGAAAGGTTACGGTTGGATTACGGGGAATTTGCAGTAGCAAATTTCACGTTTGCAAACTCAGCAACAGTTTGCTTCAAGAGGAATTTTGTAAAAATAGCTATTTGGTCGAGTGGCGGTGCCGAGCAAATGATATTGGAGCTTCGTACGAAATTTGATTGAGCGGCCTAGGATTGAAATACTGTAATCCTAAAATTATTCCTTGAACAGCATCCGTAAATTCTGGCGTAATTGCTATTGTAGCAAGACTTGTGCCGAAACGCTCGTAGCCTACTTGATAGTAACCTTCATGCACAGTAGGCGCAGAAATCGTTGTCAGACTTGAGGGTCCGCCTGAGCAGCGCACATCGTGCCTAAGTACAAAATCATTAGGTACAATTTGTTCGAATGAACGCGTCGAAAGACCGTGCATGGCGATTTCACGTGTAACAGCTCCCGTAAGCTCATCTCGGTAAATTGCCGAGTCCATAGTACTGAAAAAAACAGGTACGCGACGCCGCATTGCTGCGCCTTTGTCTCTTGCCCATGCGTTGTATCTTTGTGACATAGGAGTAAATAGCTAGATCTGCGACCTGATACTGTTTGATTGGTAGATAAGCGCGTGAAGCGCAGAGTCTGGCTGAATGCCATGCTGCCGAGCGAGCGACACTAATTCAATAATCCAAGGACCGGGAATTGCTGCTACATAGTTTTTTTCAGAGCGAAAAAATAAGTATCTGCCAGACTCATTAGCAATAACTTCGCGCACAGCACTCTCAGCCGACTTTGTCGCATCTACTTCGAAGACCATGCTCGTTAAGTTTCTTGCTTCACGCTTGAATGCGAGCGCGTGTAGTAGATTGTTTAGCGGCGCGGCTTCGCAGACTACGTCCCGCCTCACGGTACGCATTTCACCTGTAGCTCTGTCGTACTGCAACGCCGAAAACTCGCGCGATAGATCAAGTGGTTGGAAGCTCATACAAGTAGAGTTACTGCATAGACTATAAGCCTTTTGTACGATATAGGATACTTTTTTTACGGACCAAAATTATTAAATTAACTATATAGAAAATAATCTGGAGGCAATATAAAGTTGACGACGGTGATGAATTTATTTTCTCTATAGCTCAAATAATTAGAAAATACTGCTTCGGACAGTTTAAAATAGAACACGTTTATATATAAGCTATTTATTACCTTTATTAAGCGGTCCGGGGGGACCAAGGATGATATGGCAAAGCACGAAACCGCACCTGTACCTGCAAGAGTAGGAAAAAAAGAGTACGAAGTCGTTAACATCGTCGTCTCGACGAATCTCCAGCACACCATCCCACTAGAGAAGATGGCTGCAACACTCGCGAACACCGAGTATAACCCAGAGCAATTCCCTGGCCTGGTTATCCGCATCAAGGAACCAAAGACCTCGGCACTTATTTTCAGCTCTGGAAATGTTGTCTGCACGGGCGCTCGCTCGATGGACAAAGTTTACCTTGCAATCGAGCGCATCATCGAAGCGCTTGAGAAGATTAACATCCACATCAAGATTAAGCCAGAAGTCAAGATCCAAAACATTGTAGCTTCCGGATCAATCGGCATGAAGCTAAACTTGAACGTACTTGCAATGAAGCTTGAGAACACAGAATACGAACCAGAACAATTCCCAGGTCTCGTATACAAGCTCATGGAAGCAAAAGCAACATTCCTTCTGTTCTCAAACGGAAAGGTTGTTTGTACAGGCACTAAGAGCGAACAAGAAGTCGACAAAGCAATGGATATGCTCCTTGACAGACTTCAGCACTTCCAGTAAATACTTTTAATTTTCTATATTTTCATAATTTTCTAATAAGAATCTTAAAAAAGCACTGATTCTATAATTGGCAGTGCAAACTCCTCCTGCATGTGCGTCAAGACTTCTAGCATCTTTTGCGGGCATTGCTGGAATCATGCTAAGCATTCATGGCGACCCGACGGGAATCCCCGTTCTAATGCTTGCGATTAGCTGCGAGTGCTTTAATCTAGCAATACAGAAAGGATCAAGACCAATTCTATATGTGGCCTACATCATAGCGCTCTTTGCAGCAATATTTCTTGGAGTAATAATAAACTGGAACAGCGTTTAGAGCAATATTCATTTAAGAACCACCCCATGGTTTCCACTGGACTTCTACTCGATATCTTCATAAGCCACACCAGGAATTCTACCTACAAGAGGCGATGCAGAATACTTCATGGAACCAGCCAGGCAAATCGAGACGTTCAAGGAATTCTTCGACGCAGTCTACGAACTTGAATTACTAGAAGCCATCGCTACAGACAAGAATTTTTTCGTGGTTGAATTCTCTAAACTCGCTGCCTACAACCCGGATCTTGCACACGACCTCCTTGAGGATCCGGAAAACGTTCTAAGAACCGCCGTAATCGCAGCCGAACAAGTCGCAACGAAGCACCAAGGCACCGACAAAGCAATCGACATTGAAGTGCGCTTCAAGAACCTCCCAGCAAGCTCCTGCGTGGCTGTAGGCACGCTTCGAGCAAAAGAGCTGAGAAAGCTAATCCAAGTGCGCGGCATCGTGCGTCAGAAGAGCGACGTGCGTCCACAGGTCGTGTCAAGCAAGTTCGAGTGTCCGAGCTGCGGCTCGATTATTCCGGTGCTGCAAGTAGACAGCAAGTTTCGCGAACCAACGCGCTGCTCCTGTGGAAGAAAAGGACAGTTCCGCGAAGTTTCAAAAAATCTAGTGGACGCACAGAAAATTGTATTGGAAGAAGCGTCTGACGAACTTGATGGCTCAGAGCAACCAAAGCGACTTAACATCATTCTCAAAAAAGATCTTGTTAGTCCACTCTCAGACAGACGCACAAATCCTGGTTCGAAAATCGAAGTTGTCGGCTACCTGAACGAAATTCCGATTTTATTACCGCAAGGACAAGGTCGATCGACACGCTTCGACATCATGATGGAATGCTTATGGGTTGAACCAGTAGAAGAAGAATTCGGACAAATTTCTATTTCTCCTGCGGAGGCTGAGCAAATCAAAGAAATGAGTCGCGACCCAATGGTCTATCAGAAACTTTTGGAGAGCGTTGCGCCCTCAATTTATGGACACGAACGCGTCAAAGAAGCACTTGTCTTGCAAATGCTAGGCGGGATAAAGAAAATCAGACCTGACGGAGTAGCAACACGTGGCGACATGCACGTACTGCTCATCGGTGATCCGGGAAGCGGAAAGTCTCAACTTCTACGTCGCATCACTAAAGTTGCACCCAAAGCGCGTTTCGTTTCCGGTAAGGGTGCGTCCGCTGCAGGTTTGACCGCGTCAGTAGTTAAGGACGAGTTCTTGCGCGGCTACGCGCTGGAAGCCGGCGCACTGGTCCTTGCGAATAAAGGCTTTGCATGCATTGACGAGTTAGATAAAATGAGCCCTGATGATCGTTCCGCGTTCCACGAAGCGCTCGAGCAGCAAACTGTTACAATTTCAAAAGCTAACATTCAAGCAACGCTGCGTTGCGAAACAGTAGTGCTTGCTGCAGCAAACCCTAAGTACGGTCGCTTCGACCCATACGAACAACTCGCAAAACAAATTGACCTGCCGTCAACACTCATCAACCGTTTTGACTTAATTTTCCCGATAAAAGATAAGCCAAACAAAGCGCGAGACGAAGAACTCGCGCACTTCATTCTAACAATGCATCAGTCACAAGGCGTGGTTGATGTACCTTATACAACTGAAATGCTAAAGAAGTATATTGCGTATGCGAGACAACATTGCGTTCCTGCGTTATCTGAAGGAGCACTTGTAGAAATAAAGAAGTTCTACGTAACACTACGATCATCTGGAAATGAATCAGAAATGCAATCAATCCCTATTTCCGCGCGTCAACTCGAAGGTTTAGTGCGTCTTGCAGAAGCGAGCGCAAAGTCGCGCCTGTCGAACATGATCACCACGGAAGACGCGAAGAAAGCGATCGACATTGTTTACTATTGTTTAACACAAATAGGAATAGACCCGAATACAGGTAAAATCGACATCGACCGCGCCTCGGGAATAATGCCTGCAAGCGAGCGTAACGCTATCAGCCAGATGCGGGAGATTATAAAGCAACTTTCTGAACAGACCGGAGAGAGCCTAATTCCCGAAGAAGATATAATGGAGGAGGCACGCCTCCGTGGCGTAGACCCGCGAAAAGCCGAAGAAGCGCTTGAAAAACTCAACCAAAAAGGAGATATATTCCGCCCGCGTCACGGCTTTTACAGCATGATGAAGTAAACACCAATGGAGCCTATCAAACCAAGAATTGAGCGGCAAGTAGCCAAGAAATTATGGATTCGCGAAATCGTAGATGGAGAACTTCAAGTTACTGAAGGCTTGCAGCCGAACGTACTTGTTACGTCGCGAGGCGAGGCTGGCCGAGTGAATATTCTTGGCGTAGTAGTAGACACGCAGATGCTTCCCACTGCAACACTTCGAATTGATGATGGATCCGCGGTTATTGCTGTTCGCTCGTTTGAGCGACCTCTTAATCAAAACGTAGGCGACTTTGTTCAGATAATCGGTAGACCTCGCGTCTATCAAGGCGAAGCATACATTGCTGCTGAAGGCGCCGCAGTTATCAGTCCTGCGTGGGCTGCGTACCGCAAAGCAGAACTCGGCGACCCGACTGCAGCTGCGCCACGACCAATTCCTGTAATTCAACCGATTGTAGCAGCGATCGAACGGGAAACCACTTCGGAGCGTTTGATTAAACTGATTATCCAGCTAGACCGTGGCGACGGCGCACCGATTGAAGATGTTGTCGCGAAGAGCAATATTACTAACGCAGAAGCAGTCATTACACAACTCCTTCTTGCAGGCGACATTTTTGAACTGCGTCCGGGAAAAATTAAGGTTTTGTAGTGTGGCTAAGTACGTAACTGCAATTGAACCGGAATCAGGATCGTCATATCTTAAGACACAATCCTTTGAGCTTGCTGATTTAACTATATTTATTGGACCCCCCAATAGATATAAGACGCGAATTTTGAGATCCATGCTATCAATTATGAATTTGATTAAATCTAATAAACGCGAACACGATCGTCTATTGCTTTCTCGAAAATTAATATTAAGCAGCGAGAAAACTGATTTTGTAGCACAGTTTATTAGCACCAGTCGAACTCAAGGAGGAAATCTTTCAGGCACTGCCGATGGAATAGCCCTAGCACAAAGTGCCACTAAGGAAATTGATGCTAAGGTTAGACATGTAAAAACAGGCTCAATAATAAATACGCACGGTTTCGAACACGCCATGGATGAACAAGGAAGCGGTACGCAACATCAGACGCAACTAAGTTTGGCAATAGGAGGAGATGCGGACCTGTTGCTAATAGACGAGCCTGAGCTTTCACAAGATCCTTCAGGAAAACTAGTGCTACTAAGGAACATTATCTATTGTTTGGAACATAAGCAAGTGATTATTGCAACTCATGATCCGACTTGGCTAAACCAGTATTTAATTAAAAAATTTATATCAGATTTAATAAATAATACTGGTAAGAATTATATTGTCAACATATTCAGCTACTCGGACGACAAATACGTACGGCTAGATTTTAACAGCGACCTAGATCCTGAAATGTTCACGAGCTATCTAACTCAAACTTATTCGGGAAAACCAATACACTTTGTAGGTGAAGGCAGCACTGAATCGTATTATCTTCAAGCCATGTGCTATAAAACACTTGAAATAAAAAACAGAAACCAATTTGCACAAAAACTAGCGCTACTTTCTTTTCATAGTCTCGGAGGAAGTAACTGGAAATCAAATATCCAACATCTGCCGAATTCAATTTATTACTCGGTACTGGCCGTGGTGGATTCGGAACACTCTGAGATCCTGACTAGTCCTAAAGTAAAACATATTACAGACTCCGAACAACTTGTTAGTGCTTTTAATAGAAAGCAAACTCATGGAATATTCACAATAGTCCTGCCGGAAAATAGCGAAGCGACGTTTGGAGTCTATCCGAAGCCATACGGGATAGCAAATCACATATTAGGAATGAATAAAAACGAATACTTAGAAATGATAAAATCAAAACCTGAAATAGCACTCATACAGAACTGCATTGAGAAACTTATTTTATGACGCGCCTTTTCCTAATCCTCGGCGATCAGTTATTTGCAACTGAGCGCTTGGCCGCGTACAAAGACGCATTATTCTTCATGGCAGAGGATCAAGAACTCTGCACACACAACAAATATCACAAACATAAAATAATTCTATTTCTAAGCGCTATGCGGCAGTACCACGAACAACTAGTTGCTTACGGCATGCGCACAATATATTATAAACTTAACGACCACAATGCGCCAATACCGTATATAGACGAACTGGCGCAAGCACTTGCTGAAATCAAAGCAACAGAACTTATTCACTTTCAGATTGAAGACCGCTTCTTTGCGGAGCGCATCAAAGAATTCTGTGTTACGCACGCCATAACAGAAACTGTTATTGAGAACCCTATGTTCCTCACTAGTCACGAAGAGTTTCAAGCGTATCTCAAAACTGTTAAGAAACCATTCATGAAAACTTTCTATGAACGGCAACGTAAACGTCTAGGCATTCTTGTTGATGAAAACAACAAACCTATCGGCGGACAATGGAGCTTTGACGAGGACAATCGCAAGAAGCTCGGCGACAAAGTATACATTGAACCGCTTCCACAAATTATGCACGCGCCGCTCGTACATGAAGTAATTGATCTTGTGGCGGAGCGCTTTCCAGACCACCCTGGTACAGCAGACAATTTCTGGCTACCGACCAATCGCCCGCAGGCTAAAGCGTGGCTGCAAGACTTTCTACTAAACAGATTTGAAGAATTCGGACCGTATGAGGACTCGATATCCCGGCGTTCCGACACTATCAATCACAGCATTCTAACGCCTGTTCTAAACCTCGGGCTATTAACGCCGGACGAAGTGGTGAAAGAAGCACTCGGCATTGCCGCTCAAAAAGAGTATCCTATTGAATCTGTTGAAGGCTTTATTCGCCAAGTTATTGGCTGGCGCGAGTTTATCAGAGGAATTTATCACGCGTACCCAATGCAAGGAGAAACAAATTTCTGGAAGCATGAGCGAAAACTTGCAGCAACTTGGTACACGGGAGACACAGGAGTTCCACCACTTGACGATGCAATAAAGAAAGCAATCAAGCTCGGCTATAATCACCACATCGAGCGACTCATGATAATATCAAACATAATGATGCTAAGTGAAGTTCACCCGAAGGAAGTCCACAAATGGTTTATGGAGCATTATGTTGACTCTGCGGATTGGGTAATGGGACCGAACGTATACGGAATGGGACAAATGAGCGACGGCGGCATCTTCGCAACTAAGCCCTACATTTGCGGTTCAAACTACATTATGAAAATGAGCGACTATCCAGTTGGCTTTTGGTGCGACATAATGGACGGTCTATACTGGCGCTTCATTGAAAAGAATTTGAAATATTTCTCGTCAAACCCTCGATTGTCGATGATGGCATCTATGTTAAAGAAACTTGATCCGGACCGCCGCAAACGAATTTTCTTCGCCGCGGAAGCATTCTTGAGACGGAACACAATACAGGCCGATAATTAAGCTAATTTACTTGCTGTAAGGTGTGAAGTACTTTTCCAGAATCGTTGTTTAATTCTATTACAGCGCCCTTCATCATTCTAAGAAACGTCGACGGGTCAACATGGTAATAGACTTTTGTACTGCCATCTTCCACTGAATCAAATTGTATACCCTGTGGAGAAACATATACATTTTTTAGAATTGCATTAGTCATAACGTACTAAGTATAATAATAGTATAAATTACTTATTATAGTTAGAACAGTACCGGCGTAATAAATGCTTCAATGACTGCGGCGAATAGCAGGACAACGAACGACGCTAGAAGAAGGTCGCTCGTGTCAAGAATAATGTGTTCGGCTTTGCGCCGCTCGAAGTGCTTCTTGATTATCGCTACGGAAATTATTCCGCCTGCGAGCGCCGCGATTACATACGCTGCAATTTCAAAAAAGCCGTGAATAAAATAGCGGCCAAAGCCTTGAATACCGACAACATGCAAGTACTGACCGACCGAGCCGTTACCTGCAAGCGTTGCGAAGTTTGTACGGATTACATTGCCCATAGCAAGCGCAATAACACTCGCGTTCCAAGAAAGTACGAACATTGCGCCTGCACCATAAAGTAAACTAAACACTATACAGAATACTAATACTTTCAGATTATTAAAAAATATTAGTTCGAACGCGCTACCACCAGTTACCTGGCCAGTTACTTGAGCGGTAATTTGGCGCGCCGGATTAATTGATTGGTATGTTTCGATTTGATCAGAGAATAGCTTTCCGGCTTGCTCCGCGGGAAGAACTACGTATAGCAGAGTCATACCGATAGTAATCCCCATAAAGAGCATCATTAGAACTACTACGGCTTTACCGTGCTCTTTTAGGAGCTTTTGCTCACTCGCAATTTCTAAGTCCTTCTCTTCTTCGTACTTGATTGTGTTGAAAAGAAGAGGCATAGCAGCGATGGCGGCAAGCGCAACCATCACCATGCTCGCCATCGCGCCAGGAAACAGCCAGTCTGCGAGAAGCCCGCCGACAAGGCCATAGACGACTCCCCATAGAAGCAACATATGCGGACGGCGCTCTGCCTGCCAGGGGTTCGACAAACTCTCGAGAACCATGTTTGTCACCGGGCAAAGTGTATTTATAAACCTGTGGGTGAGAGCGTAGCGAGCATGACCTTCATCCGTCTTAAGCGTGTCGGCAAAGAGCGCTACGCATATCTGGTAGACAATGTTTGGACTAGCAAAGGCCCGCGTCAGCAAGTAAAGCGCTACCTTGGCAAATACTTGGAATTGCCTGACGCTCCGCGCGGGTCATTAATTCATGGCGCCCTACCTACAATAAGCTTGCTTGTCGGCAGCGAACTTAGAGGCCGAGGATTCACTGAAAAACTCTCGAATACTGAACTTAATATCAGAATAAATCTTAAAACTTGTACTGCTAGGCAAGGCACTAAGAATATTGTGCTCGGAATAAATGGCGGCTTTCTTTGCGGATACACGCTCCGAAAATTAATTCATGCAGTGCCACTTGTTGAAGTGGTTCAAGGTTACTCTTTCGCGCGCGCATTTAGTGACGCTGGAATTCGCGTGTCACGCGAGGAATTTGTAGTTTTATATCGGAGGCTACAAACCAAACCGACGGCGGCCTAATGCTTTTTATTATTCTCTCGGTTCTCGACCTTCTTGCAGCAGCAATGATGGTACTCGGACACCTTGGATTCTTTGCAGTGCCTGTGGCAATGGCAGGAATATATTTGGCACTAAAAATTATTTTCTGGCGCGACCTATTTAGTATAATTGACTGTGTGGCAGGCGTATACTGTGGCTTTGTCGCGCTCGGCCATCGCGGAGTTCTAACTTGGATATTCCTTGTTTACTTCGTCTATAAAGCAGCTACTGGCGCACTAGTTTCAATGAGCACCTAAACTCATTCGTTAAAATATTTCCACCATAAGGACAGTGTTGTAAGTGTAGCAATTATTAATGCTACAGACAAGAATGGGTTTGCGAAAAAAGCAAGTAGGAGACTTAGCGACACTACGAATGTGGCTGAGAAGACCCATGCATAAATGCTATAGTGGAGTAAGTATAATCCGTCCGACTGCGGCAACTGCGGAATAGTATTTAACAAACGCAAACTGTACAGATTGAATAGTTCAAATGGCAGCAAACTAAACACCATAAGCCAAATGTTACCGAGCATTAACTTTCGAATGAGTAAGCTGTCAGTCCACACCCACATCGAGTGTAAAAATATTGCTAGCGCGGCTGTTGCTACAATTCCTGCAGCGGCAATGTACGCCTCTTGCTTCCAGTCCTCATATTTGCGAAACTTGGCAATGCGCGCGCGCGGATCGGCCTCAAGGTCGCACGTGTTTGGTGTAAAGAACTGAATCCAACCAAAAGTAAATAATGATGCTGCGCTGCCTGCAACAAGCCCCCAAGAATAAGATTGAATGTGCGTAAAATACCCGATTGAGCGCGCAACATATTTGTGAGACGCATCGTGAACATAAACTGAAATAACCATGCCAATCATGGCCAGTAGCATGAAGCCAAGTCCCTTTGTGTAATCAATAGAAATTAGCGTTCCCTTAAGCGTCACTACTTGATCTAGCGAAATAACGAATCCTGCTACAATTCCGAGCATAATTATTGCTGTACGCTCCTCGCGCGAGAATTCCATAGAATAACACTCCGTCGACGCTATTTAAATATAGTGCGCGCTATAATAGTCCATGTCCACCATCGTCAAGGATGGTGTGCGGCACGTTAGCCTCAGTAAAAATATGCGCCATACCAGGCACGTGTCCTTTTCCCACTACTACTAAAATCGTCTTGCCTGGATAAGCGCCAAGCAAAGCACGCACTTGATGCGCCATGTAAGCGTCGCGCTCCGACACCATGGTTTTATAGACGCGCGGATAGCGCTCTTTCATTTCATTCAATAGCACCAATACTATTTCGTCGGATGGGTGCACTGACACCTTGCGTCGTCGAAATAAATCACGAATAAACGCGCGACCCTCGCGCCAGCCGATTGACGCTGATAAACGCCTAAGAGTCATACGCACATCACGGTCTATTAGTGCGATTGGCTTGCCCGACTTTTCCGCGACTTGAAGAGCGGCTTTCATTTCTAAGCCGGGCACCACACCAAGACTTTTTGCAATTCGCTCTTGTAAACTGCGAAGGCTGAACGCGATAACTGCGGCTCGCAGCCCCAGCGCCTGACGCAAGTCTGCAAATGTTGCGCGCTCGCCGGTAAGAATTGCTTGCGCGCGGCCAGCATCGAGTTCGATTGCGATTACATCTGCGTGCACTATTGCTGCGGAGACCGCGCGGCTGCTTGCGCTACTTACGTGGCTCGTGCCCAGAATCTGAATATGGGACGCCGTCACTTCAGTCACAGCAGTCACCAAAACGGCTTGTCACTCGCTTCTTCAGGCGTTAGTGAATCATATGGCGTTCCGTTCTTGCGGAAGTTTGCAAGCATTCGCTCATTGGCTTGAGTTGTAACGCCTGCTTTTACATTGCGAGCCCGCGCATCTTGAAACGCGGACGCTAAGTCGATTGCGCTTGGACAAACTTGCTCTTGTCGGCCTGTGTCGGTTGCAAGGTAGAAAACAGGATTTACTTCACCTCGCTTCGCAAGTACTGCTTTGAACCGCGTTGAAGCAGACTCTTTTTTTGTGACGCCCATTATAGGGTCCACTGCATTGCACGCTCCGCACTGAGTACACTTGTCAATTGTTGCTTTAGATAAAGTCATAGCGTTTACCTCTGCCAAGCACGTTGTTATAGTCCAGGCGCTCCTTTGCCTTCCGCCACGCAGTTTTGGCGTCTGCTGGCAGGTATTGGCGTTTAAGTCTTCCATAGCCGCCCTGGCCTGCGGGCGACGCGCCGACTGTACCAAGATATTCATACCACTTCTTTCGTATTTCCGATTGCTCGCGCTTAAAGTACGGATGAATTATTCCTTGCGCGATATGAGCAACGACCGGCAAATCATGCTCTGCGCACCAACGAATGGCTTGCTCACGCGCCGCGGGCGGCACTAAACTATCTTCCATTATAACATAACCTTGCTCTCCTAGTCGACGACGAACATTAGCGCGTTTAGTTATTGTTGCAGCGTACACTTCGTGCTTGAGGCCTGCAAGTATATCTTCATATTCCACGATTAGTGTATGCTTAGTATTGATTCCTGCGTAAGTAGCTGCTACTGGATCTAGATATTCCATCGCAACAGGCTTTCTTTCACCTTCCGCAATTTCGAATGAGCGCTGAATTGCCTGGCTTAATGTGTCAAAGAAAATAATATCCGCCGTACGCTCAACAATCGGTTCGACTTTAACTTTCGCACGCACAATAATTCCTAAAGTACCTTCAGAGCCGATTACTTCATCAAGCTCGGTTTTTGTCGTTAGCATTTTACCGGTGCCGTCCATGACCTCTAGTTCAATAACTGTGTCCCGTGCGCGACCCTTTCCGAGACCGTGTCGGCTCGTACCATTTTCTGCAAGAAATGCGCCGATAGTTGTTGTGTTTGCAGTGAACGGTTCTAGCGCGTAGCGAACGTTGTGCTCACTAAGTGCTTCATTTAGCTGCGCAATTGTTACACCAGCTTCGACATGCACCCAAGCTTCCCTTAGGTTTAACGCTACTACTCTGTCAAAGCCAAGCATTGAAACTACTATGCTTGATTCCGGTACTGCGCCACCTACGTTCCCAGTACCGAAGCCGCGCGGAATAACATCAATTGAGGACCTATTTGCATAGGACAGAATTAATCTTAATTGCTCGTCTTGACTCGGAAAGAGCACAATACGCGCAGTACCTGCTAATTCGCTGCCGTCATAGCTGTAGGCAATTAAATCTGCAGCGTTGTCGCTCGCATTGCCCTGCCCGAGGAAACGCTCAAAGTGGTCTTTCATTGTTGCCTTAAATCTCCACTAATGTCTCGGATAATTCCAAAACTTCCTTGCTTTGAGTTGAGCGCTTAAGTTGCAAGTAACAACCAGGATCATCAGTTACTATTGTCTGACTTGGCGCGTCGCGTAGTCGCCTTTGAGCTAGTTTTGTCGATACGCTTCCAGCATTGTTTGGTAAACCGCAGGAACCGCCGCAGCAGCGCACGTTCTTTTTACATTCGCTAAACTCTTTTACGTTGTAGCCGGTATGTACTAGAATGTCTCTCGCCTGCTGCGTCATGTTCAGTGAGCGTGCCGTAATACAGTTATCTTGAAAGGTTACTTCGCCGCTGTTAAAGTGAGGTAATTTCTTTTTGTGCTGCGCAATAACGTCTGTTGTGTGTAGAACTTCTAAACCGAACTCGTCACGAAGTGTTATCATACATGTTGCGCAATTGGTCACTATAGTTTTGATACTGTCCTTGGCTAACCTCGCCTTGACCTTTGCTTTGTGTTTTTCGAACTCTTCAGTGTAACCTTGCTCTTTAAGCGGGCGGCCACAACAGAAAGGCTCCACAGTTCTTACTTGTACACCTAAGTCAGTAAGTACGGTTTTGTAATTCTCAGCTACATTCGGAAGATATTTTTGCGTTGTGCAACCTGGAAAGTATACCATGTCGCTTCTAGATCGCGCCGCAGCTGCGAACTTTCCTAAGCCTAGCTTGTCGAGGACGCCCATAATACCTAATCACGCAAGAGTGGTTAAATATCTTCTGGTTAATACAGTTATTTTAGCAATTTTAGCTTGGTAGAACTTGTTAAAAATTGAAGACTCAGCTTTGTACCTAAATACAGAAAATCAGAATCTACAGTGGGCTGGTGCCAAGAACTTCGAAGATTATTTACTCGGTTAAGAAGCGCATCATCTTCTATTGTGCCCTGCCCGAATAGTTCTCGAATGACCTTATCATAACAAAGTCTTACTTTTGGATCTAATTGTATGTCGCTTGATTCGACTTTACTTAGTGCCCGAACTATGTTTCTAACCTTTCTGCAATCCGTATTAACTAGGCCTAAAGTTATTTGCGTACTTGCACTAAGATGGTCCAATATCGAACCATAAGCAAATGGTGCGGCGACAATAGCATGCGGATAGCTTGCAAGTTTACGGGCTGACTTTGCGCCCTTTGAAATTATATAAGCACTCCAAAGCTCATCTCTATTGGTAAATTCAGATGATATTTCTGAAAACGCGTCGGCTGCCGAGTATATTCTACTTCGCAGACTCATGTCTTGCAAGTAAATGTTATTGTCTGCGTTGCTAAGAGTAATATCTCCTGGATTTTGGATGTGATTCATAGTACTCGTATTGAAATACTATTTTGGTGATATGAATTGGTATTGGTAAATAAGAGGTAGAACATCACTAATAAATGCTGTTGCTATTTGCAGCGGAGCTTTGCCGTCAAACTTTCCTGTAAGCGCGTTTTCTTCGTAAGGAGTACGCAGCAATTGCAATTGGTTGATTGGTTCTTTCAGCAATAAGCCTCTGTTCTCCCCTAGTGTGAGTGCGCGACTACCGGACAGAATAATACTGTCTAAGCTTTCTATTCGCCGCTCTGCCTCTTTAAGCATAGCATCTTCAAGTGCGCGACTGTGCGTGTTGGTTAATAGTAAAGGCATTTTTTCAAAATAATTGAATGCCTCTATAGCGGCGCCATAATTCAGCACTCCTTCGATTACTAATTTATTGTCTGCCGCGTCTAAGTCGTTTATTGCGCTCGCAGTATTAAGCGTGGAGAAAAATTTACTACCTTCAATTAAACCATTCTTAACGGCGCTCATTTCATAATGCGAATGCCTAGCTAACCTAATAGCTGCGTAATGCTCTATGTCGGAGTGCATGGTTGACCTTAGTGCTTTACAGTTACGTGCTTTAACGCATTAAACGTGGTAGTAAACAAAGCAACAAGCGCGCTCGTGAAAAATGGAGTATTGAGCCAAATACCAACTTCGTAGCTAGGGTGCACGTTTACATCATCCATTAGCATAAACACAATTTCTTTACTGTCTGCAATGATGAATCTCGCCTTAACTTCTTCGGAATAGCGAATGTCCGCGATGTCCGCAAGCTCAAGCGCTTTTTCAACAGTTAACTCTGTCTTTGGTACAATAATGCGAATTGTTACGCCGCGCTCGTGCGCCTTTTGTAGTTGCTTACGGAAAGAATCAGTCTTGCTGAGAAGACCTTGCTCTGTTGTCATAATAATTATTGATTCTTCAGCGGTTTTGATAAGGAGCTCCATTTGATCATATATTGATGACTTGCCACGAATGGATCCAGCAAGGTCGCTAGGTTCGATTAACTCTACTCCTTTGGTGTGAAGCGCTTCAAGTTCAGCAATTACTTCGCTATCCTTAAGTTGCTCCATGATTGCCATCTGCTTGTCAGACTCGACTTTAATCTGCTTTTTGACGCGCTCAAGCACTTCTGCTGGCGGGAGTGCAACATACTTGATTGGCTTGCCAAGCTTTTGGATAATGAAACCCTTCTTCTCTAGGCTTTCCAGAACGTCGTATGAGCGCGAACGTGGAACGTTTGCGATGTCGGAGAGCTCTCCTGCAGTACTGATGCCGCGACTTAGAAGCGCAGTCCAAAGCTTTGCTTCGTAGATATTGAGGCCGAGCTGGCTTGAGAGCTTCTTTAGGAAATCCTTTTCGACTAACATACTAAGTGGAACGCGGTTTCTCATATAAACGTTTGGTATTTGTATCTACATTGAAGTGACTACAAACTAATTGTTAATTGTTGATGAATGACATAATATTATTTACTATATAGAATTATGTGCTTGAACTCATTAATATAAACAAAGTCCTGTTCTCAGAATTATGCAAGACCACCTTGGCGAGTTGACCAAACACACAGCAGAGTGGCGAATCCTTGAAGACATACTAACACTAGCATACTGGGACTCCGAAGTTACTATGCCCCCGGGCGGAATGGAGCGCCGATCGGAACTACTAGGCTACCTATCTGAAAAACTCGCTACGCTGCACTCAGCTGATGAAATTGGTGTGCACCTCGCAGCGCTTGAGACAGAGGATCAAAGTAAACTAAGCCGCACACAACAAGGCCTGATTCGCGACGCGCGTGATGTTTACGACCGTGCGCGCAAGATTCCACCTGCCCTTGAAGGCGAACTTATGACGCTTGCAACACACACTACTGTTGCCTGGCGCGCCGCTCGTGCAAGAAATGAATTTAGCAAGTTTGCCCCGTTCCTAGAACAAGTACTAACAATAGTTCGGAAGAAGGCGGAGCTCGTGAATCCAGCGCAAGATCCATATGAAGTATTATTGCAGTCTTACGACCCATCTCTCACAATTGAGCTCGTTGATAGGTTGTTTGCAGAATTACGTGCAGGGCTCGAACCGCTACTTGCAAAGATTAAGGCTAGTAATGTTAAGGTGTCTGAGCGTACTTTCCTTGAAACCGTGCCACTTGAGACGCAACAAACATTCAACAAAGCAATTGCACACACCCTGGGACTCAACGAAGTAAAGAGTCGCGTTGACGTTTCAACACACCCAATGTCGTTTTGGATGGGTGACGCGCGCATCACAACACGCTACGGCAAAGACTGGTGGGATCCGCTTGGATCGACTGCGCACGAAGCAGGTCACTCGTTGTACGAGCAGAACATAGATAGGACGCTGCCTGGCTGCGTGGCTAATTCTAGCTCTCTAGTAATACATGAGGCGCAGTCGCGCTTCATGGAAAACCATGTGTTTCAATCTAATGCATTTACTAAGTATTTGGCGCCAAGGATCGCCGAAGCATACAATGTGCGCATTACTGCTGATGAATTGTACCAAACCATAAATCAAGTCAAACCAAGCTTCATTCGCGTTGAAGCAGACGAAGTAACCTATCCATTCCACGTCTTCTTACGCTATGACATTGAGAAACGGCTAGTTCGCGGTGAACTTGCTGTTGTGGATTTGCCAAAAGCTTGGAACGAGGGCATGCATGAGCTTCTTGGCGTTACGCCGCGAACAGACACTCAAGGTTGTCTACAAGACGTGCACTGGTGTGACGGGGGCTTTGGCTACTTCCCAACCTACGTACTTGGAAGTATGTTTGCTGCGCAAATTGAGTTTTCTATGCGACGCAATGTGAAGGTGTTTGATGAACTTCTTGAGGTAGGAGACCTGGAGCGCGTAAACAAATGGCTCGCTGAGCGCATCCATAAAGAAGGGCGAACCTACTCTGCAAGTGACATTGTTCGTAGGGCGACAGGCGAGCCTTTGCAAGCAAAGTTCCTTGTTGATTATTTGAACCATAAGTACAGCGATTTGTACAAACTTTAGTTCTATAATTCGGATGAATAACATTCATTCGAGTTTATTATTTTCTATATTGTAATTTCTGCTAGCCCCACCCCTTGATTTCCTCTGGAACTTATCCTATAATAATAATAAACATATTCATTTTCTATATAGAATAGAATAGAATAGAATAGAGAAAAACTTAATTGCGATGTTTTGAACACAATTGAGTTTCGTTATATTGTAAAGAACAGAAGGTGGAAGAGGAAGATGAGTTCGCTTTGCACCTTGAATTTCTTCAAACAAGTTCTACAGGAAGCGCAGGGGTAGGATATATTTTGATAAATAGAACAGTTGAGTTAGTTTCAGAATTGAACTAAAGTAATAGTATTATTAATTATAAATATATTACTAATAATACAAACAATTGCATTTATATTGTATTGGGGTTGTTAATTTCTGTGCTCACACCGCGAGAGCTTGAAGTTAGAACCCTGCGACGAGAAGGAAAGACGCAGATTCAGGTAGCTCAGCTACTCAAAATAACTCAGCCCGCGGTTTCATTCTTTGAACGCTCCGCGGATCGAAAAGTAGCAGCGGCTGAAGATTTACTAGCAAAACTCAAAGACCTGGGTTTGCTCGGTTTGTTGTTTTTGCTCTGTGGTTATGGACTGCTTGCTTTGGCGACTACTGAAGTTTCGGCAAACGTACCTGATCCTGGTCACAGCGCAAGTTCAGTTGGACCAGGCACGAACGGTACATTCTATCCAGGCAATTATACTTTTCCTTCTAACTTGAATGTGATATCAATATTGAACGCAGGTGCGGGTGCGTTATACGTTTCTTCAAACGGGACGATTGTAGGTGTTGGAACTTCGTCTCCGCTTACTAGATTAGACGTAGCAGGAAACGTTCGCACCACAGGCAAGGCGGCAGCTATTCTAACTGGCGCAATAGATCCTATAGTTAGTACTGATGTAACTGGCTTTAACACTTCATTCACAACGGAATTAGTGGTTGGAGATCGCATAACAGTATCAGGTGAAACACGAACAGTCACCACCATATTCAACAATACTAATCTTACTGTTGATAGTGCATTCTCAAACAACGCAAACGACACTTCTGTTGATATTCTGTATGCCATACTAACTGTTCGAGATAGCGCAGGAAGCTCAGTACTTGCAGTTAACAGTGCGGGCTCCTTTGGTATAGGAACGGCGGCTCCGACGCAGACTTTGGACGTTCGTGGAAATATTAACTCTACAGGCATAGTATACACGTCTCAAATTTGCTTAAGTGGAATTTGTCAAACGAGCTGGCCTACAAGTAACATTACTAGTAGTAACGGCACAGCAGGATTACCAGCAGTATGGACTAACAGTACAAACATTGCCGCACAAAAAATAGCAGCAAGCATGATTGTGAATTCTGCAATCAACAGCAGTTTGCTAAATACAACAAATAATGGAACAAGCGGCCAAGTACTAGGTCTAAACAGCAACCTAAACCAATTCACCTGGGTGAGCGCACCAACAAGCGCACTAACAGACGCGCTATATGTTAACATAACTGATCTACAAAACAGCAACACAAGCACAAACACAAGAATTACTACAATAAACAGCAGCTACCAACTAGTTGATGGTTATATTAACAGTAGTTTGCTAAACCTTAGTACAGCGAACGCTAGTTTGAACACTCGTATAAATACTCTTAACTTGAGTATAGATGGTTTGTATGCAAACGTTACTGCGCTTCAAAGTGCGGGAACAGGAGTATATTACGTAAATATTACTGACTTGCAAAATAGCAACGCAAGTACTAACACTCGTATTAGTACTGTTAATACTACTGTGCAGAATTTGTTGTCGAGTAACACTACTTTGTTTGGTTTGATACTGCAGCTCGGTCAGAATGATACTAAT
>JAYVHA010000022.1:0-2107 GCA_043771635.1 Candidatus Woesearchaeota archaeon
GATATTATTTCCGATAGTGATGCCCGATCCGCCTGACTTGATTGAAGTGTTCGATATATTTGATGGACCTTGTAGGACGTTGCCGCCTGTGCCGTTAAGAGTAACATTGTGCAGCGTGGCAATTCTCAGATAGACGGGGTAGTCGCCGCCCACATACGAGCTATTCATTGTTAATGGTCCGCCCTGATTGTATATTGTGTATCCGCCTGACCCGCCAACTGGCGCTGCATTAATTAGGCGTGAATTTGTGATTATTGTGTTGCCGCTCCATAATCCTTGGTCTGCAGACCAGTAAGTGTAGTTTACATAGTCTAGCTGCGTAAGCGTATGTCCAGCCGTGAAGAAAGTATTTGCTCCGCCAATAGCGTTGACTGCGACGTGACGCATAATCAAAGTACCGCTACCTCCAAATATTGAACGACCTACAGTGGTATTGCCTGTGTTATTAATGATGATATATGAAATATTTACGTCTGCCCAACTGTTCACATCGTTTGACGTCACTCCAACGCGGAAGGTAGCATTTCGATCGCTGGTAACTGTTGGTGGATAGGAGCTATTACTCGTTACTGTTAGATTCTTTCCAGCTATGGTGACGTTCTCCGCGTAAGTTCCGCCGTCCGTAATTATTACGGTCTGTCCGTTTGTTGCATTATCAACAGCTGCTTGTATTGTAGCGAAGCAGTTGCCAGTTTCGTTAACGCATACTGGGTGTGGAAGTGTTAAAGCGACAACGCGCGACACACTCATGTTAACACTCGTACTGTTCGAAGGACCGCCACGAGAAACGTTAATGGTGTGGTTGGTCTCGTATGACGTTGAGCCCGATGTACCGTTCCAGTACGCTCTGCCGTACGTTATGTTTTGACGTGGCGATATTCCGGTCAATTGTGTCGTTGTTGACTGCACAACGGCACCACTACTATTTCTAATTGTAACACTAGCGCTCGCTAGAGGGGATCCTGAAGGGCTAGTGACGTTTACATCGAGATAGCGTTGGAAAAATACAGTGAAGTTTGTATTCGTTTGACCGAACACTAGCGATGTGTCGGTCGGAGTCATCGTAGAGTTAATGATGTGCAAGGTTCCGTTTCGGGATCCAATATCCCACCGAAGCGGTATGCATACCCCTGAGAAGGTACTATTAACAATAGTAGCGTTTGAGCCGCCAGAGTAGCAGATGTTATCTGAGTTGGCATTTACATTTACTGCGCGCGAGCGATCTCCAAGTTCGATTGCATTGAATGTGCCTGTATTTGTAACATTCTCCATATAACCGTCAGCTGCAACAGAAACGCCTCCCTGATATGAACGTATATTTGCGATACGACTGTTCGGCCCCATTCTTACAGCACTCGATCCGTAGTTTGTGTCAATAGTTGAATTCTCTATAATTCCTGCTTGCCAATTTGTCCAAACGCCATGACCTGTTACGTTGATCAGGAGGTTACTAAAGTAAGAGGTTGGCATGTCAAAGACAAGAATTCCATATGTTACATTTGCTCGACCGTTGAAACCTGTTACAGATATATTTCGCGCTGTTACCGCCGCAAAAACAGTGTATATGCAACCGCCGTCATTTGGTGCGAAAATAGTACATGATACCTCACTTACATTAAGATCTCCTCTGTACAAGTAAATTCCCGCAGCATTTGTTATTGTGCTGTTTACACTAAGGTTTATTCGTGAAATAGATGCCCATACATCATTAGATATGGTTATTGCTGTATTATTTCCCGCAACTATGATGGGTACAATAGTGCTATTGCTTGTCAAATTAATATTGCGAGGAAGCGTTATGTTTTCATAGTACGTACCACCATCAGTAATAATTACGGTCTGTCCGTTTGTCGCGTTGTCGACTGCGCCCTGGATTGTTGTGAAGCAGTTGCCTGTCTGCTGTACGCACACTGTTCCCACAGATGATGTTAGTGTTACAAACATATTGTTGTACGAACTCAAGTTTACTGATTTATTCGCATTGATGTAGCCGGAGATATTTGCAGCAACAGTGTGGTTTGTCAAGTATGTGCTTGTATTTTGTGTGGCGTTCGAGAAGTTCCATTTGTACACAACTGTTTGCCGTGAAATCTGACCTGTGCTGTTT